>NZ_CP032345.1:2027500-2627500 GCF_005222205.1 Azospirillum brasilense | reverse complement strand
CGGCGAAGAACCGCGCGAGGACGAGGAGGCCGGGAGGATAGCGGCGGCACAGCCTCGAACGCTTGGCTCCCTTCGCTGGCATGACCCAGATCAGGTTCGATGGGTGTGGTCTCAGCCCGCCTTGCGGCAGGCACCCCAGCCGTTCGTGTGCACAGTGTGAGGCCGGCGCCCGGCTGTCAAGCGGCGGCCCGGCGCCTTTTCACAATTTTGCAACGCAACAGACACCGGAAAGTCGCGCTTCCCGTGGTTCCTTCCGCCGCCCCCGGCCCGCGCCGGACCGTCGTCCCAACCGGAAAGTCGTCACGAAGCATGCGGCCCACCCCGTCGCACAGCACCGTCACCCTGCACCCCTTCGCCACGGCGCGGGGCGGCTGCGGGTTGTGCGCCGTCCTGTCGGGGCGGGTCGACCACGCCGCCCTGCCCGGCCTGACGCCCCTGCTCCGCCGCGTCGCCGACGCGCGGGCCTTGACCCTGTGCGTCGATCTGGGACGGGTGGAGGTCCTCGATTCCTGCGGCATCGGCATTCTGCTGGCGCTCCGCAACGCGGTGCTCGACCGCGGCGGCGCCATCGCCTTCGAGAATCACCCGCCGCGAATCCGGCGGGTGCTGGAGCGCAGCCGGATCATCGCGCTGACCGGCCCGCCGCTCTCCCAAAATGATTGCTCGGCGCTTCCCGCCGCCGCCTGACCCGTCAGCCGCCGCGGCGCAGCGTTTCCCGATAAAGGATGTAGAGACCGCTGGCGATGATGATCCCCGCCCCGGCCAGCACGGTGGGGGTCGGCACGTCGCCGAAGACCAGGAAGCCGAGCAGGGTCGCCCAGATCATCCCCGTGTACTCGAAGGGTGCGACCACCGCGGCGCGGCCCAGACGGAAGGCCTGGGTCATCAGCACCTGCGCCGCCCCGCCCAGCGTGCCGACCAGGAGCATCAGCCCAAGGTCGAAGCCGCCCGGTTGCACCCAGTCGGGGATCGCCGCAACGCCGCTCACCACCGTGGTGGTCAGCAGCAGATAGACGACGATGGCCGTGTTGCTCTCGGTCCGCGACAGGCCGCGCACCGCGATCATCGCCAGCGCGTAGAAGAAAGCCGCGGCCACGCCGACGAGAATCGGCAGGAGCGGCGCGTCGGCCTCCGGACGGGCCATCACCACCACGCCGCCGAAGCCGACCAGCACCGCCGCCCAGCGCCGCCAGCCCACCGGCTCGCCGAGCAGCGGCATGGACAGCGCTGTGATGAACAGCGGCCCGGCGAAGCTCAGCACATAGACCTCGGCCAGCGGCAGATGCCGAAAAGCGTAGAAGAAGCAGCCCATCGACAGCAGCCCGGCCAGCGAGCGGAAGACGTGGGCGAAGGGCCGCC
Source organism: Azospirillum brasilense (assembly GCF_005222205.1). Lineage (NCBI taxonomy): Bacteria > Pseudomonadati > Pseudomonadota > Alphaproteobacteria > Rhodospirillales > Azospirillaceae > Azospirillum > Azospirillum brasilense. Next base: position 2,626,141 of record NZ_CP032345.1, on the reverse strand, counting down.
GCGTGCGCATCCCGCCCCAGCCACCGCGCGCCACCGAAATGCCGCCGACCAGCACCAGCGCCACCACCGACCGCGCGAACATGAGCTGCGCCACCGGATACCCGCTGCTCAGATACTTGATGAGCGTGTCCATTCCCGCGAACAGGAAGATGGCCAGCAGGAAGCAGCCGATGGCGCGGCGGGTGTCATCGCTGTCAACGGCGGGAAGAGCGGCGGCCTGGGTCATGATTGCACAGTATCTGAGCAACCATGACGCTGCCCAATGCCGCAACCGCAGGTCTGGCCCGCGCGGCGGCGCCCGGCGGAGCGCCGGCGTTTCACGCTTCGTGAACCGACGGGCGGGCGTTTGGCGAAGCGGAGCCGGCCTTTCGCGGATCGGCGCTGGCTCCGGCCGGTGCTTTGAACAGTCTGGCGGGCATCACCACCGCAAGGGTCCGCCATGCTCCTGTCAAAGCCGATGCCCCAATCGATCCGCATCCTCGTCGGCGTCTCGCCCTGGATCGCCTTCGGCGTCCTCCAGCCGGCGGGCCATCCTGCGGCCGCGCTGGCGGCGCTGCTGCTCAGCCTGACGCTCTGCGCCCATGATCGGCGGCGGGGTTCGCTGAAGGCGCCGGAACTCGTCGCCGCCGCGTTCTTCGCCGCGCTGCTGCTCATCGGACCGCTGGAGCGCATGGGGGTGATTGTCCATCTCGCCCTGGCCGGCATGGCCTTCGCCTCGCTCGCGCTGGGCCGTCCCTTCACCCTGCCCTACGCCCGCGAGACGACACCGCCCGGCCTGTGGCACCTGCCGCAGTTCGTCGCCGTCAACAAGGCGGTCACCGCGCTGTGGGGGGTGGTCTTCCTGGCCGGCGCCGTCGGCTTCGCCGTCGCGACGGAGGTCGGCGTCGTCACCTCCGCCCTCGCCACCCTGGCCGGTGTGTTGGGAAACCGCCGACTGCCGGATTGGCTGGTCAACCGAGCCGTCACCCGCCGGCTGGAGGAGCGGGAGCCCCACCGCTGGCCCGCTCCCGCCGTGCTCGGAAAAAAGGGTGGTGTCGTCGTCGTGGGCGCCGGCATCGGCGGGCTGACCGCGGCGGCCCTGCTGGCGGAGGCCGGGGTCCGCGTCACCGTCCTGGAGGCGCACGACCGGCCGGGCGGCTATTGCTCCTCCTGGGAGCGCAAGGTTCGGCTGCGCGACGGGACGGTCGGGCGTTTCACCTTCGACGCCGGCGTGCATGACGTCAGCGGCACCCGGCCAGATGGCCCGGTCGGGCATCTGCTGCGCACGGTGGGCGTGGCGGACCGCGTGCGCTGGCAGCCGGTGACGCGCGGCATCGTCCGAAGCGGTGTTCTTGAGCCGCTGCCCGGCAACGCCGCGGGTCTGGCCGCCCTGATCGCGCGGGAGCATCCCGGCAGCGCCGCCGGAACCGCCGCCTTCCTGGAGGAGATGCGCGGCGTCCACCGGAACCTCTACCGCGGCTGCGCCGAGACCGGCCTTCCCCACATCCCGCGCGACGTCGCGGCGATGCGCGCCTACCCGCTGGAATGCCCGCAGGCTTCCCGCTGGCAGGACCGCGGCTTCCTGGAGATGCTGGAGCACTACGTGCCCGACGCCGGAGCCCGCGCGCTGCTGTCCAGCCTGACCGGCTATCTTTCCGACCGGCCGGAGCGGCTGGGCGCCACCCAGATGGCGCCGATCTTCGGCTATTTCTTCGACGGAGGCGCCTACCCGGAGGGCGGATCGCAGCGGCTGGCCGACGCGCTGGCCGAGGCGATTCGCGCCAAGGGCGGCGAGGTCCGGCTGCGCACCGCCGTCCGCCGCATCCTGGCCGAGGACGGCCGTGCCGCCGGGGTCGAGACCCTGGACGGGGAGCGCATCGCCGCCGCTGCAGTGATTTCCAACGCCGACGCCCGGCGGACCCTGCTGGAGTTGGTGGGGGAGGAGCATCTGCCCGCCGGTTGCGTGGCACAATACCGGGCGTTGCGCCCCACCACCTCCGCCTTCCTGGTCACGCTGGCGCTGGACATCCGCCCGGACCTGTCGGCGATGACCTTTCTGAGGGATGAGGGGATGGCGCTGGCCCTTCCGTCGGCCCACGACGCCACCCTGGCGCCGCCGGGCTGCGCGGCGTTGACGCTGATGCGGCTGGACCCGGCGGGCGGCACCTCGGACCGCGCCGCCGCCGACTACCGCGCGCGGAAGACGCGGGAGGGCGATGCGATGATCGCCGCAGCCGCGGCCGTGATCCCGGATCTGGAGCGCCACATTCTGCACCGGCAGGAGGCCAGCGCCGCCACCTTCGCCCGCTACGCCCACACGACGGAGGGGGCGATCTACGGCACCGATCCGGCGCTCCCCACCAAGTCACCGCTGCCCGGCCTGTTGCTGGCCGGCGGCGGGGTCTTCCCCGGTCCGGGGGTGGAGGCCTGCGTCATCTCGGGCCGCCTCGCCGCGGAGGCCCTGGTCGGGCCGGTGCGGGCGCGGCAAGCCAAGGATGGGCGCCGCGCCGCTTAAAGCCGCCTTTTACAGCCGGATGCGATCGGCGATCAGCGGCCCGGCCGGCGGGGCGGTGTCGGCCACGGTGAAGGCCCGGCGGAGCAACGCCGCCGCGTCCTCCGCCTGCGCCGCGCTGCGGGCGTGGACGACGGCGAGCGGGCGCTCCGCCGGCCCCACCGACGCGCCCAGCCCGGCGACGTCGGCCAGCCCGACCGCGAAGTCGATGGGATCGGTCGTCTTGGTCCGCCCGCCGCCCAGGGCCACCACGGCGATGCCGACCGCCCGCACGTCGATGGCCGCCACCACGCCCACCCGATCGGCGAAGACCGGCTGGACGACGGGGGCGGCGTCCAGATGGCGGTCCGGCGCGTCCAGCAGGTCCGCCGGACCGCCCAGCGCGTGGACCATGCGGGCGAAGCGCTCGGCGGCCTGCCCGCTGCTCATCGCCTGATCGAACCGGTCGCGCCCCGTCGCGACGTCCGGCGCCAGTCCGGCCAGAACCAGCAGCTCGGCGGCCTGGGCGGCGGTGACCTCGTAGAGCCGGGAGTCGGCCGCGCCGCCGCGCAGGATGTCGATGCACTCCCGCATCTCCAGCGCGTTGCCGGCGGTCAGGCCCAGCACCTCGTTCATGTCGGTCAGCAGCGCGACGGTGGGCAGCCCGGCGCCCTCGGCCACGGTGACGAGGCTGTCGGCCAGCTCCCGCGCCTTGGCGATGTCGGGCAGGAAGGCGCCGGAGCCGAACTTCACGTCCATCACCAGCGCGTCCAGCCCCGCCGCCAGCTTCTTCGACAGGATCGAGGAGGTCAGCAGGTCGATGGTTTCCACCGTCGCCGTCACGTCGCGGATGGCGTAGAGCCGGCGGTCGGCGGGTGCGATGTCGTCGGTGGCCCCGATCACCGCGCAGCCGACCTGCTTCACCACCCGCTCCAGCGTCGCCCGGTCGGGCTTGGCGCGGTAGCCGGGGATGCTCTCGAACTTGTCGAGCGTGCCGCCGGTGTGGCCCAGTCCGCGGCCCGACACCATCGGCACGAAGCCGCCGCAGGCGGCCAGCGCCGGGGCGAGGATCAGGCTGACCTTGTCGCCCACGCCGCCGGTCGAATGCTTGTCGATCACCGGTCCGGGCAGGTCGAGATGGTCCCAGCGCATCACCGTCCCGGAATCCCGCATGGCCAGCGTCAGGGCCACCCGCTCCTCCAGCGCCATGCCGCGGAAGAAGACGGCCATGGCGAAGGCCGCCGCCTGTCCTTCGCTGACGGAGCCGTCGGTGATGCCGCGCACGAAGGCGCCGATCTCCGCCGCGTCCAGGCGCCCGCCGTCGCGCTTCTTGCGAATCAGTTCCTGGGGAAGCATCCGTGCGTCCGTTCCGTGGTCTGGTCTGTCGCGCGGATCAATAGCCGGCGGTGGCCGGCTGGGCAACCGCCCCGCCGCCCTTGCCGTCGCCCTTGCCGTCTTTGCCGTCCTTGTCCTTGCCCTCGCCTTTCCCCTCGCCCTTGCCGCCGCCATGGCCGGCGGTGGCGAGCAGCGAGTCCAGCAGGGCCGAGGCGCCGAAGCGGAAGCTGTCCGGCTTGGCCCAACCCTTGCCCTGGATCGCGGTGGCGAGCGCCAGGAAGGCCGCCGCCCCGTCGGCGTCGCGGATGCCGCCAGCCGCCTTGAAGCCCACCGGCTTGCCCGACTCATGGATGACGTGCAGCAGCAGCGCCGCCGCCTCCAGCGTCGCGGCGGGCTGTACCTTGCCGGTGGAGGTCTTCAGGAAATCCGCCCCGGCGGCGATGGAGTCGCGGGCGGCCCAGGCCAGCAGCTCCGGATCGGGGAAGCAGCCGGATTCCAGAATCACCTTCATCGTCACGTCGGTCCCGCAGGCCTCGCGGCAGGCGCGGATCACGTTCATCGGCTGGGTGCGCGCGCCGTCGATGAAAGCGCGGTAGGGAAGCACCACGTCGATCTCCTGCGCGCCGTCCTTGATGGCCGCCTTGGTTTCCGCCGCCACCGTCGCCGCGTCAGCCTCCCCCGAGGGGAAGTTGACGACGGTGGCGATCTTCACGCCGCTGCCCTTCAGCGCCTTGCGCGCGGTCTTGACGAAGCGCGGCCAGACGCACACCGCGGCGACTTTCCCGGCGGGGGTGACGGCGCGTTTGCACAGCGCCTCCACCGTCTGGTCGGTATCGTCGTCGTTCAGGCTGGTCAGGTCGAGCAGACCGATGGCCCGGCCGGCCCCCTTGGCGTCGGCCTTGACGGCGACCGCGGTGTCGAGCGCCCGTTGCAGATCGGCGGGAAGTTTCATGACCGGCGTCCTTCGTCTATGTTCAGCCCGTCGAGAAAGCCGGTCAGCAGCCGCTCCAGATCGGAGGCGGCGGCCGAGGCGGCGCGCAGGGTCTGGTCATGGTCCACCGGCCCGTCGCCGAGTCCCACCCCCAGGTTGGTGATGACCGCGCAGCCCACGACCCGCAGGCCGCAATGCCGCGCGACGATGCATTCGGGCACCGTGGACATGCCGACCGCGTCCGCGCCCAGGACCTTCAACATCCGGACCTCGGCCGGCGTCTCGAAGGAGGGACCGGGATAGGCGGCGTACACGCCCTCGACCAGATCGATGTTCAGCTCCAGCGCCCGGCGCCGCATCAGCGCGCGCAGGGCGGGGTCCCAGGCGTCGGTCATGCTGGGGAAGCGCGGGCCGAAGCTGTCCTCGTTGGGGCCGGTCAGCGGGTTGGCGCCCAGCATGTTGATGTGGTCGGAAATCGCCATCAGCCGCCCCGGCCCGACCTCCACCCGCAGCGAGCCGGCGGCGCAGGTCAGCACCAGCGTGTCGCAGCCGGCCAGCTTCAGCGCGCGGACCGCCGTCTTCAGCGCGTCGAACCCGTTGCCCTCGTAGGCATGGACGCGGCCCTGCATGCAGGCGACGGGCTGGCCGCCGAGATGGCCCAGCACCAGCCGGCCCATGTGCCCTTCGACGCTGGGCAGCGGGAAGCCGGGCAGGTCGCCGTAGGGCATGACGGTCGCCCCCTCGATCCGGTCGGCGACCCCGCCCAGGCCGGAGCCGAGCACGATCCCCACCCGCGGGCGGAAGCCGGGGACCCGGTGCAGGATTTCCGCGGCGGCGCGTGCGGCGGTCATGGCGGTCAGTTCCCCTCAGAAATCGAGATTGTCGGGGCCGAAGGAGTGCGGCAGCAACTCGTCCAACCTAAACGTTTGCCGAAGCCCTTCCGGTCCACAAACATGAATCGGCGTGTCGGGTTTGGCGAACTCGCGCAGCCGCTGGCGGCAGCCACCGCAGGGGGTGCAGAGCCGACCGTCGCCGGGCTGGCCGCCCATCACGACGATCGCCCGAACGCTGCGGTCCCCGGCCAGGATCATCGCCCCGATGGCCGAGGCCTCGGCGCATTGGCCCTGCGGGTAGGCGGCGTTCTCCACATTCGCCCCGGCGTGGATGCGCCCGGATTCGCCCAAAATGGCCGCACCGACCGAAAAATGAGAATAGGGCGCGTAGGCCTGCGCCATCGCGTCGCGGGCGGCGGCGATCAGGGAGTCGGCAATCGGGGCGTCTTGCGGGTCGCTCATCACCGCTCCTTCACATAGGGGACGCCGCTGGCCCTGGGCGCCACCGCCCGGCCGACGAAGCCGGCGAGCAGGAGCACGGTGAGCACATAGGGCAGCATCTGGATGAATTGCACCGGGATCACCCCCACCACCGGCAGCGGCACGCCCTGCAGGCGGACCTGCACCGCGTCGGTGAAGGCGAAGAGCAGGCAGGCGAACAGCGTCGGCCAGGGCCGCCATTTCCCGAAGATCAGCGCGGCCAGCGCCAGATAGCCCTTGCCCGCCGTCATGTCGCGCACGAAGCCGGCGCCGTGCGCGGTGGACAGATAGGCGCCGGCGATGCCGGTCAGCACCCCGGTGATGATCACCGCCTGATAGCGCAGCCGCGTGACCGACAGGCCCGCCGTGTCGACCGCCGACGGGTTCTCCCCCACCGCCCGCAGCCGCAGCCCGAAGCGCGAGCGGGTGAACACCCAATGGGTCGCCACCACCAGAAGGACGGTCAGCCAGATCAGCACGTTCGCGTCGTCGATCAGCTCCCGGTAGACGGGACCGAGGATCGGGATGCCGGACAGCGCCGCCACCCCCGGCAGATGGACCTGCGGCAGCCGCGCCTCCCCCGGCAGCAGCGGAGTCTGGCCGCCCTGGCGGAACCAGGCGTAGGCCAGCGTGGGCGCCAGCCCGGCGACCAGGATGTTGATCGCCATGCCCGAGACGACCTGGTTGCCCTTGTGGGTGATGCAGGCGAAGCCGTGGACCAGCGCCAGCGCCACCGAGGCCGCGACCGCGGCGGCCAGCCCCAGCCAGGGGTTGCCGGTGGAGGAGGCGACGGCGGCGGCGAAGAAGGCGCCGGCCAGCATCTTGCCCTCCAGCCCGATGTCCACCACCCCCGCCCGCTCGCTGTAGAGCGCCGCGAAGGCGGCCAGCACCAGCGGGGTCGCCACGCGGATGGTGGCGTCGGCCAGCAGCAGGACGACGAGCAGGGCGTCATCCATGCGCCGTCCCCCCGTCATGGCCCCCGCTGCGGCGGCGGAACAGCGCCTCGACCCGCGGCTTGAACAGGTTCTCCAGCGCCCCGGCGAAGAGGATGACAAGGCCCTGGATGACCATCACCAGCTCCCGGTTCACGGTGGGGTATTCGAAGGACACCTGCCCGCCCCCCTGCGCCAGCACGCCGAACAGCAGCGCCGCCAGGATGATCCCCACCGGGTGGTTGCGCCCCATCAGCGCCACGGCGATGCCGACGAAGCCCACCCCGCCCGTGAAGTTCAACAGAATGCGGTGCTGCACCCCCATGATCTCGTTCACGCCGACGAAGCCGGCAAGCGCCCCGGAGATCGCCATGGCCAGGATGATGTTCCGCGCCGGGGAGATGCCGGCGTAGACCGCCGCCCGCTCGTTCCGCCCGACCGTGCGGATCTCGTAGCCCCAGCGTGTCCGCCACAGGAACACGTAAAACAGCGCGCAGCAGGCCAGCGCCCACAGGAAGGACAGGTTCAGCGGCGAGGCCGGGATGGCGACGCCGACCCAGCCGAGCGCCCGGTCCATGGTCGGCAGCCAGACCCCCGGATCGAACTCCCGCGTTTCCGGCGACTGCGATCCGGGGCGGATCAGCACGTCCACCAGCAGATAGGTCATGATCGCGGCGGCGATGAAGTTGAACATGATCGTCGTGATGACGATGTGGCTGCCGCGCTTGGCCTGGAGCCAGCCGGGGACCGCCCCCCACGCCGCCCCGAACAGCGCCGACAGGGCCACCGCGCCCAGCGCCGCCACCGGCCAGGGCCAGCCGGTCAGCGCCAGACCGACCAGCCCGGCCCCCAGCCCGCCGAGATAGGCCTGCCCCTCTCCGCCGATGTTGAACAGCCCGCAATGGAAGGCGATGGCGACCGCCAGCCCGGTGAAGATGTAGCTGGTCGTGTAGTAGAGGGTGTAGCCGATGGCCTCGGGATAGCCGACCGCCTCGGTCACCAGCAGCGCCAGCACGTCCAGCGGATTCTCGCCGATCACCAGGATGACCAGCCCGGACAGGACGAGGGCGGCGAGCAGGTTCAGCAGCGGCAGAAGCGCGTAGCCGACCCAGCCGGGCGCCTCGCCCGGCCGGCCGAAGCCCCGGCCCGTCACCCCCTGCGCCGCGTCCTGCGCCATCCCGGCTCCATCCGTGGTCACGCCCGTTCACAAGCCGGACGGCGTCCGCGTCCCAGCGTCAAGGAAAGTGCCCCGCGCCACCGTTCAGCGCAAGCGGGAGCGTTCGGGGTCAACCTTACGCTGCCTCCGCCACCCCGGCCATCATCAGTCCGAGACGCCGCTCGTCCGCCTCGTCGGGGGCGACCTCGCCGACCAGCCGGCCGTCGAACATGACGAGGATGCGGTCGGACAGGGCGCGAATTTCGTCCAGCTCCACCGACACCAGCAGAATTGCCTTGCCCTGGTCGCGCAGGGCCACCAGACGGCGGTGGATGAACTCGATGGCGCCGATGTCCACGCCGCGGGTGGGCTGGCCGACCAGCAGCAAGTCGGGGTTCCGCTCCATCTCGCGGGCCAGCACGATCTTCTGCTGGTTGCCGCCGGAGAAGTTGGCGGCGGGCAGGCGCGGGTCGCGCGGGCGCACGTCGTAGGCGTCCATCTCCGCGGCGCAGCGGTCGAACAGCGCGCCTCGGTCCATCAGGAGCCGCCCGTTGAAGGCCGGATCGCCCTGATGGCCGAGGATCGCGCATTCCTGCGCCTCGAAGCTCGTGACGAGGCCGACCCGCTGCCGGTCCTCCGGCACATGGCCGACGCCGAGCGCGCGCAGCCCCCGCGCGGTGAAGCGGTCGGGCCGGTCGGCCAGCTCCTCCCCACGCAGGCGGACGGAACCGCCCGCCGGCGGTCGCATGCCGGCCAGCGCCTCCAACAGTTCGGACTGGCCGTTGCCTGACACGCCGGCGATGCCGACGATTTCCCCGGCGCGGACGGTCAGGCCGACGCCCTTCACCCGCTCCACCCCGGCGCCGTCGCGCACGCGCAGGCCGGAGACCTCCAGCACCGCCGGGCCGGGCGTGGCCGGCGCCTTTTCCACCCCCAACAGCACCTTGCGCCCGACCATCAGCTCGGCCAGCGCCTCGCGGCTGGTGTCGGCGGTGGCGACGTTCGCCACGACCTGTCCGCGGCGCATGACCGTCACGTTGTCGGTCAGCTCCATGATCTCGCGCAGCTTGTGGGTGATGATGACGACCGTCTTCCCCTGCTCGCGCAGCGCGCGGAGGATGCGGAAGAGATGGTCGGTCTCCTGCGGGGTGAGGACTCCCGTCGGTTCGTCGAGGATCAGGATGTCGGCACCGCGGTAGAGCGCCTTCAGGATCTCCACCCGCTGCTGCGCCCCCACCGGCAGCTCGCCGACCGGGCGGTCGAGGTCCACCTCCAGCCCGTAGTCGCGGGCGAGCCGGGTCAGCTCCGCCCGCGCCCGTGCCATCCCGGCGGCCAGGGTGATGCCGCCCTCCGCGCCCAGCAGCACGTTCTCCAGCACGGTGAAGGGATCGACGAGCATGAAATGCTGGTGGACCATGCCGATCCCGGCGGCCAGGGCGTCGCGCGGGCTGTGCACCGCCACCGGGCGGCCGTCCACCAGGATCGTCCCGCCGTCGGCGGGCAGATAGCCGTAGACGATGCTCATGATCGTCGATTTGCCGGCGCCGTTCTCGCCGATCACGCCGTGGATGGTGCCCTTCGGCACGGCCAGCGACACGTCGCGGTTGGCGTGGTTGGCGCCGAACCACTTGTTGACGCCGCGGGTTTCCAGAGCGGGAGGGTGTTGGGGCATGGGGACTTTCATGATTGGAAGGTCCGTGCCCCCACCCTTCCCACGGCTTCGCCGCGGGCCCCTTCCCTCCCCCGCTTCGCAGGAGAGGGAGCTATATCCCCTCCCCTGCGCAGCTCTCGCGCAAACCGGAGGTTTGCGCTGACGCGACAGGCGGACCTTTGGTCCGCCAAGAGCGGGGGAAGGTTAGGGAGGGGGCAATGCTCGGCGACGCGGAAACTCAGCTCACGGCTGATACGGCTTCACCGCCAGCTCGCCCGCAATGATCTTGCGCTTGGCGTCCTCGACGGCCTTTTCCATCTCCGCCGTGACGAGCTTGCGGTTGTTCTCGTCGAGCGCGTAGCCAACACCCTCCTCCTTCAGCCCGACGACGCGGTGCCCGGCCGTCCAGCTGCCGTCCCTGGCCGACTTCATGCAGTCGTAGACGGTCACGTCCACGCGCTTGACCATCGAGGTCAGGATCTTGCCCGGGTGGATCCAGTTCTGGTTGCTGTCCACCCCGACGCCCAGCTTGCCGGCGTCCGCGGCGGCCTGCAGCACGCCCAGCCCGGTCGCCCCGGCCGCCGCGAAGACCACGTCGGCGCCGCGCCCGAACTGGCTCTTGGCCAGCTCCGCCCCGCGGGTGGGGTCGTTCCAGGCGGCGGGGGTGGTGCCGGTCATGTTGGTGAAGACCTCGCCGTCCGCCTTCACATGGCGAACGCCCTGCTCGTAGCCGGTCAGGAAGTTGCGGATCAGCGGGATGTCCATGCCCCCGATGAAGCCGACCTTGCCGCTCTGCGAGGCCAGCGCCGCCAGCATGCCGACGAGGAAGGAGCCCTCATGCTCCTTGAAGGTCACCGACTGGACGTTGGGCAGGTCCAGCTTGTCGTCGATCAGGCAGAATTTCGTGTTGGGATACTCGCGCGACACCTTGTCGACGGCGGCGGACTGGGAGAAGCCGACCGCCGTGATCACGGTGGCGCCGCGCCGCGCCATGTTGCGCAGCGCCTGCTCGCGCTGGCTCTCGCTGGTGACCTCGAACTCGCGGTAGACGATTCCGGTCTCCTTCTTGAAGCGCTCCGCCCCGTTGTAGGCCGCCTCGTTGAAGGACTTGTCGAACTTGCCGCCCTGGTCGAACACCACCGCCGGCATGAACTCGTCCGCCGCCAGGGCCGGGCCCGCGGCGGGAACGGTCGCCGCCGTCAGCGACAGGGCCAGGATGGTCAGAATGCGCGTCATCGTCATCGTTCCGCTTCCCCGTTCCGGTGCGCCCGCTTGCCGGGTCGTGGCGGCCAGGATAGCCGCTCCTCCCGCCCCGCGACAGGGGGCACATGGCAGGGGGAATTCCGCCGCAGGTCACAGCCCCTGGGGGACCTCCCTCCGCGACGCCGGTTGACGGAAGGGCGGTGGCCCGCTATCACGCCCGCCATTGCCCGGAGGAGGGGCCCGGAGGAGGGAATCGCAGATTGGACGAGGTGATCGGCGTGCATGGTCTGGTGGTGCTGCTGCAGGGCATCGTCCTGGGAATCGCCATCGCCGCCCCGGTCGGCCCCATCGGCCTGCTCTGCATCCGCCGCACGCTCCAGCACGGGCCGCTGATGGGCTTCTTCACCGGCTTCGGCGCCGCCGTGGCCGACACCATCTACGGCGCCATCGCCGCCTTCGGCGTCTCCGCCGCCCTGGACTTCCTGCAAGGGCACGAGATCGCCTTCCAACTCGTCGGCGGCATCTTCCTGATCGTCGTCGCCATCCGCACCTTCCGTCAGAAGCCGGAGGACGAGGAGCGCGAGGCCGCCAGCGCGCCCGACACGCCGTCCTTCCTCGGCGGTTTCATGACCGGCCTGTCCCTGACCCTGACCAACCCGGCGACCATCATGGCCTTCATCGCCATCTTCGCCGGCTTCGGGCTGGGCGGCAATCTGGGGCGGGTGGACGCCTCCACGCTGGTTGCCGGCGTCTTCATCGGCGCCTCGCTGTGGTGGTTCACCCTGTCCATGGGCGTCGCCGCCGTCCGCCACCGCATCTCCGACCGCGGGCTGACCCGGCTGAACCATTGCACGGGGGTGGCGCTGGCGGCCTTCGGCCTGTGGGCGCTCGGCATGGCCGTCACCGGCATGGCCGGCTGGGCCATGGGATGAGCGTTAAACGCTGAACCTCAAGGGCTGAGCGGGGCTCCCGCCACCGGCGGATCGCCGCCCGGCCCCCGCGACGATTTCTGGGCGCGGCGGATGCCGTGGAAATGGCTGACCAGCCGGTACAGGTACAGCCCGACCAGGACCACCAGCAGCCCAACCGTGAAATAGCCCACCAGGCTGTGCGCGAAGGGCCAGCGGGACAGCATGTAGCCGGTCCAGGCGAGCAGCAGCGTCCACAGGATCGACCCGATCCCGGAATACAGGCAGTAGAGCGGGATCGACATCCGGCAGGCCCCCGCCGGGATCGAGATCAGCGTCCGCACCCCCGGCACCGGCTGGGTCAGGAACACGGCGATCCCGCCATGCTTTCCGAACCACTCCGTGCTTCGTCGGACCTTTTTGGGGTGGATGGTCAGCCAGTGGCCGTAGCGTTTTAGAAAGGCCTCGAGCCGGTCGCGGCCCATCAGACGGCTGGGCAGAAACCAGACCAACTGCCCGACCAGCGAGCCCAGCCCACCGGCCAAGGCGACACCGAACAGATTGTACTCGCCCTGCGCCGCCGCGATGCCGGCCAACGGGATGACCGACTCCGCGGGAACCGGCGGGATCACCCGCGCCAGGACCAGCAGCAGGAAAATGCCCACGTAATTCATCGTGTGCATCACATCGACCAGCCAATTGGTCAGTCCGCCAGCCATGTCTGCCCACCCGAATTTTAATCCCTCGAAAAAACAGGCCGGCAGGCCGTCGGTTCCTGAACCATGTCGCGGCGCGAAACCGCATGTCACATTCGGGCGATAGATGCTTAGATATAAAATAGGCAAGAGACGTACACACCCCCGTATGCAGTCGAACGTCTCTGTCCGATACCGGCCATGACGCATTCACTCCGCCATGGTGAGAAGAGAGAGAACCGCCATGCTTCTGAGCAACTTCAAGATATCTACGAAAATCTTGTCCATCATCATCATGCTGGGAGCGATCTGCGCAGGAATTACTGCCACGTCGGTCACCGGACTGGACGCGCTGAGCCGCGCCACCGACGAGATCAAGGCTTCCGGCGATGAGATGAGGCTCGGTGCACGACTGAATCGCCTGGTGGTCGAATTGCTCCGCGACGAATACCGCCTTGCCGCCAACCCTGCGGATCTGCCGCAAGTTCTGCCCTCCATCGCGATGAGCCGCGACTCGCTGTCCGCAAACCTCACCAGGGTCAAGGAGACCGCCGACCCCGAGCAGAAGCGCTTGCTGGCAGACTTCGAAGCGGCGCTGTCGCTCTACAAGACTCAATTGGAGCAGACTCTGGCCGTAGCCCGTGAGATCAACGCGAAGGGTGCCGTCGGATTTCATAAGGACATTCTCGCTTCGGTCGAAAACAGCGCTATCGCCGCGCGGAATCTCCAGGATCTGAGCGTTAAATACACCGCCTACACCGACGACAAGGCGTCACGTCTATCCGACGACGCTTCCCAACTGGCGGAACGGCGGGCCGTCCAGCTCATCGCGGCGGCGGCTGTCGGCATTCTCGTCGGCCTGCTGCTGGGCTGGCTGATGTCGCAGTTCGGAATCGTCCGCCCGGTGACCGCCGTCGTCGCCTGCCTGCGCGGGCTGGCCGACGGCAAGCTCGACACGGAGGTCTACGGGACCGACCGCAAGGACGAGGTCGGCGCCATCGCCGCCACCGCCGACGTCTTCAAGCGCAATCTCCTGCACAGCCGCGCCATGGAGCGCGAGGCCAAGGAGGCCGAGGCCCGCTCCCAGGCGGAAAAGCGCGCCGCGATGCTCGCCCTGGCCGGCCGTTTCGAGTCGCAGGTGGGCGTCATCGTGAACGACGTCGGCGGCGCCGCCACCGAATTGCAGGCCACCGCCGCCCAGCTCGCCTCGGCGGTCGAGGAGGTCGGCGCCCAATGCAACGCCGTCGCCGGCGCGTCGGAAGAGGCCAGCGCCAACGTCCAGACCGTCGCCTCGGCGTCCGAGGAGATGTCCGCCTCCATCCATGAGCTGGCCGAGCGCGTCGCCCGCTCCGCCGCCCGCTCCAAGGCCGCCGCCGAGGGGGCCAACCAGGCCCAGGCCCAGCTCGACGCCCTGTCCGCCGCCATCGAGCAGGTCGACCAGATCGTCGCCTCGATCAACGCTGTTGCCTCGCAGACCAACCTGCTGGCACTGAACGCGACCATCGAGGCCGCCCGCGCCGGCGAGGCCGGAAAGGGCTTCGCCGTGGTGGCGAGCGAGGTGAAGAACCTCGCCAACCAGACCCACGCGATGACCGAGCAGATCGGCAACCAGATCGCCGCGGTGAAGAGCGCCTCCGGGCGGACGGTGGAGGCCATGCGCGCCATCATCACCCAGGTCGAGGACATCGACCGCTCCACCGCGGAAATGGCCGCCTCCGTCGAGCAGCAGAGTGCCGCGACCGGAGAGATCAGCCGCAACGCCCAGCAGGCCGCCAACGGCACCGCCGAGGTGTCGAGCAACGTTGCCGGCATCCAGCAGGCGGAGTCGGAGACCAGCGCCGCCACCCACAGCGTGAAGGAGGCGGCCGACCAGCTGGCCGCGCGCGCATCGAGCCTGAAGCGCGAGGTGGATCAGTTCCTGTCCGAAGTGCGTGCGGCCTGATCGGCCGCGCAGTCCCGAAGCCTACAGTCCCAAAGCCCTACAGCCCCAAAGCCCCTCAGCCCCGGGTGCCGCCCGGCGGCGGGGGCGGCGGGGCGCTTTCCGCCACGGCGGCGCGGCCCGGATCGCGTTTCTGGCATTCCAGCAGGATGTCGCGCGCGATCGGCGCCGCCGCGGTGGACCCGCCGCCGCCGTGCTCCACGAACACCGCGCAGGCGTAGCGCGGGGCGCTGACCGGGGCGTAGGAGATGAACAGCGCGTGATCGCGCTCCCGCCAGGGCAAATCCTCGTTCTTCCGCACGCCGGTGCTGCGCTCCGCCATGGTGATGCGGCGGACCTGGGCGGAACCGGTCTTACCGGCCATTTCATAGCCGGGTTCGGTGATGCGCGACTTGTAGGCGGTGCCGTTCGGCGCGTTCGTCACCTCGTAGAGGCCGCGCAGGACGAGGTCGAGATTTTCCTTCTTCACCCCGATCGGCGGCCAGCTCGTCTGCTCGCCCGACAGCGCCTTGATCTGCTTGGTCAGGTGGGGCTTCACTGCGAAGCCGCCGTTGGCCAGCCGCGCGGTCATCGCGACGAGCTGCATCGGCGTGGACAGCACGTAGCCTTGCCCGATCGCCGCGATCAGCGTCTCGCCCTGCGCCCAGGGCTTGCCGAGCGCGCCCTTCTTCCAGTCGATGGACGGGATCAGGCCTGGGCGCTCGTGCGGCAGGTCCAGCCCGGTCAGCTGCCCCATGTCGAAGCGGTTGGCCATCTCGGCGATGCGGTCGATGCCGATGCGCCGCGACACGTCGTAGAACCATACGTCGCAGGAATGGCGCAGCGCGCCGACCACGTCCACCGTGCCGTGCCCGCCCTTCTTCCAGCAGTGGAAACGGTGGTCGCCGAGGTCCATGTGGCCCGGGCAGAACACCGAGTGGTTGCGGCTGATCAGCCCCGATTCCAGGGCCGCCAGGGCCACCACCGGCTTGAAGGTGGAGCCCGGCGGGTATTGCCCGGCCACCGCCTTGTTGTTCAGCGGCGTCGCCTGGTTGGACAGCAGCTCCTCCCACAGCTCGGCGCTGATGCCCATGGTGAACTGGTTGGGGTCGTAACTGGGGTGTGAGCACAGGGCGTAGATGCCGCCGGTGTGCACGTCCATCACCACACAGGAGGCGCTGACCTCCTGCGCCAGCCGCTGCTGCACGAATTTTTGCAGGCCGATGTCGATGGTCAGCTGGACCTCGCGGCCCGGCTGCCCCTCGTCGCGCGACAGCTCGCGGATGACGCGCCCGACCGCGTTGACCTCGAGCTGGCTGGTGCCCGCCGTGCCGCGCAGCGCCTTCTCGTGATACTTCTCCATCCCCGCCTTGCCGATGCGGAAGCCGGGCAGCGACAGCACGGGGTCGCCGTTCAGCTCCGCCTCCGACACGGCGCCGACATAGCCCAGGATGTGCGCGGTCGCTTCCGCCTCCGGGTAGTGGCGGATCTCGCCGACCTCGATGGCGACGCCCGGCAGGTCCGGCGTGTTCATCTCGATGGTGGCGACCTGCTCCCAGGTCAGGTTCTCCCGCACGGTGACCGGCACGAAGCGGCGCTTGCGATGCAGCTCGCGCATCACGCGGCGGCGGTCGCCGTCGGTCAGCGGGACGATCTTGGAGATCTTGTCGAGCGTGTCCTGGATGTTGCGGGTGCGCTCGGACACCACGACGACGCGGTAGTTCTGCTGGTTCACCGCCAGCGGCGCGCCGAACCGGTCGACGATGGTGCCGCGCGACGGGGCGACCAGCCGCAGGCTGATGCGGTTCTCCTCGGCCAGCATGGTGAAGCGCGCGGACTCCACCACCTGCAGGTAATAGAGCCGCCCGACCAGAGCGGACAGACCGGCGAGCTTCAACCCGCCCAGCACGGCGGCGCGGCGGGTCAGCAGGCGGTAGCGGTCGGTGTCGCGGTCCATCGCAGTCAAAGGCTCACATCCCCTGCCAGATCATCCCTGCCGGCTATCCCTGACCTCACCCCAGTCCATCAACCTGGCCCATCATCCCTGAAGAAACGCGCGGTGCACGCGGATCAGCATCCAGGCGATGGCCGGGAAGAAGGCCATGGTCAGCAGCGCCTGGAACAGCGCCGGCCGGAACGGCAGCACCGTCGCCTGGAGCGCCGAGAAGGCCAGCCACTGGATGCAGGCCACGCCCATCATGATCAGCCCGAAGCCGAACCACATCAGGGCGAAGGTGCTGGACACCAGGACGCGCCGCTGGCTGGACACCGCCCAATGGACCAGCACCAGCACCAGCGCGTTCACCCCCAGCGGTCCGCCGGTCAGCAGGTCCTGCAGCAAACCGATCAGGAAGGCGGTGCCCGGCCCCATCAGGTCGGGCCGGTGGATCGCCCAATAATAGACGGCGATGGCGGTCAGGAAAGGCGCCACCGACGCATAGCCGGGCAGCGGCACCGGGATCATCCCGGCCAGCGCCAGCATGACCGTCACCGCGAAGGGCGCGAGATTCCGCCCCGTCTTGTCCAGCCGCTGCCACAAGGTCAGCGTCATTTCGACTCGGACGACGGTTCCGTCTCGCTTCCCGGCAGGCTGAACTCGACCAGCTGCAGGTGTTCAACCCGCGACAGGTCGACGTTCGGCTGCACCCGGACGCCACGTTCACCGGCCGAGGACACCACGCCCACCGGCAGCCCCGGCGGGAACTGCCCGCCGTGACCGGAGGTCACCACCCGCTCGCCCACCTGAACCGGCGCTTCCGGCGGCAGGTAGAGGAGCCGGGTCTGGTCGGAATTGTCGCCCGCCATCACCGCCCGCTGGCGCGAGCGCTCCAGCACGACGGGGATGCGGGTGTTGATGTCGGTCAGCAGGAGGACGCGCGCCGACCATTCCCCGACCTCGATCACCCGGCCGACCAGCCCGCTGCCGGCGATGGCCGCCTGCCCCTTGCGCACCCCGTCGCGACGGCCGGCGGTGACCACCAGCGTGCGCAGGAAGGAGCTGCCGGGAGCCGCGATGACCCGCGCCGTGATGAAGGAGGAGGACGGCTCCGGCGTCGCCTTGAGAAGGGAACGCAGGCTGATGTTCTCCGCCTCCAGCCGCAGCGCCGCCTGCTTCCACTGCAGCAGCCGAGCGTTCTCCGCCTTCAGCCGCTGGTTCTCCTCGAAGGCGTTCTGCACCTCGACCACCGACTCCACGACATGGGCGGCGGTGGCGGCGGGGCGCGAGATCGCGTCGAGGATCGGGGCGAAAGCGTCGGTCACCCGCGCGCGCGCGCTGTCCACCGACAGCGCGTCGATCCGGCCCACCATCATCAGGGCGACGGAGGCGAGCACCAGCAGAAGGAAGGAGAAGCGCTGGGCGAGCGCCCGCAGCGGGGCGGCAAGGCGCACGACGGAACCGGAATTGCGAGGCTTCACAGGATCATCCCGTCCAGGTACGCGATCCGCCCCCGGCTACGCTGGCGAATGGACGAACCACCGGGGGAACCCAACCGAGCAATACACCAATCAGTAGGCGCTGACCAAGACGTTTCGCAGCGTCTTCATCTCTTCCAGCGCCCGCCCGGTGCCCAGCGCGACGCAGGACAGCGGGTCGTCGGCGATCGACACCGGCAGGCCCGTGGCGTGGCGCAGGACGAAGTCCAGGTTGCCCAGCAGGGCGCCGCCGCCGGTCAGCACGATGCCCTTGTCCACGATGTCCGCGGCCAGTTCCGGCGCCGTGTGCTCCAGGGCGACCTTCACCGCCTCGACGATGGCCGACACCGGCTCCGCCAGGGACTCGGCGATCTGCCGCTCGGAGATGATGAGTTCCTTGGGCACGCCGTTCATCAGGTCGCGGCCCTTGATCTCCAGGATGCGGCCCTCGCCGTCTTCCGGCGGGCAGGCCGAGCCGATTTCCTTCTTGATCCGCTCCGCCGAGCCTTCACCGACCAGCAGATTGTGGGTGCGGCGGATGTAGCCGATGATGGCCTCGTCCATCTTGTCGCCGCCCACGCGGACCGAGCGGGAATAGACGATGCCGCCCAGCGACAGCACGGCCACCTCGGTGGTGCCGCCGCCGATGTCCACGACCATGGAGCCGGTCGGCTCCGTCACCGGGAGCCCGGCGCCGATCGCGGCGGCCATCGGCTCCTCGATCAGGAAGACGCGGCGGGCGCCGGCGGCCTCCGCCGATTCCTGGATCGCGCGGCGCTCCACGGCGGTGGAGCCCGACGGCACGCAGATGATGACCTGCGGGCTGGCGAAGCTGCGCCGGTTGTGCACCTTGCGGATGAAGTGCTTGATCATCTCCTCGGCGACTTCGAAGTCGGCGATGACGCCGTCGCGGAGGGGGCGGATGGCCTGGATGTTGCCGGGCGTGCGGCCCAGCATCATCTTCGCCTCGTCGCCGACGGCCAGCACCTGCTTCTTGCCGCGGACGTTGGCGATCGCCACGACCGAGGGTTCGTTCAGAACGATGCCGCGGCCCTTGACATAGACCAGGGTGTTGGCCGTCCCCAAATCGATCGCCATGTCGGCGGAAAGCACGCCGAGGAGTTTGGAAAGCATGGACCCGACTAACTCTTCAATGCGGTTGAGACGGCCTTGCCGGCGATGTGCCCGCTCCGGTGCGGAGGGCCACGCCCGCCAACGGTTCCATAGACGAATGCCCCTTCGCGCTCAAGCGGAGAGTGCAACCGGCACGCCTTGCCGAACCCTTGTCTCCGGCGCCCGTGGGGCGGACGCCGGCGCCGGTCCGGCGCTCTGGTCGATGGGAGGCGGTCCTTGAGGCAAGGCCGGTCCCGGCGGAATGTCCAGTCCCCGAAGTCCTGGCGGAACGCCGTCCTCCGGTGCCCGCCACACTGCCGCGTCAGGGTTAATTTTCCGTCAACAGGAGGCGGGAACCTCCGGCGTCCGGCCAAACCGCTCCGCTCGCGGCGGGGGTATCCTTAGGCTGATTCCCAACCCGCCGCAACGGCTTTGTGTCGGGTTTGAAACCGCTCCGGCGCCCTCAATGATGATCGGATTTCGCCGCGGCCGCCGCCTTGCCGTGCGCTCCGTGATGGCTCCCTTCCAGCCGGTCCATCAGGGCCAGCAGGACGCCCGACACCACGAAGGTCATGTGGACGATGACCATCCACATCAGGTTTTCCTTGCTGGTGTTGTCGATGTTCATGAAGCTTTTCAGCAGGTGGATGCCGGAGATCGCCACGATGGAGGCGATCAGCTTCAGCTTCAGCCCGCCGAAGTCGACCTTGCCCATCCAGTCCGGGCGGTCCTTGTGGTCGGCCACGTCGATCTTGGACACGAAGTTCTCGTATCCCGAAAAGATCACCATCAGCAGCAGGTTGCCGGCCAGCGACAGGTCAATCAGGGTCAGCACGGCCAGGAGGACGTCCTTTTCCTGCATCTCCAGCACGTGCGGGACGATGTGGAAGATCTCCTGGGTGAACTTCGCGAGCAGGAGCACCAGCGACACGACGAGCCCCAGATAGAAGGGGGCGAGCAGCCAGCGGCTGGCGAAGATGATCTGTTCGAAACGGCGTTCGATCATGACGGTCGGCGTCCGTGCTTGGTCATAAGGGGTAGCAGGGCCGGACTCTTGCCATTTCGCACATGCGAAATCAACCATTCCCATGCGGCGCCCGCCGCGTGCCGCGCGGCGACGGTACTGGCCTGCCGGGCCGCAAAACTGTAAGGTTTCCGGCCGTCCGCCACCGACGCCCGCACCGATAAGGCCAGCCCCATGAAGCACCCCGCCCCGCACATCGTCACCGCGTTCGAAGACGCCATGAAGCGGCTGAAGGCCAGCATCGTGCAGATGGCGGGCGCCGCGGAAACCCAGCTCGACGGCGCGCTGACCTGCCTGACCCAGCGCAACCCGGAGCAGGCCCGCGCCATCGTCGAGTCCGACGCGCGCCTCGACAGCTACGAGCACGAGATCGAGGCCAATTGCATGCGCATGCTGGTGCTACGCCAGCCGGTGGCCGACGATCTGCGCGAGGTGATCGCCGCGCTGAAGATCGCCGGCAACCTGGAGCGCGTCGGCGACCACGCCGCCAACACCGCCCGCCGCGCCGTCTCCGTGGCCGAGTTCCCCGAATCCCCGGCGATGAGCACCCTGCCCAACCTGGGCCGTCTGGTGCGCCAGCGCCTGACCACCGCGGTGGACGCCTATGTGGACGGCGACGTCGAACTGGCGCTGCGCGTCTGGCGCACCGACGACGAGGTGGACGCGCTCTACACCAGCCTGTGCGAGAGCATCAACCAGTCGGCCGCCCGCCTGCCGGAGATGTTCACCGCCCACATGCACCTGCTGTTCATCGCCAAGAGCCTGGAGCGCATCGGCGACCACGCCACCAACATCGCCGAGGTCGTGCATTTCGTGCACACCGGCCGGCCGCTGCTCGACGAGCGGCCGAAGGCGGACCGGTCACGGGGGGATGTGTGAGGTTTTCCAGCCGGTTGCACTTGCCCCCACCCTAACCCTCCCCCGCTTCGCAGGGGAGGGAATTTTCTCCTCCCCCTGCAAAGCGGGGGGGAGGTCGGGAGGGGGACAAGCCAACAGCAGAACTATCCACAAACGAAAAAGCGCGCCTCGCGGCGCGCTCTCCCGTTTCTCGATCCAGGAACCGATCAGTTCTTGGACTTGTCGACCAGACGGCGCTCGGCGATCCACGGCATCATGGCGCGCAGCTTCTCGCCGACCTGCTCGATCGAGTGCTCGGCGTTGCGGCGGCGGGTCGCCTTGAAGGACGGCTGGCCGGCCTTGCACTCCAGCATCCAGTCGCGGACGAAGCGGCCGGTCTGGATGTCCTCCAGGACGCGCTTCATCTCGGCCTTGGTCTCCGGGGTGATGATGCGCGGGCCGGTCTTGTAGTCGCCGTACTCGGCGGTGTTGGAGATCGAGTAGCGCATGTTGGCCATGCCGCCCTCATACATGAGGTCGACGATCAGCTTCACCTCGTGCAGGCACTCGAAATAGGCCATCTCCGGGGCGTAGCCGGCCTCGGTCAGCGTCTCGTAGCCGGCCTTGATCAGCTCGGTCAGGCCGCCGCAGAGCACGGCCTGCTCACCGAACAGGTCGGTCTCGCACTCTTCCTTGAAGGTGGTCTCGATGATGCCGGCGCGGCCGCCGCCGATGGCCGAGGCGTAGGACAGGGCGATGTCCAGCGCGTTGCCCGAGGCGTTCTGGTGCACGGCCACGAGGCAGGGCACGCCGCCGCCGCGCTGGTACTCGCCACGGACGGTATGGCCGGGGCCCTTCGGCGCGATCATGAACACGTCGAGGTCGGCGCGCGGCTCGATGAGGTTGAAGTGCACGTTCAGGCCGTGCGCGAAGGCGAGCGCGGCGCCTTCCTTCAGGTTCTTGGCGAGGTCGTCGCGGTACAGGTCGGCCTGCAGCTCGTCCGGGGTGAGGATCATCACCACGTCGGCCCAGGCGGCGGCCTCGGCCGGGGACATGACCGTGAAGCCGGCGTTCTCAGCCTTCTTGATGGTGGCCGAGCCCGGGCGGAGGGCGATGCGCACGTCCTTCACGCCGCTGTCACGCAGGTTGTTGGCGTGGGCGTGGCCCTGGCTGCCGTAGCCGACGATGACGACCTTCTTCCCCTTGATCAGGTTCACGTCGGCATCACGATCATAATAGACGCGCATGGTGGTCTTCCTTGGATTTTTCGATCTGGTGGTGCGAGTTTTGCGCAGCGGAATTACTCCACCGGCGAAAGGGCCGCGTCAAGCACAAGACTGTTCGGCAGACCTGCAAAAGGACGGCGGGCTGGGTCGTCTCCCTGTCATGGGTGGCGTCATAGCCCGCCGCTTAGGGCCAAAATCAGAAGCCGGTGGCTCCCTTGGACATGGCGACGACGCCGGTGCGGCTGGCCTCGACGAGGCCGAGCTGAGCCATCAGCCCGACGAAATCGTCGACCTCGGCCGTCGTGCCGGTCAGTTCGAACACGAAGGAGGTCAGGGTGGCGTCCACGACCTTCGCCTTGAAGATGTCGGCCAGGCGCAGCGCCTCGATGCGGCGCTCGCCGGTGCCGGCGACCTTGACCAGCGCCAGCTCACGCTCCACCGACGGACCCTCGTCCGTCAGGTCGTGCACCTTGTGCACCGGCACGAGGCGGTCGAGCTGGGCCTTGATCTGCTCCACCACCATGCGGGTGCCGGAGGTGACCAGGGTGATGCGGGACAGGTGGTCGGCGTTGTTCACCTCCGCCACCGTCAGGCTTTCGATGTTGTAGCCGCGGCCCGAGAACAGGCCGATGACGCGGGCCAGCACGCCCGGCTCGTTGTCCACCAGCACGGCGATGGTGTGCTTCTCGATCTTCTCTTCCACGATCCGTACTCCGCCAGAGGGCCTTCAACCGTTCGTCTTGGTCGCCGCGATCAGACCAGCACCATGCCGTCTTCCGGCGTGGCGTCGGACGGGCTGTCCTCCGGACCGAACAGGATTTCGTTGTGGGCCTTGCCGCCGGGGATCATCGGGAAGCAGTTCTCCTTCGGGTCCACGGCGATGTCGATGATGCAGGGGCGGTCGGTGACGGCCAGCATCTTCTCGATGACCTCGTCCACCTCGGCCACCGTGGTCGCGCGCAGGCCGACGCAGCCCCAGCTTTCCGCCAGCTTCACGAAGTCGGGCAGCGCCTCGGAGTAGCTGTTGGAGTAGCGGGAGCCGTGCAGCAGCTCCTGCCACTGGCGCACCATGCCCATGTACTTGTTGTTCAGGATGAAGATCTTGACCGGGGCGCGGTACTGCACCGCCGTGCCGATCTCCTGCATGTTCATCAGGAAGGACGCCTCGCCCGACACGTCCACCACGATGGCGTCGGGGTGGGCGAGCTGCGCGCCGATGGCCGCCGGCAGGCCGTAGCCCATGGTGCCCAGGCCGCCGGAGGTCATCCAGCGGTTCGGCTCGTCGAAGGGCAGGAACTGGGCGGCCCACATCTGGTGCTGGCCGACCTCGGTCGTCACGTAGTGGTTCTTGCCGCGCAGCGCCTCGCGCAGCCGCTCCAGCGCGTACTGCGGCTTGATGACCGCCTCGGTGCGGTTGTAGTTCAGGCAGTTGCGGGCGCGCCAGCCCTCGACCTGACCCCACCATTCCTTCAGGGCGGTCTGGTCGGCGCGCTTCTGGCGGGCCTTCCAGATGCGGATCATGTCTTCCAGAACGGCGCCGGCGTCACCGACGATGGGGATGTCCACCGCGACGTTCTTGTTGATCGAGCTGGGGTCGATGTCGACGTGGATCTTCTTCGAGCCCGGCGCGAATTCCGACAGCTTGCCGGTCACGCGGTCGTCGAAGCGGGCGCCGATGTTGATCATGACGTCGCAGTTGTACATGGCGAGGTTCGCCTCGTACGTGCCGTGCATGCCCAGCATGCCCAGCCACTGCGGGTCCGACGCCGGGAAGGCGCCCAGCCCCATCAGGGTCGAGGTGATCGGGAAGCCGGTCATCTTCACGAACTGGGTCAGCAGCTTGGCCGCGATCGGGCCGGCGTTCACCACGCCGCCGCCGGTGTAGAAGATCGGGCGCTTGGCGGTGGCGATCAGCTCGATGGCCTCCTCCACGCGGGCGATCTCGGGCTTCACCTGCGGGCGGTAGGTCTTGTGCTTCACCTCGGTCGGCGGGATGTAGGTGCCGTCGGCGAACTGCACGTCCTTCGGGATGTCGACCAGCACCGGGCCGGGACGGCCGCTGCGCGCCACGTAGAAGGCCTCGTGCATGGTGCGGGCGAGCTGGTTGACGTCCTTCACCAGGTAATTGTGCTTGGTGCAGGGGCGCGTGATGCCGGTGGTGTCGGCCTCCTGGAAGGCGTCGTTGCCGATCAGGTGGGTCGGCACCTGCCCGGACAGGCAGACCAGCGGAATGCTGTCGCACAGCGCGTCGAGCAGGCCCGTCACGGCGTTGGTGGCGCCGGGACCGGAGGTCACCAGCACGCAGCCCACCTTGCCGGTGGAGCGGGCGTAGCCTTCCGCGGCGTGCACGGCGGCCTGCTCATGCCGGACCAGGATGTGCTTGATGTCGTTCTGCTGGAAGATGGCGTCGTAGATCGGAAGTACCGCGCCGCCCGGATAACCGAAGATGATGTCTACGCCCTGATCCTTCAGGGCCTTGATGACGATCTGCGCGCCGGTCAGCTTCTGTTCGGGCATAGCTCACGACCTTCCAATGGGGGCCCCTCTTTTCACGGGCGGCCCTGTTCCTTCTCAAACCCCGGCGATGGCCTGCTGGGAAAACAAGGGGTTATCCCCAAAGGCGAAGGCCGGGACCGGCAAACTAGACAATCAGCCGGTCGTCGGTCAACCCATTTTGCGAATGATCGAAAAGATTTTTTGCCGCAGTTTTTCCAAATATTTCGCAAGCTGGAAAGACCGCCCTCCCCGCAAAGCCGCCCGGAAACGCGAACGGCCTGCCCCGCGGGTGCGGAGGCAGGCCGTTGCGCGAGGACTGGCGGAGGTTACGCCGCGACGGTGTGAAGCAGGCCGCAGAGGCGGCGGATGCCTTCGCGGATGCGCTCCGGGTTGTTGTTGGAGAAGCTGAGGCGCAGCGTGTTCTTGCCCGAGCGGTCGGCGTGGAAGGCCGAGCCGGGGACGAAGGCGACGTTGGCGTCCTTGATGGCGCGGGCCAGCAACTCCACCCCGTCGGTGCCTTCCGGCAGTTCGATCCAGACGAACATGCCGCCTTCCGGCTTGGTCCAGGTCACCCCGGCCGGAGCAAACTCGGCCAGCGCGGTCAGCATGGCGTCGCGGCGCTCCTTGTAGCTGGCGCGCAGGCGGCGAATGTGGCTGTCGAAGCTCTGCGACACCACGTCGTGCAGCACGATCTGGTTGATGGTGCTGGTGTGGAGATCGCCGGCCTGCTTCATCAGGACCAGCCGGTTGATCACCTCTGCCGGGCCGTTGATCCAGCCCACG
This sequence comes from Azospirillum brasilense, assembly GCF_005222205.1. Classification (NCBI taxonomy): domain Bacteria; kingdom Pseudomonadati; phylum Pseudomonadota; class Alphaproteobacteria; order Rhodospirillales; family Azospirillaceae; genus Azospirillum; species Azospirillum brasilense. The sequence continues at coordinate 2,600,736 of NZ_CP032345.1, read as the reverse complement.
CGCAGCGCCGGCACCATCGTCTTGGAGAAGGAGCCGCAGAAGAGCACGTTGGTGATCTTGCCGCCGTTGCGGGCGGCGTCCAGCGCGACCAAGGACGGGATCGCTTCGCCTTCGTAGCGCAGCTCGGTGTAGGCCGCATCCTCGACGATCGGCACGCCGTGCTTGGCGCAGAGGTCGAGCAGCGCCTCGCGGCGGGCCAGCGAGATCGTCGTGCCGTTGGGGTTCTGGAAATCGGGGACGAGGTAGAAGAACTTCGGCTTCTGCTCCAGCGCCGCCTCCACCGCGGCGAGGTCCGGCCCTTCGGCGTCGCCGGGGACGGAGAGATACTGCGGCTCATAGGGCGAGAAGGCCTGGAGTGCGCCGAGATAGGTCGGGCGGGTCACCAGGATCTTCTCGCCCGGCCCGATCAGCAGCTTGCCGACGAACTCCAGCGCCTGCTGCGACCCGCTGGTCACCAGCACCTCGTCCAGCCCGGCCTGGATGCCGCGGCGGCCCATGTAGGTGCAGATCCACTCGCGCAGCGGCGTGAAGCCCTCGCTGATGGTGTACTGGAGCGCGCCGCCGGCCCCGCCGTTGGACTGGAAGATCTTCTCATAGGCGCGGGCGATGGCCGCGGTCGGGAAGAAATCGGGGTCCGGGATGCCCCCGGCGAAGGAGATGATTTCCGGCCGTTCGAGCAGCTTCAGCAGCTCCCGGATTTCCGAAGCTCCCATGCCGGCGACGCGACCGGCAAACACGTTTCCCCAATCGACCGTCACTTTCAATCCTCCTGAGGGTCAACGACGCAACGTCGTTTCAAGATAGGTCAGTATTGCTTCACTAAGCGGTCTTGCGTAGAGCGAATTGATCGTATGGCAGCCATGCAGCGCGGAGGCCGGCGGCCGCGCCGCGAGCTGGTGACGGAACCAGGTGACCTGCCGCTTCGCGTAGCGGCGCGTCGATTGCTGAGCCAGCGCAATGGCTTCGTCGAGAGTCAGCGTGCCGCGCAGATGATCGCGCAGCTCCGGAACGCCCAGCGCCTTCATCGCCGGCAGGTCGGGATCGAGGCCGAGCGCGTCGAGCCGCCGCACCTCCTCCAACGCCCCCTGCCCCATCATCACGCGGAAGCGGCGGTCGCAATTGGCGTAGAGCGCGTCGCGCGGTGGGTCGATCACGAGCACGGAGAAGGCCAGCCCCTCCGGCGCGCCCTCGGCCCGCTGGGTCTGCCAGTGGGAGAGGGGATGGCCGGTGGCCTCCAGCACTTCCCAGGCGCGGGTCAGTCGGGTGGTGTCGCCGGGGTTGAGTTTGGCCGAGGCCGGGTCGCGGCCCACCAGCTCCGCGCGGAACGCCTCGCCCCCCAGCTCCTGGAGCCGGGCGTGGGCGGCCTTGCGGACCTCGTCCGGGATGGCGGGGACGGCGCTCAAGCCCTCCATCAGCGTGCGCAGATAGAGGCCGGTGCCGCCGACGACGATGGGCAGACGCCCGGCGGCATGGGCCGCGGCGATCTCGGCCAGCGCCATGTCGCGCCAGCGCGCGGCGGAGCCGCGCTCCGCCGCCGGCAGCACGCCGTAGAGCCGATGCGGAGCCTTCGCCAGATCCTCCGCCCCCGGACGGGCGGTCAGCACGTCCAGCTCGGCATAAAGCTGCATGCTGTCGGCGTTGATGACCGTGCCGTTGCGCGCCAAGGCGATGTCGAGCGCCATGCCCGACTTGCCCGAGGCCGTCGGGCCGCCGATCACCACCACGTGCCGGTGCTGCACATCCCGGTTGCGCGGGCTGTCCTCTGCCATGTCGCCTTGCCTGACGTTCCTCCGGCTACAGCGTATGGCAGGGGAAGGCTCGGCTTGGCAAGGGCGACCGGTGCGGGGCCTCAGCGAACCGTGATCGTCCCGGTCATGCCGAAGCTGCTGTGCAGCGGTTCGTGGCAGGCCAGGTCGTAGGTTCCGGCCTGGATCGGGATGAAGTCCACCACGTCGGTCTGTCCGGCGGGTATCTCCAGATTCACCAGGGCCGGCGTCTCGACGGCGCCTTGCGCGGTGGTGACCCGCCGCACCGCGATGGCCTTGAAGAAGCCTTCGGAGGTGAAGGTGTGCGCGACGCTCCCGCCGTTCTCCAGCGTCAGGCGGTACGGCGTTCCCCGCTCGAAGGCCAGACGGTCGGGCTGGAACCGGAACTCGTCCAATTGAACCGTCACGGGGCGGGCCTGCGCCCAATCCACCGCCGAGACGCGCGCCGCCACGTCGCCGACATAGCCGGGCGGCGGGCGCTGCGCCAGATCAGTCCCGGCGCCGCATCCGGCCAACAGCAGGGTGAAAGCAAGAATGGACGGGGTAAGAAGGGTGGCAGGCCGCTGGATCATGGACGAACCCTCCCGCGATTTGAGCGGAAACACGGCGGGAGGCGCCCGGGTCCACGACGCGGAATGTCTATGACGCTTGGCGGAGTGGGTTGGCGCAAACTCCCGGCTGTGCTAGGGAGCGCGCGCGCCCTTCCCCACGGCTCTTCCAGGATCGCCCCGCCATGAGCGCTGTCGTTACGCTGATCGCCGCCGCCTCCGCCGTTCTCGACGAGCAGGCCGTGCAGGCCGCCCGCGCGTCCCTGACCGCGCTGGGGGCCGACACCGCCAAGCCGGACTGGCTGGCGCCGGACCGCGCCTGCGACATCGCCGAGGAAGGGCTGGTGCCCGAGCAGGCCGAAGCCGCCGTGCGCCGCGCTCTTGATGGCCTCGCCGTGGACGTCATCGCCCAGAAGCCGGGCAACCGGAAGAAGCGCCTGCTGGTCGCCGATATGGAATCGACGATCATCGAGCAGGAGATGCTGGACGAGCTTGGCGATTACGTCGGGCTGAAGGACCACATCGCCGCGATCACCGTTCGCGCCATGAACGGCGAGATCGACTTCAAGGGCGCGGTGCGCGAGCGGGTCGCCCTGCTGAAGGGCCTGAACGAGAGCGTCGTCGACGAGGTGTGGCAGCGCGCCACCCTGATGCCGGGCGCCAAGACTTTGGTTTCCACCATGCGCGCCAACGGGGCGACCTGCGTGCTGGTTTCCGGCGGCTTCCGCTGCTTCACGGAGCGGGTGCGCCAGTGGGTCGGCTTCGACGACGACCGCGGCAACGTGCTGGAGGTGGTGGACGGCATCATGACCGGCGCGGTGGTCGAGCCGATCCTCGACAAGGACAGCAAGCTGGAGGCCCTGCTCGCCTACGCCGGAGAGCGCCACGTCCCGACCGTCGAGACGATGGCCGTCGGCGACGGCGCCAACGACCTGCCGATGCTGCTGGCCGCCGGGCTGGGCGTCGCCTTCCACGCCAAGCCGACCGTGGCCGCCCAGGCCCGCGCCCGCGTGGACCATGGCGACCTTACCGCCCTGCTGTTCGCCCAGGGCTACCGGATCGGGGAGTTCGTGGAGGGCTGACCCCCACCGACGCACCTCACAAAGCGAAAGGGCACCGGCGGGAGACCGCCGGTGCCCTTTTCGTTTGGGGATAGCCCCCGGATCAGCCTTGGCTGAGCGGGATGGCGACGAAGCGCAGGTCGCCGTGGCGGTCCACCAGCAGCAGGATGGACTTCTTGCCCTGCTCCTTCGCCTTCTGGATCTTGGACGTCACGTCCTCCGGCTTGCGGACCTCCTCCTGGCCGACCTCGATGATGACGTCGCCGGCGCGGATGCCCTTCTCCGACGCGGTGGAGTTGCCCGCCACCTCGGTCACCACCACGCCCTTCAGCTCGGGCTTGATCTCGAACTGCTGGCGCAGCTCCGGGGTGATGTTGGTCAGCTTCAGGCCCAGCGTCTCGGTCGGCTTCTGGGCCGGAGCCTGCTGCGGCTGGCGGCGCTGTTCCTCCGGATTGGCGGCGAGAAGGCCCGATTCCTCGGCGGCCTCAAGCTCGCCAACCTTCACCTGGAGCTGCTGCGACTTGCCCTTGCGCCACACCTCGACCGGCACGGCCTTGTCGATCGGCGTCTCGGCGACGACGCGCGGCAGGCGGCGCATCTCGTTGATTTCCTTGCCGTCGAACTTGGTCACCACGTCGCCCGCCTGGATGCCGGCCTTGGCCGCCGGACCGTTCGGGGTGATCGAGGCGACCAGCGCGCCCTTGTGGCCCTGCAGGCCCAGGCTCTCGGCGATCTCCGGGGTCACGCCCTGGATGCGCACGCCCAGCCAGCCGCGGCGGGTCTTGCCGTACTCGCGGAGCTGCGCGACCACCTGCTTGGCGAGGTTGGACGGGATGGCGAAGCCGATGCCGACCGAACCGCCCGACGGCGAGAAGATCGCCGTGTTGATGCCGATGACCTCGCCGTTCAGGTTGAACATCGGGCCGCCGGAGTTGCCGCGGTTGATCGAGGCGTCGGTCTGCAGGAAATCGTCGTAGGGGCCGGCGTTGATGTCGCGCTGGCGGGCCGAGATGATGCCGGCGGTGACCGAACCGCCCAGGCCGAACGGGTTGCCGATGGCCAGCACCCAGTCGCCCACGCGCATGGCGTCCGAATCGCCGAAGGGAACGGCGACCAGCGGGTGGTTGGTGTTGATCTTCAGCAGGGCGACGTCGGTCTTCGGGTCCTTGCCGATCAGCTCCGCCTTGATGTTGGTGTCGTCCTGCAGGATGACGGTGATCTCGTCGGCGTCCTGGATGACGTGGTTGTTGGTGACCACGTAGCCGTTCTTGGCGTCGATGATGAAGCCGGAGCCGAGCGAGGTCGACTTGCGCGGCTGCTGCGGCTGGTCCTGCTGCTGGCGGTCGAAGAAGTCGCGGAAGAACTCCTCGAACGGCGAGCCCGGCGGGAACTGCGGCATCTCGGGACGGGCGCCCTGCTGGCGCTGCGGCACCGCCTGGCTGGTCGAGATGTTGACCACGGCGGGCAGCAGCTTTTCCGACAGGTCGGCGAAGCTGGTCGGCGCCGGGCGCGACTGGGCCATGGCGGGGGTGCCGACGGCGGCGGACAGCCCCAACAGGAGAGCGGCGATCAGCGGCACGACGCGCAGCCGGCGGCCGGGTTCGGCGCGGTGGATGGGGTGGTTCGGGTTCAACTCAGCTCTCCCTGCCGGACATCCGGCACCTTCTTGTTCCAATCGGCCATCTGTTCCAATCGGCCCGCGGCTTCATGCGAATCGCGGTCCGAGGGGGCGCGTCACCGATCCGTGTGCCGGATGTAATCCCCGCGCGTCACCGCTTCAAGCAAAGGCGCACGGGTCCCATCCGCCACGGAGGACGCGCGAGTATAGAAGTCGGAGTATGGCCGGAAAATGGCGGCGCGGTCCAGCGACGCGCACGCGGCAAAAGGGTGTCAGGCACCCCGCAGAAGCCAGACGAATCCGACGCCGGCCATCGCCGTCACCAGCCCGACGGCGCGCAGCCGGTTTTCCGGCATCGTCAGCGCTTCGACGATCAGACGCCGCATCGCGGACGGGAACAGCGCGTAGAGCACGCCCTCGATCACCAGGACCAGGGCCAGCGCGGTGAGGAGATCCGTCATCGGTCGGGCGGCATGTCGGAGGAGGGATACAAGGTGGGAAGAAAATTGGGGTGGGGGAACGGGAACCCCCACCCCGCCCCCTCCCCCGGGACGGGGAGGAGGGGAGACGAGCGCGCCGTCTTACTGCTGCTGGGCGGTCGCCGGGGCCGGAGCCCGCTGCGGCGCCGGAGCGCTGCCCGAGGCCGGCGCCGGCTGGCCGTTGCCGCCGCCGGTGATGTCGCCGAAGTAGCGGAAGAACTCGCCGGTCGGGGACAGCACCATGGTGGTGTCGTCCTTGTTCAGCGACTTCCGGTAGGCTTCGAGCGTCCGGTAGAAGCTGTAGAACTGCGGGTCCTGCGACGTCGCCTCGGCGATCATCTTCAGCGCCTGGTTGTCGCCCTCACCGCGCAGGATCTGCGAATCGCGCTGCGCTTCGGCCAGGATGACGGTGCGCTCGCGGTCCGCGCGGGAGCGGATCTGCTGCGACTGCTCCTGACCCTGGGCGCGGGCCTCGGCGGCTTCACGCTCACGCTCCGACCGCATGCGGGCGAAGATCGACTGGCTGGTCTCCTCCGGCAGGTCGGCGCGGCGGATGCGGACATCGACGATCTCGATGCCGAAGCGCTTCGCCTCGTCGTTCACCTGCCCGCGGATGTCGTTCATCACGCGCGGACGCTCGTCCGACAGGATGGCGAGCAGCGTCACGCTGCCGAGAACGCGGCGCAGCGCCGAGTTCACGATGGCGTTCATCCGCGTCTCGGCCACCGCCTCGTTGCCGGCGGTCTGGTAGAAGCGCAGCGGGTCCAGGATGCGGTAGCGCGCGAAGGCGTCCACGTCCAGGCGCTTCTGGTCGGCCAGGATGACCTGCTCCACCGGCGGATCGAGGTCGAGCACGCGGCGGTCGAGGATGCGGACTTCCTGGATGAAGGGGACCTTGGCCTTCAGGCCGGGTTCGCGGATGACGCGCATCGGCTCGCCGAACTGGAGGACGAGCGCCTGCTGCGCCTCGTTCACCGTGAACAGCGAGGCCGAGGCGAGCACGCCCGCGGCGAGGATGCCGATGCCGGCGACCAACAATGTGCGGTTCATGGCATCCCTCCTCAACGGGCCGGCGGCTGGCCGGCGGGCCGCGCCGCGCCGTTCGGCGACGGCGCGCCAGCCGGGGCCGGCTGAAGCTGGTTGAGCGGCAGATAGGGAACCACGCCCTGCGCGCCCTGCGCGTTGCCGTCGATGATGACCTTGTTCGCGCCGCGCAGGATCTCTTCCATGGTCTCCAGATACATGCGCTTGGCGGTCACGTCCTTGGCCGTCGAGTAGGCGTCGAAGACCTTGCGGAAGCGGTCGGCGTCACCCTGGGCCAGGTTCACGACCTGCTCGCGGTAGGCGGAGGCTTCCTGGATCAGCCGCTCCGCGTCGCCTCGGGCGCGCGGGATCACGTCGTTCCGGTAGGCCTCGGCCTCGTTGCGGGCGCGTTCGCGGTCGGCGCGGGCGCGCTGCACGTCGTTGAAGGCGTCGATGACGGGCGACGGCGGGTCGGCCTTCTGCAACTGCACCTGCGTCACCTCGATGCCCGCCTCGTAATCGTCGAGCATGGCCTGGAGGAGCTGGCGGGTGGAGGTTTCGATCTGCTGGCGGGCCTCGGTCAGGGCCGGCTGCAGGTCGGTGCGGCCGATGACCTCGCGCATCGCGCTTTCCGCCGCCTTCTTCACGGTGGCCTCGGGGTCGCGGATCTTGAACAGATACTCGCCCGCGTCCTTGATGACCCAGAAGACGGTGAAGTCGATGTCGATGATGTTCTCGTCGCCGGTCAGCATCAGCGATTCGTCGGGAACGTCGCGGTCGCCGCGGCGGCCGTCACCGGCCGAGCGGTAACCGACCTCGATGCGGTTGACGCGCGTCACCTTGGGCATCAGCACCGTTTCGATGGGCGACGGCAGGTGGTAGCGCAGACCGGGCTGTTCGGTGCGCACCCACTGGCCGAAGCGCAGCACGACGCCCTGCTCGTCCGCCTCGACGCGGTAGATGCCGCTGGCCAGCCAGACCACGGCCAGCAGGCCGACGACGAGCGCGATGCCCCGGCCGCTGCCGACGCCGCCCGGCATCACCCGCTTCAGGCGGTCCTGGCCGCGGCGCAGCAGATCCTCCAGGTCCGGCGGCTGCGGCCCTCCGCCGCCGCCGCCACCGCCGCCACCGCCACCCGGCGGACGGCCCCACGGATTCTGACCGCCACCACCCGGCGGAGGACCCCAGGGGCCGCCACCGCCGCCCCCTCCCTGATTGCTCCACGGCATTCCGTTCGTTCCCCTTCGCGCTCTCTCAATTCTTGGGACGGAAATTCCGGAAAACAAATCGTTCCCGGACCGTCCGATCCCTTTACCATTATTGTCCGCCGGCCCTATAGTGCCCATCCCATTCGGGGAAGGATTTCACCGACGGATATCCGCCAATATCGGGAAGGAAGCGGAGTTTTCAACCATGGCGCAGGTCAGCGAAGCTCAAGTCCTTGACGCTCTGAGGACGGTTGTCGATCCGGAACGGGGCAAGGACGTCGTCAGCCTCGGCATGCTTTCCGGCCTTGTCGTGCGTGACGGGCACGTCGCCTTTTCGATCGAGGTGGACCCCAAGCGCGGCGCCCAGGCCGAGCCGGTGCGCCACGCCGCCGAGAAGGCGGTGGAAGCCCTGCCGGGCGTCCTGTCGGTCACCGCGGTCCTGACCGCGCACCGGCCCGCCGGCCAGGGCGCGGCCCCGCAGCAGGGCCACGGGCATTCTCACGGCGGCCATTCCCATGGCGGCCAAGGACATTCCCACGGCCATTCCCATGGGCAGCCGACGGAGCAGAAGCCGCTGGTGCCGGGCGTGAGGGCCATCGTCGCCGTCGCGTCGGGCAAGGGCGGCGTCGGCAAGTCCACCACGGCCAGCAACCTCGCCCTCGCCATGGCGGCGAACGGGTTGAAGGTCGGGCTTCTGGACGCCGACATCTACGGCCCGTCCATGCCGCGCATGCTGGGCATCTCCGGCCGCCCGACCAGCCGCGACGGCAAAATCCTGGAGCCGATGGAGAACTACGGCATCAAGGTGATGTCGATGGGCTTCCTGGTCGCCGAGGACACGCCGATGATCTGGCGCGGTCCGATGGTGATGAGCGCGCTCCAGCAGATGCTGCGCGACGTCAACTGGGGCACGCTCGACGTTCTGGTGGTGGACATGCCGCCGGGCACCGGCGACGCCCAGCTCACCATGGCGCAGCAGGTGCCGCTGGCCGGGGCGGTCATCGTCTCGACCCCGCAGGACATCGCCCTGCTCGACGCCCGCAAGGGGCTGAACATGTTCCGCCGCGTGGACGTGCCCGTCCTCGGCATCATCGAGAACATGAGCTATTTCTGCTGCCCCAACTGCGGCCACCGCACGGACATCTTCAGCCACGGCGGCGCCCGCAAGGAGGCGTCCGACCTGGGCATGGAGTTCCTGGGCGAAATCCCGCTGCACCTCGACATCCGCGAGACCTCCGACCAGGGCCAGCCCATCGTGGTGTCCCAGCCCGAGTCGGAACACGCCAAGGCGTACCGCGGAATCGCCAAGCGCCTGTGGGAGAAGATCGCCGGCGAGCAGGGTCCGGCGCGGGCGGCGCCGCGGATCGTGGTGTCGTAAGGGAAGTACTTGCCCCCACCCTTCCCACGGCTGGCGCCGCGGGCCCCTTCCCTCCCCCGCTTCGCAGGAGAGGGAGTTTTGTCCCCTCCCCTGCGATAGCGGGGGAGGGTTAGGGAGGGGGCAATGTTTTGCCGGGGGCTACCGCCCCCTATATTCCGTCCCTCGACACAGCGCGGACGGGGCCGATGCCGGATTTCGTGACGTTGGTGGTGCTGCTGGCCGCCGTGGTCCTGGCGGTGCCGGTGGCCAAGCGGATCGGCTTCGGCGGGCCGCTCGGCTACCTCGCGGCGGGGCTGGCCATCGGGCCGGGCGGGCTCGGGCTGGTGACGGACGTGGAGGCGATCCGGCACGTCTCGGAACTCGGCGTCATCATGCTGCTGTTCCTGATCGGGCTGGAACTGCGCCCCGCCCGCCTCTGGGTGATGCGACGATCCGTCCTGGGGCTCGGTGGCGCACAGGTCGCGGTGACCACGGCCCTGATCGCCGTCGCAGCCATTGTCCTGCTGGGATTCACCCCCGCCGCCGCCGCGGTGACCGGATTCGGCCTCTCCCTGTCCTCCACCGCCATGGTGCTGCCCATGCTGGCGGAGCGGGAGCTGCTGACCACCAACGCCGGGCGCAGCGCCTTCTCCATCCTGCTCTTCCAGGACCTCGCCATCATCCCGGCGGTGGCGCTGCTGCCGCTGCTCGGCCACGGCGCCGGGGAGGTGCCGGACGCCGGAACCGCGTGGCTGGCCGTGCTGAAGGCCGGGGGGGCGATCGCGGTGATCCTGGCCGGCGGGCGGTACCTGCTGCGCCCGGTGCTGCGCATCGTGGACGGCGCCCGCACGCCGGAGATCTTCACCGCCACCGCCCTGCTGATCGTGCTGGGCACCGCCCTGTTCGCCGCCTGGGCGGGGCTGTCCATGTCGCTCGGCGCCTTCATGGCCGGAGTGCTGCTGTCCGATTCGGAGTACCGGCACGAGGTGCAGGCCGACATCGCGCCGTTCGAGGGGCTGCTGCTCGGCCTGTTCTTCGTGTCGGTGGGCATGGGGGCCGATGTCGCGGCGCTGATGGCCGAGCCGGTGCGCTACCTGTCGCTGGCGCTCGGGCTGATGGCCTTGAAGGCGGCGGCCTTGTTCGGGCTGGCCCGCCTGTCCGGCCTGCGTCCGGGCGGGTCGGTGCGGCTGTCCACCGTGCTGAGCCAGGGGGGCGAGTTCGGCTTCGTGCTGTTCGGGCTGGCCGTCGGCGTCGGGGCGATGACCGGGGGACAGGCGGCGACGGCCATGCTGGTGGTCACGCTGTCGATGATCGCCACCCCCTTCGTCTTCGCGGCGGAGGAGCGCTGGCTGGCGCCACGGCTGATCGTGAAGCCCGTCCGCCCCTACGACACCATCGCGCCGGACGGCGAGCCGCCGGTGCTGATCTGCGGCTTCGGCCGGGTCGGGCAGATCGTCGGCCGCGTGCTGCGGCTGCGCGGCATTCCCTTCACGGCGCTGGAGCAGAGCACCGAGCAGGTCGACGTCGTGCGGCGATTCGGCAACAAGGTCTATTACGGTGACCCGTCGCGGCTCGACCTGCTGCGCGCCGCCGGGGCCGACAAGGCCAAGGTGCTGGTGGTGGCGCTGGCGGACATGGAGCAGTCGCTGCGCGTGGTCGAGCTGGCGACGCGCCACTTCCCCCACCTCGTCATCCACGCCCGCGCCCGCAACCGCCGCCACGCCCATTTCCTGATGGATCGCGGGGTCACGCATTTCGTGCGCGAGACCTTCGACTCCAGTCTGCGGCTGACCGGCGGCGTGCTGGAATCGCTGGGCCTGCCGCCGGAGGAGACCCGCCACACGCTGGACACCTTCCGCGAGCATGACGAGCGCACGCTGATCCGGCAGCACGCCGTGCATCACGACGAGAACCGCCTGATCCAGACCTCCCGGCAGGCCGCCGCCGAGCTTCAGGCCCTCTTCGAGGCCGACCGAGAGGAACCGGAGCAGGAGCGCGACCGCAAGTCCGTCTGACGCCCCTCCCCCGCCTCTGCCGATCAGACCTCAGCCGATCAGCAGGCTGTCGTCGGTGATGTCCTCGCCGCGCTGCTTGGCGAACAGCGCTAGCAGGTGCGGCACGTCCAGACCGGCGCGCTGCTCGCCGGACACGTCGAGCACGATCCGGCCCTCGTGCAGCATCACCGTGCGGTCGCCGTAATCCAGCGCCTGCCGCATGGAGTGGGTGACCATCAGCGTGGTCAGCCGGTTCTCCTCGACGATGCGGCGGGTCAGGCCGAGCACGAACTCCGCCGTTCCGGGGTCGAGCGCCGCCGTGTGCTCGTCGAGCAGCAGGATCTTCGACCCGGCGAGCGTTGCCATCAGCAGGCTGACCGCCTGCCGCTGCCCGCCGGACAGCAGGCCCATGCGGTCGTGCAGCCGGTTCTCCAGCCCCAGCCCCAGCTCCGCGATGCGCTCGCGGAAATGCCGGCGGCGGTCGCCACGCAGGGCGAAGCCCAGGCCGCGGCGGCGCCCGCGGGCGGCGGCCAGCGCCATGTTCTCCTCGATGGTCAGCGCGGTGCAGCTTCCGACCATCGGGTCCTGGAAGACGCGGGCGACCAGCGAGGCGCGCTTCGGCGTCGCCCAGCGGGTGACGTCCACCCCGTCGATGGCGATGCGGCCCTCCTCGGCGATCACGTCGCCGGCCAGCGCGCCCAGGAAGGTGGACTTGCCGGCGCCGTTGGAGCCGATGACGGTGACGAACTGCCCTTCCGGAATCGTCAGGTCGACGCCGCGCAGGGCGTGCTTCTCCAGCGGGGTGCCGCGCCCGAAGGTGACGTGGATGCCGTTGACCGTGATCATCGGACGGCCTCCCTCTTCTTCGACGCGGCTTTCAGCCGCATCCGCGGCAGGATCAGCGCCACCGCGACCAGGACGGCGGTGACGAGGTTGAGGTCGGAGGCCTGGAGCCCGATGGCGTCCGCCGACAGGGCCAGCTGGACCGCCAGCCGGTACAGGATGGAGCCGACGACGCAGCCGACCAGCGCCCACAGCATCGCGCGGGCCGGAAGCACCGTCTCGCCGACGATCACCGCGGCCAGACCGACCACGATGGTGCCGATGCCGGTGGTCACGTCGGCGAAACCGTTGGTCTGGGCGAACAGCGCGCCGGCCAGGGCGCACAGCCCGTTCGACAGGGCCATGCCGGCGTAGATGTGGAAGTCCGTCTGCACCCCCTGCGCGCGGGCCATCCGGGCGTTGACGCCGGTCGCCCGCATGGCGAGGCCGAACTCGCTGTTCAGGAAGCGGGCCAGCAGCAGGACGATCACGACGACCACGACCAGGACCACGAGCGGCCGCACCACATGGTCGGGCAGCCCCAGCCCGTAGAAGGGCGTCAGCACCGTGTCCTGCATCAGCAGCGCCACGTTCGGGCGGCCCATCACGCGCAGGTTCACCGAGAACAGCGCGATCATCGTCAGGATGCTGGCCAGCAGGTGCAGGATCTTGAAGCGGACGTTCAGCGTCGCCGTGACCAGCCCGGCCATCGAGCCGGCCAGCGCCGCGACGAGGCTGGCGATCCACGGGTTGACCCCGGCGACCAGCAGCGTGGCGCAGACCGCCGCGCCCAGCGGAAAGCTGCCGTCCACCGTCAGGTCCGGGAAATCGAGCACCCGGAAGGACAGGTACACGCCAAGGGCGACCAGCGCGTACACCAGCCCGATCTCGACGGCCCCGAAAAAGGCGATTTCACTCATGATCGGTCCTTGGGAAGTGTCGCGTCGAGCCCCCACCCAAACCCTCCCCCGCTCCGCAGGGGAGGGCTTTCTCCTCCCCCTGCGAAGCGGGGGGAGGTTGGGAGGGGGGCCCGTCTCAACCACTTCCCCTCAACGAAACAACTTACTGCCCGACCACCTTGGTCGCGCGCTGGGTCACCGCCTCGGGAATGGTCACGCCCATCGCCGCCGCGGATTTCGGATTCACGAACAGGTCGGTGCCCTTGGCGAAGGTCACCGGAACGTCGCCCGGCTTCTCGCCCTTCAGGATGCGGACCACGGCCTCGCCGGTCTGGCGGCCGACCTGCCGGTAGTCGAAGCCGATGGAGGCCACAGTGCCGCGCGCCACGCTGTCGGTGTCGGCGGAGAAAACCGGCAGCTTGGCCTGCTGGCCCACCGCGACGACGCTCTCCAGCGCCGAGACGACCGTGTTGTCCAGCGGCACGTAGATCGCGTCGGCCTTGCCGACGAGGCTGCGGGCGGCGGGCTGGGCGTCGGCGGACTTGGTGGCGGTCGCCTCGACCACGGTCAGCCCGGCCTTCTGCGCCTCGTCCTTCAGCGCCTTGACCAGCGAGACGGAGTTCGGCTCGCCGGCGTTGTAGAGAACGCCCAGACGCTTGACCGACGGCACGATCTCGCGGATCAGCGCGACATGCTCGGCCACCGGAGCCATGTCCGACACGCCGGTGACGTTGGCGCCGGGCTTGTCCAGACTGCGGACGAGCTGCGCGCCGACCGGGTCGGTCACCGCGGTGAAGACCACCGGAATGTCGCGGGTCGAGGCGACGACCGCCTGGGCGGAGGGGGTGGAGATCGGAACGATCACGTCCGGACGGGCGCCGGCGAACTGGCGCGCGATCTGCGCGGCGGTCGCGGGGTTGCCCTGGGCGCTCTGATACTCGACCTTCAGGGTGTCACCCGGCGTGTAGCCCGCGGCCTTCAGCGCCTCGACCACGCCATCGCGCGTGGCGTCCAGCGCCGGATGCTCGACGATGGCGGTGATGGCGACGGTCTTGGTCTGGGCGAAGGCGGCGGCGCTGGTCAGCGCGACGGCGGCCGTGGCGGCGGCGAGAAACAGGCGGGTGATCGTCATGGCTCCAGGCTCCCGGAGGGGGTTTGTGCATCCCGTAGACGCCCAGGGGCCGGTCCGTCAACTGCCGGAGCAGGAATCCGATGAGCGAAGACCCACGCGACGCCCGACTCCAAGCTCTCGAATCCGCCATCGCCGACATCGAGGCGGAGGCCCGCGCCGCCGCCCACGCCCTGTGCGCCCATGAGCTTCAGATGCGGCTGGAGAACATCGCCCGCCGCGTGGAGGCCCTGCGCGCGGCGCAACCCCGGGGTGCGGGCGACGGAACGGCGTGACGATCGGTCGCTCCCTCCCCATATGAGGCCCTTCGGGGAGCGGAACGCGGGGGTACGGTCATGACGGCGGAAGACAGGGCGGCGGTCGAAGCGGAAGACGGGACGCGGTCGAAGACGACGGCGGCGCTGCGCGGGCTGATGGGGCAATGCCCGGCCTGCGGACGCGGGCGCCTGCTGCGGAACTACCTGAAGCCGGTCGACCATTGCGCCCATTGCGGCGAGGCGTTCGGCCATCTGCGCGCCGACGACGCCCCGCCCTGGATGACCATCCTGATCGTCGGCCACATCATCATCCCGGCCGTCCTGTCGGTCGAGCAGAGCTACGAGCCGGCGACCTGGGTGCATCTCACCATCTGGCCGTTGCTGACGCTGCTGCTGACCGGCCTGCTGCTGCCGCGCTGCAAGGGCGTGGTGCTGGGGCTGCTGTGGAGCACCGGCGCGCCGGGGTCCGAGCGCGCCTGAGCCTCAATCGAAGCTGGCTCAATCGAAACTGAGGGCGAAGCTCGCCCGCCCCTGCCCGGCCTGGAAGCGCTGCCACATCACGCCGAAGGCGGCCTCCAGCGCGCGGGTGAAGCGCACGCCGTCCAGCGCCGGGGACGCCGCCAGCCGATCCCGCAGCCCGCTGCGCAGAGCCGCCAGCCCCGCCGGATCGGCGACCAGCGCCGCCGCCTTGGCGACGTAGCCGTCCGGCCCGTCGGCCACCAAATCGGACAGGCCCGCCGAGGCGAGGTGCGTCACCGAATGGCGAGCGCAGAAGCGGTCGCCGCCCAGCGTCACCACCGGCACACCCATCCACACCGCCTCCAGAGTCGTCAGCCCGCCGGAATAGGGGAAGGGGTCCAACGCCACATCGACCTCCCCGTAGCCGGCCAGGAACTCCCGGTGCGGCGCCCCGCCCCGCAGATCGACCCGCGCCGGGTCGAGCCCGGCCCGTTCAAACAGCGCCAGCGTCAGCGCGGCGGTGCCGGCGTCGTCCAGACCCGGCGTCCGCAGCAGCAGGCGGGAGCCGGGGACGGCGCCCAGCACGCGCGTCCACAGCGCCGCGACCTCGGCGTTCAGCTTGGGCAGAGCGTTGAAGGACCCGAAGGTGGCGTGACCGCGCGTCGCCAGCGGCAGCGGAGCCACGGCCGGCGCGTCCTCGGGCGGCGCCCAGGGGACGTAGGCGTCGGGCATGCGCACGACGCCCTCGATGCACCAGCCGTCCGATCCCGGCGGGCTCTGCCGCGAGTCGGAAATCAGGTAGTCCATGGCCGGCAGGCCGGTGGTGCCGACATAGCCCGCCCAGGTCGCCTGCACCGGCGCCGCGCGCCGCGCGAAGACCGGCAGGCGGTTGCCGAAGGTGTGGCCCGCCAGATCGACCAGAATGTGGATGCGGTCCGCCTGGATGCGCTGGGCCAGCGCGTCGTCGTCCAGGCCGGTGGTCCAGACCCAGTGGTCGGCGTGGGCCATCAGCCGCTCGGTCTTCCAGTCCGGGTTGGCGGTGTTGGCGTAGCAGACGACTTCGAAGGCCGAGCGGTCGTGGTTCGCCAGCACCGGCTCCAGGAAGAATCCCACGGGATGCGCGCGGAAGTCCGGCGAGACATAGCCGATGCGCATCTTCGGCGCCGGAGCGGCCACGGCGGGCGCCGGACGGTCGGGGTAGCGGGCGCCCCAGTCCGCGTGAGCCTGGGCGACCGCCGGCATGGTCAGCCCCGGCGCGTACTGCATCAGGTAGAGGCGCGAGGCGTGCAGCGAATCGACATTGCCGTGCTGCGCCACCACGGCGTCGATCTCCGCCAGGGCCTCCTCCGCCCGCCCCTGCATGGCGAGCACGCGGGTGGCGCGGTTCGCCCGCACCTCCGCCCGGCCCGGCGCCAGGGCCAGGGCCGCTTCATAGGCGTCGTCGGCCTCGCCCAGCCGGTTCATCTCGGCCAGCGCGTTGCCGAGATTGTAGGGGTGCGCCCAGTTGGCCGGGTCGAGCCGCCCGGCCCTCTCATAGAGCGTCACCGCCTCCGTCCGCCGCGCCTGGGCGCGCAGCAGCACGCCCAGATTGGCGACGGCGGCCAGCGTCTTCGGGTTCAGGGCGATGGCGCGGCGGAAGAAGGCCTCCGCGCGGGCGGAATCGCCGGCCCGGCGCACCGCCTCCGCCATGGTGAGCAGCCCGTCCATCGCCATCTCCAGCGACGGGTCGAGGTTCAGCGCCCCGGCATAGGCGTTGGCCGCCCCGGCGACGTCGCCCAGGCTTTCCATCACCAGCCCGTAGTTGGCCCACCAGATGGGGACCGAGGGATAGGCGGCGATGGCCTGCCCGATCCGGTCCAGGGCCTCGTCGAACCGCCCGGCCTGCGCCGCGACGAGGCCCTGGCGGTGAAGTCCATCGGCCTCGTGTGGCGTCATCGGGGGCGGCGTCATGGCGGTTGGTCCTTGCAGCGTTGGAGCGGGCGTTACTCGGCGCGGCCGAGCTGGTCCATCAGCTCCCGCCACTCGCGCTTGGACAGGCCGCTGGCCTCCTGCGTCACGGCCTCGCCGGACAGCAGGCGCTTCACGACCTCCAGCCCGGTCCTCGACATGTGGGTGCCGCCCAGCCGGTACTCGCTGAAGGCGTCGAACACGGCGGGGACCCAGCGCTTGACCACGTCCAGCATGGCCTCCGCGTAGACGCGGATCTCGTACTGGGCGTGCGGGTCGGCGCGCAGGCTGAGGAAATGCAGAAGGTTGTGGAGATCAACCTTCCAGTACCACTGGGTGTAGTAGTTCAGCGTCAGGTTCATGCGCGCCAGCTCGCGCGCCAAGCCCTGGCGGCCCTCCTCGATGGTGGTGCCGTCCTCGCGCTGGTTCAGCATCTCCTCGTAATGGGCGTAGACCGTCTCCGAATCGTCGCGCAGCAGCTTCATCACCGCCGCCGCTTCGTCGCCCTGAAGGACGTCGCCGCGGCCCTGCCGGTTGACAACGGCCTGGGCGCCCAGGTTCTCGGGCGTCGGGATGTAGAACTCGCGGTCGAGGATGGAGTAGCGCGCGGAGTATTCGTTGACGTTCGCCGTGCGGTGGCGAATCCACTGGCGGGCCACGAAGATCGGCAGCTTGACGTGGAACTTGATCTCGCACATCTCGAACGGGGTCGAGTGGCGGTGGCGCATCAGATACTTGATGAGCCCAGCGTCCTCGGTGACCTTCTTGGTGCCCTTGCCGTAGGACACGCGCGCCGCCTGGACGACGGCCGAATCGTCGCCCATGTAGTCGACGACGCGCACGAAGCCGTGGTCCAGGACCTCGAGCGGCTCATAGAGGATCTCCTCCAGGGCCGGAACGGTGGCGCGGCGGGTGGTGGCGGTGACGGCGCGCAGGCGGTCGATCTCGGCGCGCTGCTCGGGCGTGATCGGCATGGGTACTCCGGGGACTGAAATTCGGGCGGCACTCTACGTCCCTGAATCGGACCCGTCATCTCTTTCGCGGCGGGCTCCGGTCAGAATCCGCCGCACCCCCTTTCCATATCCGGATGAAGGGCCTATATTGGGTCCGTCGGCAGCAGCCGACTATGGCGATAAACGCCTTGCGGAATAAGCGTTGTGGACCCGGGGGCGGTACCCGGCGCCTCCACCAAACAAACCACCGGTCTCTCGGGCGTTGCCGTAGGGAGCGGGTTCGTTGGGGGCGAAATAGGATCGACACGCGTGGTAAAGGCATGGTCTTCGCCCGGCATGGTTCCGCCGTTATCGGGCCATTGCAATAGTTGCCAACGACAACGTTGCTCCGGTCGCCGTTGCCGCCTAACAGCGGTAACTGACCGAAATCAATCCCCGATGGGTAGCACCTGAGGGTGGGGCCGTGGGCCGCCTAGCAACAGAAGGCCCACACTTACCCGTCTGGCGTTAAGGACCCGCCCAAGAATGCCGAGAGAGCAGTTGCGTTATGACCGCATGGTCGAGGCCGCCCTGCGCGGTGTCGTCCGTGACGCGCTCCGCCAGGTGACGGACCGCGGGCTCCCCGGCGATCATCACTTCTACCTGACCTTCCGGACGGGCTACCCGGGCGTCGACATCCCCGAATATCTGTCGTCCCAGTATCCCAACGAGATGACCATCGTCATCCAGTACCAGTTCTACGGGCTGGAGGCGCTGGACGATCATTTCGAGGTGACGCTGAGCTTCAACAACGTGCATGAGCGGCTGGTCATTCCCTACGCCGCCATCACCACCTTCGCCGATCCGTCGGAGAATTTCGCCCTCCAGTTCCAGCCCGTGGAACCCGCCGAGTCGGCGGAGATCGCCACGATCCCCGCGCGCGAAGCGCCGGAGAAGAAGGCGATGGACGGAGCGAAGCCGTCGATCGCGAAGCTCGCCAAGTCCGATTCGGCCAAAGCCGACGTCGGCAAGCCCGACTCCGACCGTTCCGGCGAGGAGCCGAAGCGCGGCGAGGTCGTGACGCTCGACGCGTTCCGCAAAAAATAACCTTTCCGCCATGGCCACGGTCAGCGAACTCGTCCGCTTCCTGTGCGAGTCGCTGACACCGTTGGGGGCCATCACCGCCCGCCGCATGTTCGGCGGCTACGCGGTCTATTGCGACGGCGTCGTCTTCGCGCTGGTCGCCCGCAACGTCCTGTATTTCAAGACCGACGACGGCAACCGGCCGGATTACGAGGCGCTGGGCCTGCGCCCTTTCAAGCCCTTCGACGACAGGCCAACGGTCCTGCCCTACTTTCCGCCGCCCGACTCGGCGCTGGACGATCCGGACGAGCTTCTGTTCTGGGCCCGCCCGGCCCTGGCGGCGGCGATCCGCACCGCCGCCGTCAAGAAGCCCGCCCGAAGAAAGGCTTCCCCCAAGAAGGCCGGGGCCTGAACCGTCAGATGTTTTCCGCCATGTGGGCGGAGGCGGTGTCCACCGGAGCGGCGCCGGCGCGCTGGCGGACCTGACGGGCGAAGCGCGCGGGACTCGGCAGATGGCTGAGCAGGCGCCCGGCGCGGCCCATGGCGGACATTGCCTTGCCCATGCTCATCACGTCGCCCAGCCGGCGGTCCACGAAGGCCCAGGTCTCGGCATGGCCTTCCGACCGGTCGTCCAGCCAGTAGAAGGTGGCGGAGCTGAGCACCGCGGCCAGCGTGGCGCGCTTGGTGTAGTGGTTGAAGTCGGTGGCGGTGTCGCCCGCCGCGAACCACATGGCGTCCACCGTGCGGTAGAGCATGGTCAGCCCCATGCCGAGATTCTGCGGCATGGCGAGGTAGGCGAGCAGGCGGCGCTTGGCCTCCATGTGCGGCTCCAGCACCTCGAAATGGGTGCGGATGGCGAGCGCGATCTTTTCGCCCACCCTCATCCCGTCGAGCGGGTGCTTGTCCAGCTCGGCCAGCATGCGGCGGTCGGTCCAGGCGCCGAAATGCTCGACCAGCTCCGGCACGCCGCCGGGGAAGGCACGGTGCATGGTCGCCGTGTCGTAGCCGGCCATCTGGGCGCCGTCGCGCAGCGCCTGGAGGCTCCAGCCGTCGAACACGATGTTGGGAAGCGTGGAGAGCAGGATGTCGTCCCGCACCGCGTCCATGTCCAGCGCAGCGTCCATGTCAGTCTCTCCCCTCCTGCTGTTCCAGCGCCTCGGTGATGTGATGCGCCTCGT
The DNA here is from genome assembly GCF_005222205.1 of Azospirillum brasilense. Classification (NCBI taxonomy): domain Bacteria; kingdom Pseudomonadati; phylum Pseudomonadota; class Alphaproteobacteria; order Rhodospirillales; family Azospirillaceae; genus Azospirillum; species Azospirillum brasilense. Next base: position 2,580,976 of record NZ_CP032345.1, on the reverse strand, counting down.
CGGTGAAGGCCAGATAGCGCAGATCGGTCATCCGGTCGATGTAAAGCACGCCATCCAGATGATCGCACTCGTGCTGGATGACCCGGGCGTGGAAACCCGACGCTTCGCGCTCGATGGGCTCGCCGTCCAGCCCGACGCCGCGGTAGCGGATGCGGGCGAATCGCGGAACGACGCCGCGCAGTTCGGGAATCGACAGGCAGCCCTCCATCCCGTGTTCCAGTCCGCCGTCCAGCGGCTCGATCACCGGGTTGATGAGCACCGTCGGTTCCACCGATTCGCCGCCGGAGCGCATGGCGGGAACGCGGAACACGATCATGCGCAGCGATTCGTGCACCTGCGGGGCCGCCAGCCCGACTCCGGGCGCGTCCAGCATGGTGTCGATCATGTCGGACGCCAGCCGCCGGATCTCCGGGGCCGTCGGGTCGGGCACCGGGTCCGCGACCTTGCGCAGCACCGGGTGTCCCATGCGGGCGATCTTCAACAGGGCCATGCCCTATTATCTGGGCGCCACGGGCCGCCGGGCAACCGTTTTGCCCACGCATTGTCGCAGCGGAACACGCAGGGTTGGAAGACTCCGCTTCACAGGCGGCCCCGTCCGTGCTACATAAAGGTCCACACAAGGGGTGCGCCCGAAAGCGCATGCCTGTCGCATGCCTGTTTGTTGCTTCATGGCAACTCGGCTCACTTGATAAAGGTGACGGTTAACGTGCAAGTTCTGGTCCGAGACAACAACGTCGATCAGGCCCTCCGCGCGCTGAAGAAGAAGATGCAGCGCGAGGGCATTTTCCGGGAAATGAAGCTGCGCCGGAACTACGAGAAGCCCTCGGAGAAGCGCGCGCGTGAGAAGGCTGAGGCGGTGCGTCGCACCCGCAAGCTGCTCCGCAAGCGTATGGAGCGCGAGGGCTATTAATCCTCAGGCGCGTTTCGCGCCGGATTGACAGGCGCGCTTCGGCGCGCCGGGCATCCATGCGCGTTCGCGCGCTTGCCCCTCTTGTGTCTTGCACCTGCCGCCCCGCGTCTGCGCGTGGGCGGTTTTGGTGCATCTGCGGTCCGCTTCGCCGCACCGAATAAAGCCTGCCAAGAAAAGAATGGGGAGGGTCGCCAATGAGCGCATCCAAAGACACTCCGCGCGTTTCCGTGCCGGCGCTGCGCGCGCGCAAGGGCGGGGAGCCGATCGTCTGCCTGACCGCCTACACGACTCCGGTCGCCCGGCTGCTGGACCCGCATGTCGACCTGCTGCTGGTCGGCGACTCGCTGGGCATGGTGATTTACGGCTTCGACAGCACCCTTCCCGTCACGCTCGACATGATGATCGCCCACGGCGCCGCCGTGGTGCGCGGCTCGCGCCACGCCTGCGTGGTGGTGGACCTGCCCTTCGGCAGCTACCAGGAGAGCCCCCAGGTGGCCTTCCGCAACGCCGCCCGCGTCATGGCGGAGAGCGGTGCCCAGGCGGTGAAGGTGGAAGGCGGGCTGGAGATGGCCGAGACGGTGGCCTACCTGACCACCCGCGGCGTGCCGGTGATGGGCCATGTCGGGCTGCTGCCGCAGTCGGTCAACGCGCTCGGCGGCTACAAGGCGGTGGGCCGCGATCCGGAAGCGGCGGAGCGCATCCGCGCCGACGCCCGCGCCATCGCCGAGGCCGGCGCCTTCTCGCTGGTCATTGAAGGCACGATGGAGTCGCTGGCCCGCCAGATCACCGAGGATGTGACCATCCCGACCATCGGCATCGGCGCCTCCCCCGCCTGCGACGGGCAGGTCCTGGTGTCGGACGACATGTTCGGCCTGTTCGGCGAGTTCCAGCCCAAGTTCGTCAAGCGCTACGCCCAGCTCGGCACCGCCATCGGCGAGGCCGCCGCGACCTACGCCGCCGAGGTGAAGGCCCGCAGCTTCCCCGGTCCGGAGCATTGCTTCGGCATCAGGAAGGCATAGGGCACCCTCCCCTGCCCCAAAGAAAAAGCCGTGCGGCCTCGCACGGCTTTTTTCTTGGTCCGGGGAGCGTCAGGCGCCGTCCACCACGATCATGCGGAAGTCGGCGGCGCCCTTGCGGGCCTCGCGCGCCTCGCGGTATTCGGGGCTGTCGTAGAAGGCCTTGGCGGTGGCGTAGTCCGGGAATTCCAGGATGACCACGCGGTTGGGCTGCCAGCCGCCTTCCAGTTCCTCCGCCTGCCCGCCGCGGGCGATGAAGCGCCCGCCGTTCTTGGCGACCGCGTTCGGGGTCAGCTTCTTGTAGTTTTCATAGGCTTGGGGATTCGTCACGTTCACGTCGGCGATGATGTAGGCGGGCATGGCGTCCTCTCTCCGTTTCTTGTGAGGGCAAAAAGAAACCCCCGGGGCGAGCCGGCCCCGGGGGTTCATCCTACTCCACAGCTGTGACGCCGCGGTTCATTCCATCGACTTCACGACCTCTTCGGTGACCTTCTTGGCGTCGCCGAACAGCATCATGGTGTTGGGGCGGAAGAACAGCTCGTTCTCGACGCCGGCGTAGCCGGCGGCCATGCCGCGCTTGATGAAGAACACCGTCTTGGCCTTCTCGACGTCGAGGATCGGCATGCCGTAGATCGGCGACTGCGGATCGGTCTTGGCCGCCGGGTTGGTCACGTCGTTGGCGCCGATCACGAAGGCCACGTCCGCGGTGCTGAAGTCGCGGTTGATGTCCTCCAGCTCGAACACCTCGTCGTAGGGCACGTTGGCCTCGGCCAGCAGCACGTTCATGTGCCCGGGCATGCGCCCCGCCACCGGGTGGATGGCGTACTTGACCTCGACGCCTTCCTTCTTCAGCAGGTCGGCCATCTCACGCAGCGCGTGCTGGGCCTGGGCCACAGCCATGCCGTAGCCCGGGACGATGATCACCGACTGGGCGTTCTTCATGATGTAGGCCGCGTCCTCCGGCGAGCCGGCCTTGACCGTGCCGCGCTCGCCACCGCCGGCCGCCGCCGACGCCGCCCCGCTGTCGCCGCCGAAGCCGCCCAGGATGACGTTGAAGATCGAGCGGTTCATGCCCTTGCACATGATGTAGGACAGGATGGCGCCCGACGAGCCGACCAGCGCGCCCGTGACGATCAGCAGGTTGTTCTGCAGCGTGAAGCCGATGCCCGCCGCCGCCCAGCCCGAGTAGCTGTTCAGCATCGAGATCACCACCGGCATGTCGGCGCCGCCGATCGGCAGGATCAGCAGGAAGCCGAGCGCCAGCGCGACCAGCACGATGATCCACAGCGCCACGCTGGAGTTGCTCTGCACCAGCCAGACGATGAGGAGGATGGTGAGGATGCCGAGGCCGGCGTTGAGGTGGTGCTGGAAGGGGAAGACCAGCGGCTTGCCGGTGACCAGGCCCTGGAGCTTGGCGAAGGCGACGATCGAGCCGGTGAAGGTGATGGCGCCGATGGCGGTGCCCAGCGCCATCTCGACCAGCGAGCCCTTGGCGATGGCGCCGGGCACGCCGATGCCGTAGGCCTCGGGCGAGTAGAAGGCCGACAGCGCCACGAACACCGCGGCCAGACCGACCAGCGAGTGGAAGGCGGCGACGAGCTGCGGCAGGGCGGTCATCTCGATCTTCTTGGCGATGACGTAGCCGATGCCGCCGCCGATGGCGATGCCGAGCACGATCATCCAGTAGGACTGGACGATGGGCAGGGCCAGCGTGGTCAGCACGGCGATGGTCATGCCGGCCATGCCGAAGAAGTTGCCCTGGCGGGAGGTCTCCGGGCTGGACAGGCCGCGCAGGGCCATGATGAAGCAGACCGAGGCGACCAGATAGAGAAGGGCGGACAGGGTTTCCATGGTTACTTGCCCTTCTTCTTGAACATCGACAGCATGCGCTGGGTGACCAGGAAGCCGCCGAAGATGTTGACGCTGGCCAGGATGACCGCGAGGAAGCCCATGATCTTGGAGAAGCCGAACCCCGCGGGGCCGGCGGCGATCAGGGCGCCGACGATGATCACCGAGGACACCGCGTTGGTCACCGCCATCAGCGGCGAGTGCAGCGCCGGCGTCACCCGCCACACCACGTAGTAGCCGACGAAGCAGGCCAGCACGAACACCGTCAGGCCGGTGATGAAGAAGTTGCCGTGGCTCGCCGCGTCCGCGACGGGAGCGGCATGGCCGAGCGCGGCGGCCTGGGCGGCGAGCGCGTCGATCTGCTGGCTGGCCGCGGCGAGCTGGGCCTTCAGCTCAGCGACGCGGTTGGACAATTGAGTCTGATCCATGTGTCTCTCCCTAATTCCGTCCGGCCTTTAGACCGTCTGGCCGGCGAAGGCGGGATGAACGACCTGCCCATCGCGGGTGAGCGCGATGGCCTTCACGATCTCGTCGTCCCAGTTGAGCGTGACGCCCTTTTCCTTGTCGTGCAGCGACTGCAGCAGCGCGAGCAGGTTCTTGGCGTAGAGCAGCGAGGCGCTCTCGGCGATGCGGCTGGGGTAGTTGGCGTGGCCGACGATCTTCACCCCGTTGTCGGTGACAACCACCTTGCCCAGCTCCGAGCCCTCGACGTTGCCGCCCTGCTCCACCGCCAGATCGATGATCACCGAGCCCGGCTTCATCGAGGCGACATGCTCGCGCGTCACCAGGATCGGCGCCTTGCGCCCGGGGATCAGCGCCGTGGTGATGACGATGTCCTGCTTCTTGATGTGCTCGGCCACCAGCGCCGCCTGCTGGCGCTTGTAGTCGTCGGACATCTCCTTGGCGTAGCCGCCCGCCGTCTCGGCTTGGCGGAACTCGTCGTTCTCCACCGCGACGAAGCTGCCGCCCAGCGACTGCACCTGCTCCTTGACCGCCGGGCGCACGTCGGTCGCCGAGACGATGGCGCCCAGCCGCTTGGCCGTGGCGATCGCCTGCAAACCAGCGACGCCGACGCCCATGATGAAGGCACGCGCCGGCGGCACCGTGCCCGCCGCGGTCATCATCATCGGGTAGGCGCGGCCGTACTCGCTGGCGGCGTCCACCACCGCCTTGTAGCCGGCGAGGTTGGCCTGCGAGGACAGCACGTCCATGACCTGGGCGCGGGTGATGCGCGGCATGAACTCCATGGCGAAGGCGTTCACCCCGGCCGCGGCGTAGGCCGCCACATGGTCACGGCTGTTGTAGGGGTTGAGGATGGCGAACAGCAGCGCGCCGCGCTTGATCAGCGCCAGCTCGTCGAGGTCCCCCTCCCCGGCCAGCAGCGGGCGCTGCACCTTCAGCACGATGTCGGCGTCGGCCAGCGCCGACGCGGCGTCCGGCGCGATCTCCGCGCCGGCGTCCTGATACACCCGGTCCGGCAGGTTCGAGCCCAGACCGGCGCCGGTCTCCACGACCACTTCCAGGCTGAGGGCTTTGAGTTTCTTGACCGTCTCCGGAGAAGCCGCGACGCGATTCTCGCCCGCGCGCCGCTCCCTGGGTATGGCGATTTTCATGGTTCTTTATCTCCCCTGCCGCAAGTGGCCGATTTGCGTGCAATCAGCCTAGACCGTCGGCATCAATGCCGGATTTATGTGACTTTGTGAAGCTCTTGAGCGTCGATGGTATTACCAGCGGTGACGGGTGCGGCGCAACAGCCCGGAGAGGGTTGGCACGCCCGCGTGCAACGGAAAGTGCAAGGTCGCCGCTTTCGCAAGGTCCCGCCATCGGTCTTTCGCATCAGGCGTCCGTCCGGGGCGGCGCTTGTCGCCGCAGGCGTATCCCACTATCCGGGCACACCCGGCCGCGGCCTGTGGCATCCGCGCCGATGACGCCGGGAGTCGCTTGCCATCGACGGCGCCCGCCGATATCGTCCGCGCCGGATTCCCCGGAAGCACCCAATTTGAGGTTACCCTTATCATGTCCGACGTCGGCGGCATTGCGGCGGATCGCCTGAAATCCTTCGTGGAGCGCATCGAGCGCCTGGAAGAAGAGAAGCGCGGCCTGCAGGAGGACATCAAGGAGGTCTACTCCGAGGCCAAGGGCACCGGTTTCGACACCAAGATCATCCGCCAGATCATCCGGCTGCGCAAAATGGACAAGGCCGACCGCCAGGAGCAGGAAGCGATCCTGGAGCTCTACAAGGAAGCGCTGGGGATGGTGGAGTAACCACCCCCCACCCCCTTCCCCGTCACGCCACCCCGATCAAGCCGCAGCGTCCGCGAGGGCGCCGGCGGCCAGCCGGTCCATCACGTTGCCCAGCAGGGCGAGACCGGCCCCACCGTCGAGCGACAGGATCGACTCGGGGTGGAACTGCACGGCGGCGAGCGGAAGCCGCCGGTGATCCATGGCCATCACCAGACCGTCGGCGGTTTCCGCCGTCACCATGAGGTCCGCCGGCAGCCGGTCGCGCCGCGCCACCAGCGAGTGGTAGCGACCGACCATCAGCCGCTCCGGCAGGCCGGCGAACAGCGCGCCGCCCAGCACCCGGACCTCCGTCGCCTTGCCGTGGACCGGCTCCGGCAGCACGTCCAGCGTGCCGCCGAAGCGCTCCACCATCCCCTGCAAGCCCAGGCAGACGCCGAACACCGGCAGGCCGAGCGCCAGCGCCGCGTCGATGGTGCCGGCCACATCGAAATCCGCCGGGCGGCCCGGACCGGGAGACAGCACGACCAGATCCGGCCTCCGCTCCGCCAGCGCCGCCCGTGCGTGATTGTGACGCAGCGTCGTCACCGACGCGCCGGTCTGGCGCAGATAGTCGGCCAGCGTGTGGACGAAGCTGTCGTCGTGATCCACCAGCAGCACCCGCTTGCCACGCCCGCCACAGGGAGCCGCCGGAATCGTCGGAAGCGAATTCGCGGTGGTCCCGCGGATGGCGTCGCGGAAGGCGACCGCCTTCAGGCGGCACTCCGCGTCCTCGGCGTCCGGGTCGCTGTCGGACAGCAGGGTCGCCCCGGCCCGCACGTAGGCGACGCCCTCGGCCATGCGGATGGTGCGCAGGGTCAGGCCGGTGTCCATTCCGCTGTCGAAGCCCAGCCGGCCGAAGGCCCCGCCGTACCAGCGGCGCGGCGACCGCTCCGTGTCCTCCAGGAACTGCATGGCCCAGCGCTTGGGCGCCCCGGTCACCGTCACCGCCCAGGTGTGGGTGAGGAAGGCGTCCAGCGCGTCGAGGCCGGGCCGCAACCGCCCCTCCACATGGTCCACCGTGTGGATCAGGCGGGAGTACAGCTCGATCATCCGCCGCCCGATCACCCGGACGGACCCCGGCTCGCACACCCGCGCCTTGTCGTTGCGGTCGACGTCGGTGCACATGGTCAGTTCCGCGGCGTCCTTGGCCGAGGTCAGCAGGCGAAGGACCTGCGCGGCGTCGCCCAGCGCGTCGGCCCCGCGCGCCACGGTGCCGGAAATGGGACAGGTCTCGACCCGCCCGCCGGCCACCCGCACATACATCTCCGGGCTGGCGGCGACCAGGAACTCGCCCCGCCCGAGATTGACGAAGGCCTCGTAGGGCGCCGGGTTGGCGGCGCGCAGCCGTCGGAACACCACCGAGGGCGCGTCGGCGCAAGGGTCGGCGAAGGTCTGGCCGGGCACCACCTCGAACAGGTCGCCGCGGCGGAAAGCGGCCTTGGCGGTCTCGACGACACCTTGATACTCGCCGGGGGCGTGGTCGCATCCGCCTTCGGCGTTGGTGTCGGGGCGGTAGGGGTGGTCGCGCCCGCCGCGCTCCAGCCCCTCGCTGCTTCCCGCCGCGGTGATGAACTCATACTCGATGAGCCGCGCGACGCCCGTTCCGGGGTCCAATGCGACGAGCCGGTCCGGCAGGTAGAGCACCAGATCGCGCTGGTCGTCGGGCCGCTCCAGCCGCAGGCGGATCGGCTCGAACTGGAAGGCGAGGTCGTAGGCGAAGGCCCCGTAAAGCCCGAGCAGCGGGTCGTCGGGGGCGGCGAACAGGTCCAGCACCGCGCGCAGGACCGAAAAGACGGAGGGCTGGCGGCTCCGCTCCTCCTCCGGGAAGGGGTGCTGGGGCTTGCGCACCAGGGCGGTGACGCGCGATGGCGCCTCCTCCAGCCCGGCCAGCGCCTCCCGGCCGCGCAGAGCCTCGGCAATGGCGGGCAGCAGCAGCCGGCCCCGCGCGTTCAGCGCGTCGAGGCGCAGCGTGCGGCCGCGCGCCGTGACGGCCAGCGGCGGGTCGGTGAAGCCCAGCGCTTGGCGCCGGTAGCGGCCCGGTGCCTCTACCCCGCTGGACAGCAGCAGGCCGCGGCGGCGGTCCAGCGCATCGATCACCGGATCCAGGGCGTTCCGCGGGTCGAGCGCCGTGGCGCGCCGGGTCACGGTCACGCCGCCGCGCGTCCGGAAACGGAGCGGTTCGAGGAGGTCGGGCGAAGCGAGGAAATCGGCGGGATACATGGTGGGGTCTCCGGTGGTCGATCCGTTGGCGGACGGACACCCGGAGTTCCCTTGCTCGACACCTGGATTCCCTGGTCAGGAAAAAGGCCGCCCGGAAGCTCCGGGCGGCCTTTCGATACTGTGTGCGCTCACGCGCGTCGGCTGGCCGGCCCGGTTAGACGGGCCACCACCAACGACGCGACAGGGAGGGCGCAGCGAAAATCATGGCGTCGAGTTCGCCACAGGGATGCGGCCCTGTCAAGCCCCCTTGCCCAGTCCGGTCGGGTCGGCGGGCGCGTGCCACGCGCGGAGTTCACTCACCGCCTGCCGCAGTGCCGTAGCCGCGACGGACAGCACCGTGGCGGCGATGACCGCGCTAACCAGATGGTCCGGCCAGCCCTGCCCCATCGTCCAGGCCCCTGCCGCCGCCATCATCACCGCGGCGTTGGTCAGCAGGCCGTTGCGGGCGCATAGCCAGACCGCGCGCAGCGTCACTCCGCCGCGCCGTCCAGCGAACAGCAGGACCGCCACCGACAGGCTCGCTCCCATCCCGAGAAGCGCGACGAGGCTCATCACCGGCGCGTCGGGAACGGTTCCGGCGTAGGCGCTCCACGCCGTGACGGCCACCAACGCCAGACCGAGGACGGCCAGCAGCAGCCCTCTCGCCAGCGTCGCCCAGCCGCGGAACTCCAGCCCCCGGCCCATCATCCACAGGCCGACGCCGTGGGTCGTCGCGGCTGCCAGGGCATCCAGCGCGCTCGCCCGCAGCGCCATCGACTCCGTCTCCAGCCCCGCGGCCAGGGCGACGGCAGCCATCAGCCCATTGACGAGCAGCGCCATGCGCAAGGTGCGGCGGTAATCGGCCTGTTGCCCTCCTTTAGGCCGTCCACTGTTTGAACGCCCCCCGCTCCCACAGGAGCCTCCACAGCAATTGCCGGCCACCCCGTCGCCCTCCATCCGCGCCACGCGCTCCGTTTCTCACGGAAAGCTAATGTACGCCGTCCAGGCCGTCCATAGGACAAGCCGTCATTCCGCCCACTCCGGATCGCTGGTGAAGGCGATGGTGAGCCACCGGTCGGGACCTTCGCCGCCGATCGCCACGCCGACCTCGTCGCGGATCCTGTCCCACTCCTCAAGCGTGCGCGGCGGCCAGCCGCTCGGGACGATGAAGAACAGCTCGATCTGCCGCCCCCGCCCCACCCGCGCGACGTAGGCGCGGTGGGAGGAGAAGCCGTGGCGCCGCACGATCTCCGACGCGACGGCATCGACATGCCGCTTGAGGTCGGCGGGCGTGACCAACAGGACGTCGGCCAGCGCCTGCCGCATCGTCCCGACCGGGATCGGGATGACCACCAGACAGACCAGGGCCAGCACCGCCGGGTCGATGTAGGGCGACATCCATTGAAGCCGGGTGCCCTGGATCAGGTGGCCGAAGACAAAGGCGACGAGCAGGGCCGCGGTGAGCGCCGCCGACATGATCCAGGCCTTCGCGTCGAGCGCCAGGAAGTCGGAGCGGACCGTCCGGTTCGCCCGCGTCGCGAAGACCGCCATGCCGGCCGCCACGAGAACGGTCACCGCCGCGTAGACGATCGCGTGGTCGAAGGCCAGATCGCGCCCGCCGGTCATCAGGCTGCCGACAGCGTTGATGAGCGCGTAGATCGCCGCCCCCATCAGCAGGGTGGCGTTCAGCCCAAGGACCATCGGTTCGAGGTGCCAGAAGCCCATCGTGAAGCGCTCGGCCAGCTTGCCGCGGCGCGGGCCGGCGCTGGTCGAGGCCGCGATCAGGTTGGACACCAGCAGCGTCACCATCGTCATGCTGGCGTCCACCAGCGAGTAGATGCCATCGAAGACGATGGCGAAGGAGCCCGACAGCAGGCCGAACAGGATGCCGGCGCCCGCCAGGAGCACCGTGACGGCGATGGACAGGCGAAGAACCTTCTGCTCGGTGGTCATGCGCGCGCTCCCTTCGCGTCCATAGGTCACTCTCATGCATAGCGGCCACGGCAACAGGGCAAAACCGATTTTCCAATCCGGACCGCCACGCCCTTGCCGGAACCTCCGGCCGCTCCAGGCTCATTTCGAATCGGACCCCGCCGATTCGCCAACTCCAAAATGGGAGGGTGGACATGACCGCCGTTGCCGAGGTTCTGAACCGCAAAGGCCATACCGTCGCCTCGATCCTGCCGTCCGAATCCATCCGGACCGCCGCCCGCGCGCTGACCGACCGGCGCATCGGCGCCCTGGTGGTGTGCGACCGCCGGGGCCGGCTGGCCGGCATCCTGTCGGAGCGCGACATCGTCCGCGCCGTGGCGATGCATGGCGCCGACGCGCTCGACATGCCGGTGGAGGATCTGATGACCCGTCAGGTCAAGACCTGCCGGCCGGAGGACACTATCAAGGACGTGATGCAGATGATGACGCTGCGCCGCCACCGCCATGTGCCGGTGTGCAACGAGGCGGGAGACCTTGCGGGCGTGATCTCGATCGGCGACGCCGTGAAGGCCCGGTTGGACGAGCAGGCCCACGAGGTGGCCGTCCTGAAGGATCTCGCATTGGTCCGCTAGAGGCACCCCGGACCTCGACCAAGTCCCCGGACGGGGGAGCCGAAGACCAGGCGCACTCCATGAGGCGAAAAGGCTCCCCCGGTCGTGCGCCGATTGGCGCTAACACGTCTCCGCGCCCTGAAATCCCAGGGCGGCGTTCGGATATTCGGTAACGCTTCGTTCCCGAACCTTCGGACCCGACATGCCGCGCCGCTACCCGACCCACCTGAAGATCCTGGTCGTCGAGAACAACCCGCTGCTGCTGCGGGCTCTGCGGGACATGCTGGAGCATTGGGGCGTCGGTCAGGTCGCCCCCGCCGCCAACGGGCAGGAGGCGATGGAGTTGCTGCGCCGCGAGCCCTACGACCTGATGGTCACCGACTGGGTGATGGAACCGGTGGGCGGCGGGCAGCTCGTCCGCTGGGTGCGCGGCTCCGCCACCTGCCTCAGCCCCGATCTGCCGATCATCGTGCTGACGGCCAACGCCGACGTCGCCACCGTGCGCGCCGCCTGGGACGCCGGGGCGGACACCGTGCTCGCCAAGCCGGCCTCCGCCGCGACCATCGCCCGGCGGATCGAAACCGTGCTGAACAACCCGCGCCGCGGCGGTCGTTCCCAGAGCGAATCGGCCGCGGCGAAGCCGACGAACAACAGCACGCCCTCCTCCTCGCACCCGGCGCCGGCCCGCCCGGCGATCTCCTCCGCCCCCGCCCCGCTGCGCCTCCCCCCGCCGCCGCCGCGCCTGCCCGGCCCGTCCGGCACGGGTCCGCTGCGCTCGACCGACCCGAAGATGGTCCGTCTGGTGCTGGCGCTCGACCGGATGGAGCGGGCGGTGGCGTGCCCCGACGCGCTGGGCACGCGGCTGCGCCACGCGGTGTCCGACCTGCAGCTCGCCGCCGCCGGCAACGCCGCGGCCACCGCCATCGTCGCGTCGCTGTCCACCTGCGTCACCTGGGTGGACCATGACGGGGAGAGCTTCCAAGAGGCGGTCCAGGCCCACATGGATGCCCTGCGCTGGATCATCAGCATCGGCGGCGGAGCGGACTCCTCCGCCGCGCTGCGCGTCATGATCGGCGCCCTGCGCGCCATGGTGCGCAGCCTCAGCCTGCGCGACGGCAACGGCCCCGGCCTGTGGCCGGACGGCGTCTTCGGCGCGCCGGACCATGGGGGTGACGCGGGTCATTCTCCCGGTCAATCTCCCGGTCATTCCCCTGGTCATTCCCCCCTGCCGCCCGCCTGAAGACTTCCCATATCCGATAAGTGGCCCCCACCCTAACCCTCCCCCGCCAACGCAGGGGAGGGGACTGCCGCCGCTTCGCAGAAGGCACCCTCCCCTGCGGGAGCGGGGGAGGGCCGGGGTGGGGGCAACGATCAAACGCATTGGAACGCGAGCGGGAATGTCCCGCCGAAGGGCGATTCCCGCCCGTCCGTTTCACAGCGCTGCGAGTGCCGGACCGTTCCTTGCTTTTTGCAGGAGGAGGCCCGGCGCTGGTTGCCGAATAAGACAGCCTTCGTTACCTTTTTGCTGGTCGAACAAACACAAGAAGCGGCGCGGCGAACGCGCCCCGAACAGCGCTTTTCAGGGCGCCACAAAGGGGATGGAACAATGGCTCTCGCAACCGTGACCCTGGACGACAAGTACGCGCTTGAACAAGGGCGCGTGTACCTGACGGGAACCCAGGCGCTGGTGCGCCTTCCGATGATGCAGCGCCAGCGCGATCTTGCCGCTGGGTTGAACACCGCCTGTTTCATTTCGGGTTACCGCGGATCGCCCTTGGGCGGTTTCGACCAGAATTTGTGGAACGCGCGCAAGTTCCTGGAGAAGAACCACATCCGCTTCCAGCCCGGCGTGAACGAGGAGCTGGGCGCCACCGCGGTCTGGGGCAGCCAGCAGGTCGGCATGTTCCCCGGCGCCAAGTACGACGGCGTCTACTCCATGTGGTACGGCAAGGGTCCGGGCGTCGACCGCTCCGGCGACGTGTTCAAGCACGCCAACGCCGCCGGGACGTCGCGCAACGGCGGCGTGCTGGTGCTGACCGGCGACGACCACAACGCCAAGTCCTCGACCTTCCCGCACCAGTCCGAACACGCCTTCATGCACGCGATGATCCCGGTGCTGAACCCGTCGGGCGTGCAGGAGATCCTGGATTACGGCCTGATCGGCTGGGCGATGAGCCGCTATTCCGGCTGCTGGATCGCCATGAAGACGATCGCCGAAACGGTGGACACCTCGGCGTCGGTGTACATCGACCCGCACCGCGTCAGCCCGATCGTCCCCGCCGATTTCCCGATGCCCCCGGGCGGCCTGAACATCCGCTGGCCCGACCCGCCGCTGGAGCAGGAATACCGGCTGATGAAGCACAAGCTGTACGCCGCCCTGGCGTTCGCGCGTGCCAACCGGCTGGACAAGGTGATGATGGCCTCGCCGCGCCCGCGCTTCGGCATCGTCACCACCGGCAAGAGCTATCTGGACGTCCGGCAGGCCTTCGACGAGCTGGGCATCACCGAGGAGATGGCCGCCGACTGGGGCCTGACCGTCTACAAGGTCGGCATGCCCTGGCCGCTGGAGCGCGACGGCGTGCGCCACTTCGCCGAGGGGCTCGACGAGATCGTCGTGGTCGAGGAGAAGCGCGCGGTCATCGAGAACCAGCTCAAGGAGCAGCTCTACAACTGGCACCCCGACGTCCGCCCGAAGGTGGTCGGCAAGTTCGACGAGCATGGCGAGTGGATCCTCCCCTCCGCCGGCGAGCTGTCGCCCGCCCAGATCGCCGTGGTCATCGGACGCCGGCTGGAGCGCTTCGTCGACAACGAGAACCTGAAGCGCCGCGTCGCCTTCCTCGACGCCCAGGAGAAGCAGAAGGCCCATCAGGCCCGCGTCATCCGCAAGCCGACCTTCTGCTCCGGCTGCCCGCACAACACCTCCACCCATGTGCCGGAGGGAAGCCGGGCGCTGGGCGGCATCGGCTGCCACTACATGGCGACGTGGCTCGACCGCAAGACCGACACCTTCACCCAGATGGGCGGCGAGGGCGTGCCCTGGGTCGGCCAGGCCCCCTTCACCGAGGAGAAGCACATCTTCGCCAACCTCGGCGACGGCACCTACTACCATTCCGGCATCCTGGCGATCCGGCAGGCCATCGCGGCGAAGGCCAACATCACCTACAAGATCCTGTTCAACGACGCTGTGGCGATGACCGGCGGCCAGCCGGTGGACGGCACCCTGACCGTCCAGTCGCTTGCCAACCAGCTCCGCGCCGAGGGCGTGGGCCGCATCGTCGTCGTCTCCGACGAGCCGGAGAAGTACGGCATCGGCGACGGCCTGCCGCAATACACCAGCGTCGAGCACCGCGACGACCTGGACCGCGTGCAGAAGGAGATGCGCGAGGTTTCCGGCGTCAGCGTCCTGATCTACGACCAGACCTGCGCCACCGAGAAGCGGCGCCGCCGCAAGCGCGGCAAGATGGTCGATCCGGCCAAGCGCGTGATCATCAACGAGCTGGTCTGCGAGGGCTGCGGCGACTGTTCCGTGAAGTCCTCCTGCGTGTCGGTGGTGCCGCTGGAAACCGAGTTCGGGCGCAAGCGCCAGATCGACCAGTCGAGCTGCAACAAGGACTATTCCTGCACCAAGGGCTTCTGCCCCAGCTTCGTGACGGTGGAGGGCGGGCAGCTCCGCAAGCCGAAACCGGCCGCCGCCAAGGCCGGGGCCGACCCGTCGGACCTGCGCACCCCCACCCTGCCCACGCTCGACCGGCCCTGGGGCATCTACGTCACCGGCGTCGGCGGCACCGGCGTGGTGACCATCGGCGCCCTGCTCGGCATGGCCGCCCACATCGAGGGCAAGGGCGTCGGCGTGCTCGACATGACCGGCCTCGCCCAGAAGGGCGGTGCCGTGACCAGCCACATCCGCATCGCCGCCACCCCGGAGGACATCCATTCCGTCCGCATCGCGGCGGGCGGGGCCGACGCGGTGGTCGGCTGCGATCTGATCGTCGCCGGGGCGGGCGACGCCCTGTCGAAGATGGCGCACGGCCACACCCGCGCGGTCATCAACACCCACGACACCATCACCGTGGACTTTCTGAAGAAGCCGGACTTCACGGTGCCGGTCCGCGATCTGGTGGCCGACATCCGCAAGGCCTGCGGCGAGGGGGCGGTCAACGCCTTCGACGCGACCAAGCTGGCGACCGCGCTGATGGGCGACAGCATCGCCACCAACCCCTTCCTGATGGGCTACGCGTGGCAGAAGGGGCTGATCCCGATCACCGCCGAAGCCATCCTGAAGGCCATCGAACTGAACGGCGTGGCGGTGAAGATGAACACCGACGCCTTCAACTGGGGCCGCCGCGCCGCCGTCGATCTGGCCACGGTGGAGGCCGCCGCCAACCCGCCGCAGGAGCAGGCCGCCGCTAACGCCAATGGCCACGACCTGTTCATCCTCGACCAGCGCCGCCCCTCGGCCAGCCTGGACGAGGCCATCGCCCGCCGCACGGCCTTCCTGACCGACTATCAGGACGCGGCCTACGCCAGCCGCTACCACGCGCTGGTCGACTGGACGCGGCGCGTCGAGGGGCAGAGGCTCCCCGGCTCCACCGCCCTGACCGAGGCCGTGGCCAAGGGCTACTTCAAGCTGCTCGCCTACAAGGACGAGTATGAGGTGGCCCGGCTCTACACCGACACCGGCTTCGTCGAGCAGGTCGGGCGGATGTTCGAGGGCGACTACAAGCTGGTCTTCCACATGGCCCCGCCGGTGATGGGCGAGAGCGGCGAGGACGGCGGCGAGCCGAAGAAGAAGCGTTTCGGCCCGTGGATGCTGAAGGCCCTGCGCCTGCTCGCCAAAGGCAAGCGCCTGCGCGGCAGCCCGCTCGACCCGTTCGGCTGGCTGGCCGAGCGCCGCATGGAGCGCCGTCTGATCGCCGACTACGAGGCCATCATGGGCGAGATCCTGCACGGCCTGACCCGCGACAACCACGCCACGGCGGTGGAGATCGCCCGCCTGCCGCAGGAGATGCGCGGCTACGGCCCGGTGAAGGCCCGCAACGTCGAAGCGGCCAAGGCGAAGGAAGCCGCCCTGCTCGACGGCTTCCGCCAGCCCGCCGCCCCGCAGCCGATGGCGGCGGAATGACCTGAAAGGTTGTGACCGAGCGGACTGGGTGCGGGGGGCGGCTTGCCTCCCGCACCCTCAGCGCGGCTGCAGGACGCCGATCTCCGCCAGGGCGGCGCGGTTGCGGGTGACGGCGGCGGCGAGATGGCGCAGGTGCTGCTGCTGAAGGGCCGGATTGGCGAAGGTGCGCAGATAGCCCTTCAGCACATGCTCCCCGAAGTTCAATGAGAGGTCGGCGTCCAGGTGATGCCCCTTCCGGGAGGTGGCGTGGACGACCATCACCGGATGCCCGTCGAGGAAGAAGCCATGACGGTTCCCGGGGTCCGTCATCGTCACCTCGGCCAGAGGCGCGTCGTAGACCTGCCACAAGCGCGCGTCGAGCACCTCCACGCAGGCGGGATCGGGATGGACCAGCGCGTTCAGCACATTCTGTTCCCACAGCGCATGCTGCGCCACGCTGCGGCAGGTCACCGCCCAATCCGCCAGCAACCCGCGCGACACCCACAGCATCAGCGCCGACATCAGGTACGGCGAGTCCGGGTCGATCCCACGGTCCCGCATCAGCCGTTCCGCCGGCGTGACGTAATGGCCGCCGCTGTGCAGTTCGTCCATCATCCCGCCGAAGGTCATGCGGTCCACCGTGTCGGTGGTGGCGAGCGCCTTGCCGGAGCGCCGGAGGTCATCCGCCAGCCGCTCGGTCACGGCGAGGTCGATGGCTCCCGCCATCATGTCGGCGTCCAGCCACAGCAGGCTGTCCCACGTTTCGCCCGCGCAATAGTCCGACAGGTGCCCCTTGCACAAATAGGGATGCGCGTCCGCCGGCAGGATCTTCGGGCGGTCGAGCAGCAGGCCGGCGGCGCGCAGGTAGTCGCGCTGCCCGTCGGTCAGGCCGAAATCGCAGACGCGCACCCGCTCCAGCGGAAAGCGTCCCGTCAGCCCCTCCAGGAAGGCCAGCGTGGTGATGAAATAGCGCGCGTTGGCGCCGGTCACGCACAGTGTCGTCATGATCGATCCTGCAAGGGTTCTTTCAGCGCCGCCAGATCGCGGCGCAGCCGCTCCACCGGCTCCGTCCAGTCGCCGAACAGGGATTGGCGGTAGAGGCGGGCCGTCGGATACCAGGGGGAGTCCACACGCCCGCACATCCAGCGCCACTCCGCCCCCTGGTCGAGCAGCACCGCCACCGGCTTCCCCAGCGCCCCGGCGAGGTGAGCGACGGCGGTGCAGGGGCTGATCACGATGTCCAGCGCCTGGATCGCCGCGGCGGTGTCCGCGAAATCGCGAAGCTCCGCCCCGAGGTCGAGGACCGGGCCGAGCGGGCGGAGGCGCTCCAGGACCGGACGCCCATGGCCGACCTGGAGCAGAACCGCCGTCACGCCGGGAACGCCGATCAGCGGCAGCACCGCCTCGAACCCCGGTGAGCGCTGGCGGTAATAGGGAAAGGCGACCGAGCCGTGCCAGACCAGCCCGGCCTTCACCCCGCTCAAGCCGGCCAACCGGTCCGCCCAGCGCCGCGCCGCCCCGTCCGGCGCCCGCAGATAGGGAACGGCGGCGGGCACGCTGTCCAGATCGGTGCCCATGCGATGGATCAGGCTCATGATGGGGATCTGGACGTCGTGGGCCGGCGGCGGGCCGTCGAGCCCGGACAGATCGTCCAGCAGATCCGACGCGCGGAAGAGATCGAGCAAACCCTCCGGTCCGTGGAAGACCACGCGCATCCCCTGCGCCCGCAGCGGCCGGGCGTAGCGGATGAACTGGATGGCGTCGCCATGGCCGCGGTCGGCGTGGATCAGCAGCGTTTTGCCCGGCTGGACCCGACCGTCCCAGACCGGCCGGCGGTAGGACCGCGACGGTTGGAAGGTGGGCAGGCTCAGCCGCGCCTCGTAATCCGCCGCCCCGGCGCGCAGGCGCCCGGTGAGCATCCGCAGCGTCCCCCGCCCCGCCCGCGCCGCGTCCATCCCCGGCGACAGGCGCAAGGCGCGGTCGAAGGCGACCTCGGCCAGGGCGACCGCGTGCCGTCCCAACCCGGCGAAGCCCAGGTTGGCCCAGTGCTCGGCCGTGGACGGGTCGAGCGCGGCGGCCCGGCGCAGCGCCACGCGCGCCTCGTCCTGCCGCCACGCCGCCAGCAACGCCGCCCCCGCCGCCGCCCAGGCAGCGGCCGTGCCGCGCAGCGCCGCCAGCCGCGCGAAAGCGTCGGCCGCCGCCTCCGGCCGTTCCGCCTTGCCCAGCGCCTCCGCCAGATTGTTCTGGCTGCGGGCGTGGCCGGGGGACAGCACCAGCGCCAGACGGTAGAGCGCCACCGCCGCCGCGCCATCCCGCGCGCCCAGCCGCAAATCGGCGAGATCGCAGGCCAGATCGGGCGACAGCACGCCGCGGCGCACGGCACCGGCCAGCAGGGCCGCCGCCTGGTCCGCCCGCCCCTGACGCTTCAGGCATTCCGCCTGACTGCGCGGATAGTTGGGGTTGTCGGGCGCGCAGGCGGACGCCCGGCGGAAGCGCGCCTCCCCTCCGGCGGGGTCGCCCGCGGAGACGGCCAGCACGCCCAGGATGTTCCACCCCTCGCCGTGGCCGGGGACCAGCGCCAGCGCGCGGACAATCCGGCGCTCCGCCCCCGCCCGGTCGCCCCGCTGGAGCGCGGCGGCGCCCGCGCGCAGAAAGTCCATCGCGTCGGTCACGCGGCCTCCGGTGCTGGTGGTCGGGTCATGGCGGCAGGTCCAGCGCGTTCAGGGCCTCCGCCCAGACCTCCGCGGCGCGGATGGGGTGGAGGTGATGGTCAGCGGGGTTCGGGCTGCGGAACGCCTCGGCGACCAGCCCGCTCTCCGGATCGGTGATGCGCGGCGTGATGTCGACGAAGGGCAGCCCGCGCGCCGCCGCCTCGTCGCGCAGGCGCGCGTTGTAGCGGTGGGTCAGTTCGGTGCGCTGGCGCAGCGTGGCGGTGACCTCGTGCCGGGCGCGCGCGATCTTGCCCCGACTGTCGCCGTCCCGGATGGTCGGCAGCACCGCCCCGGTCAGCACCAGCGTGGGATAGCCGCCCTCCAGCAGATCGTCCACGAAGGCGGCGCAGGCGGCCACCGATTGCTCCAACTGCCGCTCGACGCAATCGCCGTGCTTCTGCGCCCGCCACCAGATGACAAAGCCGCAATCGACCTCGCCGAGTTGGATCACCGGAATGGCGTCCGGATGGGCGGGCAGCAGCGCCTCCTTGAACAGAGTGACCGCGTGGGTTTGGCTCTCCGGGTTGCGCAGCCCGACCGAGGTTGCCCCGGGGACCAGCAGACAGCGCGCCGGCCGGTCGAGCAGGCGGATCGTCGCGGCGATCTCGAAGGATTGCGCATGGCTGTCGCCGATGAAGTACCAGCCCCGCATGCCCCACGTTCCACGCCGCCACCGGCGCATTGTGGAGCGGCACCGGGGTGGGAGTAAACCGGGAAACGAAAAGCGGGGCGTTGTCTCAACTTGAGCGCCGCCAAGAGTCCCGTCATCTCGGAGGGGCGCGCGAGGGGTTGGTGCCCCTCGCTAAAATCTCCGCCTCCCGGCCTCAGCTGTCCTTCGGCTTGTGCGTGTCGCTGATCGGCTGGACGCCGGCGGGCGGCTGGTCCTGCTGCGGCTGGGGCTGCTGCTCCTGCTGCGGCTGGGGCTGCTGGTTCTGCTGGGGCTGCGGCTCGGGGCGGCGCGGGCCGGCCTTGACGTCGTTGTAGACGGCCTCGGCGACGCGCAGCAGGTCCTCCTTGGACATCCGGCCGGCCAGAGCGTAGGCCAGAGGGCCTTCCACCCAGTAGATGGTCGCCACGTCGCCGTTCTGCGAGAAGCCGAACTTCGCCGGGTTGCCGGAGCGCGGGGCGCCGACGAACAGGGTGACTCGCTTGTTGGCCTCGTTCACGTACATGTACTGGGCGCCGGCCCCCAGCTCGGTGGGCAGCGACCGCCCGCCGATCAGCCGGAGGCCGACCTTGCCGAGGTCCGGGCCGAAGACGTCGCGGCCGACGCGCTTGGACAGCCAGCTGTTCAGCTCGTCCTGGTTGTCGGCGCCGAGCTCGACCTGGAAGCGCTCGTCGGAGGTGTAGAAGCGGTGGGCCTGGGTGGCCTCCTCGGCGAAGGTCTGGAGCGTCTGGCGCTGCTGGACGACCGGCGACTGGTCGACGGCGCCGCGGCCCAGCCAGCCGCCGCCGGCACCGCCGATGATCAGCATCACCGCCGCGGCCATGCGCACCCAGGAGCGGGCGTGCCAGGGGGCGGCGTTGTCGTTGCCGGGCATGCGCCCGCGCAGCTTGCCCGTCAACTCCTCGACCGGGCCGCTGGCCGGCTCGCGCAGCACGGGGTCGAAGAGTTCGTGCAGCAGCGCGGCCTGGGCGCGGTAATCCTCCGCCCGGCGGGCGGCATCCGGGTCGTCGGCCAGCCATCGCTCCACGAAGAGCCGGCGTTCCGGAGCCAGTTGCCCATCCACGTAGGCGTGCAGTTCGTCGTCCGTTACGCAATGCGCGTTCATCACTTCACCCGCCTGAGGGCCACCGAGCCCTCGTTCGCCAGCTTCGCCCTGACCGCCTCGCGCGCCCGCGAGAGGCGCGACATGACGGTCCCGATCGGAACGCCGAGCGTCTCGGCGACCTCCTCGTATTTCAGGCCCTCCAGAGCGACGAGGAGCAGCACCTTGCGCTGTTCCTCCGGCAGGTCGTCGAGCGCGCGCATCATCTCGCGCAACTCCACACGTTCCTCCTGCCGGGCCGGCGTCACCAGCTTCGACTCGACGCTGTCCACATCGACCTCGTCGGGCCGCGACGCCTTGGAGCGGACCTGATTGACATGGACGTTGTGCAGGATGGTGAAAAGCCACGCCCGCAGGTTCGTCCCCGCCTTGAAGGTGTCGGCGCGCGCCACCGCCCGCGTCAACGCCTCCTGCACCAGATCCTCGGCATCCGAACGGTTGCGCAGCAACGCACGCGCGTAGCGGCGCAGCGACGCAATGTGGACTTCCAGCTCGACCCCGAACGTGCTCAACCGCGCACCCGATTGTTGCCTCAAAGGCTCCACGGACCGCCGGGTGGCGGATCATGGCACTCCTTCAGGTAGGAACGGGTGGCGCGCCCTCCCAGGGCCGAGCCCCATGCAAGGACCCGGTACGCCAGGATGAACGCCCCCCGCTCATCGTTTATTCCAGACTTTGATGCCCGTGCAGCAAAAATTCGGCAGAAAGGTGGCGGGGGGTTGTGGTCAGGGGCGGACAAAGCGCCGCGGCAGGGCCAAGCCGGCCCACACGCCGGCCAGGACGGTCAGGCCGAACACCCAGCCCGACAGGGCGCCGGCCATGGTGCCGGACAGCAGCGTGCCGACCGTGCAGCCGAGCCCGGTCATGCTGCCCCAGCCGAGCAGAAGCCCGCCGCCGAGGCCGCGGGCCGCATCCCTCAACGTCGGGCGGCGCGGGGTGAACTGGCCGGCGGCCAGCGACGCGGCGAAGCCCCCGGCGACCAGACCAGCGACCAGCAGCCCGTTCGGGGTCAGCCAGCCGTCGCCCGGCACGGTGGCGCAGCCGGCGAAGCCGTCCAGCCCCTCCAGCCGCAGGGGAACGAGCCCGGCCTCGCTGCCCAACCGGCGGGCGGCGCTGCCGATGGCGGAGGTGACGCCCAGCGGCTTGAGCCGCAAAATCACCAGGAAGCCGATCAGCCCGACGCCCAGCCCGCCGATCCAATAGGGCCAGCGCCCGTCGAACCAGGAGCGCAGCAGGTCCGGCAGGGTTTGCGGAGGCTTGCGGGCCGGCGCTTCGGAGGCGGTGGCCGCGCGGAAGCGCCAGAGCAGGGCCGCCAGGCCGCCGAGCGCCAGAAGCTGCACCGCCAGCGACCCGCCATAGCCCAGATGATGGGGCAGCCAGACCACCGGGGCGGTGATGATCGTGGACAGGTAGAGGTCGTTCCAGGTGAGGAAGCCGAGCAGGAAGCCGCCCGCCGCCCCGGCCAGGGCAAAGGGCGACACCGGCGAGCCCTCGCCCAGACGGTAGAGATGGGCGCTGATGCAGGATCCCGACACCGCCATGCCCAGCCCAAAGGCCAGTCCGGCCAGCGCCAGCACCCAGCTCACCGGACCGATGTGGGCGTCGGGCGGCAGGCGCGGGGCGACCGGGTTCGGCACCCAGGCCCCGAAGACGACGTGATAGCCGACCGTTCCCACCGCCAGGGCGAGCAGGATCGCCAGCAGGCCGCGCGGATCGCGGCGGTCGATGAAGTCGCGGGCGTGGCAGAGGAAGCAGAAGCGCGTCCGTTGCAGCAACGCGCCGAACACCGCGCCGAGCGTCAGCGCGAAGGCCAGGGACGGGCCGCCGCCAGGCTGCGCGGACAGCGTATAGGCCGTCGCGACGACCGCGCCGGTCAGCAACAAGGGAAGCAGCACCCGCCCGGCCAGCGCCGTGGCGCCGGATGCTGGTGCGGGGGCCGCGCGGGGCGTCGGGGAAGCCCGCAAGGCGGGCTCCCCGTTGCGGGTCCGGGTCGTCATGCGACGGGCGTCAGTTGGCCATCCATCCATAGCCCCCCGTCACTTGGCCGCCCAGACCGTACCGGCCGGGTTGTTCACCGGAACCCCCACGGCGTTGCCGTACTCGGTCCAGGACCCGTCGTAGTTCTTCACGGAATAGCCCAGCAATTTGGACAGAGCGAACCAAGTGTGGCTCGACCGCTCGCCGATGCGGCAATAGGTGATGACCGGCTTGGAGCCGTCGATGCCGACGGAGGCGTAGAGCGCCTTCAGCTCCGCCACCGGCTTGAAGGTGCCGTCGGCTTCGTTCACCGCCTTGCCCCAGGGGACGTTCACTGCGCCCGGCACATGGCCGGCGCGGATCGACAGCTCCTGGATGCCCTGCGGGGCGAAGACCTTGCCCTGGTATTCGTCGGGTGAGCGGATGTCCACCAGCTTGGCGTCGCTCTTGCCGTCGGCCACCGCCACCACGTCGCCCAGGCGGGCGCGCAGGTCGGTGTTGACCTTGGAGACGGTGTAGTTGCTGGGCTTCACCTCCGCCGGCTTGGTGGACAGGGTGCGGTTCTCCGCCTCCCACTTCTTGCGGCCACCGTCCAGCAGCTTCACATTGTCCACGCCGTAAATGTCGAACACCCAGGCGCCCCAGGCGGCGAACCAGTTGTTGGTGTCGCCGTAAAGGACGACCGTGCTGTCCTTCTCCACCCCGGCCTTCGACAACAGGGCCTGGAACTGCTCCTTGCCCACGATGTCGCGGCGGACGGTGTCGTTCAAGTCGGTGTGCCAGGAGAAATTCACGCTTCCGGGGATGTGGCCACGTTCGTAGACGCCGGGGTTCACGCTGACCTCGATGACCTTCACCTTCGGGTCGCCGAGGTTCTTTTCCAGCCAGTCGGTGGTGACCAGCGGCCCCTCCGGGGCGGCGGCCAGGGCAAATCCGGACATCGTCGTCACCAGCAGGGCACCGAAGGCGGCGGCAAGATGGCGCTTGGCGAAATGGCGCTTGGAAGGCAGTGGCGTGTTCATCGTGTCTCCTGGTTCGTCAGCGGTGCGGAAACGGATCGGTGAAGCGAGAGACTGCACGCCAGATTGCACGGCATGGCTTGTGTTATTATTCATATAAATCTACTAGATAAATAGTTTTATCGCAAGTGTGATCCATTCCCTGGTGCGGGAAAGAATGTTTCCGCGAAGGATTGTGGCAAATTGCCGCTGCGCGCGGATGAGTCAGCGAATCCGGCCCGTGGCTTGGCAAGATTGCCGGCACTGCGTCATAAGGGCGGGGCCATGGCACGCCATCACGACACCATCGAAATCCTGGTCACCGCCCGCCATCTGGAGGCCCAGGGCATCCGCCCGACCACGCGCATGCTGCGGCTGGCGCTGGGCGGCGGCAGCAACGCGGCCATCGCCCAGGCGCTGGCCGTGGAGGAGCTGACCCCTCTGGAGGAACTGATCCGGCGACGGCGCGACCAGCTCGACCTCGACATCGCCAACGCCCGCCGCGCCCTGGCCGAGCTGGAGGCCGAACAGGCCCGGCTGGACGAGCTGGACGACTCCCTGGCTGCGCTGGACAAGGCTTAGCCGAAAAAGAAAACCCCTCCCCCGGACGGTGCCGGGGAAGGGGCTTGGAGCGCCGTGCCCGTGGAGGCGGTCAGCCGGCCTGGTGCGCTTTGGCGTAGCCCAGCGACTGCAGCGCCTCGGCGATCTCCGGCAGGATGCCCGGATCGTCGATGGTCGCCGGGGTCTTGTAGTCCTGGTTGTCGGCGATCTTCTGCATGGTGCCGCGCAGGATCTTGCCGGAGCGGGTCTTCGGCAGGCGCTCCACCACCACGGCGCGCTTGAAGTCGGCGACCGGGCCGATCTGCTCGCGCACCAGCTGGACCACCTCCTTGACGATCTCCTCGTGCGGGCGGGTCACGCCGGCCTTCAGGCAGAGGAAGCCCAGCGGCACCTGCCCCTTCAGGTCGTCGGCGACGCCGATCACCGCGCATTCCGCCACGTCCTTGTGGCTGGCCAGAACCTCTTCCATGCCGCCGGTGGACAGGCGGTGGCCGGCGACGTTGATGATGTCGTCGGTGCGGGCCATGATGTAGACGTAGCCGTCGTCGTCGATGAAGCCCGCGTCACCGGTCTGGTAATAGCCGGGGTAATCGGACAGGTACGACTTCCTGTAGCGGTCGTCGGCGTTCCACAGCGTCGGCAGCGTGCCCGGAGGCAGCGGCAGCTTCACGCAGATGGCGCCGATGTCGCCGCGCGGGACTTCCTTGTTCTCGGCGTTCAGGATCTGCACGTCCCAGCCCGGCATCGGGCGGGTGGCCGAGCCGTACTTGATCGGGAAGAGATGCACGCCCAGCGGGTTGCCGGAGATCGCCCAGCCGGTCTCGGTCTGCCACCAATGGTCGATGACCGGAACGTTCAGATTGTCCTCGGCCCAATGCAGCGTGTCGGGGTCCGACCGCTCGCCGGCCAGGAACAGGGCGCGGAAGTGCGACAGGTCGTACTTCTTCAGCAGTTCGGCGTTGGGGTCCTCGCGCTTGATGGCGCGGAAGGCGGTCGGGGCGGTGAACAGCGTGCCGATCTTGTGCTGCTCGATCACCCGCCAGAAGGTGCCGGCGTCCGGCGTGCCCACAGGCTTGCCCTCGAACACCACGGTGGTGCAGCCGTGCAGCAGCGGACCGTAGACGATGTAGGAGTGGCCGACCACCCAGCCCACGTCCGACGCCGCCCAATACACCTCGCCCGGCTGGACGTTGTAGATGTTCTTCATCGTCCATTTCAGCGCCACGGCGTGGCCGCCGTTGTCGCGGATGACGCCCTTCGGCTGGCCCGTGGTGCCCGAGGTGTAGAGGATGTAGAGCGGGTCGGTCGCGGCCACCGGCACGCACTCCGCCGGCTCGGCCTTGGCGACGGCCTCCGCCCAGTCCACGTCGCGGCCCTCGACCAGGGTGGCGGTCTCCTGCGGGCGCTGGAAGACGATCACGCTCGACGGCTTGTGCTCCGCCTGCTCGATGGCGGCGTCGAGCATCGGCTTGTACTTGACGACGCGGTTCGGCTCGATGCCGCAGGAGGCCGAGACGATGGCCTTCGGCCGGGAGTCGTTGATGCGGGTCGCCAGCTCGTGCGGGGCGAAGCCGCCGAACACCACCGAATGCACCGCACCGAGACGCGCGCAGGCCAGCATGGCGACCAGCGACTGCGGGATCATCGGCATGTACAGGATGACGCGGTCGCCCTTCTCCACGCCCTGGGCGCGCAGCGCGCCGGCGAAGCGGGCGACCTGATCCTGGAGTTCGGCGTAGGTGATGGTCTGCACGGTCTTGGTGACCGGGCTGTCGTAGATGATCGCCGCCTGGGCGCCGCGTCCGGCCTCCACATGGCGATCGACGGCGTTGTAGCAGGTGTTCAGGACGCCGCCGGTGAACCAGCGGTAGAAGGGCGCGTTGCTGTCGTCCAGCACCTTGTCCCAGCGCTTGATCCAGGTGATGTCTTCCGCCGCCTCGCCCCAGAATCCGTCGGGATCGGACAGGGAACGGGCATGGATCTGGTTGTAGCGATCGGCCGAGCTTTGGCTCATGGGGGCGTCCCTTATATTTTGTTTGGTTCGCGTTTCTCCGCAGCC
Source organism: Azospirillum brasilense (assembly GCF_005222205.1). Classification (NCBI taxonomy): domain Bacteria; kingdom Pseudomonadati; phylum Pseudomonadota; class Alphaproteobacteria; order Rhodospirillales; family Azospirillaceae; genus Azospirillum; species Azospirillum brasilense. The sequence continues at coordinate 2,555,001 of NZ_CP032345.1, read as the reverse complement.
GCGCAATGAACGTTCACGCAGCGGCCCCAATCTGCGTCAAATCTGCATCGTTTGGCAAACGGCATTCCGGAAGGTGCGGCGGGCTGTCGCACCACTTTCGTGAGTGCCGGACCCGCCCACCGCCCTTCCGGCGGGTGTTACTGTTCCAGTTGCAGGAAGCCGGCGGCCAGCGCCGCGCCGCAGAAGCCGACATCCTCGATGTAGGTCTTCGTCTCCGACACCCGCACCCGCCCGCAGGGGCGCTGCGGGTTGCCGGTGTCGATGGGCATGACGTGGCCGACGTCCTTCAGAAGCACCGTCTCCACCCACAGGGCGTTGGCGCCCGCCGGGGCGAAGCCCTGCCGCACGGCGCGCTCCGGCCAGGACGGCTCCTGACCGATGACCACGGGGGCATCCGCCTTCAGGCCGTGGAAGGCCGTCCACTGGTTGGTCAGGTACAGGGCGTTCTGCGGATCCACGGTGCAGTCCGCCGTCCCCTGGACGATCAGCACGCGCGGACGCCCGGCGGGGTGCCGGGCGCGCTGGACCGCCTTCGTCCATTCGCGGCTGTCGTAGCCGCCGGAGCGCGCCTTCACCTCGGCGCAGCCGCGCGACACGGAGATGCCGCAGAGCGACGCGGCCGACTGCATGCTCTGCGCGCACATCACCGGCACGCCCGCGAACAGCGCCCCACCGGCGAAAAGCTGCGAATAATCGGCCAGCAGGACCGCCGCCATGCCGGCCCCCGCCGACAGGCCGGTGACCGACACCTGTTCCGCGTCCACCGTCGGGCCGTTGGCGCCCAGTCCCTTGCCGGAGACGACCGCGCCGACCATCGAGGCGATGGCCGCCGCCTCGCTCGGCACGAAGCCCTTCAGCGGGCTGTTCAGCCGGTCGGCGAAGTTGAAGCAGCCAAGCGGGTTGCCGTAGCGCCCGAAGCCTCCCGTCCCCACCATGGAGAACAGATTGTGCTTCTGCGCCGGCAATAGGGCGACGAAGCCATGGGCGTCGGCCATGTCCTTCCAGCCCGAATCCTCGAAGAAGGTGCGGGCGTCCTGCTCGCAGCCGTGCAGCAGGACCAGCAGGGGCACCTTGCCGCGCGCCCGCGCGCTGTCCGGCACATAGACCAGGGCCGACAGGGCGGTGCCCTGCGCGTCGTAGCTGCCGGCCGGAAGTTCGACAGGGGCCGGTTGAGCCGGCGCCGCGGCGACGGGGAGAAGCCATGACAGAAGAAAGAACGCCGCGAGAACCGGCTTTCGTAAGCGCACCAACAATGTCATCGCCGCCTTCTCCTTCAATCGTCCGGAGATCCGATTCACGCCAAAGCAAATCATCTCACCGATCCTATAGAGAGCGCGCAACAATCACTTGTGAACCGCTAATTTTTATACAGAACCACCCACGACATACTTGCGTATGACTGCGTTCATTTTTCGCAGGCAGGGACCTCCTGCACGTCCTCCGACTCCCTTTGCGGCGGCCTTGTCTCTGGCCTATTGGGGACCGGAACGCTATGCATGTGCCCATGACCATTGACCCGCCCGTCTTCGGCATCCGCCCGATCCTGACCGTCGTCCACCCGAACGGCGAGCGGCTGATCGTGGCTCGGTTGACCAGTCTCGGCGGGTCCAGCCAGTCCAACCGCTTCGTCCTGCGCCGCGCCGATTTCCGCGCGCCGTGGGAGCAGCCGGACAAGGGCTACTTCGGCTATGCGGAGGTCGCCCGCGCGCTGGATGCCAACGGCTGGCGCGGCTGCGCCATCGAGGCGATGCCCGCCACCGACCTGGAGGAGCGGCGCACCCGCCAGCTCGCCCGCAAGAAGCTGCACCTGCAATGCGTGGAGGCGGCGATCCGCCGCGCGCAGGAAAGCCACGGCCCCTGAGCGGGCGCCGCAACGCAGCCTTCCCCCGAACCCGCACGGCGCTTATATCCCGTTCCAGGCACAGAACGGAGGGACAGATGACCCGCAGCGCCACCCGGCACCCGATTGGCAATTTCCTTGGCGCTCCTCAGACCACCATGCCCGACACCGCCCTGGCCGCCACGGGGGACGGCCCGGACCTCGGCGCCCTGCCCTCCTGGGACCTGACCGACCTCTATCCGGGCATGGACTCGCCGGAGCTGAAGGCCGACCTGGAGCGGATGGAGCGCGCGTCCAAGGACTTCTACGAGACCTACGCGACCAAGCTGGCCGGGCTGGACGGCAACGCCTTCGCCGCCGCCATCCGCGAGTACGAGCACATCGACGAGGTGCTGTCGCGGGTGATGTCCTACGCCGGGCTGGTCTACAACGGCAACATGACCGACCCGACCATCGCCAAGTTCTACCAGTCGGCGCAGGAGCGGGTGAACGGCATCTCCACCCACCTCGTCTTCTTCACGCTGGAGATCAACCGGCTGGACGACAAGGTGCTGGACGCCAAGCTGAAGGCGTCGAAGGACCTCGCCCGCTACGCCCCCTGGCTGCGCGACGTCCGCCTGTTCCGCGAGCACCAGCTTTCCGACGAGGTCGAACGCCTGCTCCACGAGAAGCATGTGGTCGGGCGCGCCGCCTGGAACCGCCTGTTCGACGAGACCATCGCCAGCTTGCGCTTCCCCATCGGCGGGAAGGAGCTGACCTGCGCCGAGGCGCTGAACCGCCTGTCCGACCGCCGTCAGGAGATCCGCAAGGAGGCCGGGGCGGTGATCGGCCGGGTGATGGGCGACAACATCCGCCTGTTCGCGCTGGTCACCAACACGCTGGCCAAGGACAAGGAGATCGACGACAAGTGGCGCAACTACAAGGCGCCCACCTCGGCCCGCAACCTGTCCAACCGCGTCGAGGACGAGGTGGTGGACGCGCTGGCCGCGGCGGTGAAGGACGCCTACCCGGCCCTGTCCCACCGCTACTACGCGATGAAGGCCAAGTGGTTCGGGCAGGACCATCTGGATTACTGGGACCGCAACGCGCCGCTGCCCGACGACACCGACCGCAGCATCCGCTGGGACGAGGCGCGCGATCTCGTTCTGGGCGCCTACGGGCGCTTCTCGCCGGATCTGGCCGCGCTCGGCAAGCGCTTCTTCGACAACGCCTGGATCGACGCGCCGGTGCGCCCCGGCAAGGCGCCGGGCGCCTTCGCCCACCCCACGGTGCCGAGCGTCCACCCCTATCTGCTGGTCAACTACCAGGGCAAGACGCGCGACGTGATGACGCTGGCGCATGAGTTGGGCCACGGCGTGCACCAGATCCTGGCCGGCGGCCAGGGGCACCTGCTGTCCGACACGCCGCTGACCCTGGCGGAGACCGCGTCGGTGTTCGGCGAGATGCTGACCTTCCGCGCCCTGCTCGACCGCGAGACCGACCCGAAGCGCCGCAAGATCATGCTGGCCTCCAAGGTCGAGGACATGCTGAACACGGTGGTCCGCCAGATCGCCTTCTTCGACTTCGAGCGCCGCGTCCACACCGAGCGCCGCGAGGGCGAGCTGACGGCGGAGCGGCTGGGCGAGATCTGGATGGCGGTGCAGACCGAAAGCCTCGGCCCGGCGCTGCGCTTCGACGAGGGCTACCGGAACTACTGGTCCTACATCCCGCACTTCATCCACTCGCCCTTCTACGTCTACGCCTACGCGTTCGGCGACTGCCTCGTGAACTCGCTCTACGCGGTCTATCAGGAGTCGGAGACGGGCTTCGCGGAGAAGTACTTGGCGATGCTGTCGGCGGGCGGCACGCTGAGGCATCAGGAGCTTCTGGCCCCCTTCGGGCTGGACGCCAGCGATCCGGCCTTCTGGCAAAAGGGGCTGAACGTCATCCGCGGCTTTGTTGACGAGCTGGAAAATCAGCCCTGACCGGAGTTTCCCACCGGGTTTTCTTGACGGACGTCAAGAATCCCTAATCGGTGGATGGGTATGGTGCCTCCAACGATCCCTTCGGAGAGCACCATGCCCACCCTCTCGATCCCCGCCTGGAGCCCGTCCCTGGAAGTCGGCAACGCCATCATCGACGCCGACCACAAGGAGACCATCGAGCTTCTGGCCGAAGCCGCCAAGGCGTCGGACGCCGACCTGCCTGCCCACTTCACCGCCTTCGCCCAGCACCTCCGCGACCATCTGGCCCGCGAGGAGGAGCTGATGCACCAGTACGGCTTCCCGCCGACGCCCATCCACGTGCACGAGCACAACCGCGTCCGTCTGGAGCTGGAAGGCATCACCAAGCGCATGGCCGCGGGCAATCTGGCCCTGGTCCGCGGTTACCTGACCGAGGTCGTGCCGGAGTGGTTCATCAACCACAAGAACACCATGGACAGCGCCACCGCCGCCTGGATCCGCAGCCAGGGCGGCTGAACCACCGCCTCCCACCGTCAAAGCCGCGCGAACACCGAATTGAGGGGTGGCTCCGTCCGGAAGAACACCGGAGGGAGCCCTTTCCCGGATGGCCTGCACAGGGGCATAACTTTACCCTTGTTGCGCCAATCCGCTCCGGATATTCGCGAAAATTGCTGCTTTGACGTGGGAGGTGCTTGATGGGCGATTTCACGCTTCGCACCGCCGACCGGCGGGACGCGACCCTTTCCGAGGACGCCGTCAACGATCTTGCCGCCCGTCTGCGCGGCCCGCTGCTGACCCCGCAGTCGCCGGGCTATGACGAGGCCCGGACGATCTGGAACGCCATGATCGACCGCCGGCCCGGCCTGATCGCCCGCTGCGCCGGCGCCGCCGACGTCATGCAGGCGGTGCGCTTCGCGCGGGAGAACGGGCTGCTGGTCTCGGTGCGCGGCGGCGGTCACAACATCGCCGGCAACTCCCTGTGCGACGGCGGCCTGCTGATCGACCTCGGCGCCCTGCGCTTCGTCCATGTCGACCCGGTCAGCCGGACCGCGCGGGTGGCCCCCGGCGCCACGCTGGGCGATCTCGACCGGGAGACGCAGGCCTTCGGGCTGGCCGTGCCGGTCGGCATCAACTCCACCACCGGCATCGCCGGACTGACTTTGGGCGGCGGGTTCGGCTGGCTGACCCGAAAGTACGGGCTGACGGTGGACAATCTGCTGGGCGCCGACGTGGTCACCGCCGAAGGTAAGTTCCTGCGCGCCAGCGCCGACGAGAACGCCGACCTCTTCTGGGCCATCCGCGGCGGCGGCGGCAATTTCGGCATCGTCACCTCCTTCACCTTCCGCCTGCATCCCGTGGGGCCGATGGTCTTTGCCGGGCTGGTCGTCCACCCCTTCGCGGGGGCCGGCGAGCTGATGCGCCGCTACCGCGACGCCACGGCGGCCCTGCCGGACGAGGCCACCGCCTGGATGGTGCTGCGCAAGGCGCCGCCCCTGCCCTTCCTGCCGCCCGACGTGCATGGCAAGGAGGTGGTGGTCATGCCCGTCATCTGCGCCAGCGACGACGAGGCGGCGGCCCGCAAGGCGCTGGAACCGGTGCTGTCGTTGGGCACGCCCGTCGGGGAGCATGTCGGCCTCATGCCCTACGCGGCGTGGCAGGCGGCCTTCGACCCGCTTCTGGTGCCGGGCGCGCGGAACTACTGGAAATCGCAGAACTTCACCGGGCTGGAGGACGGGCTGATCGATCTGCTGGTCGAGGAGGCCGGGAGACTGCCCTCCGACCAATGCGAGATCTTCGTCGGCCTGCTCGGCGCCGCGGCCAATCGCGTGCCGGCGGACGCCACCGCCTACCCGCACCGCGACGCCCTGTTCGTCATGAACGTCCACGCGCGCTGGAACACCCCGCCGGAGGACAGCGCCTGCATCCAATGGGCGCGCGGCGTTTCTGACCAAACCGCCCGCTACGCCACCGGCGGTGTCTACGTGAACTTCGTCACCGACGACGAGCAGCGCGTCCAGGCCGCCTATGGGCCGAACTATGAGCGCCTGCGGGCGCTGAAGGCAAAATACGACCCGACCAACCTGTTCTGCGTGAACCAGAACATCGCGCCGGGCGGGTGACGGCGCCGGTGCGTTCCGGTTTCGTCCGGCCTGGGACTCGCCTTTCGGCCCCGCCGCACCCACCTATTCGGCATGCCGAACACGGATGAGAACAGGCTTGGCGGCCGGATCGCGCGGTATGCGCGGGTCGGGACCGCCGTGGGGGGCCTTGCGGCCCGTTTCGCCGGAGAACGGGTGCTGGGCATCCCCCTGGAGCGGGATCGCCACGCCGCCGAACTGCGCGCCGCGCTGGGCGGGCTGAAGGGACCGTTGATGAAGGTGGCGCAACTGCTGTCCACCATCCCCGACGCCCTGCCCCGCGAGTATGTGCAGGAGCTGTCCCAACTCCAGGCCGACGCGCCGTCGATGGGCTGGCCCTTCGTCAAACGCCGCATGGCCAGCGAGCTTGGCCCCGCCTGGCACAAGCGCTTCCGGCACTTCGAACAGACCGCCGCCGCCGCCGCCTCGCTGGGGCAGGTGCACCGCGCCGTCGGGCTGGACGGGCAGACCCTCGCCTGCAAGCTCCAGTACCCGGACATGGCGTCCGCCGTGGAGGCCGACCTGCGCCAGCTCGGCCTGATCTTCGCCATCTTCGAGCGCACCGACAGCGCCATCTCCACCAAGCAGATCCAAGCCGAGATCGGCGCCCGGCTGCGCGAGGAGCTGGATTACGAGCGCGAGGCCAAGCACGCCCGCCTCTACCGCGCCATGCTGGCCGACACCTCCGGCGTCCATGTGCCGACGGTGGTGCCCGACCTGTCCACCCGCCGCCTGCTGACCCTGGAATGGGTGGAGGGGCGCAAGATCCTGGACTTCGTGAAGGACCATCCGGACGCCCGCGACGCGCTGGCGATGAACATGTTCCGGGCTTGGTACGTGCCCTTCTACGGCTACGGCATCATCCATGGCGACCCGCATCTGGGGAACTACACGGTGCGGCCCGACCGCTCCATCAACCTGCTGGATTTCGGCTGCATCCGCGTCTTCCCGGCCCGCTTCGTGAAGGGGGTGATCGACCTCTACGACGCGCTGCAGACCGGCAACCAGGAGAAGGCGGTGGAGGCCTACCGCACCTGGGGCTTCGGCAACCCGACCAAGGAGCTGGTGGACGTGCTGAACATCTGGGCGCGCTTCGTCTACGCCCCGATCATGGACGACCGCAGCCGCCGCATCGAGGAGACCAACTCCGGCCATTACGGCCGCGAGACCGCCGCCAAGGTTCACGCCGAGCTGCGCCGCGTCGGCGGGGTGGAGGTGCCGCGGGAGTTTGTCTTCATGGACCGCGCGGCGATCGGCCTTGGCTCCGTCTTCCTGCATCTCCAGGCCGAGGTGAACTGGTACCGGCTGTTCCAGGAGATGATCCAGGGCTTCGACGTGGACGTCCTGCACGCCCGCCAGACCGCCGCCCTGACCGCCCAGTCCCTCCCTTTGCCCGAGTAAGTGCCGACTCGTAATGCTTCCCCCGTCCCACCGCTTTGGTCTATACGAGCGGCTCCCATGAAGACCGCCGATTTCGACTTCGACCTTCCGCCGGACCGCATCGCCGAGCATCCGGCCAAGCCGCGTGACGCCGCCCGTCTGCTCGACGTGGCGGAGCGTCTGCACGACCGCACCGTTCGCGACCTGCCCGCCCTGCTGGAGCCCGGCGACCTGATGGTCGTCAACGACACCCGCGTCATCCCCGCCCGGCTGGACGGCCGGCGCGGCGAGGTGCGGGTGGAGATCACGCTCCACAAGCGCGAAGGCGAGCGGGAGTGGGCGACCTTCGCCCGCCCCGGCAAGCGGCTGAAGCCCGGCGACGTGATCGTCATCGCCGAGGACTTCGCGGCCGAGGTCGTCGCCAAGGACGGGATGGAGGTGCGCCTTCGCTTCTCCAAGGGCGGGCCGGCGCTGATGGAGGCGCTGCACCGCCACGGTCGGATGCCCCTGCCCCCCTACATCCGGCGCGAGGCGGACGAGCAGGACGCGGCGGACTACCAGACCGTCTTCGCCGCGCGCGAGGGCGCCGTGGCGGCCCCCACCGCCGGGCTGCACTTCACGCCGGAGCTTCTGGCGGCGCTCGACGCCCGCGGCATCCGCCGCGTGCCGGTGACGCTGCATGTCGGGGCCGGAACCTTCCTGCCGGTGAAGGTGGACGACATCGCCGACCACCGCATGCACAGCGAGTGGGGCGAGATTTCTCCGGAAACCGCCGACGCCATCAACGCCACCCGCGCCGCGGGGGGGCGGATCGTGTCGGTCGGCACCACGGCGCTGCGCATCCTGGAGACGGCGGGGCTGGACGACCGCAGCATCCGGGCCTTCAGCGGCGACACCGACATCTTCATCACCCCCGGCTACCGCTTCAAGATCGTGGACCTTCTGTTGACCAACTTCCACCTGCCCCGCTCCACCCTGTTCATGCTGGTCTGCGCCTTCGCGGGCATGGACCGGATGAAGGCGGCCTACGCGCACGCCATCGGCCAGAACTATCGTTTCTTCAGCTACGGCGACGCGTCGCTGCTCCGGAGGGTGTGATGACCGGGATCGGGTTCGAGCTTCTGAAGACCGACGGGCGCGCCCGGCGCGGGCGGGTGTCCACCGCGCACGGCATCATCAACACGCCGGCCTTCATGCCCGTGGGCACCGCCGCCACCGTCAAGGCGATGACCAGCGACGCGGTGAAGTCCACCGGCGCGGAAATCCTGCTGGGCAACACCTACCACCTGATGCTGCGCCCCACGGCGGAGCGCGTCGGGCAGTTGGGCGGCCTGCACCGCTTCATGAACTGGGACAAGCCGATCCTGACGGACAGCGGCGGCTTCCAGGTCATGTCCCTGTCGGACCTGCGCACCATGACCGAGGAGGGGGTGACCTTCAAATCCCACCTCGACGGCAGCAAGCACCATCTGACGCCGGAACGCTCGATCCAGATCCAGCATCTGCTGGACAGCAACATCACCATGTGCCTGGACGAGTGCACCCCCTTCCCGGCGACGGAGGCGCAGGCGGCTTCGTCCATGCGCCTGTCGATGCGCTGGGCCAGGCGCAGCAAGGACGCCTTCGTCGAGCGGCCCGGCTACGGCCTGTTCGGCATCGTGCAGGGCGGCGTCTACGCCGATTTGCGGGCGGAGAGCGTGGCGGCCCTGAGCGACATCGGCTTCGACGGCTACGCCATCGGCGGGCTGGCCGTCGGCGAGGGCCAGGAGACGATGTTCACCGTGCTCGACTTCACCGAGCCGCTGATGATCAAGGAGCGCCCGCGCTACCTGATGGGCGTCGGCCGCCCCAGCGACCTGATCGGCGCGGTGCGGCGCGGCGTCGACATGTTCGACTGCGTGATGCCCACCCGCTCGGGCCGCACCGGTCAGGCCTTCGTGCGGCGTGGCACCATCAACATCCGCAACGCCCGCCACGCCCACGACGAGCGCCCGCTCGACGAGGAGTGCGGCTGCCCGGCGTGCCGGAACCACAGCCGGGCCTATCTGCATCACCTGTTCAAGGCGGGCGAGATGCTGGGGCCGATGCTGCTGACCTGGCACAACCTGCATTACTACCAGGACCTGATGGCCGAGCTTCGGCAAGCCATCGAGGACGGCCGGTTCGAGGAGGTCGCGAGCGCGCTGGAGGCCCGCCTGAACGAGGGAGACGTCCCGGCGACCGAGGACCCGCTGGCCGCCCTGAAGGTGAAGCCGGCCAAGCCGGCGAAACCCGCAAAGAAGGAATCCGCGGATGTCTGAGAACATCTACGCCGGCCTGACGCAGCTCGGCGGCGCCACCGTCCAGCCGAAGACCCCGGAAGAGGCGGTGCTGGAGCGCGTGCCGAACCCGAACCCCGGTGAGAACTACGTCGTGCGCTTCACGGCGCCGGAATTCACCTCGCTCTGCCCGATCACCGGCCAGCCGGACTTCGCCCATCTGGTCATCGACTATGTGCCGGGCGAGTGGCTGGTGGAGTCCAAGTCGCTGAAGCTGTTCCTGACCAGCTTCCGCAACCACGGCGCCTTCCACGAGGCCTGCACCGTCGGCATCGGCAAGCGCCTGGTGGACGAGCTGAAGCCGGTGTGGCTGCGGATCGGCGGCTATTGGTACCCGCGTGGCGGCATCCCCATCGACGTGTTCTACGCCACCGGCGAGCCGCCGAAGGGCGTGTGGATTCCGTCGCAGGACGTCCAGACCTACCGCGGCCGCGGCTGATCCGGGATTTCATCTCTGAAAGTCCCCTCTCCCCCCTGGGGAGAGGGTTAGGGTGAGGGGGGTGCGCTTTTACCGAACCTCACACCATGCGCATCCCCCTCACCGGCCCTCCGGGCCACCCTCTCCCCGGAGGGGAGAGGGTTAGCACTTCAAGCCATCGCCATGTCCGATCCCGCCACCTCCACCCGCGAAGCCATCCGCGACCGCGCGCTGTCGCTGGGCTTCGACGCGGTCGGCTTCGCGCGGGCGGAGCTGGGTGAGGAAGCCAAGGCACGGCTGGCCGAATTCCTGCGACAGGGCCGGCACGGCGACATGGGCTGGATGGAGGACAAGGCCGACCGCCGCGCCCATCCCCAGGCCCTGTGGCCGGAGGCGCGCACCGTGATCGCGCTCGGCACCAGCTACGCCCCGGCGGAGGACCCGCGCGCCCTGCTGGCGCATCCCGACCGCGGCATCGTGTCGGTCTATGCGAGGAACCGCGACTACCACGACCTCATCAAGGGCCGTCTGAAGACGCTGGGCCAATGGATCGCCCACCGCTACAAGGCCGAGCTGAAGGTCTTCGTCGACACCGCCCCGGTGATGGAGAAGCCGCTGGCCGAGAAGGCCGGGCTGGGCTGGCAAGGCAAGCACACCAACCTCGTGTCGCGGTCCCACGGCTCCTGGCTGTTCCTGGGCGAGGTCTACACAACGCTGGAACTGCCTCCGGACCCGCCGGGGGTGGACCGTTGCGGCCAGTGCCGCCGCTGCCTGGACGCCTGCCCCACCGCCGCCTTCCCCGCCCCCAACCAGCTGGACGCGCGGCGCTGCATCTCCTACCTGACCATCGAGCACAAGGGGCCGATCCCGGAGGAGCTGCGCCCGCTGATGGGCAACCGCATCTACGGCTGCGATGACTGTCTGGCCGCCTGTCCCTGGAACAAGTTCGCCAAGCGCTCCCGCGAGGCGGCCTTCCTGCCGCGGGCGGAGCTGACGGCGCCGCGGCTCGCCGATCTGGCGCAGTTGGACGACGCGGGCTTCCGGCAGGTGTTCAGCGGTTCGCCGATCAAGCGGATCGGGCGCGACCGCTTCGTGCGCAACGTTCTGGTGGCCCTGGGAAACAGCGGCGATGCCCGCCACGCCGAGGTGGCCGAAGGGCTGCTGGACGACCCGAGCGACGTGGTGCGCGACGCCGCCGGCTGGGCGCTGGCCCGGCTCAGGGGCGCCCAACCTCTTTAGACCCCTTCAGGCTGAGCCAGAGCAGGCCGCCGGGCAGCGACGACAGGGTGACCGACAGGCCGATCATCAGCGACAGGGCGAGCGCGTCGGTGGCGCCGAGCCCGTAGAGCGCGAAGCCGGCGACGAAGGCCCCTTCCCGCACGCCCCAGCCGTTCAGCGAGATGGGCAGGGCCGCCGCGAAGATGGTCATCGGCACGACGGCCAGCGCGTCCAGGACCCGCACGGGAATGCCCAGCGCGTGGGCGTAGGCGATCACCGCGAAGACGGTGCAGGCGTGAACCGCCGCGCTGTGCAGCAGCCCGGCCAGCGCCGCCCGGCTGACCAGCGCCGCGCGCAACCGCGCCACCTGCGCCTGCATCGCCCGGACCGGCGGGCGCAGCAGGACACCCGGCAGCGGGAGGCGATCCGCCTGAAGCCCCACGACCATGGCAACGGCGAGCAGCGCCACCGCCACCGGTCCGGCCCAGGCAACCGAGGGCGGGGCCGTCGCCACGAGGTGCGGCAAGCCGAGGAACAGAAGCAGGATGCAGCCGACCAGGGCCAGCAGCCGGTCCAGCACCAGGGCCAGCACCACGGCGGTGGAGGACGCCCCGCCCCGGTAGGTCAGCCAGCCGCGCACCACGTCGCCGCCCAGCGCCCCCGGCAACACCTGCCCGAAGAACAGGCCGGTGAACATGAGCCGCATCGCCAGCCCGTGCGAGACCCGCTCTCCCGCGGCGCGCAGGGCGTCGCGCCACCGCTCCCCCGCGCAGACCACGGCGAGCAGCTTCGCCGTGAAGCCGGCGGCCAGCCAGACGGGGTCCGCTCCGGTGACGCGCGCCAGCAGGGCCGGCCAGTCGGCGTTGACGCCCAGCACGCCGAGAACCCCCAGGGTCACCGCCAGCTTGGCGAGCAGCATCAGACGCCCGCCCGGCTTTCCGGCGGGCAGGGTGACCGCTTCGGCGGGCATGGCGCTGGCGTCCTGGCTGCTCAAATCCTTCATGGCTCCTGCAAAACCATCGGCGGCACTCTACCGGCTCGGCGGAAGAGCGTCCATCGCCGCCAGGACACCGGCCACGTCCATGTCGGCGAAGGACGGCCGGTGGTGGACGACCATGCGCGGCCCATTGGCCTGGATCGGGACGGAGGCGTCACAGAAAAGACCCAGCGTGGGGCAGCCGATGGCCGCGACCAGATGGGTCGGGCCGGTGTCGTTGCCAACCGCCGCCCAGGCCCGGCGCGCCAGACCGGCGATCTCCGGCACGCTGGTGCGGCTGGTCAGATCCACCGCCTGCGGACAGGTGGCGGTGATGGCCCGCGCGAGGTCCGCCTCGATGGCCGTGCCCAGCACGACCGGCGTGATCCCGCGGGCCGCCAGCAGACACGCCAACGCGCCGTAACGCTCGACCGGCCAGCGCTTGTCGGGCCGTCCGGGGGAGGAGCCGGGGATCAGCAGAGCGTAGGGCGCGGCGATGCCGAAACCGCTGGTGTCGGCGTCGAGCCAGGACAGGTCCGGCACCGCGTCCGGCACGATGCCGAAGGGGGCCAGCTGCCGGGTGTAGCGCTCGATCACCGGCACCTTGCGCCGCCCCGGATACTGGTCGCGGTGCGAGGCGCCCCAGGCCGTGCCCGACCATTCCGGCCAGGGACCGGGGGCGAGCAGCCAGAAATAGCGGTCGGTGCGCGGCTGCGCCTGAAGATCGTAGACCCGGCCGAAACGCCCGGCGCGCAGCAGGCGGCGAACCCGCCGGTAGGCGCCGAGGGACCGCCCGCGCGGGTCCTCCAGAACCTCGTCGAACAGGCCGCTGAGGCGGGCGAGCGGGGCCAGGGACGGCAGGGTCAGCAGGGTCAGATGATCGGCGGCGTGGTGCCGCCGGATGGCCGAAAAGGCGGTCTGGGCCAGGAAGAAGTCGCCGAAGGCGCCCAGCTTGATGACCAGGATGCGGCGGCGCCCGACGCCGCTCTCCCCCGTCATTCGCCCCCCGACGGGGTGCGGGCGGCGAGCCGGAGCATCAGGCCGGCCGCCAGCATCCCCCCCATCCACCAGGCCTGCCAGATCCCGTAGGCCGTGCTGGCCATCGCCAGCGCCGACGCGAACAGAGCCAGGGCGAAGGGTTGCAGCCGCCGCTCCATCCGCGCCGTGCCGAAGAGAAGAAGCAACGCAGCCACCAGGGCCAGCGCGGCGCCGAGGGCGCCAAGCTCCAGCCAGACCTGGAGGAAGGCGTTGTGGGGGTGCAGCGGCAGCAGGCTGTCGGTCAGCGTGCCGAAGCGCGACACCGCACCGTCCGGCTCCAAGGCGCGGGACGCGTCGATGCCCTGCCCGAGGACGGGCGTCTCCAGCGCCCGGCTGGCCGCCATGCCCCAGATCTCAACCCGATGCTGGGCGGATCGGAACAGCCAGTCGGCGCCGTCCAGGTTCAGCACGCGGTCGAACAGCAGCACCAGCGGCAGAACGAAGATGAAGGCGATCCCCAGGACCGCCGCCAGCACCCCGCGGACGAGCCGCGGCGACCAGACGGCGAGCGCGAAGGCCGCCCCGCCGACGGCGATGCCCAGCATGGCCGAGCGGCTGGTCAGCAGCAGGCAGGCCGCCGCGAAGACGGTGGGAAGGGCGACGGCCATCCCGCGGCGCCCGGCCCGGTCGAGCGCCATCGCCGCCGGCCAGACGAGCAGGCAGAGCAGAACCGCCGTGCGCTTGGGCACGTTGGTCTCGGCGATCTCGATCCCGGCCGGCACATGGTTCCACCAGCGGTGCAGCGGAAAATCCAGCGCGGCTTCCACGGCGAACAGCAGGACGCCGGCGAACACGCCCGCCAGGAACAGGCCGGTCAGCCGCCGCGCCTCCACCCCGGGCAGGGAGGACAGCCACGCCCCACCGGCCAGCGCGCCGAGGCCGATGTAGCCGATCTCCACGACCGTCAGTCCGGCGCGCGGCGACGGGCTCCACAGGATGGAAAGGGAGGCCAGCGCCAGGAACGCCAGGACCACCACGGTGCCGGGCATCGCCCGTTGCAGCCGCCCCAGAGCGCCGCGGCGGGCCAAGCCGGCCAGCCCGATCAGCGCGATCAGGATGGCCCAGACCGGCAAGCCGCGCGGCGCCATCGAGGCCAGCGGGCCGAGCGCCGCCACCGCGACGCCCGCGAGACCGGCCAGCGCCGCGTCGGGAATCCCCCGTGTGGAAGCGCGCTGTGACAAGGGGAAGTCCATGGGATCTCGCGTCCGTGAGGCTCGGCGCGGCTTAACAGATGCCCCGTGCGAAAGCAACGGGGACGGGCCGGGGGATTTTTCAGCCCCCGGCCCGTCCCCGTCGCACCGCGATCAGGCGGTCCGCACCTTGTTCAGGAAGCCCTGCACCTCGGACCGCAGATGCTCGGCCTGCCGGGTCAACGTGCGGCTGGCGTCCAGGACGGCGTCGGCGGCGCCGCCGGTCTTGGTGGCGGCGTTGGTCACCTCGGCGATGTGGTGCATCACCTCCTGCGTGCCTTCGGCGGCCTGATTGACGTTCTGGGCGATCTCGCGGGTGGCGAGCCCCTGCTGCTCCATGGCGCGGGCGATCTCGGTGACCGTGCTGCTGATCGTGCCGACCGCGTCGGAGATGGTGCGGATGGCGCCCACCGCCCCGCCCGTCGCCGCCTGCATCTGCGCCACTTGGCTGGAGATCTCCTCGGTCGCCTTGGCGGTCTGCCCGGCGAGGTTCTTGACCTCCGTCGCCACCACGGCGAAGCCCTTGCCGGCTTCCCCGGCGCGGGCCGCCTCGATGGTGGCGTTGAGGGCCAGCAGGTTGGTCTGCTCGGCGATCTCGCCGATCAGGTCGACCACCTGCCCGATGCGCTGCGCCGCCTCGGCCAGACCTTCGACGATGCCGTTGGTCTCGGTCGCCTTGGCCGCCGCGCCGACCGCCACCTGGGAGCTGCTGTTGAGCTGGCGGGAAATCTCGGCGATGGAGGAGGACAGCTCCTCGGCCGCCGCGGCGACGGTCTGCACGTTGCTCGACGCCTGTTCCGACGCCGCGGCGACGGCGCTCGACTTGGCGGTGGTCAGGGCGGCGTCCGACGACATCTCCTGCGCGTCGCGGCCCAGGTTGCCAGCGGACTCGGTCAGCGACTGGACGACGCCCGACACCGCCTGTTCGAAGCCGTTGGCGAACTCGTTCATGGTGCGGCGGCGGTCGGCGTCGATCTGTCGGCGCATCTCCTCCCGCTCGCCCTCCATGCGCTGCATCTCCAAGGCGTTCTCCTTGAAGACGCTGAGCGCCTCGGCCATGGCGCGCAGCTCGTCCTTGCGGTCGCCGGCGGGGATGTCCACCGTCAGGTCGCCTTCGGCCAGCCGGCCCATCGCCTTGGTCATGGCGTGCATCGGGTGGGTGATGGCGCGGTCGATGATCCAAGCCATCAGCATGCCGAGCGCCAGCGCCACGGCGGCGCCGATGATGATGATCAGCTCCGCCCCGCTGCGCCCGTTCTCGCGGTCGTCGCGCTGGATGGTGACGAGACGGGCCACCTGCTCGCTGACGTCGCCCGCGGCCTTGGCCATGGTTGTGGAGGCGGCGCGCTGGTTCTCGCTGGTAGTGACGAGGGCGGCGAACTCCCGGTCGAAGGCCTGGGCGGCCTCGGTGATGGCGGCGATCAGGGCGCGGCCCTCCGAATCGACCAGCACCGCCCCGGCCTGGGTGGCGAGCGCCAGCGTTTCCTTCACCGCGCCGTGCACGCGCGCGCGGGCCTCCTCACCGTTCATCAGGATGAAGTCGCGCTGCCCCAGCATCGCGGACTGCGCGCCCTGGATCAGGCGCATGGCGATGCCGCGCAGCTGGACGGCCTCGTTCACCTCGCTCTGGGCGAAGTTCGCGGCCTCCTGGAGAGCGCTGGAGACCATCGCCTGGTTCTCCTGCATCTCGTGGGCGAGGTTCTGGATTTCCTGGGCATGGCGATCCAGCGCCTGGATGCGGCCGCTGGCCGGTTCGCCGGCGCCTTCGGCGCGGGCCTGCTCGAACACCATCCGGTAGGCGCCGGCGATGGTGACGATCCGCTGGGCCAGCTCCTCGTCGTTGGTGCCGACGAGATCCTTCTCGATGGCCTCGGCGTTGGCCAGCAGCGCCGCGATGGCCTCCCCGGCGGCGACCATCGTGGCGGGGTTGCGGGTGTGCGCGAAGTCGGACTGCAGGCGCCGCGCCTCCAGCACCATCTCGATCAGCCGGTCGGCGCGGTCGGAGGTGTCGCGGCTCTGCCGCACGGCGTGCTCCGCGTCCTTCAGGCTGATCATGTTCTGGTCGTAGCGGTCGGACTGCTGCCTGCCGATCTTCTCCGCGATCTCCCGCAGGGCCTGGGCGCGCGTCTCCATGCTCTGGGTGCGGGCGCGGGCCTCCTTGTCCTGGGCGACGAAGTTGGCGAAGGCGCTGCGATAGCCGGCGATTCCCGCCAGGATCTCGTCGACCAGCCGGACGCTGCCGGCGTCCTCCAGCGCGGACCGCGTGCCCTGCGCCTCGTCGCGCAGCCGGTCCAGCATGCCGGGCACGTTGTCGGCGGCCTTGGAGTCGCGCTCGGTGACGAAGCGGGCTTCCTCGATCCGCACGGTTTTCAGCCGGGCGTCCAGTTCGGCGGTGTGGGCTGCCAGATCGACACGTCCGGCGTAGGTGCGCAGGCTGTTCCAACCAACGAACGCCACGGCAACCGTCATCAGAAGGACCGCCGCAAAACCGAGCGCAATCCGCGTTCCAATCGTCATGAAATCGGGCTCCCCCGGATCGTACGGCCTTATGCGTTGGCCGTCGTCATGCCTTTGTCGTTAAGGGATACAGCAGAAAGGGTTAATTTCTGGTTTGATAAACGCGACTGGTAACACCGCTTCAGAACCGGTCCGGCATCCACGGCGCCGGTCCAGAGAAGAACAGCGCCGCGAGCGCCAGAGCGTCCTCTCCGCCACGCAAAAGACCAACCTGACGGAGAGCGTGGGGGCCCTTGTGACCACTGTAGAGGGCGGCGAGAGCCGCGATGGACAGGGAAAGCACCGCGCCAGCCGGCTTTCCGCGGCCGCCCGTCCTGTCCGGAACCCGGCCCACGACGGCCTTTCCATCGGAAAGGCACAACCGGAAACTGCCGGAATTCTCCGGAATCACAGCGTCGGAAACGTCTATAATCAATTCGCCCGCAACCCCTGATGGATATCCGCGAGTCTCCAAGGCACGCTGAAGGTCAAGGATGCGCAACAGCCACTCGTCCCGCGCGTCGGCGCGTGTGCCGTTGTCCGGCGCCATCAGGACCAGCGGGTCGTCGGGCCCACCGCGCCAAGAAACGCGGTCGACCTGCGCCCGGTAGCCGGCCAGGAAGCCCTGCGCCAGCCGCACCGCACGCGGGCTGAGCAGGCACAGATCCGCCACCGTGAGTTTTCGGTCGGATGGCGGCGCCACCGCGACGTATCCCTCAGCCCCACCAGGACCACCCAAAGTGTAAACATCCGACGGCGCGCCGTCCGGGCAGAGGGCGAAGCTCCACAGCCCTTCATTGCGCTCCACCAGACCGTTGGCGGTGGTGAGCAGGCTGCGGCGTAGCGCCGCAAGGGGAGCGGCGTCGCTGGCGTCGGTCCGGCGAATCCACCCGTCTCCCGGTGGTGGTCCGACGGACAAGGCCGCCGGCGGCGCGCTCCAGTCGAAAGACACCCCGCCCCGCCCGAAGCCCAGGCGGGTATAGAGCGGAAGGGTCGCCGGGTAGAGCACCGACAGCGCCGCTCCACCGGCCCGCGCCTCCTCCAGCAGACCGCGCATCAGCGCGGTGCCGTAGCCGCGCCCGCGCTCCGCCGGATCGACGGCCACCGCCGCCACGCCGCAGGACGGCACCGGGCGTCCGCCGAACCATTGGTCCATCGGCCAGACCGCGGCACAGGCGACGAGCTGACCGGCGCGGCCCGTCTCATGCCCGGCGCGCAGGCCGCGCATCACGCCCGGCCCGAACAGCTCCACCGACCGGTCGAAATACTCGCGGGGGATGCCGAAACCCTGGCGGACCAGGGTCGCGGCATCCGCCCGTTCCTCGGGCAGAAGGGGGCCGAAGCCCCCGGTCACAAGGGTCACACCTTCGCTCCGTTCAGCGCGCGGGCCTGATCGCGCAGCACGTATTTCTGAATCTTGCCGGTCGAGGTCTTCGGCAGGGCGGTGAAGACGACGGTGCGCGGGCACTTGAAGTGGGCCAGATGCTCCCGGCAATAGGCGATCACCTCGGCTTCGGTCAGCTGCTTGCCCTCCTTCACGGTGACGAAGGCGCAGGGCGTCTCGCCCCATTTCTCGTCCGGGCGGGCGACCACGGCGGCCTCGACGATGTCCGGATGCTTGTAGAGGACCGATTCGACCTCGATCGTCGAGATGTTCTCGCCACCGGAGATGATGATGTCCTTGGAGCGGTCCTTCAGCTCGATGTAGCCGTCCGGATGCCAGACGCCGAGGTCGCCGGTGTGGAACCAGCCGCCGGAAAAGGCCTCCTGCGTCGCCCGCGGGTTCTTCAGATAGCCCTTCATGACGGTGTTGCCGCGCATGAAGATCTCGCCCATCGTCACGCCGTCCTTGCGGGTCGGCTGGAGCGTGTTGGGATCGGCGACCATCAGCCCTTCCAGCGTGGCGTAGTTCACGCCCTGCCGGGCCTTCAGCGCCGCGCGCTCCTCCAGCGGCAGGTCGTTCCAATGCTCGTGCCAGGCGCAGATGGTGACCGGGCCGTAGACCTCGGTCAGGCCGTAGACGTGGGTGACGTCGAAGCCCATCCGCTCGATCTTCTCGATCACCGCGGCGGGCGGGGCGGCGCCGGCAGTCATCATCTTGACGCCCCGCGGGATCTCGCGCTTCTGCTCCTCCGGCGCGTTGACGATCAGGCCCATGATGATCGGCGCGCCGCACATGTGGGTAACGCCGAGGTCGGCCAGAGCGTCGTAGATGCCCTTGGCGGTGATGGTGCGCACGCAGACGTTGGTGCCGGCCATGGCGGTGACCGTCCAGGGGAAGCACCAGCCGTTGCAGTGGAACATCGGCAGGGTCCACAGATAGACGGGATGGTGCGGCATCGCCCAGGTCAGCACGTTGCCCATGGCGTTCAGGTAGGCGCCGCGGTGGTGGTAGACGACGCCCTTGGGGTTGCCGGTGGTGCCGCTGGTGTAGTTCAGCGCGATGGCCTGCCACTCGTCGGCCGGCATCGGCCACTCGTAGGCCGGGTCACCGGTCTCCAGGAACTGCTCGTAGGTCTGCTCGCCGATCAGTTCGCCGCCCTTGGCCTGCGGGTCGTCGATGTCGATGACGATGGGGCGGCGCTTCGGCTCCAGCATGTGGACGGCCTTGGAGATGACGCCGGAGAATTCCCGGTCGGTCAGCAGGACCTTGGCCTCGCCATGCTCCAGGATGAAGGCCAGCGCCTCGGCGTCCAGGCGGATGTTCAGGGCGTTGAGGACCGCGCCGGTCATCGGCACGCCGAAATGCGCCTCGAAGGATTCCGGGGTGTTGGGGGCCATCACCGCGACCGTGTCGCCGAGCCCGATGCCGCGCTTGGCCAGGGCCGAGGCGAGGCGCACGCAGCGCTCGTAGGTTTCCGCCCAGGTGCGGCGGACCGGGCCGTGGATCACGGCGATGCGCTGCGGGTAGACGGCGGCGGTGCGGCGCAGGAACGACAGCGGCGACAGCGGCACCGTGTTGGCGGCGTTCTGGTCGAGGTCGGTCTCGTACGGGTTGTGCCGGGCGTCAGTCACGGGGGGCCTCCCTGATGCGTCTCTGTTCAAGAACTCGTTGGGAAGAGTCTTGCCAGAGAATCCAGAGGCTTGGAAGAGGGGTGGCCCGACGATGCGCGGTCATGCCGCGCTGCGGCATCCTGCCCGGTTGACCAGCCCGGTTGTCGGGCGGTCAGCCCTTGCGGACGGTTTCGACCCGCCCGCCGGTGATGGCGACGAGTTCCGCCGGGGTCAGGCGGAAGACCGCGTTGGGGGTGCCGGCGGCGGCCCAGATGGCGTCGAGGCCCATCAGGTCGGCGTCGATCAGGACCAGCGGCGGCACGGCGTGGCCGATGGGCGGCACCCCACCGATGGCGAAGCCCGTCGTCTCCCGCACAAAGTCCGGATCGGCCCGCTCGATCTTTTCGCCGATCAGCCGGCCGACCGCCTTCTCGTCCACCCGGTTGGCTCCGCTGGCCACCACCAGCACCGGACGCCCGCTGTCCTTCGCGCGGAAGATCAAGGACTTGGCAATCTGCGCCACCGCGCAGCCGACGGCGTTCGCGGCGTCCTCCGACGTGCGGGTGCTGCCCTCATGCTCGACCACGCAGTGGCCGTGGCCGAAACCGTCCAGCAAGGCCTGGACCCGTTGGGCGGAGGGGCTGAGGGCCGCCATGGCGGTTTACTTCGCCAGTTCGCGGGAGCGGTTCGCGGCGGCGGCGACGGCGCGGTCGAACAGCGGCTGCAGGCCGTCCCCGGCCATCAACACGTCGAGCGCCGCCTGGGTGGTGCCGTTTGGGCTGGTCACCGCCTTGCGCAGGTCGGCGGCAGCGGTCGGGGACTGGTGAAGCAGTTCGCCCGCCCCCGCAACGGTGGCCCGCGCCAGACGCATGGCAAGCTCGGCGGGCAGCCCGGCGGCCTCGCCGGCCTTCGCCATGGCCTCGACCATCAGGAAGACGTAGGCCGGGCCGCTGCCCGACACGGCGGTCACCGGATCGAGAAGCGACTCGTCCTCCACCCAGGCTACGTCGCCCACCGCGCGCAGCAGAGAATCGCACAGCGCCTTCTGCGCCTCGGTCACAACCGGGTTGCCGACGGCGACGGTCATGCCACGCCCGATGGCGGCGGGCGTGTTGGGCATGGAGCGGACGATGGCCGCGCCCTCCCCCAGCGCCGCTTCGAAGGAGGCGATGGTCTTCCCGGCGGCGACGGAGAGGAACACCGTGCCGGGACGGACCAGCGCGCGGTAGGCCGGAAGGACCGAGTCCATCACCTGCGGCTTCACCGCCAGAACGACAACATCGGGCGTGAAGCCGGCGGGCACGGCGTCGGGGCCGCTCGCCAGAACGACGGCCGGGTTGCCGCGCAGCGACTCCGGCAGGCCGTACGGCTCGACCACGGCGACGCTGGAGGCGATTCCGGCCGTCAGCCAGCCGTCGAGCATCGCGCCGCCCATCTTGCCGCAGCCGGCCAGAAGCAATGTGCACCCCTGCTGCTCACCGTGCGCCATGGCGGTCACGCCTCCCCGGCGGTGTCGAGGATGGCGGCGGACACCGCCTCCGACGCGGACTTGCCTCCCCAGATCACGAACTGGAAGGCGGGGTAGAAGCGCTCGCACTCCGACAGGGCGATCTCGACGAGGTCCTCGAGCTGCTCCACCGTCGCGCCGCGCGAGCCGCGCAGCAGCATGGTCTGGCGGAACATCGGGGTGTGCTCCTCGGAGCAGACGTCGAAATGGCCGAGCCACATGCGCGCGTTCACCTCCGCCAGCAGGTCGTTGACCGAGGAGCGGCGGGCCGCCGGGACCTTCATGTCGAACTGGCAGGAGAACTGCATCGCGCTGACGTCGGACTGCCAGACGAAATAGAGGCGGTAATCGCACCAGCGCCCACCGATCTCGACGATCAGCTCGTCCTCGCCGGCCCGCTCGAAGGGCCATTCGTTGGCGGTGACGATCTCCTCGACGATGTCCAGGGGATTGTGCGCGGATGAGGGGGTGTCGACGGCAACAGCCGACATGTCGGCGTCCTCCTGTGAAGGCGCGGTGGACGGAACCGCCCCGGGGCCGGTCCGCCTTCGCGCAAGAAGGGGAAGCCCCGAGATGTTGTGGCTGGCAGACGGATGGATACCACCCAAGGCACCGTGCCAAAAGGGTCTGGCCGGCGCAACTGGTTTTCGGCGGTGCATCCGTGAAGGTTCGGAGACGGGACGGAGGGCCGGATCAGACCGGCCCGCTGCCGCCTCCGGCGATGGGGCCGACGGCCGGAGCGGCCGGAACGGCAGGAGCCGCGTCCGGCTTCGAGTCGCGGCCGGCCTGGAGGGCGGCGACCGTGGCCTCCAGCGCGGCGAGCCGCTCGGCCATGGCCTCCTGCTCCTCGCGGGCCTTGGCGGCCATGGCGCGGACGGCCTCGTGCTCCTCGCGGCTCACCACGTCCATGCGCGACAGGACGCGCTCGAACTGCTGGCGCATCTGCGCCTCGGCTTCCTCACGCAGGGACGACAGCGCGCCGAGCGCGCCGCCCGCGACGCGGGCCAGATCGTCCAGAATCTTATTGTCCACCTGCATCGACTCAAATTCCGCTTCTTGTCTGCCGCATTATGGGACCCGCCCCACGGAACTTCAACGGGCTTGGACGCAATGCGTCACGGGGCTTGAACGCAATGCGGCGCCGTCACTCCCCTTCTCAACGCCGCAGCCCGTCGATCAGCCCCTTCAGCAGCGCGTCGGGCTTCGGCGCGTTTCCGCCAACCCCGGGAATGGGCAGGTCCTTCGGCACCACCTTGTTCAGCAGTCCTTCGGCGGCGCGCCGGGCGAAATACTCCTGCACCTCCTGCATCTCGAAGGAACGGGTGGGCTTGTCGAGCGCGCCAGTCATGCGGACGGTCAGCGGCGGCAGCGACTGGTCGGACTGCACGGTCAGGCGGACGCGCATGTCGATGGTCTGCGCCGGCAGGTTGACCTGCCCCGCCGCGACCGCCTCGCCCAGGTCGGAGGTCAGGCGCGTGTCCTCGGTCCGCGCCACGCCCTTGTCGATGGCGAAGCTGCCGTCCAGCCGGGCGAAGCGCGTCTCACCGCCCTGAAGGCCGCCCATCACCGCGCCCAACAGCTCCTGCGGGCGTTCCAGCCTGGTCAGCCGGTCGCGCAGAACGCCAAGGTCGAAGCCGCGCAGCAGACCGTCGCGGGCGCTGATCCGGCCCTGACCGGCCAGCGCCCTGAGCATGGCGTCGCCGCCCGCCCCGCTGGTCGTCAGGTTGGCCTCGGCGTCCAGCACGCCCCCGGCGATCTCCAGCGCGCCGCCGCCCAACCCGCCGCCAACCGCCTCGGCCAGCTTGGCCTTGGACAGGGTGATGGTGGCCTCGGCGGTCGGCGTCTGGTTGCCCGGCGCGGCGAGCCGCCCGGTGGCGCCAAGCTGGCCACCCATCAGGGTGCCGTCGAAGCGCTCCACCGTCAGCACGCCGTTGGTCACGGTGGCGCGCAGGGCCGGGTTCTCGATCCGCGTGCCGCCCTTGACGAGGGCGGAGGAGGTCAGGGCGAAGCGGCCGTCGAAGCGGCGCAGCCCGCTGAAATCTCCCGTCGCGGCGTCGGGCGCCCCCGACGTCGCCTGGGCCGCCGAAGAAGACCCGGTCGCCGGAGACGCCGCGCCCGCGGGGCGGGCCGCCGCGGCGGGAAGCGCCGCCAGCCGGTCCAGCTCCAGGTCGCCGGTCTGCAGGTCGGCCTCGACCCGCGGCTTGCTGCCGTTCAGGTCGGCCCCGGCCTTCCCCTTGACGGTGACGCCGGCCACCGTCCCCTGGATGTTCCCCAGGGTGAAGGCCTTCCGCGTCCCCGCCAGCTCCGTGTAGAGGTCCATCGGGCCGTAGGAGCCGACGGACGGGTTGTCGGCGAACAGGCCGGCCAGCCGGGCCAGCTCCGGATGCTTGACGCGCAGCTTGAGGTCGGCGCTGGGGTCCTTTTCGACGTTCGACAGCGTGCCGCCCGCCTCCAGCGAGCCTTCGACCGCCTCGACGCCCAGTTCGACCGCGAGACGGTCGGCGTCGCCCGACAGGCGGGCCTGCGCCTTAACCGCGCCCAGCCGCTCAGGCGCGGGGGCGCCCTCCGGCCAGGGAACGGCGCGCGCCACCCCTTCCAGGCTGGGAGCCTCGGCGTTCAGCGTCAGGTGGGCGCCGCGCAGCGGCTCCAGCCCAGCGATCTGCCCGTCCAGGCGGAGCTTCACCCCGGCGGCGTCCTGCACCGTCGCCTCCTTGATCGACAGGGCGCCGCCCGCGGCGGTGGCGTCGAGCCGCAGCCCCTGCACCGGCGTGTTGCGCACGGTCAACTGCCCGACCGACAGTTCCAGATTGGCGTCCACGCCGGCCAGCAGCCGAGCCGGGGTCGTCGCCGGGTTCGTCGCCGGGTTTGCGGCCGAATTCCCGTTGCGCGCGGGTGGCGGGGCGCCCGTTCCGTTCGCGGCGGGAGCGGCCTGGGCCGCGGTGGCGCCGCCCGGCGGCGGCAGGTAGGCGTCGAGATTCAGCCGGTCGAGGTCGAGCCGGGCTCCGAAGGCCGGGCGGCCGCGGTCCACATAGGCGACGGCGCCGGTCAGGCGGCTGGCGTCCACCCGCAGGTCGAGACCGTTCACCTCCAGTCGCCCCGGCCGCCCCTGCAGCTGCGCGGCGACCGAGGCCCGGCGCAGGCGGTCCGCCGGCACGGCGCGGACGTCCACCCGCAGCCATTCCAGCAGGGCGCGCAGGTTGTCGGCGTTCGCCTCCATCCGCAGGTTCAGGTTCGGCTGGCCGTTGGCCGCCGCCAGTTCGCCCGCCGCCACGATGTCGGACCCGCCGGGCAGCAGGGCGCTGACGCGGTCGATGTTCAGCGTGCCCCCGGTCAGGCTGGCCTCCACCCGCCCCTGGCGGATCACGCCGCCGTTGTAGGTGATGCCGTCCACCGCAAGGTCGAGCTTGGCGTCGAGCGCGTCCGGCAGGACGAACCCGCCCGGCTGGCCAGCAGCACCTGAGGGAGCGCCACCCGAGGGAGCGCCACCCGAGGGAGCGTCCCCGGATGGGGCGTTGGGCGGCGCGCTCTTGACGCCGTTTCCATTGCGGGCGGCGGGCTGGCCGGTCGGCGAGCCACCGCCCGAACCGGCGCGGTCCAGCCAGGCGTCGAGGTCGAGCCGGTTCAGGGCCAGGGTCAGCTCCGCCCGCGCCGGCGTTCCGCCGCGCAGGGTCGCCGTGCCGGTGGCCCGCGTGTCGCCGAGCTGCGCCTCCAGGTTGGTGAAGCTGGCCGCGGTCGGGGACGCCTCGACCGCCGTGCGGATGCCAAAGGACTGGGCGAGCAGCGCGTTCGCCTTCCTGTCCTCGCCGGCCGCCGAACCGTTGCGGACCAGCGCCAGGACGCGGGACAGGTCGCTGCCCTCGGCGCGCAGGTCGCCCTGGGCGCGCGACCCGCCGCTGCCCGGCGGGTTGGTGACGATGCCGGCGAAGCGCAGCGTGGCGTCGGTGTCGGCCATCGACAGCGCCGCCCGGACCTGGACGGCGGCGCCGTCGATCAGGCGGCTGACGAACATCTCCCCGCGCAGCGGCACGCCGCGCGCCCGGAAGCTGCCCTGCCCCTGGAACGGCCCGGTGAAGCTGCCGGCAACGATCCGCGCATCGACCTGGTCGATCACCTCCGACTGGCCAGTGCGGGCGTCGCGGTACTGGATGGTGCCGTTCTGCACCGTCACCTGATCGAAGCTGACCGCCGAGGCCAGCCCGTCCCCGGACCCGCTCCGCTCCCCGCCCGCCGGGCGCCCGGCGCCGGACATATCCCAGTTGAAGCGACCGTCGGGCAGCGTTTCGAACAGGAAGATCGGGTCGATCAGGCGGATGCTCTGCACCTGGATGTGGCCGCTGAGCAGCGGGCCGAGCGCCACACGGACGTCCAGCTCCTTCAGGCGGGCCATGTCCTGCTCCGACCCGCCGGGCGCGTTGGCCAGACGGGCGTCGCGCACCGTCAGCGCCGGGGCCGGCAGCAGCGACAGGCCGATGTCGCCCCTCAGCTCCACCTCGCGCCCCGTGGCGGCGGACACCCGCTCCGCGATCTGGGCTTTGTAGGCGTTCCAATCGACGACGCTCGGCACGATCAGCACCGCGGCCACCAACAGACCGACGAGTATCAGAGCTGCGATCAGGAATCTCTTCACCGGTTGACGCGCCTTCCCCACCGTTCGGCTGTTGAGTCGCCGTGTTTCCGCCACAAGCCGCGAGAACCGCTGGCGCCCGCTCCGGTCTTCCGGGTGGCACGGGGTTTCGCTAAACTATCGTCCCGAAAGAAAACAAGCAATTTGGGCATTCCAACGGCCGAGTTGTCCAAAAGACGATACGCCCCGCCCTCAGGAGACGCGCCCTATGGCCGATGTCGTGAACCTGAACCGCTTCCGGAAGATGCGCCAGAAGGAAGAGCGTGAAAAAAACGCCGAGGCGAACCGCATCCGCTTCGGCCGCACCAAGACCGAGAAGCTGCGCGACCGCCAGGAGGCCGAGCGCCGCGCGGCCGAGCTGGACGGCAAGAAGGTGGAGGGCGAGCGGGACGAGTGACGGCCAAGCCCGTGCTTTGGTATCGCTTTTGTGACAATTTGGTATTCTAACAATTCGTCCATAAGACAATCTGGATCGCTGCGGACCGCTTTGCTACAGTTCCCCTCACGAGAGGCGCAATGGGCAAAGGGGAGGACCATCATCATGGTCGACATGTCGTCTCACCGCGGTGCGTCCCAATTCCATCGGCCGATCCGGCGCAAGGAACCCTCCGAGTTCCACAAGCCGGCCCCTTATCTTCCACGGATCCGCAGCGTCGACGTCGACCGCCCCTGGCTGTGGCTGAGCGCCGGCTGGCGCGACATGTGCGCCAGCCCCATGATCAGCGCCGCCTACGGCCTGCTGGCGGTGCTGTCCAGCCTCGCCCTGGTGGCGGTGCTGGCGATGCAGGACATGCAGTATCTGGTCCTGCCGATGGCGGCGGGCTTCATGCTGCTGGGGCCGGTCTTCGCCGTCGGCCTCTACGAGACCAGCCGCCTCTTGGAGCGGGGGGAGACGCCGACCCTGATGAAGGTCGCCGGGGCCTACCGCCGCAACGGCGTGCAGATCGCCGGGATCGGGCTGGCGCTGATGCTGGCCATGCTGGCCTGGATCCGCATCGCCTTTCTGATCTTCGCGCTGTTCTTCGCGACGGAGCCGCCGGCCTTCGACCAGCTCGTCGACCGCATCTTCTTCTCGGCCCAGACGATCCCGTTCCTGCTGACCGGCACCCTTGTCGGCGGCGTCATCGCCACGGCGGTCTTCGCCATCAGCGTGGTGTCGATCCCGATGCTGCTCGACCGCGAGACCGACAGCTTCACCGCCATGGCGACCAGCGTCGCGGTGCTGCGCGAGAATCTTCGCACCATGGCCGGCTGGGCCTTCCTGATCGTGCTGTTCACCGCGGCGGGGATGGTCACCGGCTTCCTGGGACTGGCGCTGGCCCTGCCGCTGATCGGGCACGCCTCCTGGCACTGCTACCGCGACCTGGTCGGCGCGGACTGAGATATCATGGCCTTATACCCCTCTCCCGTCCCGGGAGAGGGTGGCCCGAAGGGCCGGGTGAGGGTAAGGTCAGGATCATATGACAGCCCGTTGCCGGCACCCTCACCCTTCCCGCGCGCAGCGCGGGCGCCTTCCCTCTCCCGGGGCGGGAGAGGGAAAATCGTCATTCCCCCTTCTCAGGACGGCTTCTTGAAGAAGGCTTCGGCGGCGTTCTTCTGCACCTCCTTGGCGGCGATGGCGGCGCGGGCGCGGGCGATCTCCGCCTCCAGCCCGGCGATGTAGTCCTTCAGCTCCGCCACGCCCAGCGCGGTCAGGTCCTTCAGCGCCGGCTTGGCCTTGCGCGGCTCCAGATCGTCGATGTCCATAGGGCGTCTCCTCCCGTGTTCGCGCATCCCTGCCCCGCGCCGTCCGCTTCCCGCCCGTCGGAAAGGCCGGCGGGGCGTGCTTGTCAGCGCCGGTGCGGAATTCTAACTTTGGACGCCTGCGGACACAAACGGCCCGGCCGCCCGGATCGGCGACGGCCGGATCGGCGGACACCGCGTCAACGAGGAATGGGGGAGACACCATGGGCATCGCCCTGCCGGACAGCATGACCTGCGTGGAGATTTCGCAACCCGGCGGCCCGGAGGTCCTGCGCACCGTGCAGCGCCCCGCCCCGGTGCCCGGCCCCGGCGAGGTTCTGGTGGCGGTGGAGGCCGCGGGCGTCAACCGTCCCGACATGCTGCAGCGCCAGGGCCGCTACGACCCGCCGCCGGGCGCCTCGGACCTGCCCGGCCTGGAGATCGCCGGGCGCGTCGTCGCCCTGGGCGAGGGCGTCACCGAGTGGGCCGCCGACGACGCGGTCTGCGCCCTGATCGCCGGCGGCGGCTACGCCCAGTATTGCGTGGTCCCGGCGCCGCAGCTCCTGCCCGTGCCGAAGGGCTACAGCATGGTCGAGGCCGCCGCCGTTCCGGAGACCTTCTTCACCGTCTGGACCAACGTGTTCGAGCGCGGCGCGCTGAAGCCCGGCGAGACGCTGCTGGTCCATGGCGGCTCCAGCGGCATCGGCACCACGGCCATCCAGCTCGCCAAGGCCTTTGGCGCCAAGGTCTTCACCACCGCCGGCAGCGCCGAGAAGTGCCGCGCCTGCGAGGAGCTGGGTGCCGACCGCGCCATCGACTACAAGACCGAGGATTTCGCCGCCGTCATCCAGAAGGAGACCGGCGGGCGCGGCGTCGACGTGGTGCTGGACATGGTCGGCGGCGACTACATCGCCCGCGACATCGGCATCATGGCCCCGGACGGACGGCACGTCTCCATCGCCTTCCTGCAGGGGCCGAAGGTCTCCATCAACATGTTCCCGGTGATGACCAAGCGCCTGACCCTCACCGGCTCGACCCTGCGCGCCCGCTCGGTCGAGGAGAAGGGCCGCATCGCCGCCGCCCTGCGCGAGAAGGTCTGGCCGCTGCTGGAAGGCGGCACGGTCAAGCCGGTGATCCACAAGGTGTTCACGCTGGAGCAGGCGGCCGAAGCGCACGCCCTGATGGAATCCAGCGCGCACATCGGCAAGATCGTCATGACGGTGGCCTGAGGTGGCGGGCTGACCGTCGCCGCACCCGCGAACCGTTCAATTGCGAAGGGAATTCCCCGGCAGCACAGCCGGGAATTCCCTTTCAAGCATTTTTTTCGCTTCATTCTTGTTCCCGGACGGCCGGGTGGGCTTGCTAAAGCGCGCCAAGACGGTTAGCAGAAGGATCGGCGTCCGGGTTTTCCCGGCCGCCTGCCCGAGCACGCTTACATCGACCGGTTCCGGCCCTATATGGAGGGCGAAGCTCGGGACCATCCGGTATAGTTATGGCCGATCGCGCCACCCGCCAGCGGGTGCGGTCGGGTTGGAGTTGTCAGGAGGGACGATGGCACTGCCCTTGATGCCGAAAGCGACGGCCGTCTGGCTGGTCGAGAACACATCCTTGACCTTCGAGCAGATCGCCGCCTTCTGCGGCCTGCATTCCCTGGAGGTCCAGGCCATCGCCGATGGCGAGGTGGCGGTCGGCATGGTCGGGCTGGACCCGGTGGCCAACGGTCAGTTGACCAAGGGCGAGATCGAACGCTGCGAGCGCAACCAGGATCTGCGCCTGAAGCTGCTGGTCCCCGACCTGCCGCTGCCGGCGGCCCGGTCCAAGGGGCCGCGCTACACCCCGATCACCAAGCGCGGCGACAAGCCGGACGCCATCGCCTGGCTGCTGAAGCACCATCCGGAACTGTCGGACGCCCAGCTCTGCCGCCTGATCGGCACGACCAAGCCGACCATCGCGGCGGTGCGCGACCGCACGCACTGGAACGCGCCGAACATCAAGCCGCGCAACCCCGTGCTGCTCGGCCTCTGCACCCAGCGCGAGTTGGAGGAGGCCCTGGCCCTGGCCGTCCGCCGCGGCGGCGTCCCGCTGTCGCAGGAGGAGCGCGAGGCCCAGGACGGCGAGGAAGGCTACGGCGACGAGTCGCCCTATTCGGAGCGGGAAGAGGCGCGCTGACGCCGCTTTCCCGGCCCCTCTCCCCCGGCGGGAGGGGGGCTTTTTGCTTTTATGCGCCGGGAGCGGTCCGTCCCTCCGCCCCCGGCGACCGGTTCTTCGGAATGCGCCCGGCCCTTCGGAATCCGTGAAGATCGCGCTCTGGACGGCGCCCGGCCCGCGCGCTACTTCTTCGGCATGACTGCACCCTCCCGTCTTGTCGTCGGAATCAGCGGAGCCTCGGGCGTGATCCTGGGCATCCGGCTGCTGTCCGTGCTGCGCCGGATCGGCGTCGAATCGCACCTCGTCGTCAGCCGGTCGGCCGAGGTCACCCTGGCCCATGAGACGGACATGAAGGTGGCGGAGCTGCGCGCTCTCGCCGACGTGTCCTACGCCGCCGCCGACATCGGCGCGGCCATCGCCAGCGGCAGCTTCCGCGCCATGGGCATGATCGTTGCCCCCTGTTCCGTCCGCACGATGAGCGAGATCGCCACGGGCGTGACCTCCACCCTGCTGACCCGCGCCGCCGACGTCACGCTGAAGGAGCGGCGCCCGCTGGTGCTGATGGTGCGCGAGACGCCATTGCATCTTGGGCACCTGCGCACGATGACCCAGCTGGCCGAGATGGGGGCGGTGATCGCCCCGCCGGTCCCCGCCTTCTACAGCCGCCCGCAGACCATCGACGATCTGGTGGACCATGCCGTGGGGCGCGCGCTCGACCTGTTCGGCCTGGACGCGGGCATCGTCCGCCGCTGGGGCGAGCCGGCGCCTGCCGAGGTTCTGGAAACATGATCCGGCCTGGGCTATACCGCATCCGCTAAATCCCGACCGAAGAAGGGTATCAGAACGATGCCACACACCCGCGACCAGGACGTTCCGATTCGTCAGCTTCTCGCCGGGATGAAAGGTTTCCGGGCGCGTTACTACGAGCGCCGCCCCGACAGCATGCGCCAGCTCGTCGAGCAGGGGCAGAAGCCGAAGATCCTGATGATCGGCTGCTCCGACAGCCGCGTCGATCCCGCGCTGCTGACCGAGGCCGAACCGGGCGAGATGTTCGTCGTCCGCAACGTCGCCAACCTCGTCCCGCCCTACCAGCCGGACGGCAGCTACCACGGCACCTCGGCGGCCATCGAATACGCCGTGCGGGTGCTCCAGGTCAGCCACGTCATCGTGCTGGGCCACGCCCTGTGCGGCGGCATCCAGGGGCTGATCCGCCTGCGCAAGGGCGAGCCGGACCAGAACGACTTCGTGTCGCCCTGGGTGTCCATCGCCAGCGCGGCGCTCGATCCCTACATCCCGCCCGCCCAGGGGGACACCGACGAGGAACGGCGCAAGGCCGAGTTCGAGCGCCTTCAGCAGAAGCCCGACGTGATCGAGCGCGCCGCCGTCCGCACCTCGGTCGACAACCTGATGACCTTCCCCTTCGTGCGCGAGCGGGTCGAGGCCGGGTCGCTGGAGTTGCACGGCTGGTGGTTCGACCTGGACAGCGGCGACCTGTGGGCCATCAATTCCCAGACCAAGATGTTCGAACCGGTCGACTGAGACCCGTCGATCGAGTGGCCGGGTGGGCGAAAGCTGCCCAGCGGACGGTGAGGAGCCGCTTTCGCCGGGAAATTTCTGCCCATCCCTTCGCCCTGCGGCCCGGGCAAATGCCTTCCCCGCCTTTTGGCACGACGGTTGCAACCTCCTGTTCGGCGCGTTCCGGCGGACGCGCACGGACGGGAATGAGGCGGCCGGACCATGGGCATCACCACGATCTTCAACAATGGCGTTCTCGGGCTGACGGCGCAGAACCGCGCCCTGGGCACCATTTCGAACAACATCGCGAACGCCTCCACGTCCGGCTTCAAGGCGTCGGAGACGCAGTTCTCCGACTTCGTGCTGAGCGACCGCACCGGCAACAAGGACCCCGGCAACGGCGTGCGCGCCTTCGAGCGGTTGGACCACAGCGGCGGCACCGTCACCCGGACCGACGTCACCACCAACGCGGCCATCGTCGGCAACGGCTTCTTCGTCGTCCAGGATATGGACTTCCAGGCCGGCACGACCGCGACCACCACCCAGACCAGCGACGATTCGGTCTTCCTGACGCGGTCGGGCGACTTTTCCCCCGACAAGGAAGGCCGTCTGGTGAACGGCGCCGGCAAGGCGCTGATGGGCTTCAAGCTCGACCCCGCCAGCGGCACCGGCTCCTTCGGCAGCCTCAGCAGCATGACCCCGGTCTCGCTGAGCGGGTTGCAGGATTACCGCGAAGCCTCGACCCAGGCGTCGCTGAACCTCAACCTGCCCTACGACCAGGCCCCGGTGACCGGCGAGATCACCACGGCGAACACGACCGGCGTCGTTCTGAACATGGTGGACAAGAACGGCGCCGACGGGGCGATGGCGCTGCGCTTCGTGAAGACCGGGCAGGCGGAGGACGGCACCTCGACGTGGCAGGTCTTCAACGCCGGGGTCGTCGGCGCCGACGGCAAGCCGGTGGGCAACGGCAACGTGAACGACCCCACCACCTGGACATCGCTCGGCACGCTGAACTTCGCCCGCAACGGCACCCTGACCGGCGGCCCCACCGGCACCCCGGTGACCCTGACCCTGAATCCCGGCGGCAACTTCGCCCAGACGACGCTGGATCTCGGGGCCTACGGGAAGATGAGCAACTCCATCACCAGCATCGCCGGCATGGATCTGGGCATCGTCCAGGGCAACAACGGCATCCGGGCCGGCACCTATCAGGGGGCGGAGCTGACCGCGGATGGCTTCGTCGCCGCGAACTTCCAGGGCGGAAAGCAGCGCTACGTCTACCGCATCCCCGACGCGACGGTGGTCAACCCGACCGACCTGGAAAGCGTGTCCGGCACCATGTTCCGGACCACCGCCAATTCGGGCGCCATCCGCCTGAACTCCTTCGGCAATCTGACCAGCGAGACCGGCACCAGCGCGCCGAAGACCGTCGGGGCGTCGCTGAACACGGCCAGCGTCGAGGGCTCCAACGTCAAGATCGAGGAGCAGTTCACCACGCTGATCCAGGCGCAGCGCACCTACTCCGCCGCCTCCAAGCTGGTGTCCACCGCCGACGAGATGACCCAGACGACGATCACGCTCAAGTCGTAAGAGCCGCGGCGCGCAGCGCGTCGGCGACGCGCCCGGCGACCTCCGCCCAGTCGCCGACCCGCGTCTGGCGGAACAGGCGGGCGGTGGGGTACCAGGGGCTGTCCTCCCGCCCCAGCAGCCAGCGCCAATCCGGCGACAGCGGCAGCACCACCCAGACCGGCACCCCGAGCGCCCCGGCCAGATGCGCCGGCCCGGTGCAGGAGGAGATCACGAGGTCGAGGTTGGCCATGACCGCCGCGGTGTCGGCGAAATCGGCGATCTCCGGCCCCAGGTCGGTGAAGGACGAGGGCATCGGCACCCGCTCCAGATCCTCCCGCCCCGGCCCTTTCTGAAGCCCGAAGAACCGCAAGCCCGGCACGTCCAGAACGGACCGCAGGCCGGCCAGCCGGGGCGAGCGCAGCGCGTCGCCGGGAAAGCGCGGGTTGCCCGCCCAGACCAGCCCGACCCGCAGCCCCTGCCCGTCCGCCAGCCGCGCGCTCCAGGCGGCGGCGCGTTGCGGGTCGGGATGCAGATAGGGGACGGCGGCGGGCACGGAATCCAATCGGGTGCCGAAGGCGCGCGGCAGACTCATCAGTGGGCATTCCAGATCGAAGCCCGGCAAGGGATCGCCGCGGGCGATCAGCCGCTCCACCCCCGGCAGGCCCGACAGGACGCTCATCAAGGGCGGCTGAACCTCCAAAATCACCCGCGCGCCGCGCGCCGCCACCAGCGGGACGTAGCGGACGAATTGCAGCGTGTCGCCCAACCCCTGCTCGGCGTAGAGCAGGATGGTGCGCCCGGCGAGGTCGCCGCCGGTCCAGGTGGGCTGGGCGAAGCGGCGCCAGGGCGGTTCCGCCCGCGCGTCGTGGCGGCGCCAGTCGAACTCCGGCCAGCCGCCCTCGCAGTCGCCGGCCAGCAGCCGGGCGAAGCCGCGGTTCCAGCGCATTCCGGCGTCGCCGGGGCGGACCTCCAGCAGCCGGTCGAAGTCGGCGAGGGCATCCACCGGCCGGGCCATGGCGAGCCGCGCGTTGCCGCGCGCCGACCACAAGGACGGACCGGAGAAGCCACGCTCCCCGGCCGCGGCGAAGGCCGCCAGCGCCTCCTCGAAGCGGCCCAGCCCGGCCAGCAGCGATCCAAGATTGCCCCAGGCCGCGCCGTAGTCGGGGGCGCGGTCCAGCGCCGCGCGGTAGGCGGCTTCCGCTTCGTCCCAGCGCTTGAGCGCCGCGCAGGCGGAGCCGAGCATCATCCGGGCCGCCGGCGATCCAGGCGCCAGCGTGACGGCGCGGCGGGCCGCCCGCTCCGCCTCCTCTCCCCGCCGCCCGGCCAGGGCCGTTTCGGCGAGATTCACCAGGGCATCGGCCGAGGCCGGGAGCAGCGCCAGCGCCCGTTGCGCCGAACGGGCGGCCTCCGGCACGCGATTCAGGTCGCGCAGGGCGCCGGCCCGGCTGGCGTGGGCGTCGGCGAGCAGCGGGTCCAGCCGCAGGGCACGGGCGTAACCGGCCTCCGCCCCCGCCGCGTCGCCCATGGTCTGACGCGCGCCGGCGAGGTTGGAATGCCCGCCCGCCGAGTCGGGGCGCAGCGCCAGCGCCCGGCGCAGCAGCCGCGCCCCGTCTGCCGGGCGGCCCGTCTGTGCGTGGAGCACGCCCAGGAACTGGGCGGCGTCGGGCTGCTCCGGATCGGCCTCCAGAATCCGGCCGTAGAGCGTCGCCGCCTCGGCTAGACGGCCCGCCTGATGATGGTCGATGGCGGCCAGAAGGGCCTCGATGATCGTCGCCATGGGACGTGCCTGATGGTGGAAGGGGTACTGGAAGCCGACGAAACGGGCGGACCCGTTGCCTGATTTGTCACAAGGCCTGCCGTTCCCGCAACCCACCCACGAGGAGCCCCGCGTTGCATTTCACTTTTGTAAAACTTATGCTGCACCCATGCCCTGGATCATACCGGGGTATTCAGCGCGAGGGCCGCGTTCCGTCTATGAAAAGCACATTGCCGATGAAAAGCACGTTGAACATCTGCGCGCTCGCCCTGACCTGCGCCATCGTCCCGGCGGTTCTGACCGTTGAGCCCGCCGCCGCCAACGAGAAGCCCGCAGGCGGTGGATGCCCGTGGGCGCAGGACGTCAAGCTGGACCTCAACGGCAAGACGCTCACGCTGAACCAGGAGGCCTTCTCGGCCAAGGGCGAGCCGCTGGACCTTGAGGGCTATCAGATCTACCCGCTGCTCGACCAGTTGAAACTCCGCATCCTCGGGCCGCGCGGGCAGGAGTGGGAAGCCGGGCTGACCCGCCTGTCCGGCGGCAAGCGCTGCCAAGCCTTCTATGTCGGCAAGCCCTTCCAGGTGTCCGACGAGACGGGCGACCACAACAGCCTCATCCTGGTCCGCTGACTCCCCCTTTCATTCCCGCCCGCCAGCGGTCGCGCCCGATCCGGTAGAGGACGTGCCGCTTCAGCCGGTGGCCGTCGGGAACCCGTGGGTGGTCGAAGTCGGCCGCCGGGTCGCGCTCCATTCCCAGCCGTTCCATCACGCGCCGCGACCGCCGGTTCTCCGGCACGGTGAAGGCCACGATCTCGTCGAGACCGACCACGCCGAACCCGTGGACCAGCGCCAGCCCGGCGGCCTCGGTGGCCAGCCCCTGCCCCCAATGGGCCGGGTCGAGCCGCCACCCCACCTCCACCGCGGGGGCGAAGGGCGCCTCCCACGTCACGCGGGCCAGTCCAACGAAGCCGATGAAGGGGCTGTGTCCGGGCCGCTCCACCGCCCAGAAACCGAAGCCGTGCCGGTCGAAATGCTCGCCGATGCGCCGGATCACCGCGTCGCTGGCCTGCCGGTCGGGAAGCGGCAGCAGATGCTCCATCACCACGGGATTCTGCGACAGCGTATGAAAGGCGTCGCCGTCCCTGTCGCGCCAGGGGCGCAGGATCAACCGGGGCGAGGTGAGGACGGGCGCAGTCGTCATCGCACCGGCTCCGTCATGGCTCCGGCGACGTGGCGAGCGCCGCCAGCAGCGCCATAACCGCCGGGTCGCCCTCCGGAACCAGCCGGTAGAGGTTGGCGGCGGCCAGGGCGACGGTGCCACCCGGCGCGGGGGTAAGCCCGGACAGGGCGAACAGGCGATCCTGCTGGACGCGCTCCGCCTCCAGCTCCGCCGCCTTCAAACGCTTGTAGAGGGTGTCGTCCTCGCCCTTCGCCCGGCGGCGGACGGCGCGCAGCGGGCGGACCACCTCGTCCCGCCAGGGGGCGACCGCGCGGTCGATCCCCCCCAGCTCCTCCGCCGGCAGGTCGGCGTTGCAGGCCATGCCCGCCCAGGCGGCGAACAGCAGGACGTTCACGTCCTGGCCGAGCCGGTCCTGAAGGTCGAGGCAGGCGGCGGGCACGCCCGGCCGTCCGTAGACGGTGAGCGAGAAGTCCCAGAACGGGTTCTCTGACATGGCCCTGCCCGCCTCCCCGCCAAGCCCCCGGCTCAGTCGCCCAGGCTGATGCCCAGACCGCGGGCGGTCTTGACCATGGCGCCGTCCAGCTCCACGCAGGCGTACTTCGCAATGGCCTCGGTGATCGGCACGTCGATGACGCCGCGGTCCGACCAGGCGACCATGCGGTCGAACTTGCCCTCGGCGATCAGGTCCACGGCGTGCACGCCGAAGGCCGAGGCGACCAGACGGTCGCGCGGGCTGGGCATGCTGCCACGCTGGACGTGGCCCAGGACGGTGACGCGGGTCTCCGCCCCTGTCGCCTCGGCGATCTTCTCGCCGATGTAGTCGCCGATGCCGCCGTAGCGCTTCTGGCCGCCCTGGAACAGCTTCTGCACGCCGGTGCCGTCCACGGTCTTCACCGCCTCCGACACCACGACCAG
Organism: Azospirillum brasilense; assembly: GCF_005222205.1. Classification (NCBI taxonomy): domain Bacteria; kingdom Pseudomonadati; phylum Pseudomonadota; class Alphaproteobacteria; order Rhodospirillales; family Azospirillaceae; genus Azospirillum; species Azospirillum brasilense. The sequence goes on along the minus strand of NZ_CP032345.1, from coordinate 2,518,114 downwards.
CGCGAAGTTGCGGCCCGTCGAGCGCACCTGCTTGATCTTCTGGGCGATCTTCTCGATGGAATAGGCGATCTCGGGGATCAGCACCACGTCGGCGCCGCCGGCGATGCCCGCGGCCAGCGCGATGTGGCCGGCGTCGCGGCCCATCACCTCCAGCACCATGACGCGGGCGTGGCTGGCCGCGGTCGGCTGGAGCCGGTCGAGCGCCTCGACCGCCACGCCGACGGCGGTATCGTAGCCGACCGACACCTCGGTCAGGCCGAGGTCGTTGTCGATGGTCTTGGGGATGCCGACCATCTGGAAGCCGCCCTTGTCGGCCAGCTTCTTCAGGATGGCGAAGCTGCCGTCGCCGCCGATGCCGATCAGCGCGTCCAGCCCCAGCTCGCGGTAGCCGCCGATGATCTCGTCCGACCGGTCCTTCTGCGTGCCGTCGGCCATCGGGTAGGCGAAGGGGTCGCCGCGGTTGGTCGTGCCGAGGATCGTGCCGCCCATGCGCATCATGTTGCCGTCAACCTGCGGCAGGTCGAGCACCTGGTACTGCACCGGGCGCTGCAGCAGCCCCTGGGTGCCTTCCTTGATGCCCAGGACCTGCCAGCCGTAGGTCAGGACGGCCCGGTGGACCACCGCGCGGATGACCGCGTTCAGCCCGGCACAGTCGCCGCCGCTGGTGAGAATGCCGATGCGCTTGCCTGCTGTCATGGATGACTGTCCCGTGTCGTCTGGAACCGCTGCGAAAGGTAGTCATACCAGAACGTTGCTCCACCGCAATGGTTCTGGTCCTCCGACTATATTACATTCCGGCGACCGGATTATAACCCTGCGAAGAATGCGTGGTTTCGCACTGCCGTTGCGCCGGAAATCTGGTATAGTCCCCGCCGCTCAGCCAGCGGGCCCCGTGCGTATGAACGAACAAGAGATGCTGAAGGAAAAACTGGCCACGCTTCGCAGCGAGCATCGCGACCTCGACGACGTGATCGCCCGACTGCACGAACGTGCGCCGTTCGACCAGCTTCAGATGCAACGTCTGAAGAAGCGCAAACTTGCGCTCAAGGACCAGATCGCCGTTCTGGAAAGCCGCATGCTGCCTGACATCATCGCCTGACGCGGCTTTTCGGCGCGAACACGGCGAAGTGCCGCGCGTCGCGCTGGACTCCGCACGCGCGTTTTCTATAATGCGCCGCTTTCCGGACCTAGAGGAAAGCGCGCGCCGTGTCCGCATCCATCGCCGCCACCACCGACCGCAAGCCGCTGGTCGGCATCATCATGGGCAGCCAGTCGGACTGGACCACCATGAAGCACGCCGCCGAGACGCTGACCGCGCTCGGCGTCCCGCACGAGGTCCGGATCGTCTCCGCCCACCGCACCCCGCAGCGCCTCGTCGACTACGCCACCACCGCCCGTGAGCGCGGCCTGAAGGTGGTCATCGCCGGGGCCGGCGGCGCCGCCCACCTGCCGGGCATGGCGGCCTCCATGACCCCCCTGCCCGTCTTCGGCGTCCCGGTGGAAAGCCATGCGCTGAAGGGCATGGACAGCCTGCTGTCGATCGTCCAGATGCCCGGCGGCGTTCCGGTGGGCACGCTGGCCATCGGCAAGGCCGGGGCCATCAACGCCGCCTTGCTCGCCGGGTCGGTCATTGCCCTGATGGACCCGGCGGTCGCGGAAGCGCTGGACGCCTGGCGCGCCCGCCAGACCGCCGCCGTCGCCGAAGCCCCCGTCGACGAGCCCGCCTGAACCATGGCCCACCGCATCCTTCCGCCCGGCTCGACCATCGGCATGCTGGGCGACGGCCAGCTCGGCCGCATGACCGCGCTCGCCGCCGCCCGTCTGGGCTACAAGACGCACGTCTACGCGCCGGGATCGCAGGGCAGCCCCGGCGCCCAGGTCGCCGCGGCCGTCACCTCGGCCGGCTGGGACGACCTCGACGCGCTGGAGGCCTTCGCCCGCTCCGTCGACGTGGTGACCCTGGAATGGGAAAACGTCCCGGTCGCCGTGGTTGAGCATCTGAACCGCTTCACGCCCGTCCACCCCGGCGGCAGGGTCCTGTCGGTCGCCCAGGACCGGGTGGAGGAGAAGTCCTTCGTCAACGCGCTGGGCATCGGCACCGCGCCCTGGCGCGCCGCCCGCAGCGCCGACGAGGTGGCGGCGGCGGTGGCGGAGATCGGCCCGCGCTGCATCCTGAAATCCACCCGCCTCGGCTACGACGGCAAGGGGCAGGCGCGGATCGAGCCGGGCAGCGACCCGGCGGAGGCCTGGGCGGCCATCGGCTCCGACGCCGGCATCGTGGAGGGCTTCGTCTCCTTCAGCTGCGAGGTGTCGGTGATCGTCGCGCGCGGGCTCGACGGCAGCATGGCCGCCTACCCCGCCGTGGAGAACCGGCACAAGGACGGCATCCTCGACAAGACCATCGCACCGGCCCGCGTTCCGGCGGAGACGGCGGCGGAGGCCGAGCGGGTCGCCCGCCGCATCGCCGAGGCGCTCGACCTCGTCGGCGTGCTGGCGGTGGAGATGTTCGTGACGCCGGACGGCGGCGTGCTGGTCAACGAGATGGCGCCGCGCCCGCACAACTCCGGCCACTGGACCATGGACGCCTGCCATTCCTGCCAGTTCGAGCAGCTCGTCCGCGCCGTCTGCGGCCTGCCGCTCGGCTCGGTGGAGCGGGTGGCGGATGCCGAGATGGAGAACCTGATCGGCGCCGACGCGGACCGCTGGCCGGCGCTGATGGCCGAGCCGGGCGCCCGCCTGCACCTCTACGGAAAGGCCGAATCCCGTCCCGGGCGCAAGATGGGCCATGTGACGAGGCTCCGTCCCCGCTCCTGACCAACCCGGTCGTTTCCCCTCATTTGACCGCAGCGGCGGGCCGTTTCCTGATCCGGAGCGGCCCGCCGCTGTTTTTTTTCGCGCGCCGGGTGCGATAATCCGGCGCGGTCAGAATCGTATTTCTCTTTAAATCATTGAAAATTCTAGTTTTCGGAATTTTGCTCGAAATTCCGGGGGGAATCTTGCCGCTTTTTTCGAGGCGGGAACATCGCTAGTCTCCACTCAATGAATGAACGAAATTCGATAAACTTTTTCTCAATTTCGGGCTATTGCCGATGCAGCTTGCGCACGACTCGATCAGACGCCCGGTGCCGCAGACCAACACGCAGGTCCGGCGCCCGTCGCACCGCGAGCGCGACCGCTTCGTCGGCTTCGCCTTCGCCGCGGCCGACCTGCTGATCGAGACCGACGCGAAGGGCACCATCCTGTTCAGCGCGGGCGCGCGCTGCCGCCTCACCGAAGGCGACGTCGGCGGCCTGGTCGGCAGCAGCCTGCTCGACGTCGTGGCGCCCAACGACCGCAAATATGTGACCGTCCTGTTCAAGCGCATCCAGGACAAGGGCCGCATCAAGCCGGCGCGCGTCGTCTTCCAGGGCTGCGACGGCAACCGCTTCCCGGCGCTGCTCGGCGGTTGCCGGCTCGACTCCTGCCCGGGGTCGCTGTTCCTGACCGTGTTGCTGGCCTCCGGTCCGCGCAACACGAACGAGGCGCTGGCCGCAGCCGGCCAGCTTCTGGATGGCAACGCCTTCAGCCACATCCTGGAGGACCGCATCCTCAAGGCGCGGGAGAAGGGGCTGGACAACGCCCTGACCCTGCTGCTGATCGACGGGCTCCAATCGATGGTGGACGCCCTGCCCGAAGGGGCGGCGAGCGAGGTGATGCAGGGGATCGAGGCCTATCTGCGGGCGATCTCCGCCAACGGCGACAGCGCCGGGCAACTGGCCACCGACCGCTACGGCATCGTCCACGCCTCCGACATCGATGGCCAGGAGGTGCAGGACCACATCACCCAGATCATCCAGAGCGTCGGCGGCGAGCTGCCCGGCGGCATCCGCACCTGGTCGCTGGACGTGTCGGACGAGCGGCTGGACCCCGCCGACGCGGCGCGCGCGCTGGTCTACACGGTGCAGGCCTTCGCCTCCGCGCAGGGCGGCGAGTTCACCATCTCCAGCCTGGAGGACGGCGCCAAGCGCATGCTGTCCGACGCGGTGGACCGCATCGGCCGGCTGCGCGCGACCATCGAGAAGCGCGACTTCTTCGTGGTCTACCAGCCGATCGTCGACATCGGAACCCGCACCGTCCACCATCTCGAGGCGCTGACGCGGGTGGAGGGCATGCCGTCCCCGGCGGACTTCATCACCTTCGCCGAGGATGTCGGGCTGATCTACGACTTCGACCTGCTGCTGACGCAGTCGGTGCTGGACACCATGCACGCCCACCGCAAGGAACCGACCCTGCCGGACGTGGCGATCAACCTGTCCGCCAAGACGCTGATGAGCCCGATCTTCCTGCGCCAGTTCCTGGCGGTGACCGAGCCCTATGGCGAGCTGGCCCGCAAGCTGCTGGTCGAGGTGACGGAGACCGTCGTGGTCACCGACATCGCCCGGCTGAACGAGGTCCTGCAGAAGCTGCGCGCCGCCGGCTTCCGCATCTGCCTGGACGATGTCGGGGCCGGATCGACGTCCTTCCAGTCGCTCTACGGCCTCCAGGCGGATTTCGCCAAGATCGACGGGCATTTCGTCCGCGGCGCCGTGAACAACGGGCGGGACATGGCGATGCTGCGTTCCATCGTCGACGTGTGCGGCCAGCTCGGTCTCGGGCTGATCGGGGAGCAGGTGGAGGAGCCGGAGCACGCGCAGCTTCTGACGGAGCTGGGGGTGCCGCTGGCGCAGGGTTACCTCTACAGCCGCCCGTCCCGCGACTTCGCCTATTTCGCCAAGGATTGGGCGAAGATGGCCGGCACGGGCGGCAAGGTCCTCAGGAAGGGCTGATGTGCGGCGGGAACCGGCCAGCCCTGTCCAGAGTCAGGCCAGTTCGTGCGCGGCATCGATGCAGTGGCGGGCCTGATCGAGCAGCTCGCGGTTGCGGTCCATGAACTCCTTGGCGGCGCCGCAGGCGCCCGGATGCAGCCGGACCTCCGCCAGAAGCCGTTCCGCCTCGTCCAGCGAGTTCAAGACTGATACCGCTGTGTCGATGTCCATGGCCGACCTCCTCAACATGGCGTGCTGCACCGCACGCGTTCATCAGGCGGCTATGACAAAAGCACTAATTTGCACTGCAGCGTATTGGCCATAACGTCGCAGATTTAGAACATTTTAACATTTTTCTCGCCAAAAGCGTGCATCAGGGCCGTTTGCGTTTCTCCAGCGCATCCGCCTGTATGCGGATGACCTTCTCCGTCGCGGAGAAGCCCTGCCGGCGGGTCAGGACGACGATGACCGCCGCGGTGGACACCATGAAGAACCAGGGCCCGAGCATCCAGGCCAGCGCCGCCATGGCGAAGTAATAGGCGCGCATGCCGCCGTTGAGCGCCTTGACGGCCAGCGTCATGGCGGCGGCGATGCTGTCCGCCATCGCCGTCTTCTCTTCCGCCGGAACCGGGGGCAGCGGGGCGGAGCCGATCAGGGCGCAGCAGTAATTGTACTGGCGCAGCGCCCAGGTGAATTTGAAGAAGCCGAAGGTGAAGATCGCCACGAGCAGCAGCATCTTCAACTCGAAGAACTCGCGCGTGGTCTGCACCGTGAAGGACAGCGTGCCGACCAGCTTGTGGGCGTTCTCCACCGCGCCGAAGGCGCCGACCAGACCGGCCAGCACCAGCATGTTCGTGCTGGCGAAGAAGGTGCAGCTCTGCATCGTGTGGCCGACGAGCTGCGAATCCATGATGCGGTTGTCGCGCTCCAGCATCCGCTCCATCCAGTGGCGGCGCACCTTCTTCAGATGCTGGTTGACGACCATGCGCCCGCCCAGCATGTGGTCCTGGATCAGCGTAAAGCCCGCCCAGCAGGCGAGGAACCACAGGAAGGCGACGGTGTCGAGGACGGTGATGTCGGGCGTCACGGGCGGACACTCTGGCACGGGGGGAAGGGGACGGTCCGGCGCAAGGGTGTAGCCGTCCCCCCGCCGCCTGTCCAGGGGCGCCCCGGCGGGGGTTATGGGATGCCCCCTACCCCCGCCCCTGCACCGCGTTCAGCACATGGACCCGGATCGCGCTCGACAGGTTGCCGCTGCGGGTCGAATCGATCTCCTCGATCAGCGCGTTGACCGACATCCCCCGCGCCTGGGCGAGACCCTTCAGCGCCTCCCAGAATTCCTCTTCCAGGGAGACGCTGGTCGGGTGCCCGGCGATGAGGACGGAGCGCTTCTTCATGGACGGCGCGCGGCCCCGGTCAGCGGGGCTTCACCATGGTTTCCGGCTTGACCCACTGATCGAACTGCTCCTCGGTCAGCAGGCCCAGCGCCACGCCGGCCTGTTTCAGGGTCGTTCCCTCCTTGTGGGCCTTCTTGGCGATCTTCGCCGCGTTGTCGTAGCCGATGTGCGGGTTCAGCGCGGTGACCAGCATCAGGCTCTCGTTCAGCAGCTGGCCGATGCGCTCGCGGTTGGCCTCGATGCCGACCACGGCGTTGTCGGTGAAGCTGTTGCAGGCGTCGGCCAGCAGCCGGATCGACTGCAGCACGTTGTAGGCGATCACCGGCTTGAAGACGTTCAGCTCGAAATGGCCGGTGGCGCCGGCGATGCTGACGGTGGTCTGGTTGCCCATCACCTGGGCGCAGACCATGGTCATCGCCTCCGACTGGGTGGGGTTCACCTTGCCGGGCATGATGGAGGAGCCAGGCTCGTTCTCCGGCAGAGCGATCTCCCCGATGCCGCAGCGCGGGCCGGAGCCGAGCAGGCGGATGTCGTTGGCGATCTTCATCAGCGACACCGCCAGCGTGTTCAGGCTGCCGTGCGCGTCGACCAGCGCGTCGTGGGTCGCCAGCGCCTCGAACTTGTTCTCGGCGGTGACGAAGGGCAGCCCGGTGATGGAGGCCACCTCCGCCGCGAAGGCTTCGGCGAAGCCGGCCTTGGCGTTCAGGCCAGTGCCCACCGCCGTGCCGCCCTGGGCCAGCCGGTAGAGCTGCGGCAGCGACGCCTTCACCCGCTCGATCCCATAGGCGATCTGGGCCGCGTAGCCGGAGAACTCCTGCCCCAGGGTCAGCGGCGTGGCGTCCTGGAGATGGGTGCGCCCGATCTTCACGATGTCGGCGAACTCCGCCGCCTTCGCCGCCAGCGCCGCGTGCAGGTGCTCCAGCGCCGGCAGAAGCTCGTGGTGGATCTGTTCGGCCGCGGCGATGTGCATGGCGGTGGGGAAGCTGTCGTTGGACGACTGCCCCATGTTGACGTGGTCGTTGGGGTGGACCGGCTTCTTCGACCCCATCTCGCCGCCCAGCGCCTCGATGGCGCGGTTGGAGATGACCTCGTTGGCGTTCATGTTGGTCTGGGTGCCGGAGCCGGTCTGCCAGACCACCAGCGGGAAATGATCGGCCAGCGTGCCGTCGATCACCTCCTCCGCCGCCTCGACGATGGCGCGGCCCAGCCGGGGGTCGAGCACCTCCAGCGCCATGTTGGCGAGCGCCGACGCCTTCTTCTGGATGCCGAGCGCGCGCACTAGCGCCGGTGGCATGCGCTCCCCGCCAATGCGGAAGTTGCGCAGCGAGCGCTGCGTCTGGGCACCCCAGTAACGGTCGGCGGCAACCTCGATCGGTCCGAAGCTGTCGGTCTCGGTGCGCATCCCGGTCTTGCCGGTCATGGTCAGGTCCTCGTCGGTTCGAACATCGTTCCGGTCAGCGCATTTTTTCCCGAATCGCCCGCCGGGCAAGGGGAATCAACGCGGAATCCCCTTTGGGCGAGGGTCCGGCCGAATTTGTTCTTGTTGCGTTCCGCTTCCTGCGTTACCGTTTCTGCGTGACCGGCCCTGCCGTCCCCTCCAGCTGACCCCATCCAGCCCTGGGAGAATCGAATGAGCGACATCGCCATGGATCATGTCCGCGCCTTCATCGCCAAGACCCGCGTCGCCGAGATGACGGCGAAGGGCTGGCGTGTGCTCGGTCCCGGCGAAGAGGGCTCCCTGCTGATGGAAGGGCCGCAGCTTGGCGGCGCGCCGGTGCGCCTGTCGGCCTTGGTCAACGACCTGTTTGACGATCTGGTCGCCCAGGCGCTGGAGCGCGCCGATGGCATGGACCGCGCCGCGGGCCGTCTGCCGCGCGCCGCGTGAGGGGTTACGCCCGGCGCACGCCGCCCGCAAAGGATGTACGCCACCCGGCGGAACGGGCTGTTAACGCCCCGCCGCGGCGGCTTAAGGCTTGCGGACGCCGCCGTTAAGGCTCCGCTGCCCTCCCGCCTATGCCGGTCCGGTCGCTACGACCTTCGCCGGAAGTCATTGAAAAGTCTCACAGCCTCAGAAAAGCACCGACTTGTTTAAAGACAAGTGGTAATCCAAACGGATAAATTCCCCCTATATTTGTCGGTCGCGGGATTACCCCTCAAGACACCAGCCCGGCAGACGGCCCGTTAGTAAGTCGTTAACCGGGACATGGCCAAATAGAGACATCACGAACACACAAGACAAAACGGAGTTTTAAAATGCTGATCGCCACCACCACCGAACAGATTACCTCGTCCTCTCGCGTTCACATCGCCCTGGTCGATGAGTTCATCCAGCTGGCGCAGAACCGGATCGACGGCCAGAACGACCCCTTCGTCCGCGAAAGCCTCGCCGACCTGCTGTCCACCCTGCGCGAGGAGCGGTCCGGCTACCTGGATCTGCTGAACGCCGCGATGCCGGCCAAGGCCGCCTGAGGGTCCCGGACGACCCAGGCATAAGTACAGAAGTGGTGGCGATGAGGTCGGGGCCATCGACAAGCCCCGACCGTCAGCCCACCGGAACAGAACAGCGCCTTCGCTCCCTCAAGCCTCATCCGCCTGCGCGGCCAGTGCCGCGATCGCATCGCCGGTGAGACGGTAGGGAAGCCACTCCTCCATCTGTTTGAAGCCGATGCGCAGATAGAAATCGCGCGCCGGGTTCCAGTGCAGCACATTCAGGTCGACACGGCGGCAGCCCCGCTCGTCCGCCAGTTTCGCCACCGTCGCCAGCAGCTTGCGGCCCACGCCGTAGCGCCGCGCTTCCGGGGTGACGTAGAGATCCTCCACGAACAGGCCGGCCCGCCCTTCCCAGGTGGAATAGTTGCGGAAGCACAGCGCGAAGCCGACGGGCTCCCCGTCCAGTTCGGCGATCAGCGCCTCGAACACCGGACGCTCGCCCCAGCCGTCGCGCCGGAAGTCCGCCTCGCTCGCCTTCACGGCGTGGGGTTCGTTTTCGAACTCGGCCAGTTCCCGGACGAAGCGGAGGATGGTCGGGCAATCGGCCTCGACGGCCGGACGGACGGTCACGGTGGGCATGGGAACTCCAGATCTCACGATGGCGCGACGATAGCCGCGCCGACCGCCCGCCAACAACCGCTTTGCCAAACAACCGCTTTGCCATCGCCCGCGGGCGGGCCTAGGCTGCCCGCCATGCGGGACATCCAGACCATCGGCGGCGTTGCCGTCCGCGAAGCCCGGCCCGGCGAGCGCCACGCCCTGCTGGCCCTGGTCGCGCGGATCGACGCCGAAAGCGATTTCCTCCTGCGCGAGCCCGGCGAACGGCCCTTCTGGGCGCGCGATCTCGCCGCCTTCCAGGCGTCCGGCACCTCGACCATCTTCGTCGCCGAGGCTGCCGGGAGCCAATCCCCGGACCTCATCGGCTATCTCAGCGCCCATGGCGGGCGGTTCCGCCGCAACCGCGGCACGGTGACCCTGGCGGTCGGGGTGCGGCGCGCCTGGAACGGGCGTGGCGTCGCCACCGCGCTGTTCGCCGCCGCGGAGAGGTGGGCCCGGCGGATCGGCGCGCACCGGCTGGAACTGACCGTGGCGGAGAGCAACGGCCGCGCTCTGGCCCTTTACGAACGGCTCGGCTTTCTCGACGAGGGGCTGATGCGCGACGTCCTGCGCGTCAACGGCGCGTGGCGCAGCGAGCGGCTGATGGGCAAGGCCATCGGAGCGGAGGGCGTTCCCGAATGGCCCGGCTCGACGCCCGACCGGACGCCTGAGCCGACCTTGGACGCGCCGCCCCCGGCGCGGATCGGGCGGCTGGAGATCCGCCCCGCCCTGCCGGCGGACGCCGCCGCCTACCTTGCCTACGACCACGCGGTGCGCAGCGAAACCCATTTCCTGATGCGCAGCGCCGCCGAATCCCTGCCGGACGTCGCGGCGGCCCGGCGCTTTCTCGCCGAGCAGAGGATCGGCGACCGGACGGCCACCCTGCTGGCGGTCGCGGACGGTGCCATCGCCGGATCGCTGTCGCTGTGGACCGGCGCCTACGCCCGCACCGCGCACGAGGCCGGCCTGGGGCTGGCGGTGCGCCGGGACTTCTGGGGGCTGGAGGTCGGCGGTCGCCTGATCGAAGCGGCGGACCTCTGGGTGCGGGCGCGGCGGCTGCACCGGCTGTCGCTCTGGGTGTTCGGCCACAACGGCCGCGCCCGGCGATTCTACGCCAAGCACGGCTTCCAGGAGGAGGCGGTGGCCCGCCGCCACAGCCTGATCGACGGGCGGCTGGCCGATCAGATATCGATGGCCAAGCTCTATGGAGCCAAGCCGTGAGGGCGTCGAACTACGCCACCCCGGCCGCCGCCGCCGCCCGCCCCGCGACCAATTCCTCGAACCGCGCCAGATAGCGCTCCGTCATGCCATCCAGCGAATAGCGGGCGCGGGCGACGGCCCGGCAGGCGTCGGGGTCCAGCGTCTCGCAGTCCTCGATGGCGCGGGCCATCTCGTCGGCGTCCTTGACCAGGAAACCGGTGACACCCGGCTCCACGAGGTCGGCCAGCGCGCCGGTCGGAAAGGCCACCACCGGAGTGCCGCAGGCCAGCGCCTCCAGCGCCGCGACGGGGGTCGGCTCCGACATCAGGCTGGGCGCCAGCAGGCAGCGCGCCGCCCCCAGCATCCAGCGCTTGCGCCCGAAGCCGATCCGCCCGAGGAAGCGCCGCTTGGGGTCCAGCCGGGGCCGGATCTCCTCCTGGAGGTAGCGCTGCGCCTCGGCAGCGCGGGACAGGCCGCCGCAGAGGAGAAGCTGCATGTCGATCTGCCGCGCCGCGTCCAGCGCGATGTGGAAGCCCATCTCCGGCTCGATGTCGCCCAGGCAGACGGCGAAGCGGCGCTTCGGCACGCGGATGTGCAGGCGGTCAACCGCCACCCCGATCTCCAGCGGCGGCAACAGGGTCAGCCCCGGCGACGCCCCACGCACCTGCACGGCGGACACCGGCTGAAGGTGCAGCTTCGCCCGCCGCGAGGTCAGGGCCTCCGGCCGGTAGCGGTCCAGCGGCTGGTAGAGCGTCGCCAGGACCGGCACGTCCTGCGGCGGCAGCAGCGCGTCGAAGTCCCGGACATGGATGTGCACGAGATCGGGCGCGTGGTCCTCGACCGCTCCGGCGACCACAGTGGCGACGCGCCTCAGAACGGCGGCCTGCGCCCGCTCGTCCGGCGCCTGACCATGCGCCCCGCCATGGACGCGCGCCAGCGGGATCAGCGTCCCCGCCACCGCCGAATCCTCCGGCGCGATGACGACCGAGCGGTGCCCGGCGCGGACCAGGGCGGCGTCGATGGCGCCGGCCACCTGCTCGGCCGTGCCTTCGTTCTCCGGGTCGGCGCCGATCGGGGCGAAGGGCGACGCCACGGTGAGAATGGTCAATGCCATCGCGCCGCCTCCAGGAAAGGGAGACCCGAAGGGGCGGCAACGCCCGGGTGAGGTTCTTCTGCCGGCCTGTTCCTGCGCTTCACCGCTTCGTTCATCCCATGTCCCTGTGGTGTTATTCATTGAAACTTATTGTCTGACGCACGCTCTTCTTTCTCTCCGACATCTTGGCGGCCCGGAGAAAAGCCGGAATCGGGACAGTCCTGTTGCCATTGCCCTCTCTTTGTTTTCTACGAAAAAGGGCTTCCGGTAACCGGGGTATTGGAAGTGGATCGACTCGCGGAAGGGATAGCCGTCCTGCACCGGGCTGCCGACCTCGGAACCGGGAACCCGACCGGACGGCCAGGACGCCCAGGGCGGCTTACTTCCAACAGAGGCAAGCCGGGCAACCGGGGAACGTCGGATCAATCATCGCCGCCCCCCTTGATGTCGAGGATGGAGCGCAACTCCCGCACGCGCCGTTCCGCCGTGTGCTCCTCCAGCGTGCGCGCCCGGGCGCGCTGGGCCAGCGTGGCGAGATGGCCGCGCGGCAGCATCAGTGCCGTGGTCACGTCGTCGGTCTCCCGCGCCACCAGGATGTCGCGCCCCGGCTCGAAGAAGGCGCCGATCCCCTCCCACTCGTCGGAGATCACCGGGACGCCGCAGGCCGCCGCCTCGAACAGCCGGACGGACGGACACCAGCCCATCGCCTTCAGCGGCTGGCGCGTCACGTTCAGCGTCAGGGTGGAGGAGCAGAAGAAGGCCGCATGTTCCGCCGGGGGCAGATGCCGGACGCGATGGATGTTGGCACCCCAGGGAGCGTCCTCCGGATAGCCGTCGCCGCCGAGGACGAACCGCCGCCGCCCCAGCCGCCGGGCCGGCTCGAAGAACAGCGCCTCCAGCGCCGGCCGCCGGTCTTCGACCCAGGCCCCGAGATGGCAGAGGTCGCCGAGATAGCGCCGCACCGGATCGGTCGGCCGATGCAGATCCGGATCGACCCAGGCGTGAAGCGGTGCCACGAACCGCGCTCCCAGCTCGGTCTTCAGCGCCTCCAGCGCCCGGCCGCCGGTGATGCTCAGCACGGTGTCGAATCCGCCCAACCCCTCCGGCGGCAGGTAGGCCGGCCGCTCCCCCGTTGCCGAGCGGGACAGGGTGATGTGCGTGTCGAGGTCGTAATAGACCGTCCGTTGCGCCTTCGACCCCAGCACAAGACGGGAGGCCGCCGCCCCGTCCGGACAACCGGAGGTTACCATCGCGACGTCCGCCTCATCGGCGTGGCGCTGCGCCGCCGCCGCCACCTCCTCCCACCGGTCGTAAAGCAGAAGCTCCCCGCCGGGAATGTCCCAGAGGTCGCGGTGCTCCGCCCGCTCGGGCGTGTCGCGTTCCAGGAAGACGACGCGGTTGCCCCGCCGCGCCAGGGCCTTGACCAGCCCCCGCCACAGGGTTGCGTGACCGTTGCTCCAGGAGGAGCTGATGGATTGTCCGAAGATGATGATTTTCATGATGTTGGCGCCATGCCTCCGCCCTGAGCCCCCGTGCCGCCGGCCCCTCTTTGCCCCCCTCTCGAACAACGGGTTCCACCCGATCCGGTTCCGGTTGCCGGAGCGGCGCGTAGGGGGTGACCGAAGGGTCGGCCGTGCCAGTTGCAACGCCTCCCGCGCCGACGCCGCACGCTTCGCGTGCAGAGAACGGAACGAACCCGACAATGAAAGAATTTGTATAAAAATGTCGTTCAACCACCATAGCGGGATATGAGATAATAAGATCGTGAAAAAATAAACTCATTCACTTGTGTGACAACCGGCCGTCAAAGCTTAAAAAACAATCCCAACGCGAAGGACACATCATGCGCAAGGCTCTTTTCCCCGCCGCGCTCGCGATGGCGAGCGGCATGGCTCTATTCAGCACCCCCGCCGCCGCCTGCAACGACGAATCGTACATCGGCACCATCTGCACCTTCGCGTTCGACTGGTGCCCCCGCAATTACCTCCCGGCCGATGGCCGGACGCTGGCGATCAACCAGTATCAGGCGCTGTTCGCCCTGGTCGGCTTCACCTACGGCGGCGATAAAACAAGCACCTTCGGCATCCCCGACCTGCGCGGCCGCGCGCCCATCGGCACCGGGACCGGCCCCGGCCTGACGAACATCACCATCGGCGCCAAGGTCGGCCAGCAGGAGCTTCTGCTGTCCGCCGCCCAGGTCCCGCTGCAGCCGCACACCCACACCGCCACCTTCACCGGCACGGGCGGCGGTTCCGGCGGCTCGACCACCGTCCCCTTCACCGGCACCGTCAGCGTTCCCATCACCAACGGCGGCACCCCGGTGTCCGCCCCGACCTCGGGCACCGTCTATCTCGGCGACACCTCGATCGACGACGGCGGCGCCGGCATCATCCTGAAGGGGCCGTACAACACCAGCGGCCCGGGCACCGGCGCCAAGGTCGCCGGCACGGCCAGCGGCTCCATCACCGTTCCCAACACCGGCATCACCGGCGGCACCGTGGCGGTCGCGCCCGCGTCGGCCGGCGCCACCCAGAAGGTCTCCACCCAGTCCCCGGCGATCGGGCAGACCGTCTGCATCGTCGCCAACGGCCTGTACCCGAACCGTCCGTGACGGGTCGCACCAACAGAATCCGCTTCTCCCAACGCCGAGGACACATCATGCGCAAGACTCTCCTTTCCGCCGCCTTTGCCATGGCAAGCGGCATGGCCCTGTTCAGCACCCCCGCCGCCGCCTGCAACGTGGAGCCCTACATCGGCACCATCTGCACCTACTCGTTCGACTGGTGCCCGCAGGGCTATGTGGTGGCCGACGGCCGGACGCTGGCCGTCCGCGAAAACCAGGCGCTGTTCGCCCTGATCGGCTACCGCTACGGCGGCAACAACGCGGATCTCTTCGGCATCCCCGATCTGCGCGGCCGCGCCGCCATCGGCACCGGGACCGGCACCGGCCTGACGAACATCACCATCGGCGCCAAGGTCGGCCAGCAGGAGCTTCTGCTGTCCGCCGCCCAGGTCCCGCTGCAGCCGCACACCCACACCGCCACCTTCACCGGCACGGGCGGCGGTTCCGGCGGCTCGACCACCGTCCCCTTCACCGGCACCGTCAGCGTTCCCATCACCAACGGCGGCACCCCCGTGTCCGCCCCGACCTCGGGCACCGTCTATCTCGGTGACACCTCGATCGACGACGGCGGCGCCGGCATCATCCTGAAGGGGCCGTACAACACCAGCGGCCCGGGCACCGGCGCCAAGGTCGCCGGCACGGCCAGCGGCTCCATCACCGTTCCCAACACCGGCATCACCGGCGGCACCGTGGCGGTCGCGCCCGCGTCGGCCGGCGCCACCCAGAAGGTTTCCACCCAGTCCCCGGCGATCGGGCAGACCGTCTGCATCGCCACCGTCGGCCTCTATCCGAACCGTCCGTAACGGATCGCGGGCATGCCCCCTCCCCATGCGTGGAGGGGGCATGCCCATCCCTTGTTCCTACGCTCATCGACGGGCTTTGGCGGCGACCATCAATTCGTGAAAAAATTTAATGAAAGATAATACTCACTGCGCATGGCCGCATATGAGACATTCGATCAGCAATAAAAACAACGCCGATCACTTTAAAAATCCTTCGATACCCCCAAAAACCTTACAGAAACGAAGGACACACCATGTTCAGGATGTCCCTCCCGATCGCCGCCGCGTTGGCCGGCGGCATGGTTTTCTTCAGCGTGCCGGCGGTCGCCTGCACGTCCTACCAATATACCGGCACGTTGTGCACCGTCCCGTTCGACTGGTGCCCAGAGGGGTTCGCCATGGCCGATGGCCGGTCTTTGCCGATCCAAGATTACCAGCCGCTGTACGCGCTGCTCGGCACCCGCTTCGGCGGCGACGGCAAGACCAGTTTCAACCTACCCGACCTGCGCGGACGCGCCGTCATCGGCGCCGGGACCGCCCCCGGACTGGTGGGAGCCTATCTGGGCCAGGCTCTCGGCCAACAGACCGTCACGCTGAGCCAGGATCAGGTGCCGCTGAAGTCGCACAACCACAGCGCCAGCTTCGCCGGCACGGGCGCCCAGGGCGGCACCGGGACCATCGTTCCCTTCACCGGCACCGTCAGCGTTCCCATCACCAACGGCGGCAACCCAGTGTCGGCGCCGACCTCGGGCACCGTTTATCTCAGCGGCACCGCGATCGACGACGGCGGCGCCGGCATCGCCCTGAAGGGGCCGTACAACACCAACGCCCCGTCGTCGGGCACGGGAGCCAAGGTCACCGGCACGACCAGCGGCACCATCAACGTCCCGTTCACCGGCTTCACCGGAGGCAACGTGTCGGTCGCCGCGGCGAGCGCGGGGGCGTCGAAGAGCGTTCCCATCCAGCCGCCCTCGCTCGCGCTGAATGTCTGCATCGCGCTCAAGGGGGAATGGCCGGTCCGTCCATAGCGCGTCCGTCCCGCAACGGACGGCGGCGTCACCAGTAGGTCATGGCGTCGGCGTAGAGCCCGCGCAGGTCCTCCTCCGTCACCGGGCGGGGCGCGATGGTCAGCAGCCGTTGCTGGGCCATCGCGCCGCGCACCAGATCCGGGATGTCCGCCGTGCCGTAGCCGAGCGCCGACAGGCCGTTGGGCAGATGGGTGGCGCGCATCATGGCGATCAGCCGGGCGGCCAGAACGGCGCCGCCGTCCGCCGGGGAGACGTCGCGGACCTCCGCCCCCAGCGCCTCGGCGGCGCGCAGATGGCGCTCGGGCTCGGCGGAGCCGGTGAAGCGGAAGGCGGCCGGCGCGTTCAGCACCACCGAGATGCCGTGCGGCACCATCGGGTTCGCCTTCTCGTAGCCGCGCGCCGTGAAGCGGTGGTTCATCCCGGCGACGGAATAGGACATGGCGTGCGGAATGTGCACCCCCGCGTTGCCGAAGGCCAGGCCGGCCAGAGTCGCCGCGAACATCAGGGCGTCGCGCGCCTCCTCGTCCGCCGGATCGTTGACGGCGCGCTCCAGATACTGCCCGCCGAGCCGGATCGCCTGCAGGCTGCCGATGTCCGACCAGGGGTTGGCGCCCTGGTAGGGCGGGCGCGGATTGGCCGCGTCGGGCTTCGGACGGGAGCGGTAGGACCGCGCGGTGTGGCTCTCGATGGCGTGGGTCAGCACGTCGAAGCCGGTGGAGGCGATGACGCCCGGCGGCAGGCTGTCGATGGTCGCCGGGTCGACCAGCGCCAGATTCGGCCGCAGGTAGCGGGAGGAGATCCCCGTCTTCACCCGCATCTCCACATGGTCGAAGATGGCGACACCGGTCGTCTCGCTGCCGGTGCCGCAGGTCGTCGGGCAGGCGATGTGCGGCTTGACCGGGCCGGGCACCGGGCGCCCCTCGCCCAGCGGCTTGTTGACGTAGGCGAGGAAGTCCGCCGAGTGGGTGGCGTAGAGGTTGGCCGCCTTGGCCGTGTCGATCACCGACCCGCCGCCGACCGAGACATAGCCGTCGAACTTGCCGTCGCGGGCGAAGGCCGCCGCCTCCAGGAAGGAGGCGCTGGTCGGCTCCACCGCGCAGCGGTCGTAGACGGCGACGTCCAGCCCAGCCGCCTTCAGCGAGTCCAGCGCCGCCGCGAAGGGCGCGATCCCGGCCACATGGGGGTCGGTGAACAGGGCCACCCGGCGCATCCCCATGGCCTTGGCGTCGTTCCCCGCCTCCGCCAGCATGCCGCGGCCGAACTTCATCGACGCGGCCTCCACCGTGAAGCCGCTGTCGCCGTTCGGCAGGATGGGATGGGCGATGGGGCTGGTCATGGCTGCGGGCCTCCCTGGCTTTTCTGTGTTCATTGCCTTCATCGGAGCGCGAGAGGGGGGCGGCTGTCAACCCGACCGTTCGCTCAGGCGACTGTTTGCCCTCCCCGCGGCGCGGCGCCCTGGAGCCGCCGGTAGAGATAGCCGACGCCGATCAGGCTCAGCCCCAGCCCAAGGAAGGAGGCGACGCGGTAGAGCCCGCCCAGCTCGGCCATGTCGCTGAGGAAGACCTTGGCGACCACCGCCAGGATCAACGCCATCGCGGCGTGGCGCAGCCAGCCCAGCCGGTACCGCAGGGCGGCCACCAGCATCAGCACCGCCGCCGCCAGGAAACCGACGGAGTAGCCGTACCATTCGGCGTCCGGCAGGTCCGGGCCGGAGAGCACCGGTCCTTGGAAGGCGTGGCGGATCTCCAGCGCCAGATTCGTCCCGAGCAGCACCAGAGGCAGCAGCGCGACCCACGGACGCAGGCGGGCCGGCAACGGCTCCACCCACAGGAACAGCAGCCCGAGCAGGGCCGGAAGCCCATAGGCGAGCAGCAGCGTGTTCGCCATCGGCCACGCGCCAACCGCCTCGTCGCTCCACAGCGGGTTCAGCACGACCAGATGCAGCGCCGCCGCCTGGAGCGCCGCCAGCCCGGCCAGAATGCGCCGCCCCCACACCGCCACGGGCCGCGTCCGCCAGCGCCGCCCCGTCGCCAGCAGCAGGGCCAGCGCCAGCCAGACCAGCGTGTGCAGCGACACCTCGCGCAGCGTGTCGGGGGGCTCGTCCAGCGTGCCGCGGGTCAGCGCCTGGATGCCGAGCGACAGCAGCAGCGTGACGAAGGCCAGCCCGCCGGCCTCCAAAAGCGCGACCACCCCGTCATCGCCCTTGCCATCCGGCGCGGAGCGCAGCCAATGGGCGGCGAGGAAGAAACCCGCCGCCGGCAGGCCGTAGCCGTAGACGATCCAGCCAAGCCCGTCCTCCCCATACTCCAGCACGGACGGGTTCAGCGCCAGCCGGACCAGCACGGCGCCCGCCACCAGCAGGATCACCGCGCGCAGCGAGCGCAGCCCCATCCCCCGCTCCAGCCACGCCAGCACCGGCACCTGGGCGGCCAGCGCCACGGTCAGCCACGCCTCGCGCAGCATCATGACGGCGCCGAGGCTGAGCGCCCCGACCGCCCCGGCGGCAAAGGCGGCCAGCCCCAGACTGACGCCCGGCTGGTGACGGTGGCGGGCCAGCGGGCCGGTGCCGGCGACCAGCAGCGCCGCCAGCGCCAGGCTCGCCATCGGCCACAGCGTGTCGGCCCGCGGCGGGTCGAGCCGCCAGTAGGCGAGCGCCAGAAGCACCACCGGCATCCAGGCCGCCAGCGAGGACCACAGCGCGGCCCGCGCCGACCGCCACAGGGCGATGAAGCCGCCCATCCCGTAGAGCAGGGCGAAGCCGCCCACCGCCCACAGGAACCGTCCGGACTGAAGCGGCAACCCGGAACCGGGCGGCGGAATGATGGGATGCCCATCCGCGGTGACGGCGGGCGGCGGCAGGGGCCAGCGCGGCACCGTCCAGCCGGCGAAGGCGAGCAGCACCGCCAGCGCGCCAATCCAGGCGACGCCGGCGATCCGCTCGATCCGCCGCCCTGCCGCGACGCAGAGCAGCCCGAACAGGGCGAGCATCACCAGCGAGCCGCTGCGGTGGCCGTCCACGGTGACGAGCATCGCCATAAGGAGCCCCAGAACCGCCACCGCCGCGACAGCCAGACGGTCGGCGCGCGGACGCCCCGTCCAGCGCAGCATGTCGAACAGGGTGGTGCGCGGCATCGCCTCGACCGGCCCGGCCAGCAGGGACGGCATCAGGAACAGCCCGGCGGTCAGCAGCAGGTAGATCCCGACCGGCAGGGCGTCGCCGGGGCTCCAGCCGCCGACGTACCAGACCGGCACCCAGCCCGCCGCCCCGACCAGCGTGCCCAGCCCCAGCCAACGCCAGCCGCGCCACAGCACCACCGTCATGCCGGCTCCCGACAGGGCCAGCAGATAGGCGAACAGCCCCCAGGCCGATCCCCCGATGGACGAGACCAGCAGCGGCGTCGCGAAGCCGCCGAGCAGCCCCAGCGCCGCGATGTAGGGTCCCTGGAGCAGAGACAGCGCCATCCCCAGCGCCGCCAGCCCGCCGAGCAGCGCGAAGGCCACCGGCGGGGCGAACAGGTCGTAGAGCACATAGCCGCCATAGACGCTGGCGAAGCCGGTGAACAGCCCCGCCGCGGTCAGGGCCGGCGGCACCGGATCGCGTCCACCCGGCTCCGCCCCTGCGCCGCACTGCCGCAGCCATTCGCCGCCGACCATCAGCGCGGCGGCGGACAGCAGGCCGAGCGTGACGCGCACGCCGGGGCCGAGCCAGCCCTGCTCGATCGACATCTTGATGAAGAAGGCCGCCGCCAGGGCGACCGTGGCCCCGCCCAGCCAGATCAGCCAGCGCCCGGCCAGCGCGTCCTCCAGCCGGCTCCACACGGACAGCGGGGGTGGAGCGGGCTCCGGCGGCTGTTGGAATGGTGGCGGTTGGATCGGCGGCGGCTCCGGCGGAGCCTCCACCATGACGGCGGTGTCCGCGGCGGGAGCCTCGACCGGCGCGGCGTCGACCGCCGCCGGCCCCTGCACCCGCTCCAGCGCCTGCCGCAGCCGGGCGATCTCGCGCTCCTGCGCCGTCAGCCGGCGGTTGAACCGGTGAGCGACGATGGCCCCGATCAGCACCAGAAGAATGACGTCCATGCCCGACCGCCCCGGCTGCGCTTGCGTTCGCGCAACGATAGCGGTCAGGCGCCGGGCTTGTCTCTCTGACCTGTGGAGGCACCCAAACGGCTCATCAGCGTCAGCGCGTCGTCGACCGCGTGGAAGTCCGCCGTGTTGTCGAAGACGCACCAGACCGGCCGCTCCCGCGCCTCCTCCCGGAAGCGCCGGGCCAGCCGGTCCAGCACGTCCAGCGGGTAGGCGCTGCGATACATCACCGGCGATCCGTGCAGGCGCCAGTAACGGAAACCGTCCCAGCCCGCCGGCTCCGCCGCCGCGGGCACCGGGGCCGGGTCGGCGGCGGCGCGGGCCACGGCGTGGTCGACGAGCAGGCGGTCCGGCTCCACCGCGAACCAGCTCGGGTGGCGCGGCTCGCAGACGACGAGGCCGGCGAACCGCTCGCGCAGGGCCGCGAAGAAGGGTCCGGCCACCGCCGGCTCGAAGCGCAGCGTCGGCGGCAACTGCACGAGCAGCGGCCCCAGCCGGTCGCCGAGATGCCCGACCTCGTGCAGATAATGATCCAGCGGGGCGGCGCAGTCCTTCAGCCGCTGCTCGTGCGTGATGACGCGCGGCAGCTTGACCGCGAAGCGGAAGTCCGGCGGCGCCGAGGCCGCCCAGCGCTCCCAGGTCTCCGGCTTGTGCGGGCGGTAGAAGCGGCTGTTGACCTCCACCATCGGGAAGACGCGGGCGTAGCGCTCGAGATGCGTGCCCTCCGCCGGGAAGGCCGGGGCGGAGAGCTTCGGGATGCTCCAGCCGGCGCAGCCGATGCGGATGGCGTTCATGGTCCCTTCGGCCAAGCCTCTGCTCTCCCTGGGCGCGTGCGTTCCCGCTTTAGAACAGCGTCGGCTGCCGCTCGTCCCGCATTGGAACGCTCCGGCCATTGTCGGCGTCGGCGATCAGGCGGGCCATCTCCCGGCGCGCCTTCTCCGCCTCGTAGCCGCCACGGTAGCGCCCGATGAAGCCCTTCTGGCAGGCCCGGCTGAAGCGCTGCGACGCGGTTTCCCAATCGTCGCCGGGGCGCAGCCAGCTCACATAGGTGGTGCCGGTCCGCGGGTCGGTGCGCAGGTAGCGGCCATGCCCCTTCGGACCCCGCACCCACTGGCCGGGATTCAGGCGCAGAGCCCCCCGCGCCAGCAGCAGGGACACCTGCGGGGTGAGTTCGATGGTCGGAAAATACGGCATGGCGAACCCTCTCGGCGGCGCGCCGGGGGGCGGGCCGCGAACGTCTCGTCTCTGGTTTCGGAATGCTCTGGATATGGGGATTTCCGCCCGTTTGTTCAAGTTTTGTTCACGGTTAAGCCCGCGCTGATTGGGCGCCGCGTCGCTCCGTCGGATGACAAAATCCGCCACGGATTTCACGGATTCAGACACGGATTTCACGGATTTCCGAAAACTCTCAAGCGCACGGCTGGTCGAGCCGGATAGCTCCGTGAAATCCGGTTTGATCCGTGCAATCCGTGTCGATTCTTGTCCGCGTCTCCCGCGCGTGGCGGGCGAGCGTTGCTTCCGGAACCGGAACTTGTCCGTTGAGTGAACGGGCCGTCCGTCCTAGGCTCCGGCTCAGCTTTTCCCTGATGGTCACGAGAGCGCATGCGCCCCCTGCTGTCCCTTCCCGTCCGCCTCCTGCTCGCCACCACGATCCTGGCCGGCTGCCAGACGACGGGCGCCCCGCCGGTCTCGGCGACAACCACCTCCGGAACCGCGAAGGCGACGGCCGCCGCCCCGGCCAGCGTGGCCCCGGTCCAACCCGCCGTCAGCTTCCCCGACTGGCTGAAGGCGCTGCGCGCCGAGGCGCTCGGCCAGGGCATCCGCGCCCAGACCTTCGACCGCGCCTTCGCCAACGTGAAGCTGTCGGACCGGGTGGTCGAGCTGGATTCCTCCCAGCCGGAGTTCAACCGCCAGCCCTGGCAGTATCTGGACAGCGCGGTCAACGACCGCCGCGTCCAGGCCGGACGCCAGCGCATCCAGGACAACGGCGCGCTGCTGCGCCGCATCAGCCAACGCTCCGGCGTGCCGGCGGAGATCCTGGTGGCCTTCTGGGGCGTGGAGACCGACTTCGGCAACTTCACCGGCGGCTTCTCCGTCGTCGACGCGCTGACCACGCTGGCCTATGAGGGCCGCCGCGCCAGCTATTTCCGGACGGAGCTGCTGGCCGCCCTGCGCATCCTCGACAGCGGCGACATCCCGCCGGAGAAGATGAGCGGCTCCTGGGCCGGCGCCATGGGCCAGACCCAGTTCATGCCGACCATCTTCCTGAAGCACGCCACCGACGAGGACGGCGACGGGCGGCGCGACATCTGGGGCAGCCTGCCCGACGTCTTCGCCTCCACCGCCAAGTTCGTTCAGGCCAACGGCTGGCGCCCCGGCGAGCGCTGGGGCGAGGAGGTCACGCTGCCCGCCGGCTTCCCCTACGAGCAGGCCGAATACAACATCTCCAAGCCGGTGTCCGAATGGCGCCGCCTCGGCGTGCGACCGGTCGACGGCGGCGATCTGAACGGCGGCGAGGAGGAGCGGGCCGCCATCCTGATGCTCGCCGGGGCGCAGGGGCCGGCCTTCCTGGTCCGGGAGAATTTCCGGGCGATCATGAAGTACAACCCCTCGACCAGCTACGCGCTGGCGGTGGCGCTGCTGTCCGACCGTCTCGCCGGCCGGTCCGGCGTGCAGGGAAGCTGGCCGCGCCATGAGCCGGCGCTGAGCCGCGACGAGCGGATCGAGCTTCAGGAGCGGCTGGCCTCGCTGGGCATGGAGCCGGGGACGGCGGACGGCATCGTCGGCGCCAACACCCGCAACGCCGTGCGCCGCTTCCAGCAATCGATCGGCGCCGTGCCGGACGGTTTCGCCACCAAGTCCCTGCTGGAGCGGCTGCGCCAGTCGGCGGCTCCCGTCCCGGCGGCGGGCTGACGGCCCGCGATGCTCGCGGCGGCGAAGGGCTGGGCGCGGCGGATCAAGCGCGACGTGATCGCGCTCTATCTGGCCGCGCGCGACCCGCGGACGCCGTGGTACGCCCGTGTGGCCGCCGCCGCGGTGGCGGCCTACGCGCTCAGCCCCATCGACCTGATCCCCGACTTCGTGCCGGTCCTGGGCTACCTTGACGACCTGCTGATCGTGCCGCTCGGCATCCTGCTGGTCATCCGCCTGATCCCGGCGGCGGTGCTGGAGGAACACCGCGCCACCGCCGCCAAACTGGCCGACCGGCCGGTCAGCTACGCCGCCGCCGCGCTGATGGTCGGGATCTGGCTGGTCGCCGCCGTCGTCCTGTTCCGGTGGCTCGAACCTTATCTCGCGGGCTGGTTGGGCTAGACGCGCGGGCGCCTTTCCCTCATTCGCCCAGCAGATGCAGCGCCAGGGTCCGCTCGTGGGGCCGGCGACGGTGCTCGAACAGGTAGATGCCCTGCCAGGTGCCCAGCGCCATCCGCCCTTCCAGCACGGGAACGGAGAGCTGCACCGTGGTCAGCGCGCTGCGGATGTGGGCGGGCATGTCGTCCGGCCCTTCCAGGATGTGGTCGTAGAGCGCCGGGCCTTCCGGCACCAGCCGCTTGAAGAAGCGCTCCAGATCGCCGCGCACGCTCGGGTCGGCGTTCTCCTGGATGACCAGTGAGGCCGAGGTGTGCCGGCAGAAGACGGTCAGCAGACCGGTCTCCATGCCCTGGGCGGCGACCCAGCGGGCCACCGGCTCGGTCACCTCGACCAGGCCCTGGCCGTGGGTGTGGGTGGTCAGCGTCGTGACGGCCTGCCGCATGTTTGTCGCCCTCCGTGCTCGATTGCGCGCCTTGGAAGCGGGTCATCCATACACCAAATCGCTTGGCGTTCCCGACCAACAACAGGTGATCCATGGAACTGAACGGCCAGTACCGGATTCCGGCGGCGCGCGAGCGGGTCTTCACCGCGCTCTGCGATCCTGCCGTGCTGCAACGCTGCATCCCGGTGCTGGAGGAGATGGACCGGCTGTCGCCCACCGAATACACCGCGCGCGTGCGCGCCACGGTCGGGCCGCTGAACGCGCGCTTCGCCGGCAACGTCCGGGTGGCGCCGGAGGACGCGCCGCGCTTCTACATCCTCTACGCCGAGGGCAAGGGCGGCCTCGCCGGAGCGGTCAAGGGCGAGGCCCGCATCACGCTGGAGGAGGTGGACGGCCACACCCATCTGTCCTTCACCCTCGCCGCGGCGCTGGGCGGGGCCGTCGGGCGGCTGGCCGTCAAGCTGGTCAAGGCCAAGGCCGACCGCGTCATCGACGGCTTCTTCGAGCGCTTCACGGCGGAGGTCCTGAACGGCTGAGGCGGGCGCCGGGCAGGCTCCGACAACGCACCCGCAAAAAACCACTTCGCAGTTGCGGGAATTTGATCCACCATCATGGTCATGACCGAACAACCCCCCGATGCGGGAGTTCGCCGACCATGATTGCCGACATCGCCGTTCCTGCGGCCTTCCCGCTCCACCCGCCCGCCGACGCCCTGGACGGCGTCCCGGATGGCCCGGCCCTCGACCGGCTGCTGTTCAGCCGCATCGTCGGGCTGGCCGCGCAGCATCCCGGCGGCGTCACCGCCTCCCTGGGGCTGGCGCGCGAGGCGCTGGCCGAGCTGATCCGGCGGCACGCGGCGGGCTTCGCCCATCTCCTTCCCACCCTGCCGGACCACAGCGGCGAGGACGCCATCGAGGAGGAGGACCTGCGGGCCTTCCTGCTCGACCACCGCGCCGCCGGAACGGTTGAGGAGGAATGGCTGGCCGCCATCGTCGCCCGCCGCGCGCTGGGGCCGAACCATCTCTGGCAGGACATGGGCTTCGCCAACCGGCGGGAGCTGAACGCCATGTTCCGGCGCCATTTCCCGTCGCTGGTCGCGCTGAACAGCGGCGACATGAAGTGGAAGAAGTTTTTCTATCGCCAGCTCTGCGAGCGCGAGGGGCTGATGCTCTGCAAGTCCCCGAACTGCGAGGTGTGCGATGATTTCAGCGCCTGCTTCAGCGCGGAGGACGGCGACCCGCTGAGCACCCTGGCCCGGGTGGCCCGTGGCGAGGGGGCCTGAACGGAGGAGCCTGAACGGAGGTGCCTGAACAAAGATGCGCTGCCGGTGAAGAAAGCCGCTTGACCGGAGCGCCGTCACCCGTTAGATAACGCCACCCGCCGGACGGAAGGCCAAGCAAGGCCCGATGAACGGCAGGTCTCCGATGGTCGCGTCAAGCATCAGCGGAAGGGTGGCCGAGTGGTTAAAGGCAGCAGACTGTAAATCTGCCCGCGTAAGCGTACGCTGGTTCAAATCCAGCCCCTTCCACCATCTGACGCGGCCGGTTCATGACAGGGTCATGACCGGCCGTTTCCTTTTCCAGCCAGTGTCGAATTGTCGGCGCGTCAGCGCGCCATATCAACGCGGCTGCGCTCCCAGATCCTCGAAGGTCAGGCCCTTGTCGGTGCGGGTGAAGCGGCCCTTGCCGTTGACGGTCATCGCCGTCGCGCCCGGCTGCGGCGCGAAGGTCGCCGCGTAATAGCAATCATACTGCTTGTCGTCCGGCTTCGGGGCTCCGTTGCGGTATTTGGTGTCGACGCAGCCCTGCTTGCGGAAGCCCTCGAAGCCGCGGAAACCGCCCTGCCCCTGGCCGTCCAGCGCCCGCTTGGTGTGCGTTTCCACCAGCCTGCGCATGTCGGACTCGCCCGGCTCCCCCGAACAGGCGGCCAGCGGCAACACCGCCAGGCCGCACAGCACCACCCGCCGCACCGCGCGCCCCATCCTCGTCCTCATTTGCCGGCCAGCAGGCGGTCCACCCGCTCCTTCAGGGCGCCGAAGGACGGCGGCTTCACGACGAAGCCGTTGACGCCCAGGGACATGGCCTTCTTCACGATTTCGGATTCCGTGTGATTGGTCAGGAAGACCACCGGCGTGCGGCGGTTCCGCACCTCCGCGCTGGCCCGCAGTTCGGCCAGGAACTGAAGGCCGGACACCGGCTTCATGTCGATGTCGCAGACGATCACGTCGGGGGTGGTGCGGATGCATTCCCGCATGCCGGTCTCCCCGTTGTCGGCCTCGGCGATCGAGCGGAAGCCGATCTGCGAGAGGATCTGCATGATGGTCCGGCGCACGAAGGGCTGATCTTCGATGACCAGGATGCTGTACTGCCCGTAATCGACCGGCTTCCGGTCCATCGCCGCCCCCCTTTGCCAGAACTGGTGGGACCAGCCCATGGTCATACAGTCGAACACTGATAAAGGGAGTCCGCCCAACGGGCAACCAAAGGACGGTTACAACTTTTAAAGAATGTTGGATTTGTTCGAACGGGGCACGGCGACGGGCCGCGCGAAACCGCACGGCCCTTGGCTCCCCGCATGGATCGAGGCACGCACGTCCCCGCCGCGTCCTAGCGCCGGCTGGTTCCCTGCAACCCCAGGAGGGTGGAGATCACACCGGCGACGAACCGGCGTTCCGGGTGCAGTTCATGCACCGCCACCGCCCGCCCGGCAAAGGACAGCGCCGCCTTCGCCATGCCCGCCGGGTCCGGGCAGGGCTCGCCGTCGATGCGGAAGCGGGTGACGGTCTTGGTCAATTCGTGCATCGCCGTCAAGGGCGGGATGCACATCAGGAAACGGGCGCTGGCGATCGGCGTGAAGCCGCAGCGCTCGAACATGGTCTGAACCGTCACCGGATCGCCCTCCGGCCCTTCGGTCCCGACCTGATAGCGAAGCAGCCGCTGCGCCCGCTCCTCCACCGCCTCGGACCAGCCGGCGGTGGCTGTAATCATGGGGTTGATCAAAACCTGCCTCCAAATGCACCAGCCACGGGCCGCGCAGGCGCCAGGGACGTTAGATTGTTCGTCGAACGAACAAGGTCAAGAAACATCCCGTATGGTGGAAACCTGCATCCGTTTGCGCACGAAGCAACCGTCGTGCCAGCGGACAGGAACACCCGCGCAGGACCGCCCGGCCTCACCGTCGACCTCCGGCATCACCTTGAAACTCCACCTGGTTGGCCTGTGGCGCCCGTGTCGACACCGGAACGGCGCCCTGGGAGTCAACAGACCGGCGACCGTTCCGGTGCCGTTGGTGTGCGTTCCGCCGCGCACAGGACACGCCACATGCGCGGCAATCCGCCACTGTTTTGGGCACCGCGTGTCGCCGCTCCGCAACCGACACCCTGAGGGCGATCATCGTGTTCCCGGCACGCGTGCGAATCGTCGTCCGCCCGAAAACATTTCCTGTTCTGCGCTGTTGTGACCTGACGTACGTGGATTCATGAGCCGGACATTGTTTTGCGGCGGTGAGCGGGGGCCATCGTGGAGACATCCATGCCAAAAGAAAAACCGGATTCGGAGAAACCGGACAAAATTCAGCCGACCAACGGCGAGGGGTTGCGGGAATGCCTGGGGGCTTTGAACCGCAACCTCTCCGAAGGGCTCCGCACCGCGGACCGCCTGCAGCGCGACGCCAGCCGCCTCGTCCAGGAAAGCGCGCGTCTGGCCGCCGAGCTGGTCGAGCAACGCCGCGAGATGGGCCGGCTTCGCGACCGGCTGCACCACGCCGAGGACAGCCGCGCCGCCCGGGAGGAGGAACTGCGCCGCGCCCAAGAGGCGGCGGAGCGCGCCGACCGGGCCAAGGCGCGTTTCCTGACCGCGGCCAGCCACGACCTGCGCCAGCCGATCCAGGCGGCGGCGCTCTACGCCCACATCCTGCGCGGCGCGGTCGGCGCCAACCCGGCGGCGAGGGAGGCGGCGGACCTGCTCCAGGCCTCCATCGACAGCCTGAGCGACATGCTGAGCGGCCTCTTGGACCTTGCCCGGCTGGAGGCCGGCGCGGTGGACGTCGCTGTCACGGAGTTCCGCCCCGACGCGCTGATGCGCCGCTTGGCCCAGGAGTTCCGGGAGAGCGCGACCAGCGAGGGGACAAGCCTGCACGTCCATCTCTGCGGCGTGACGGTGCGGACCGACGCGCGGCTGCTGGAACGCATACTGACCCACCTGCTGTCGAACGCCATCCGGCACGGCGGAGGGAACGGCCGGCGCGTCCTTCTGGGCTGCCGGCGGCGCCCCGGCGCGGTGGAGTTCCAGGTGTGGGACGACGGTCGGGGCATTCCCCCCGACGCCCGCGCCGCGATCTTCGAGGAGTTCCACCAGCTCGACAACCCGGAGCGCAGCGCGGCCAAGGGTTTCGGCCTCGGCCTGCCGCTGGTGGCCCGCACGGCGCGGCTGCTCGGCCTGACGCTGGACCTGCGGTCGCAGGTCGGGCGGGGCACGGTCTTCACGGTCACGGTTCCGCGCGCCGAGGTTCTTTCCGACTCCGACCGCCGCCTGACCGCCGCCGCCCGCGCCATGGCGGCCGCGGCCACCAGCGCGGCGGCGACGGCATCCCCGTCCGACCGGATAAAGGGCCGGCGGGTGCTGCTGGTGGAGGACGACGAGCGGGTGCGCCACGCCATGACCATGCTGCTGAAACGCTGGGGCGTTCGGGTGACCGCCGTCAGCTCGGCCGAGGAGCTGGCCGACCGCCTGCCCCGGCTGCGCAGCCGCCCGCACGTCGTCCTCGCCGACCACCGGCTCCCACGCGGACAGACCGGCCGCACCGTGGCGGAGTTGGTGCGGCGCCGCTGGGACGTCCCGGTCGTCATCATCACCGGTGATACGGCGCCGGAGCGGCTGCGCGAGGCCCGCAACATCGGCTGCCGCCTGCTGCACAAGCCGGTGGAGCCCGGCGACCTCGCCGCCACGCTCGACGACGTCATGGAAGGGTGAGCGTCCAGAACCATTGCCCGCTCCGCCTGTTCGCATCGGGGGAGGAGCGCGCATGGGGCGGTGGAGGATACGGCGTGGGCTGATGGGCGGAGCCGCCGTTCTGCTGGCGCTCGGCGCCGGGGCGGCCGCCTGGGCATGGGAGGCGGCGATCCCGCCGCAGCCGCGCCCGGCGGCGGACTCCTTTCCGGCGGAGCGGGTGGCGGAAGGGGCGCGACTGGCGGCTGTGGGGAACTGCATCGCCTGCCACACGGTGCCGGGCGGACGGTCCTTCGCCGGGGGACTGGCCCTGCCGACGCTCTTCGGCACCATCCATTCCACCAACATCACGCCCGACGAGGACACCGGCATCGGCCGCTGGAGCGAGGCGGCCTTCGCCCGCGCCATGCGGCGCGGGGTGGACCGCGACGGGCGGCACCTGTACCCCGCCTTCCCTTACGACCATTACACGCGGGTCAGCGACGCCGACAACCGCGCGCTCTACGCCTATCTGATGACCCGCACCGCGGTGCGGGCGGAGGCGCCGGCCAACGCTCTGCCCTTCCCGCTGAACATTCGGATGATGGTCGCCGGGTGGAAGCTGCTCTACTTCCGCGAGGGCGCTTTCACCCCGGACCCGGCCAAGACGGAGGTCTGGAACCGCGGCGCCTATCTGGCGGAGGGGCTGGGCCATTGCGGCGCCTGCCACAGCCCGCGCAACGCGCTGGGCGCGGTGGACGAGGGTCGCGCCTGGGCCGGCGGCGAGGCCGAAGGCTGGACCGCCTACCCCATCAACCAGGACTCCCCGGCGCCCGTCCCCTGGACGGCGGACAGCCTGGCCTTCTACCTGCGGCACGGCTGGCACCCGGCGCACGGCGTGTCGCGCGGGCCGATGGCGGAGGTCACCGGCAACCTCGCCGGGCTGCCCGACACCGACGTGGCCGCCATCGCCGCCTACGTCGCCGACCGCATGGGCACTCCCAGCGCGGAGCGCCGGCGCCGCGGCGAGACCCTGCAAGCCCTGGTTCCGCGCCTCACCGCCGACGCCGGGACGCCGCCGGGCGCCAGCCTGCCCGCCGCCGACGGTCTGACCCGGCCTCCCGCCGCGGGCTCCGGGGGGGCCGCGCCCGGGGTGGACGAGCGGGGCGAGGCGATCTACCGCACGGCCTGCGCCACCTGCCACGAGTCCGGACGGCCGCTGCCGTTCGGCGGGCTGCCCTTCGCGCTCAGCACGGCGGTCCAGGCGGCGAACCCGCAGAACATGGTCAACGTCACGCTGTTCGGCCTGCCGCCCGGCGACGGCACCGTCAGCGCGGTGATGCCGGCCTTCGGCGGCGCGCTGTCCGACGCCGACATGGTGGCCCTGCTGCGCTATCTGCGCGGCCGCTTCAGCGAGCAGCCGCCATGGGACGGGCTGGAGCGGCTGGTGGCCGACACGCGCAGCGGCGCGCGCCACGTCGCCGTCCGCCCCGCCGACGGCATCGAACGGGCGCCGCGGAACGTCGGCGCCGCGGACTGATTTCAACGGAGCGCATCATGGCGATCGACCTCACGGTGAACGGCACCCCGCAGCGGGTGGAGGCGGACCCGGACACGCCGCTGCTCTACGTGCTGCGCGACGATCTGGGGTTGAACGGGGCGAAGTTCGGCTGCGGGCTCGGCCAATGCGGGGCCTGCACGGTGATGGTGAACGGGCGCGCCGTGCTCTCCTGCGTCACGCCGGTGCTGCTGATGCAGGGGCGCGCCGTCACCACGGTCGAGGGGCTTGGCACCGCCGAGGCTCCCGGCCCCATGCAGCGCGCCTTCATCGAGGAGCAGGCGGCGCAATGCGGTTACTGCATCCCCGGCATGATGATGCGGGCGCAAGCTCTGCTTCAGGAGCGGCCGGACGCCGACGACGCCGCGATCCGCCGCGCTCTGGAGTTCAACCTGTGCCGCTGCGGCACCCACATGCGCATCCTGCGCGCCATCCGCCGGGCCGCCGACACCATGCGCCACGCGGAAACCGGCAAGCCTGACGGGAGGGCCGGCTGATGAGCGATCACATTCCCTTCCATCCGTCCTCCTTTCCCCTGACCCGGCGCGGCCTGCTGGCCACCGGCGGCGCCCTGGTCGTCACCGTGTCGCTGTCCCGCCCTCTCCTCGCCCAGACCGGCGGCAGCACCCAGCCCGCCAAACCCGCGCCGGGGAGCCTCGCCCAGACGCCCCGGCTCGACGCCTGGGTCCGCATCGGCGCGGACGGCGCCATCACCGTCTTCACCGGCAAGGCCGAACTCGGCCAGGGCATCCGCACCGCCCTGCTCCAGGTCGCGGCGGAAGAGCTGCGCGTCCCGCCCGCCGCCATCACGCTGGTCACCGCCGACACCGCCCGCACCCCGAACGAGGGCTACACCGCCGGCAGCCAGTCCATGCAGAACAGCGGCACCGCCATCCGCGCCGCCGCCGCCCAGGCCCGTGCCCTGCTGGCGCAGGAAGCGGCGCGGCGCCTCGGCGCGCCGGCCGGCGCGCTGGGCTTCGCCGACCGGCGGGTGACGGCGCCGGACGGACGGGCGCTCGACTACGGGGAGCTGGCCGCGTCGCTCGACCTGACCGTGGAGGTGCCGGCGGACGCCCCGCTGACCGCGCCGGACCGCCTGTCGGTGATGGGCAGGCCGCTGCCCCGTGTCGACATTCCCGCCAAGGTGACCGGCGGCGCGGCCTATGTGCAGGACCTGCGGCTGGAGGGCATGCTGCACGCCCGCCTCGTCCGCCCGCCCAGCTCCGCCGCCCGGCTGACCGCACTGGACAGCGCCGGGGTGGAGGCGATGCCGGGGGTGGTCGCCGTGCTGCGCGACGGCGAGTTCCTCGCCGTGGTGGCCGACAAGGAATACCGGGCGGTCAAGGCGATGCGCGCCCTCGCCGCCGCCGCCCGCTGGGAGGAGACGGCGACCCTGCCGGGCGACACCCCGATCCCCGACCTGCTGCGCGGGCTGGAGCGTGAGGTCGGCACGGTGGACGCCAAGGGCGAGGCCGGCACCATCGCGGAGGGCCCACGCAGCCTGCGCGCCCGCTTCACCCGCCCCTACCAGCTCCACGGCTCGATCGGGCCGTCCTGCGCCGTGGCGGTGATGGCCGAGGACGGGCTGACCGTCTGGTCGCACACCCAGGGCGTCTATCCCGACCGCAATGCCATCGCCGCGATGCTGCGCCTGCCCCTGGAACGGGTGCGGGTGATCCACACCGAGGGGTCCGGCTGCTACGGCCACAACGGCGCCGACGACGCGGCGGCGGACGCCGCTCTGATCGCCAGCAAGCTGCCCGGCCGTCCCGTGCGGGTGCAGTGGATGCGCGAGCAGGAGCATGCCAACGAGCCCTATGGCCCGGCCATGATGATCGAGGCCGCGGCCGCCCTGGACGGGAGCGGGCGGATCGAGCGCTGGACCTTCGACGTCTGGTCCAACACCCACACCACCCGGCCCGGCGGGGCCGGCGCCCTGCTGGCCGCCCGCCATCTGGCCAACCCCTTCCCGGCGGAACCGGCGGCGATGCAGATCACCCCCGCCGGCAACGGCGACCGCAACGCCATCCCGCTCTACGCCATTCCCAACACCCGCGTCCTCTGGCATTTCCTGCCCGACATGCCGCTGCGGGTGTCGGCGCTGCGGTCGCTCGGCGCCTACGCCAACGTCTTCGCGCTGGAAAGCATGATGGACGATCTGGCGCTGCTGGCCGGGGCCGATCCCGTGGAGTTCCGCCTGCGCCATCTGGACGACCCGCGCGCCCGCCGGGTGGTGGAACTGGCGGCGGAGCGCTTCGGCTGGACGGGCGCCGCGCCGGCGCCGGGCTTCGGCCACGGCTTCGCCTTCGCCCGCTACAAGAATCACGCCGCCTATCTGGCGCTGGCGGTGGAGCTGTCGGTGGACCGCGGCAGCGGACGGGTGCGGATGACCCGCGCCACCGCCGCCATCGACAGCGGCGAGATCGTCAACCCCGACGGCATCCGCAACCAGACGGAAGGCGGGATCATCCAGGCGATGAGTTGGACCCTGTTCGAGCGCGCCGCCTGCGACGACACCCGCGTCACTTCGGTGGACTGGGCCAGCTACCCCATCCTGCGCTTCGCCAGCGTGCCCGATCGCATCGACGTCCACATCGTCGAGCGGCCCGGCGACCCCTTCCTCGGCACCGGGGAGGCGGCGCAGGGACCGACCGCCGCGGCCATCGGCAACGCCATCCGCTCGGCGACCGGCCGGCGCCTGCGCGATCTGCCCTTCACCTCCGACCGGGTGCGGGAGTCGACCGCCTCCGGATAGCGCTGGTTCAGAAAAAAATTCCCGCAATTTCTCTGATGAATAGAACGAAGGGCTTGGCACCTTCGAGCGAAGAGCCGTGGAAGCCCAACCCAGGGTAGGCGGCCGCGCCGCGCTTCATCGTTGCATCGTGCCAAAATGCGCGGAGCAGAAAACCAAGGGTGTCTCTTGCCAACGAAACTCTCTTTTCCGCCATCCTTACTGATGAAACGCAGGATGTCTTGCGATGTTACAAAATAAAAACCAATCAATTCATGACTACATTGGCAATCACCCAAAGATTAACGATACATTAATGCAGCGGATGACACGATATGCCGCAATATGTAACATTAGAATGACGATTTATGCTTGCTATCGACAATAAATCCTCTGTGTCAAATGCAGTGATCTGGCGTCGTCTTCATTGACCCGGACGTCCGGTTTTGGGTATGTCAAATCAAAGGAAGTACCCATTTCTTTCGAGATGTGGCTACTTCGGATTGCGCCCCATTCAGGAAATGTCCGCCATGACCGAAGCGTCCGCCGCCCCCACCACGCGCGTCACCACCTCAGGTCGCTTCCCCCGCACGGCAAGCGAGATCGCCGTCATCGACACCGCCCTCGACGGTTGGCGGGATCTCCAGGCGGGCCTTCCCTCCGGGATGGAGGCCGTCCTGATCGGCGAAGGCCGCGACGGTGTGGCGGCAATGGCGGAGGCGTTGGCCGGGCGTCACGGCATCCGGGCGCTCCATGTGCTGTGCCACGGCTTCGAGGGCGGTCTGCAGCTCGGCACGGCGCGGCTCGACGAAGCGGCGCTGACCGTGCGCACCGCGGAACTGGCGGCCATCGGCGCCTGCCTCGCGGACGATGGCGACATTCTTCTGTACGGCTGCAACGTGGCGAGCGGCCATGGCGAGTCGTTCCTCGACGCGCTGGCCGGCATCACCGGCGCCGCCATGGCGGCGTCCCGGACCCTGACGGGTGCCGCGGAGTTGGGTGGCGATTGGGATCTCGCCTGGACGCGCGGCACGGTGCGGGCCGAAGCCCTGCGGATCGACCGGTATCGCGGGGTTTTGGCCGCACCGTTCTTCGATAAAGCGGTCGCCTACACCGGCGAGAACACCATCACCCTCATCTACGACGACAGCCTGGACAGCACGAGCAACCCGCTGCTGACTCATTTCGTGGCGACCGACGGCACCGTGAGCGCGGGCACCGGTTCCATCCTGCTCAACGGCATCGCGGTCCCCCTGATCAGCGCCGTGGTGTCCGACAAATACGTGACCCTCACCGTCGGCCACCAGTTCCAGCTGAACGACAGCATCGCCTTCCGCTACGAGGACCCGGCGGGTGACGACGCGACCGGCGTCATCCAGGCTCCCTACGGCTTGGACACCTTTTCGGTGGACGTCTCCGTTACGGTCCTGTCCTCCCGCCCTCCGGCATTCGTCTCCTCATCCGCGCAAAGCGGAGGCAACAAGGTCGTCCTGTCCTTCGATCAGGCGCTGGATGAAAACAATCCCCCGTCCATCCAGCAGTTCTTCGGCTCCTCGTCGACGTCGGGACAGATTCGCATCAACGGCGTCTACTACACTGTTTCCGGCGTCGACGTCATTGGCAGCAACGTCATCGTTGAGGTCGGCAACGGCTACATCTTCCAAAGCGGGGATTCGGTCTCCCTCCGTTATTACGACGGGGACACCGTGGACAGCACCACGGCCATCCAGAACCAGGCCGGCGTCGATATTCCGGATTTCAGAACCAGCTTCACGGTTCAACTCCATGCCCCCACGTTGAGCGCCGCAGGCGGCACGCCGACCTACAGCGGTTCCCAGACGCAGCCCCTGTTCTCATCAGCCACGGCCAGCACCAACGACAGCGGGCAGATCTTCACCGCCATGACGGTCACCGTGACCGGCATGCTGGATGGCGCCAACGAAGCGTTGTACTTCACCGTGCCCGGCATGATGGGTCCGCTGGAACTCTACCTGGTCGACGGCGCGTCCCACTTTGTGGACCCCGTGCAGATGAGCGCGACAAGGGTCACCGGGACGGTGTCCGTCAGCAACGGCACAGCGACCATCAGAATCTCCGGCATGGCCCTGTCGGATGCCGAGATGGCCTCGCTCATCAACGACATCACCTATTACAACGCGGCCGGCACTCCATCCAACGGCCAGCGCATCATTGCCGTCACCGGCCTCACCGACGACGGCGGCAGCGTCGACACCGGCGACATCACCGGCGTTTCCGCAGCCATCAACATTGGTGCGCCGGCTTCGAGCCTGCCTACCCTGACGGCGACGAGCACCGCGCCGACCTTTGCTCAGAACAATCCGCCCGTGGATCTGTTCTCCGGCGTGTCCGCCGACACCAACGACATCGGACAGGTCTTCACCAGCGTGACCCTGACGGTCACCAACGTCGTCGACGACGAGTGGCTGTCCCTCACCGGCGTCATGCCCATTTCCCTGACCACCAACGCCGCCGGGACGCCCGTGACGGCGCCGACGCTGACGGGGGCGGTCCTCACCACGTCGTACAGCGGAACGACGGCGACCGTCACCCTGAGCGGATTCAGTCTCACCGGCACCCAATTGGCGGCGCTGATCGACGGCATCGCCTACGTCAACTCCGGCGACACCGTCAACGGCATCGTCACGCCCGGCAACCGCGTCGTCACCATCACCAGTGTCACCGATGACGGCGCCAGCAACAACACCGCCACCCTCACCGGCGTCTCGACCACCGTCAACGTCGCCGGGCCGACCGCGCCAACCGGGCCGACCGCGCCGACGCTGGCGCTCACCACGGAGAATCCGGTCTTCCAGGGTGGCAACGGCAGCGGTGGATTTGACCTCTTCGATTCGGTGACGGCCTCGACCGTCGACAGCGGACAGACCTTCACCGGCATGGTGTTGACGGTCCACAACATCATCGGGCCCGGCTTCGACAATTATCTTACGATCGGCGGCTTCTCCATTCCGCTCTCCTCGGGTTCGGGCGCGTTCGGCAACGGCAACTACACGGTTTCGCTGGTCAACGGCGTTGCCACAGTGACGCTGAGCGGAATGTCGCTCAGCAACAGCGACATGGGCGCGTTGATCGATGGCATCAGCTACAAAAACACCTACGGGATGCCATTCATCAACAGCCCGGTTCCGAACTCGCAGTTCGGCCTGAGCGAAACACGCCCCATTGTCCTGCGCTCCATCACCGACAGTGGAACCTCCAACAACGTCACCGAGATCAATCAGGTCGCCACCGTGGCGATCAATCTCCAGGACGTTTCCCTCCCCAACGTCACGGTGACCCCGGACAACCCGACGGCCAACTTCTCGGCGGGCACCCCAACCCAGGTTTCGTTCACGGTGACCACCCCCGCCCTGACACTGGTCGGGAGCACGCTTCATTTCAATGTCGCCACACCGTTCGGCTGGACGGTCTCGAACCTCAAGCTGGACGGCGTCCCCAATGGCGGTCTCTCGGGGGTCATCGCGCAGGGAACCTACACGCTGACCTTCGACGTGATGTCGGCCGGCACGGACACCTCCGGCGCGTTCCCCCTCAGCATCTATGCGTCGTACGACGGCTTGACCCCCGCGGCGGTGATCTCGTCCGGGTCCGTGATGGTGAACCTCGCTCCGCCCGCGCCGGTGCTGCAGAGCGCGGCGGTGGACGGCACGACGCTGGTGCTGACCTACGACATGGCGCTGGACTCCGCCAACCCGCCGGCGGCCGGCGCCTTCACCGTGACGGCCGGCGGCAGCCCGGTCACCGTCAGCGGCGTCGCCGTGGACAGCGCGAACAAGACGGTGACGCTGACGCTCGCCCAGCCGGTCGCCTTCAACAGCGCGGTCACCGTCTCCTACACCGATCCCAGCGTGGGCGACGACGTCAACGCCGTTCAATCCGCCTCGGGCGGCATCGATGCCGCGACCATTGCCGGCCAGCCGGTCATCAACAACACGCTGGACCCGAACGGCACCCCGCCCACGCTGGCGCTCACGCCGGTCGACGGTTACGCCTATGTCGTGGCGAGCAACCCCATCTTCGACCTGTTCAATGGCGTCAGCGCCTCCACGATGGACAGCGGGCAGACCTTCACCGGCATGGTGCTGACCGTCCACAATGTCGCGGGAACCGGCAGCAACGAATTCCTGACGATCGCCGGAACCGACATCACGCTGAGCAACGGAACCTCGGGCAGCTTCACCGGCGGCAACTACGCGGTGACGCTGGTGAACGGCGTCGCCACGGTGGCGATCAGCGGCATGGCGCTGAGCAACAGCGCGATGAACACGCTGATCGACGGCATCGCTTACAAGACCACATCGACGACGATCACCAGCCTTGCCCAATATCGGCCGGGCCTCAGCGAAACGCGCCCGGTCGTCCTGCGGTCCATCACCGACAGCGGCTCGGCCAACAACACCACCGAGGTGAACAAAGTCGCCACGGCGTCCTTCGGCACGCAAATCTCCACCTTCGGAACCGTGTCGGTGACGCCGGACAACCCGACGGCCACGTTCATCGCCGGTACCCCGACCCAACTTTCCTTCACGGTCAACATACCGTCTCCGATCGTGCTGATCGGCACCTCGGTCTACTTCGATGTCGCCGCTCCCGCCGGTTGGACAATCGCAAATCTCAAGCTGGACAACCAACAGAACGCGCTTTTGACCGGCATCTTCCCGGTCGGCACCCTGACGCTGACGTTTGATGTGACGGCGTCTGGAACAGACACCACCGGCGTTTTCCCCATCAGCATCTTCGCGTCGCAGGACGGGATACCCAATCCCACGTTGGCGGCGTTTTCGTCCGGATCCGTCATGGTGACGCTCGCCCCGCCCGCCCCGGTCCTGCAAGGCGCCGCGGTCAACGGCACGTCGCTGGTCCTGACCTATGACGTCGCGCTGGACGCCGTGAACGGCCCGGGGGTGGGCGCCTTCGAGGTCAAGGTCGGCGGCACCACGGCCACCGTCTCCGGCGTCGCGGTGGACAGCGCCGCCAAGACGGTCACTCTGACGCTGGCCCAGGCGGTCCAGCACGGACAGACGGTCACCGTCAGCTACACCGATCCCACCAACGGCAACGACGCGGCGGCGATCCAGAACGCGAGCGGCGGCGCGGACGCGGCCAGCGTCACCAACCAGTCGGTGACGAACAACACCCCGGACACGACGCCGCCCTCGATCACCAACGTCACCATCCCCAACCAGCCGGCCCAGGTCGGCGACACGGTGACGGTGACGATCACCGTGGCCTCGGACAGCGACACCTACACGCTGGGCAACGGCAGCACGGTCAACGGCTTCGCGCTCGCCAACCTGACCAAGGTCAGCGCCACCACCTACACCGCCACCTTCACCGTCACCGCCGACGGCCTGCGCACCGGCAATCGCGCCGCCGGCGACGACATCCCGGTCAACATCGTCCTGGTCGACGGCGCCAGCAACGCCAACACCCCCTACACCACCCCGATCAGCCAGACCAACGACCGCATCGACACCGACGCCCCGCCGGTCCTGGCCGTCCCCGCCACCCCGCCGACGCTGGTCGACACCGCCGCCGCCGACAGCTTCCCGCTGATCGACGGCCAGCTCTCCGCCACCGACCTGGAAGGCGGCACGCTGACCTACTCCCTCGCCGGATCCCAGGCCTCCCCGGTCCAGCACGGCAGCGTCACGCTCAGCAACGGCGTCACCTACGACACCTGGTCCACCGGCCCGGGCGGCACCGCCTACGTCAACAGCCAGACCGGCCACTACGCCTACGTCTTCGACGCCGCCTTCCTCAACGGCGTCCCCGCCGGGCCGATGCAGGGCACCAGCACCTTCACCGTCTCCGACGGCAACCGCACCGTCTCCCAGCAGCTCACCCTCAACTTCTCCGGCGCCAACGACAGCCCCATCCTGTCCAACGACGCCCGCAGCCTGACCACCATCGACCAGGGCATCGCCGACGCCGCCAACACCGGCACCACCGTCACCGCCCTGCTCGCCTCCGCCGGCACCGCCAGCGACGCCGAGTACGACAGCCCCGTGCCGATGGTCACCGTGCTCCCGCTGGGCATCGCCGTCACCGGGGTGACCAACACCAACGGCACCTGGCAGTACAAGGTCGGCAGCGGCGCCTGGACCGACATCCCCACCGCCTCGTCCAACGGTTCGGCGCTGCTGCTCGCCGGGTCGGACCGCGTGCGCTTCGTGCCGAGCGGCTCGGGCTTCACCAACACCGACACCGGCGGCCTGACCTTCAAGGCGTGGGACCGCACCAGCGGCACGGCCGGCGCCACCGCCGACACCACCACCGCCGACGCCTTCAGCGCGGGCAGCGCCACCGCGACGATCACCGTCGACGCCGTGCCGACCCTGACCGCGACCGGCGGAGCCAAGACCTTCGGCGTCGGGGTGGACAGCGCCACCACCAGCCTGTTCAGCGGCGTGGCGGCCTCCACGGTGGAGGCCGGGCAGAGCTTCCGCGGCGCGGTGTTCACGGTCAGCGGCGTGGTCGACGCCACCGAGGTCCTGACCATCGGCGGCACCGACGTCGCCCTGACCAACGGCGCCACCGCCACCCTGAGCGGGCTGGGCGCCGCGGGCGGCAACGCCGGCGTGAGCGTGTCGGTGGTCGGCGGCGTCGCCACGGTGACGGTCACCGGCCTGGAGCGCAACGACGCGCAGATGAGCGCGCTTCTGGGCGGCGTCACCTACAAGAACACCAGCGCGTCGGCGACGCTGGGCGACCGCACGGTGGCCGTCGCCAGCCTGACCGACAGCGGCGGCGCCACCGGAGCCGCGACCATCTCCGGGGTCAGCGCGGTGGTGAGCGTGGCCGACGTGACGCCGCCGGCGGCTCCGGTGGTCACCAGCGCGGCGCTGACCAACAGCGCCACGCCGACCCTGGCCGGCACGGCGGAGGCGGGCAGCACGGTGACCGTCACGGTGGGTGGGGCGACCTACACCACGACGGCGACGGGCGGAAACTGGTCCATCAACCTCGCCACGGCGACGCCGGCCTCCGGCGTGCTGAACCTGAACGCCAACGGGACCAACGCGGTGTCCGTCACCGCCAAGGACGCGTCCAACAACACGTCCACCGCCGGCACCCAGACGCTGACGATCGACACCACGGCGCCCAACGCTCCGGCGGTGACCAGCGCGGCGCTGACCAAGAACGCCACCCCGACCATTGCCGGCACGGCCGAGACCGGCAGCACGGTGACGGTCACCGTCGGCGGCGCCACCTACACCACGACGGCGACCAACGGGACGTGGAGCCTCAACCTCGCCACCGAGACGCCGACCGCCGGCTCGCTCAGCCTCAATGCCAACGGCACGAATGCCATCTCGGCCACCGCCACCGACGCGGCCGGCAACGTCTCTTCGGCCGGCACGCAGACGCTGACCATCGACACCACGGCGCCCAACGCGCCGTCGGTGACCAGCGCCGCGCTGACCAACAGCACGACCCCGACCATTGCCGGCACGGCCGAGACCGGCAGCATGGTCACCGTCACGGTGGGTGGGGCGACCTACACCACGACGGCGACCAACGGGACCTGGAGCCTCGACCTCGCCACGGCGACGCCGACCGCTGGCGTGCTGAACCTCAACGCCAACGGCACCAACCCGGTGTCGGCGACGGCGACCGACGCGGCGGGCAACAACTCCACGGCCGGCACGCAGACGCTGACCATCGACACCACCGCGCCCAACGCCCCGGCGGTGACCAGCGCGGCGCTGACCAAGAACGCCACCCCGACCCTCACCGGCACGGCCGAGACCGGCAGCACCGTCACCGTCACGGTGGGCGGTGCCACCTACACCACGACGGCAACCAACGGGACCTGGAGCCTCAACCTCGCCACCGAGACGCCGACCGCCGGCTCGCTCAGCCTGAATGCCAACGGCGCCAACCCGGTGTCGGCTACCGCCACCGATGCGGCCGGCAACACCTCGACCGCCGGCACGCAGACGCTGACCATCGACACCACGGCGCCCAACGCGCCGTCGGTGACCAGCGCGGCGCTGAGCAACAGCACGACCCCGACCATTGCCGGCACGGCGGAGGCGGGCAGCACGGTGACCGTCACGGTGGGTGGGGCGACCTACACCACGACGGCGACCAACGGGAGCTGGAGCCTCAACCTCGCCACCGCGACGCCGGTCTCCGGATCGCTCAGCCTGAACGCCAACGGCACGAATGCCATCTCGGCGACGGCAACCGACGCGGCGGGCAACGTCTCTTCGGCCGGCACGCAGACGCTGACCATCGACACCACCGCGCCCAACGCGCCGGCGGTGACCAGTGCGGCTCTGAGCAACAGCACGACCCCGACCATTGCCGGCACGGCGGAGACCGGCAGCACCGTCACCGTCACAGTGGGTGGGGCGACCTACACCACGACGACGACCAACGGGACCTGGAGCCTCAACCTCGCCACCGCCACTCCGGTGACCGGCACGCTGAGCCTGAACGCCAACGGCGCCAACCCGGTGTCGGCCACCGCCACCGACGCCGCCGGCAACGTCTCAGCGCCGGGCACGCAGTCGTTGACCATCGACACCACGGCGCCCAACGCGCCGGCGGTGACCAGCGCCGCGCTGAGCAACAGCACGACCCCGACCCTCACCGGCACGGCGGAGGCCGGCAGCACGGTCACCGTTACGGTGGGCGGCGCCACCTACACCACCACCGCCACCAACGGCAGTTGGTCCATCAACCTCGCCACCGCGACGCCGACCGCCGGCTCGCTCAGCCTGAATGCCAACGGCGCCAACCCGGTGTCGGCCACCGCCACCGACGCGGCCGGCAACACCTCGACCGTCGGCACGCAGTCGCTGACCATCGACACCACGCTGCCCAACGCCCCGGCGGTGACCAGTGCGGCGCTGAGCAACAGCACGACGCCCACCCTCACCGGCACGGCGGAAGCCGGCAGCACCGTCACCGTCACGGTGGGTGGGGCGACCTACACCACCACGGCGGCCAACGGGACGTGGAGCCTCAACCTCGCCACGGCCACTCCGGTGACCGGCACGCTGAGCCTGAACGCCAACGGCGCCAACCCGGTGTCGGCCACCGCCACCGACGCCGCCGGCAACGTCTCAGCGCCGGGCACGCAGTCGCTGACCATCGACACCACGGCGCCGAACGCGCCGGCGGTGACCAGTGCGGCTCTGAGCAACAGCACGACCCCGACCCTCACCGGCACGGCGGAAGTGGGCAGCACGGTGACCGTCACGGTGGGCGGTGCCACCTACACCACCACGGCGACCGGCGGAAACTGGTCCATCAACCTCGCCACGGCCACTCCGGTGACCGGCACGCTCAGCCTCAACGCCAACGGCGCCAACCCGGTGTCGGCTACCGCCACCGACGCGGCGGGCAACACGTCCACCGCCGGCACGCAGTCGCTGACCATCGACACCACGCTGCCCGACGCCCCGGCGGTGACCAGCGCGGCGCTGAGCAACAGCGCGACCCCGACCCTCACCGGCACGGCGGAGGCCGGCAGCACGGTCACCGTCACGGTGGGCGGCGCCACCTACACCACCACGGCAACCAACGGGACCTGGAGCCTCAACCTCGCCACCGCGACGCCGAC
This sequence comes from Azospirillum brasilense, assembly GCF_005222205.1. Lineage (NCBI taxonomy): Bacteria > Pseudomonadati > Pseudomonadota > Alphaproteobacteria > Rhodospirillales > Azospirillaceae > Azospirillum > Azospirillum brasilense. The sequence continues at coordinate 2,475,456 of NZ_CP032345.1, read as the reverse complement.
CGCCGGGTCGCTGAGCCTGGACGCCAACGGCGCCAACCCGGTGTCGGCCACCGCCACCGATGCCTCCGGCAACGTCTCGGCACCGGGCACCCAGACGCTGACCATCGACACCACCGCTCCGAACGCCCCGTCGGTGACCAGCGCGGCGCTGACCAACAGCACCAGGCCCACCCTCACCGGCACGGCGGAAGCCGGTGCGACGGTCACCGTCACGGTGGGTGGGGCGACCTACACCACCACCGCCACCAACGGCGGCGCCTGGAGCCTCAACCTCGCCACGGCCACACCGGTGACCGGCACGCTCAGCCTCGACGCCAACGGCATGAACACCGTCTCGGCCATGGCGACCGACGCGGCGGGCAACATGTCCTCGGCCGGCACCCAGTCGCTGACCGTCGACACCACGGCCCCCACCGCCACCGTGCGGTTCGAGGACGACAGCATCGACGCCATCGAGCAGTCCAGCGCCGCCTTCACCATCAGCGGCGGCGAGGCCGGGACCGCCTTCACCTGGACGATCACCTCGGCCGGCGGCGGCCAGGTCACCGGCAGCGGCGTGATGAGCGGACCGACCGCCCAGGTGACCGGGCTCGACCTCTCCGCCCTGGGCGACGGCACCCTCACTCTGACGCTGGGCCTCACCGACCCGGCGGGCAACGCCTCGGTCCCCGTCACCGCGACGACGCAGAAGCTCACCGCCACCGTGGAGAAGCCCGCCCCCGTCGCCCCGCCCCCGGTCGCCACCGTGGACGGCGCCACCGTCAGCGGCGCGGTCACCACCGGCAGCGACGGCAAGCGCGTCACCACCGTGACCATCGCGGCCAGCAACGAGGAGCGAGTGGAGGACAGCAACACCGCCAACGCCGACCTCGCCGACGTGCCGGTGGTGCGCGAGCAGGTGGTCGATCGGCAGACCGGCCAGGTCTCGACGATGACCACCCTGACGGTCAGCGTCTCCACCGGCGTGGCCGTGACCACCAGCGGCAGCGCCGAGCGGCAGACCGCCGCGGAGGCCCAGACCGGGGTGGCCGGGCTGATCGCCGCCATCGAGGCGCGCACCGACGCCGGCACGGCCTCGCGCGGCAACCTGACCGGCGGCGGCGACAGCTTCCTCTCGGTGCTGTCGGCCCAGGCCCAGCTTCTGGTGCGCGCCATCGACTTCAGCGCGCCGGGGGTGGCCGCCGGCCAGGCGGTGCAGACCAAGGTGACCGGCAACACGCTGGGCGGCACCGGGGTGGCCAGCACGGCGCCGACCGCGGTGGTGCTCAACACCACGGCGCTGGCCGGGGCGGTGACCATCCAGCTCGACAACGTCGAGTTCGCCGCGGTGGTCGGCAACGCCACGCTGGTCGGCGGCGACGGCGAGCAGATCGTCTACGGCGACGACCACGAGCAGTACATGTACCTGGGGGCCGGCGACGACATCCTGCACGGCGGCGGCGGCAACGACACGATCGCCAGCGCCGGCGGCAACGACACGCTGTACGGCGACGAGGGCGACGACGTGGTGATGGGCGGCGAGGGCGACGACTGGCTGTTCGGCGGCGAGGGCAACGACCTGGTCGGCGGCGGGGTCGGCAACGACGCGCTGTTCGGCGGGACGGGCCGGGACATCCTGTTCGGCGAGGCGGGGGACGACACGCTGACCGGCGAGGAGGGCGACGACACGCTGTCCGGCGGGGCGGGCAACGACCTGCTGTTCGGCGGGTCGGGCCACGACTTCCTGATCGGCGACGACGGCGACGACACGCTGAGCGGCGGCGACGGCAACGACGTGGCGCTGGGCGGGGCGGGGCGCGACCTGATCGGTCTCGGCGCGGGCGACGACCTGGCCAGCGGCGGCGACGGCGACGACACGCTGTTCGGCGAGGCGGGCAACGACACGCTGTTCGGCGGGGCGGGCAACGACCTGCTGAACGGTGGGGCGGGCAACGACGTGCTGTTCGCCGACGGCGGTGCGGACACGCTGTGGGGCGGCGCCGGGGCGGACGTCTTCGCCTTCGGACGCAACTCGGGCGGGTCGGTGGTGATGGACTTCCAGGCCGGGGTCGACCGTCTGGCGCTCTACGACGCCACCATGGACCTCGGCGCGGTGATCCGCTCGGCCCGGGTGGAGGGCGGCAGCACCACCCTCGACATCGGGGCGGGCAACCGCATCACCATCCTCGGCCAGACCGGCAACGTCGCCGCCTGGTTCGGCTGAGGCGGGCATAACGCCAGACGGAACGGCGGGTGCCGGGGCCTTCGGGCTCCGGCACCCGCCGTTTCCGTTTGCGCTGATGGCACGGCAAAGCCTCGACTCACCCTTGACGTGACGCCCCCGGCGATGCGCCGTTCCGCGCCCGCAAATGGTCGATGAGGGCGCGCAGCCGCGGCGGCACCGTCCGGCGGCTGGGGTAGTAGAGGTGGAAGCCGGTAAACGGCGGGCAAAAGCCCTCCAGGACGGCTTCCAGCGCGCCGCGCTCCAGATGGGGCCGGAAGGTTTCCTCCATGCCACAGGTGAGCCCGGCACCGGCCAGGGCCAGCCGGACCATCATGCCCATGTCGTTGGTGGCGACCCGCGGGTTCACCGCGATGTCGAAGTCGCGGCCGTCCTCGGTGAACTCCCAGCGGTAGGGCGCCACGTCCGGCGCCGGACGCCAGCCGATGCAGCGGTGGGCGAGCAGGTCGCGCGGATGGGTTGGGCGGCCGGCCTCCGCCAGATAGGCGGGTGAACCCACCACCAGTTGCCGCTGCGGGGCGGAGACCGGGACCGCGATCATGTCCTGCTCGATGGCTTCGCCAAGCCGGACGCCCGCGTCGAATCCCGCCGCGACGATGTCGAACTCTTCATCGGTCACCAGGATGTCGATGCCGACGGAGGGGTAGGCGGCGAGGAAGCCGGCCAGCGCCTCCCCCTCCAGGATGCTTTCCGCGATGGACGAGACGGCCAGCCGCAGCGTGCCGGCCGGTGCACCGTGCGCTGAGGCGATGCTCTCCAGTGCCGTGCCGACCTCCGCCAGCGCCGGGCGCGTCGCGGCGAGCAGATGCGCGCCCGCGTCGGTCAGCCGGACGCTGCGCGTCGTCCTCTGCAGCAACGGCACGCCGATCCGGTCCTCCAGCCGGCGGACCGCTTGGCTGACGGCGGAGCGGGTGACGCCCAGGCGCTCGGACGCCCGGCGGAAATTGAGCGTCTCGGCGACCGCCAGAAACGCCGCCATGCCTTCGAAGGGATCGTTCATTGGTTAGGAATGCTAACCAGCCCGTTCATGATTGGCAACTCGAACATTCCACCCGCAAGACATAGCTTTTCTCCGTCACCGCAACGATCGACGGAGAGGAGCAGACCATGACCGCGATCACCGACAAGACGATCCTCATCACCGGCGCCTCCAGCGGCATCGGCGAGGGCACCGCCCGCGTCCTCGGCGCCGCCGGGGCGAAGCTGGTGCTCGGCGCCCGGCGGACGGACCGGCTGGAGGCCCTGGCCGCCGACATCCGGGCCGGGGGCGGAATTGCCGAGGTCCGTGCGCTGGACGTGACCAGCCGCGAGGACATGGCCGCCTTCGCAGCCTTCGCGCAGGAGCGGTTCGGACGCATCGACGTGCTGGTCAACAACGCCGGGGTCATGCCGCTCTCCCCCATGGCCTCGCTGAAGGTCGAGGAATGGGACCGCATGATCGACGTGAACATCCGCGGCGTCCTCTACGGCATCGCCGCGGTGCTGCCGGTCATGAACGGCCAGGGCTTCGGCCAGATCATCAACATCGCCTCCATCGGGGCGCTCGCCGTCTCGCCGACCGCCGCCGTCTACTGCGCGACGAAGTACGCGGTGCGGGCCATTTCCGACGGGCTGCGCCAGGAGAACGAACGGCTGCGCGTCACCTGCATCTGCCCCGGCGTCGTGGAATCGGAGCTGGCCCACACCATCACCGACCCGGAGGCCGAGGAGTTGATGCGGACCTACCGCGCCGTCTCCATCAAGCCGGACGCCATCGGGCGGGCCATCCTGCACGCCATCGAGCAGCCGGACGACGTCGACACCAACGAGATCGTGGTCCGTCCCACGGCCAGCCATTGAGCCCACCATCGAGGAGAAGGCCAAGCATGACCCACGGCACCGATACTCTCACCCGTCAGCCGGCGCGCCTGCGCACCCTCGTCGCGGCGGGGCTGCTCGCCGCGGTTCCGGCGATGCCCGCCCCCGCCCTGGCCAGCGCCCTGACCACGGAGGAGCGCGCCAAGCGCGGCGGCGAGGTGATCAGCCGCCTGAACAACGGCCAGCCCCAGCCCACCCTGGAGCGGATGCGCGAGGAGTTTCCCTTCCTGGCGGAGGCCACCGAGGCTTACGCGCTGGGCGACGTCTGGTCGCGGCCGGGGCTGGACACGCGAACCCGCCAGCTGGCGGCGGTCGCCGCCTTCGCTGCCATCGGCGAGACGGCCTTCATGAAGATCCATGCCGGTTACGCGCTCAACGCCGGTATCTCCGAGGACGAGCTGAAGGAGATCATCTACATGGTCACCGTCCCGGCGGGCTTCCCCCGCGCGATCTCCGCCGCGCGCACCCTGTCGGAGCTGTTCGCCGAGCGCCGCCCGTCGGAAGGAGGCACGCCATGAAACGCGCGTTCGCCCGGACCGCCACCCTGACCGCCGCCCTGCTCGCCTCCGGCGCCGAGGCCCTGCCCGACCGCAAGGCGCTCGCCCAGACCGCCGACCGGTCTGAAGTGCAGCAAGCGGATCACCCCTATGTCGGCCTGTGGGTGACGGAGGACGGCCGCGTCCGCCACGAGCTTCTCCCCAACAACCGCTACGTCGAGGCGCGGGGCAGCCGGGAGAAGGCGTACCAGGGACGCTATCGGGTCACCGGCGACCACATCGACTATTGGGACGACACCGGCTTCACCGCCGACGGCGATTTCATCGACGGGGTGCTGCACCATGGCGGGATGATCCTGCACCGGCGGCGCTGATCGCGGCGTTTTTTCTCTCCTGTTCAAAACTGTGAAGTAGACAACAGTGCCGGATGCCCGATCCGGGAAGAATGGCTGTGCAAGGGCGAGGTCTTCAGAGCGAACCGGCAAGAATAAAGCCGAATGAAGCATCTCTCCTTGCACGGCACAATCCCCTGATCCGAAGGAAACGCATCATGGCAAACGTCTATGGCACCAACAACGCCGACTACCTCGACATGATCAAGTACGGCGTCAGCAATGACTACGTGCAGGGCTATGACGGCAACGACACCATCCTCGGCTGGTCCGGCAACGACACGCTGGACGGCTGGAACGGCAACGACGTGCTCTACGGCGAGTCGGGCAACGACCTGCTGCTGGGCTATTACGGCACCGACACGCTCTATGGCGGCAGCGGCAACGACCAGCTCTACGGCGAGAGCGGGTACGACAAGCTCTACGGCGGCGAGGGCGACGACACGCTGAGCGGCGGCGACACCTTCGACGACCTCTACGGTGGCATGGGGAAGGACCAGATGACCGGCGGGGCCGGGGCCGACTGGTTCTTCTTCGAGACGAAGGACAGCGGCGACATCTACGCCGGCCAGGCCGACACCATCACCGACTTCAAGGACGAAGACCAGATCTGGCTGAAGGGCAGCTACAGCTACGCCGGCTCGACCAGCGCGCCCGCCGACGGCCAATACAGCATCTGGCAGAAGGACGGCAATTACGTCGTCACGTGGAACGCGGCCAACGACACCGGCTTCCACGACCTGATCGTGAAGGGCGACAACCCGATGGGCGACATCTCCTTCTACTGATCCGCCTGACCGAGGTCCCGGGCGCGCCGTCCTTCCCGGCGCGCCCCTTTCCCTTCTCCAGACGACAGGAGCGCCCTTCCCATGGCCGCACGGGAAACCCGCGATACGTCTCCGGCAGGCCCGCCCGCCCTGCGCACGATCCGTCGGCGCATCGCCACCGGCCTTGCCGCCGCGGGTGGTTTCAGCGTCTTTCTCGCCCTCATCCAGCTGGCGATGCCGCTCTACACCATGCAGGTCTACGACCGCGTGCTGGGCAGCCGCAGCGTGGAGACCCTGGTGGCCCTGTCGCTGCTGGCGCTGGGCTGCTTCGCCGTGTTCGGGCTGGTCGAGGCGATCCGCGGGCGGCTGACCCAGGCCATGGGCCATCTGGCGGCGCGCAGCCTGACCATGGACGCGCTGGAGGCGTCGATGGGCGGCCTGCTGCGCGGCGGTCCCAGCCGCCCGGCCCAGGTTCTGCGCGACCTCAACGAGCTGCGTCAGTTCCTGTCCGGGCCAAGCCTCACTGCCCCGCTCGACGCCGCGCTCAGCCTCGTCTTCCTGCTGTTCCTGACGCTGATCCACCCGCTCTACGGCCTCGTCTGCGGCGGCAGCATTCTCTGTCTGGTCGGGGTGAGCCTGCTCGGCCGGCTGCTGACCATGCCCGGCGCCGCCGAGGCCAACCGCGCCCTGTGCCGTCATGGCGCCGAGGTCGAGGCGGCGTCCCTTGGGGTGGAGGCCGTCGCCGCCATGGGCATGATGGGCACCTTGCGCCGCCGCTGGCAGGCGGTCCAGGACGACCATCTGCGTCTGGTCAACCAAACCGCGGGACGGGCACAGGCCGTCGCCTCGCTCGCCAAGGTCTGCCGAATGACCGCCCAGGTGGCGATCCTCGCCGCCGGCACGATGCTGGTGCTGGACCGGCAGGTGTCGCCCGGCAGCATGCTGGCCGCCTCCATCCTGATGGGCCGTGCGTTGGCGCCCTTCGAGCAGTTGATCGACTCCTGGCGCAACTGGTCCTCGGCCCGCGAGAGCCTGCGCCGCCTGCGCGGCTTGTTCACGGCGGACGCCGTGCCCGCGCCGGGCGCCCCCCTGCCCCGCCCCAGCGGCTCCCTGCTGCTGGACCGCGTGACCTACGTCCCGCCGGGGTCGGACCGCCCGACGTTGCGCGGGCTGTCCTTCTCGGTGGAGCCGGGCGAGGCGGTGGGCATCGTCGGTCCCTCGGCGGCGGGCAAGTCCACCCTGGCCCGGCTGCTGGTCGGCGTTCTGGAGCCGACCCAGGGCGGCGTCTATCTCGACGGCCACAATGTGTGGCGCTGGCACCGCGACGACTGCGGCCGGCATGTCGGCTACCTGCCGCAGGGCGTCGGCCTGCTCGGCGACACCGTGGAGGACGCCATCGCCCGGCTGGGCGAGCCCGACCCGGCGCTGGTCACCGCGGCGGCGCGGCAGGCCGGCGTGCATGAGATGATCGGCCGCCTCCCCGACGGCTACCAAACGGCAATCGGCGAGGGCGGCGCCCGGCTCTCCGGCGGGCAGCGGCAGCGCATCGCCCTCGCCCGCGCCCTCTACGGCGATCCCCGCCTGCTCGTACTCGACGAGCCCAACGCGAACCTGGACCAGGCCGGCGAGGCGGCGCTCCTGCAAGCCATCGCGGAGGCCAAGGCCGGCGGTGCCGCCGTGGTGGTGATCGCTCACCGCGCCTCCGTCCTCAACGCGGTCGACCGCATCGTCGTGCTTCGCGACGGCATGATCGACCAGACCGCCACGCGTGCCGAAATGGTCCGGCGCATGGGCGCCACCCCGGCCCCAGCCACTGCCCCTGCTCCCGCCGCTGCCACCCTCTGACCGGAGTTTTCGAAATGACGGCAACCGACATGATCCTGAGCCGCCACGCCATCCCGGCGGAGCCGCGCCGCGCCGAGCCCTCCATCGGCGGGGCGGTGCGGGCGGGCTGCGCGGTGATCGCCCTGGCGCTGGGCGCCGGGCTCAGCTGGGGGTTCCTGGCCCCGCTGGACAGCGCCGCCCACGCGCCGGGCACGGTGGTGGTGGACGGCAACCGCAAGACCATCCAGCATCTGGAAGGCGGCATCGTCGCCGAGTTGGCGGTGCGCGATGGCGACACGGTGGCCGCCGGCCAGACCTTGCTCCGCCTGGAAGGGACGCAGAGCCGCGCCACCTTGGAGGAGCTGACGAACGAACAGGCCGCCGCCCTGGTCCGCATGGCCCGCCTGCGCGCCGAATACGCCGGGCAGCGCGCCTTCTCCGTCCCGGCAGAGCTGGTGGATGGAGCACCCGCCGCCCGACGCGCCCTGGCCGTGCAGCAGCAGCTGTTCGCCGCCCGCTGGACCCGCCACGACGGCGACATCGCGGTGCTGCGCGAGCAACGCCTCCAGGCCGAGCGCGAGGTGACCGCCCACCGCGCCCAGGAGCGCGCGGCAGCCGAGCAGATCGTCTACATCGAGGAGGAACTGGCCGGCGTGCTTGACCTCTTCAACAAGGGTCTGGAACGCAAGCTGCGCGTCCTGTCATTGAAGCGCGCCATGGCCGACCTTGCCGGCACCCGCGATCAATCCCGCGCCCGCGCCCTGCTGGCCGAGCAGGCGGTGACGGTCGCCAACACCCAGCTCCACGCCAAGGAGACGGCCCGCCGCTCCGACATCGCCGCGGAGATGGAGGAGGCGCAGAATGCCCTGGACCAGACCGCCGCCCGCCTGAAGGCCGCCCGCGACGCGGTGGAGCGCACGGAGATCCGCGCCCCCGTTCCGGGCCGCGTGGTCGGGCTGACCGTCTTCACGGTGGGTGGCGTGGTGAAGCCGGGTGAGCCGCTGATGGACATCGTTCCGGACAGCGGCCCGCCGACCATCGAGGCGCGCATCGACCCGCTGGACATCGACGTGGTGAAGGCCGGCCAGACCGCGCAGGTGCGTCTCAGCGCCTTCAAGCCGCGCCGCACGCCATCGATCGACGCCACCGTCGTCGACGTTTCCGCCGACCGCCTGACCGACCCGACGACCCACGCCCCCTACTTCGTGGCCCGCGTCCGTCCCCTGCCCGGCTCGCTGGAGCGCCTCGGCCCGGCGGCCCTGCATCCGGGCATGCCCGCCGACGTGCTGATCGCGACCGGCCAGCGCCGTGCCATCGACTATGTGCTGGCGCCGTTGCAGGACGCCATGGCCCACGCGTTGACGGAGGACTGATTTGACAACGGGCGCTTCTCCCTATCCCGCCCACCTCGCCCATTGAAAATCTTAATGGATGCTTTTGATCCTATCAATTTCTAATCAGAACCTCGCGCCAGTATCGTCCTGCCGGGCGGGCCTATGCCCCGCCCGGCAACCGTGATGCCCGGCAACCGTGACGAGGGAATTGCGATATGGACACGCTGTTGTCCGCACCCATTCTGTTTTTCATGCTTGGTTCGATCATCGCGCTGGCGGGCGCGCGAATCCCATTTCCCGAGGGCTTCGACAAGGCGCTGGCCGCTTATCTGCTCGTTGCCATCGGCCTCAAGGGGGGCGTCGCACTGACGACGGCGGACACAGCCACCGTCCTGCCGCTCCTTCTGACGGCCGGGCTGATCAGCCTGCTCATGCCGCTCCTGGGATTTGCCCTGCTGCGCTCGGCGGTCGGACTGGACCGCGTCAACGCCGCAGCGGTCGCGGCGCATTACGGCTCCGTCAGCCTCGTCACCTTCGTCACCGCCACCAAGGTTCTGGAGAGCAGCGGCGTACCGTTCGGCGGCCACATGGTCGCGGCGCTGGCGATCATGGAAGGGCCGGCCATCATCACCGGGCTGCTGCTTGCCGGCGCCACGGGGGTGACCGCCGTGGCGGCCGGGGCCGGCGGGGGCACGATGTCCATGCCCATCGACGATGGCCGTGATGAGGGCCGTGACGAGGAGCGCGGCGGTTCGCTGCGCGAGGCGGTTCGGGAAGCGGCCTTCAACGGATCGGTCCTGCTGCTGGCGGGGTCGCTTCTGGTCGGTCTGGTGATCGGCAAGCCCGGCCTGGAGAAATTGAGCGGCCTGTTCGTGGCCCCCTGGGACGGAGCGCTCAGCCTGTTCCTGCTGGGGATGGGCTATCTCGCCACGTCCCGGCTGCGGGAAGCCGCGTCACTCAGCGCCCGGCTGATCGCCTTCGGATTGGTGATGCCACTGCTGGGCGCCGTCATCGGCCTCGCCGCCGCCTCGGCTCTCGGCTTGGGTCTCGGGGATGCGGTGCTGATGGTCACTCTGTGCGCCAGCGCGTCCTACATCGCCGTGCCGGCAGCGCTGCGCCATGCACTGCCTACCGCCGACCCTGGCCTGTCGCTGCCGCTGTGCCTGGGGATTTCCTTCCCCTTCAACATCCTCGTCGGCATCCCGCTCTACGTGGCGATGAGCCGCGCCCTGCTGGGCTGACACCCGGTTCGAATCCCCAGCCATCGCCGAGGCCCCGGAAAGGCCGCCCTTTCCAGGGCCTCGGCGCGCCCGTCAGACGGCGATGCCGTTGGTGACCTCATTGGCGGCGGCATGCGGCGGACGCGCCGCGACGGTCCCGCCGACCAGTGTGCCGCACCTTGGCCGCCCCTCCACCGCCCGAAGCGCGTCATCCAGCACCTGGACGGAAAGCTCCCTGACATCGCCGTCGAGCATGGCTTGCGCCGTCCCGACCTCGAGTCCGGCGAGGGAGGCGATCCCGACGGCGTCGAGGTCCCGATCCTCGGCGATCAAGGCAATCCAGTTCGCCAGCACATGCTTGTCGTACAGGGTGTCGTATCGCGGGTTGGTCCCAGCACGGGGCAGTCGCACGTCCATCGGAAACATCTCCTGCTCAATGTGCGTCGGTTTGGCGCCGTGGGCTGGTCGCGTCGTCGTCTTCCGACTCGTCCCCCGATGCGCCAAGGGCGGCGCTTGCCGCCTTGGCCGGCATGTGGCCACCGGCTCCCATCGGCTCAACCAGCTGCGCTCAATGCGGCCCATTGGATTTTCCGATGGGCCTTGCGCCCGGGACGGATCAGCCGGCGATGCTTCCGTGGACGCTTTCAAGGGACCGGACGATGTGCTCGGCCAGCAGGTCGGCGGCCTTGGGCAGGGTTCCCGGCGCGCGGTAAAGGGCGACCTCCGTGTCCGCCAGATCGGGCAGGCCGCGCTCGGCGCCGAGAATGTGGAATCCGGCCACGACCATCTCCTTGGGCAGGATGGTGATTCCCAGTCCCGCCCGCACCGCCGCCTGGACGCCGGCCAGACTGGGGCTGGTGTAGGTGATCCGCCACGGGCACCCGGCGGCATCCAGGGCGTCGAGCGCCCGCTTGCGGTAGATGTCCGGGTAAGGCGCCAGCACCAGCGGGATCGGACCGCCCTCGTCGATGAGAAGGCGTGTGGACCCCGCCCAGACCAGGGGTTCCCGCCAGACACGGGTCCCGACCGAAGTCCCCTGCGGTTCGCGCTTGCACAGGATCAGGTCGTATTCGCCGCGGGAAAAGCCGTCGAGCAGGTTGGCGGTGAAGTCGCAATTGACCTGCAGATTGACCTGGGGATGAGCGCGGGCGAAACGCCAGAGCACATCCGGCAGATGCACCGTGGCGAAGTCCTCCGGCGTCCCCAGACGCACCGTGCCACCGACGTCCGGCTCCATGAGACGGGCGCAGGTCTCGTTGGCCATCTGCAGCAGGCGCCGCGCCGAGGCGAACAGGATTTCACCCTCGGGTGTGAGGACGAGCCCGCTTCCCTTGCGCTCGAAGACGCGCTTGCCAAGCCCATCCTCCAGCCGCTTGATCTGGAGGCTGATGGTGGATTGGGTGCGCCCCAGCCGCTCGGCGGCCCGAGTGAAGCCGCCGCAATCGACGATGGTCACGAAGGTGCGCAGAAGATCGAGATCGAACGGCGGCAACGGAGTCGGCATGCTCCCCTCCCGCACCGGTAACTACTATGACCGGCTCCGCGCGTCCAGCCGCGCCGCTTGGGAAGCGTTGTCCTGAAAGCGAAAGCCCCCGAACTTCGCAGCGGAAGTTTGGGGGCTTTCTTGATGGTAGCAGCGGAGGGATTTGAACCCCCGACCAAGGGATTATGATTCCCCTGCTCTACCACTGAGCTACGCTGCCATCGTGCTTACCATCATCTCCCGGCGCGGTCCGTTTCGGTGTTGGCCGCCGCGGTTCGTGCCGGGGCCGCTTATGTATTCCAGGGGGACTGGGGTGTCAACGCTGAAATTTCACTTTTTGCGAAGTTTTCGTCAGGCGCCCGTTCCGGCGATCCAGCCCCCACCCAGCACCCGGTCGCCCTGATAGACGACGCAGGCTTGGCCGGGCGCCACGCCGTATTGCGGCTCGTGCAGTTCGGCCTGCGCGGTGCCGTCCGCACCCATCCGCCACACCGCCGGGGCCGGCGGCTGGGCGGAGCGGAGCTTCACCTCCACCTCCAGCCCTTCCCCAGGGGCGAGGGTGGGGCCGAGCCAATTGACCTCGCGGATCGTCACCACGCTGCGCGCCAGCTCGCGGCGCGGGCCGACGACGACGCGGCGCTGGCCGGGCTCCAGCCGCACCACGAACAGCGGCTCCTCCTCGCCCCGGATGCCGCCGATGCCCAGCCCCTTGCGCTGGCCCACCGTGTAATGGACCACGCCGCGGTGGCGGCCCAGGACGCGCCCGTCGACATGGACGATGTCGCCGGGCTCGACCGAGCCGGGGCGCAGCTTGGCCACCACGTCGGCGTAGGAGCCGTTGGGGACGAAGCAGATGTCCTGGCTGTCCGGCTTGGCCGCCACCTCCAGCCCGTGGCGCTCGGCCAGGGCGCGGGTCTCCGGCTTGGTCAGGCCGCCCAGCGGGAAGCGCAGGAACTCCAGCTGCTCGCGCGTCGTGGCGAACAGGAAGTAGCTCTGGTCGCGGCCAGGATCGATGGCGCGGTGCAGTTCCGCCCCGCCCGCCCCCTGGACGCGGCGCACGTAATGGCCGGTTGCCAGCGCGTCGGCGCCGAGGTCGCGGGCGGTGTTCAGCAGGTCGCGGAACTTGACCCGCTGGTTGCAGCGCACGCAGGGGATCGGCGTCTCGCCGCGCAGATAGGTGTCGGCGAAGTCGTCGATCACGTCCTGGGAGAACTTGCCCTCGTAATCCAGCACATAGTGCGGGATGCCGATGCGGTCAGCGACCTGACGGGCGTCGTAGATGTCCTGCCCGGCGCAGCAGGCGCCCGGCTTCTGCAGGGCGATGCCGTGGTCGTAGAGTTGGAGCGTGATGCCGACCACGTCGTAGCCCTCCTCCCGCAGAACGGCGGCGGTGACGGAGGAATCGACGCCGCCGGACATGGCGACGACCACGCGGGTGTCCTGGGGACGCTTGGCGATGCCGAGGGAGTTGGCGTAGGAGATCATGGCGCCCTATATGGGCTGGTTCCCAAAAAATTCACCACCGGGGAACCGGGGGCGCCGCGCCCGTGAGCGGGCTGGCGCGCCGGTTTCCCGGTGGCGGGTGCAGACCGCGGCCGCCCCAGGGCGCCGCGGCGGTGGGTCAGCGCATGGCGTTGTTGGTGCCGCCGGGAAGGCGCACGGCCAGACCGTCCAGCTCCTCGCTGATGATGATCTGGCAGCCCAGGCGCGAGGTCTTGGTGAGGCCGAAGGCGAGGTCGAGCATGTCCTCCTCGTCCTCCGAGGCCTCGTTCAGAACGTCGAACCACTCCGGCTCCACGATGACGTGGCAGGTCGAGCAGGCGAGCGAGCCCTCGCAGGCGCCTTCCAGGTCCAGGCCGTGCTTGTGCGCGACCTCGAGCACGGACAGGCCGAGCGGGGCGTCCACCTCGTGGCGGGTGCCGTTCGGCTCGATGAAGGTCATCTTGGGCATTGGGGTGCTCTCCTGAACAAAGGCGTCGGTGTGCGGTGGCGATGGTTAGGGTGACTTCGGGGCAAGGCCGGCACGCCGCGTCCGGGATTCGGCCGCCAGCGCCTCCAACCGCTCCAGCCGCGCGAGGATGCGCGCGGCGTTGTCGGTCTGCCCGTTGCGGAAGGCAATGGCAAGATACTTGATGCAACTTTCCACCCGTTGCCCAATGTCCTGGGCCAGCCGGTCCACCGCGGCGGCGTCCGGCGCGCCGTCGAGCCGGTCGGCGAGCGCGGTCACCTCCTCGTCCTCTTCGGCGGACAGGACGGCGGCGGGGGCGTTCAGCAACTCCAGCAGATAGCGGGCGCGGCGCACCGGATCGCGGAGCGCCTCATGGGCCTCGCCCAGCGCGTCGGCCTGGGCGCGGGCGTTGGCCTGCTGCCGCGCGCCGCGCGCCGCGAAGCGCTCCGGGTCCATGGCGCGGGAGAAGCCGGCGTGCTGGCGGGCCAGCGCCTCCGGCTCGATGTCGAAGCGGCGCTCCAGACCCAGCCGGGTGAAATGGTCGAGCGGGCGCGGCGCCTGCACCGCCCCGCAGGAATGGCAGAACATCGCGCGCGCGGCGACCGACCGGCCGCACAGCCAGCACGGCTCCAGATCGCCGTCGATGGTCCCGGCGATGCCCTTGGGGGACTCGCCCTTGGGAAAGCGCGGCGGGCCGGAATCGGATATCGTCATGCTTGCCGTCCGTTGAAACGCTGCACAGGTCGGCCGTGAGGGCGGCGGGTCGCCGCCGTCCCTTCGGCCGGGTGATACCCAGAAGCGGGGCGCCGCGCAACCTTACACGGCCCGCGGCGGGAGGAGGAGGTCATGGAGAGGCGATTACGCCGCAGGGGCACGCGCCAGCCTTGCCGCCATGGCGGCGTAGGCGGCGGCGAAACGCTCCACCGCCGCGTCGTCGCTGTCCCAGCCCAGGCTGACCCGGATGGCGCAGGCGGCGTCACCCGCGCTCTCGCCCATGGCCGCCAGGACGTGGGAGGGCTTCACCTTGCCGCTGGAGCAGGCCGAACCGGCGCTGACCGCCACCCCGGCGAGGTCCAGCGCCATCACCTGCGTCTCCCCCGCCACGCCGGGCAGCAGCAGGTTGCTGGTGTTGCCGACCCGCGCCGCGCCGGCCCCCATCACCCGCGCAGCCGGAACGGCGGCGAGCGCCAGCGCCTCCAGCGCGTCGCGCAGGGCGGTCAGGCGGGTGGTGTCGGGAAGCTCCTCCCGCGCGATGCGGGCGGCGGCGCCGAAGCCGACGATACCGACGACGTTCTCGGTGCCGGCGCGGCGGCGCTTCTCCTGCCCGCCGCCGCGGATCAGCGCCTCCGGCTCCAGCCCGTCGGCGAGGATCAGGGCGCCCACACCGGCGGGGCCGCCGATCTTGTGGGCCGACAGGGTCAACAGGTCGGCGCCGAGCGTCGCGAGGTCGAGCGGCAGCCGCCCTGCCGCCTGGACGGCGTCGCAGTGGAGGAGCGCGCCGTGCGCGCGGGCGATCCGCGCCGCCTCGGCCACCGGCTGGATCACGCCGGTCTCGTTGTTGGCGAGCATCAGGGAAACGAGCACGGGACCATCTGCGTCGGCGAGCAGGCGGTCGAGCGCGGCGAGGTCGGCGACACCGTCGCGGTCGACCGGGACGCGGGTGGCGCCGGGCACCGCCTCCAGCACCGAATCATGCTCGATGGCGGAGGTGACCACCGCCCGGCCGGGAAAGCCGCGCAGCGCCAGATTGTTGGCTTCCGTCCCGCTGCCGGTGAAGAAGACCTGGGCGGGCCGCACCCCGGCCAGGGCGGCGACCTGGGCGCGCGCCTCCTCCACCGCGCGGCGGACCGTGCGGCCGAAGCCGTGCACCGACGACGGGTTGCCGGCGAGATCCATGGCCTGGATCATCGCCGTCTTCACCGCCGGCTTCAGGGGCGCCGAGGCGTTGTGGTCGAGATAGACGCGCGTCATCGGAACGAAGGGCCGGAGGGCGCTCCCTTACTCCGCCGCGACCGCAGCGCCCTCGTCCGCCGGCTGCGGGCCGCGGATGGTCAGGCTGCTGGTGCCGATGATCCGCCGCTCCACCACGTCCGCCACGGTGACCGAGCTGAGATACATGTGGATCTGGTTGCCCAGTTCCTCCCACAGGTCGTGGGTCAGGCAGCGCGAGCGGTTGGTGCGGCAACCCTGCGGCGTGCCGTTGGCGCAACGCGTCGTGCGGATCGGCTCGTCCACCGCCAGGATGATGTCGGACACGCGGGTCGCGTCCGCCGGATGGGCCAGCAGGTAGCCGCCGCCGGGGCCGCGCACACTCTTGACCAGACCGCCCTTGCGCAGCTTGGCGAACAGCTGCTCCAGATAGGAGAGCGAAATCTCCTGCCGGTCGGCGATGTCGGCAAGGGCGACGGGGCTCCCCTGGCTGGTGGCAGCAAGATCGACCATGGCCATGACGGCATAGCGTCCCTTGGTGCTGAGTCTCATTTTACCCTCCTTACCCTTCCTTCACCCCGGCCCGACCGTCCAGCGGATCGGCGCCAAGCCTCGTGTTTGTGTTTGGTTCAACAGGACGCCGCCGGACCGCCGTCGACGGACACCGGCTCGCGCACCCCATTGTCGGGCCGGGCTTTCCCGTTGGGAACGCCCGATGTTTCGTATACGGACGAATTATGCGCGTCACCGCGCTCCGATTCCAGTTCCTCGACGCGCCGGCGCAGGGTCGACACCTGATCGAGCAGGCCGTTCAGCGCGCGCGCCACCGGATCGGGGATGTCGCCGCAGGGCGTGCCGTAGGGCATGAACTTCTGCGTCTCGACGCGGTCGCGCGTCACCACCGCCTTGGCCGGGATGCCGACGACGGCGATGCCCGGCGCCACGTCCGCCACCACGACGGCGTTGGCGCCGACGCGGGCGCCGCGCCCGATGGTGATAGCCCCCAGCACCTTGGCCCCCGCGCCGACGATCACGCCGCTTTCCAGCGTGGGGTGGCGCTTGCCCTGGTTCAGCGAGGTGCCGCCCAGCGTAACCCCATGATAAAGCATCACATCGTCACCAATCTCGGCGGTCTCGCCGATGACGACGCCCATGCCGTGGTCGATGAAAAAGCGGCGCCCGATGGTCGCCCCCGGATGGATTTCGATGCCGGTCAGCGCGCGGGCGATCTGCGAGACGGCACGGGCCATCAGGTGCCAGCGGCGATCCCAGCAATAGCGCGCGACCCGGTGCAGGACGATGGCGTGGAAGCCCGGATAGCACAGCGCGACCTCGGCCCGTGACCGCGCGGCCGGGTCGCGGGCCATGATACCGTCGATCTCTTCGCGAAGATGCTTGAACACCGGAACACCCGCCGTGGTATAGTCCGCCCTCTTGCCGGAAGAGGTGATCTTTCGCAAGAGCCCTCGACCCGTGCCTCGCCGGTCGCGCGGGTTGCCCTGTAAGGACGCATCGACGCATATATGATGACCAAGCAAAACGGTCAAGAATTGTGTGCGAAAAATCCATGCTTGTCCATGGGCAACCACGTCCGCTTGCCGTGGCGTCCGCTCACCGCTCCGCCGGTGGTCCGGATCACCTTATATTCGCGTCAGGATCGCCGTTCCCATGCCTGAAGTGATGATCAACGGTCCGGCCGGACGGCTGGAAGGGCGCTACACACACGGCACGATCCCCAACGCGCCGGTGGCTTTGCTGCTGCATCCACACCCGCATCACAACGGGACCATGAACAACAAGGTGGTCTTCACCCTGTTCCAGTCCTTCACGAAGCGCGGCTACTCGGCCCTGCGCTTCAATTTCCGGGGGGTCGGCCGCAGCCAGGGCGCCTACGACAAGGGCGAGGGCGAACTGGCCGACGCGGCGGCGGCGCTGGACTGGCTGCAGACCCACAACCCGAACGCCCCGGTGTGCTGGATCGCCGGAGTGTCCTTCGGGGCCTGGATCGGCATGCAGCTTCTGATGCGCCGCCCGGAGATCGACGGCTTCGTCTCCGTCTCGCCGCCGGCCAACCTGTTCGACTTCTCCTTCCTGGCGCCCTGCCCCTCCTCCGGCCTGATCATCCACGGCGACAAGGACGAGCTGGTTCCGGGGGCGGCGGTGAACAAGCTGGTCACCAAGCTGTCGCACCAGAAGGACATCCGCATCGACCACCGCGTCGTTCCCGGCGCCAACCATTTCTTCGCCAACCGCAGCGACGATCTGGCGGTGCAGGTGGACGACTATCTAGACCGCGCAATGGGCAACCCCGTCGCCGCCGTGGCGGAATGAGTGGCGGAGCGGCCGTCGTGAAGCCCCTTCGCCTCACCTTCGTCGCCGGCTTCGCGGCGCTCCTGCTGTCCGGCTGCAGCAACGCCCAGCTCGCCAGGACCTTCGGCAATTGGTGCAAGCACGCCGACAATTGCACCGACAACAGCCGGACGCGTCCGTAACCGCCTCGGTCTCACCCCACCGGGTGAAAGCGCCCGCCGCTCATCGGCTGCGGGACACCGGTGGTGGACGGCAGGCTGAGCGGCAGGCCCTGGCGGCTGCGCACCGCCAGATAGGCGAAGGCCTCGGCCTCCAGCGCGTCGCCGTTCCAGCCCACCGCCTCCACCGGATCGACCGGCACGCCCAGCCGGTCGGCCAGCATCCCCATCAGCGTCGCGTTGTGCCGCCCGCCGCCGCAGACCAGCCAGCGCCGCGGCGCCTCCGGCAGATGCGGGACGATGCGGGCGACCGACGCGGCGGTGAAGGCGGTCAGGGTCGCCGCGCCATCCTCCACCGACAGCCCGCGGACGGGCGCCGGATCGAAGGCGTCGCGGTCCAGCGACTTCGGCGCCGGCTGGTCGAAATAGGGATGGGCCAGCAGCGCCGCCAAAGCACCCTTGTCCACCACGCCACGCCCCGCCAGCGCCCCGCCGGAATCGTAGCGGGCGCCCTGGCCGGACAGCACCCAATCGTCCACCAGCGCGTTGCCAGGCCCGGTGTCGCAGGCGATCACGTCGTCCGCGCCCTCGCCGATCCAGGTGACGTTGGCGACGCCGCCGATGTTCAGCACGGCCAGAGGCCGCGGCAGGGCGTCGGCCAGCGCGCGGTGGAACAGCGGCACCAGCGGGGCGCCCTGCCCGCCCGCCGCCACGTCCGCCGTGCGGAAGTCGTTGACCACCGCGATGCCGGTCGCCCGCGCCAGCCGCGCGCCGTCGCCGATCTGCCAAGTGCGGCGCTGCGCCGGGTCGTGGAAGATCGTCTGGCCGTGGAAGCCGATCAGATCCACCGCGGCGGCCTCCGTCCCGGCCTCCGCCAGCAGGCGGCGCACGGCGTCGGCGTGGGCGTCGGTCAGGGCGCGCTCGACCGCCTCCACCGGCCCCTTGCCGCCAAGGCAGGAGCGCAGGTCGGCGCGGAAGCCGTCCTCGTACGGGATGGTCACGAAGGCCAGCGGCTCCACCCGGCGTTCGCCGTCGGTGCGGACCAGCGCCGCGTCGATCCCGTCCATGGAGGTGCCGCTCATCAGCCCGACGACCGTCTGCATTCCTTGCCCCAATCCCCTATCGAATCAGCCCCGAGAATTGTGGGGCCGCGCGTTCCATGCTAACAGACGCGACCCTGGACCCTACCACGACAGCCGGATCGCGGCCATGACGACGCTGACATCGGATTTCCTCCGCACGCTGCAGGAACGCGGCTTCATCCACCAGTGCACCGACCTCGCCGGGCTCGACGAGCGCGCGGCGAAGGGGCCGATCATCGCCTACATCGGCTTCGACTGCACGGCGGACAGCCTGCATGTGGGCAGCCTGCTGCCGATCATGATGCTGCGCTGGCTGCAGAAGACTGGTCACAAGCCGATCGTCCTGATGGGCGGCGGCACGACCAAGATCGGCGATCCGTCGGGCAAGGACGAGGCACGCCAGCTGCTCACCGACGAGGCCATCAACGCCAACATGGCGGGCATCAAGCGCATCTTCGGGCGCTACCTGTCCTTCGGCGACGGCCCCACGGACGCGGTGATGGTCAACAACGCCGACTGGCTGGACGAGCTGAAATACATCCCGCTGCTGCGCGACATCGGGCGGCACTTCACGATCAACCGCATGATGACCTTCGAATCGGTCAAGCTGCGCCTGGATCGTGAGCAGCCGCTGACCTTCCTGGAATTCAACTATATGATTCTCCAGGCCTATGATTTCGTGGAGCTGTTCCGGCGCGAGAAGTGCCTGCTCCAGATGGGCGGGTCGGACCAGTGGGGCAACATCATCAACGGCGTCGAGCTGGGCCGCCGCACCGACGGGGCGGAGCTGTTCGGCCTGACGACGCCGCTGCTGACCACCTCCTCCGGCGCCAAAATGGGCAAGACGGCGGCGGGCGCGGTTTGGCTGACCGCCGACAAGCTCAGCGCCTATGATTTCTGGCAGTACTGGCGCAACACCGAGGACGCCGACGTCGGCCGCTTCCTGCGCCTCTACACCGAGCTGCCGCTGGACGAGGTGGCGCGGCTGGAGTCCCTGGAGGGCGCCGGCATCAACGAGGCCAAGAAGATCCTCGCCCACGAGGTGACCAAGCTCGCCCATGGCGAGGAGGCCGCCTTGGAGGCCGCCGAGACCGCCCGCCGCACCTTCGAACAGGGCGCCGCCGCCGAAGGCCTGCCCAGCATCGACGTGCCCCGCGCCGAGCTTGAGGCCGGCGTCGCGCTGGTGGATCTGCTGGTCTCCGCCGGGCTGGCCGCGTCGAAGGGCGAGGCGCGCCGCCTCATCAAGGGCGCCGGCGCCAAGATGAACGACGCCGCCATTCCCGACGAGGCCGCCAAGGCCACCGCCGCCGACCTGAACGCCGACGGCGTCATCAAGCTGAGCGCCGGCAAGAAGCGCCACGCGCTGGTCAAGGCGGTGTGAGACACCTCTGACGCCACGTGACGCCCCCACTCTTCCTGGAGCGGGACGTCACGTGGCGGATGCCGTCGCTGGAGACATGGAGGCCTCATTCGCATCCCCATTCAAGGTGGAGGCCAGCCATTCAACTCAGCCCAAAGCAGATAGCCGCATATCGTTGACAACTTCGAATTGTCGATGTTCTATTTTCAGAACTTCGAATTGGGGGCGTCATGGCGATTTGGGTCAGTTATACGCAAGGCGGTTACGAGGGAGGTGGGCAGGCGGTGCTCAGCAAGACCCGCCTCATCCTCAGCCGCGACGGAAACACATCCTCCCCTGCCTCCGTAAAATGGCGGATCGAGGGCACTGGCCTCAATCCGGCTGATGCCGATGATTTTGGTGGAACATTTCCAAGCGGCACGCTTGAGTTCGCCCCGTTTCAAAGCGCAATTCTCGACATTCCAATTCATGATGACGACATCATTGAACCATCTGAGGAATTTAAAGTTATATTTTACGATCCGATCGGAGACACACTATCCGATCATTTAATAAACAACCCCGTCAGGATGACGATTGGCAACGACGATGCATTGGCGTCAATCAAATCGCTCAACGGAGATTCTCCGGAAGGCGATAGCGGTAATAAATTTATTTACTTTTACATAGAACTGTCAACCAGCACAGGAAAACCCGTTTCGGTTGACTGGGCGCTAACCGGGACCGGCGCGAACCCGGTGGACGCCGCCGACTTTGGCGGCACGCTGCCGTCCGGCACCGTCACCCTCGTGGGCTGGGAGACGACGCGGATGTTCATGGTGGAATTTTCCGGCGACACCACGGTGGAGCCGGACGAAACCTACACGATCACCCTGTCCAACCCGAACGGCGTCGCTCTCGGCACCACCACGGCAACCGGGACCATCCGCAACGACGACACCACGCTCTCCATCGCCGCCCTGGATGCGACGAAGGCGGAAGGCAGCAGCGGCTCGACCGCCTACACCTTCGAGGTCACCCGCGCCGGAAACATCGAGGGCAATTCGACCGCCAGCTATGCGGTGACCGGGACCGGGGCGAATCCGGCGGATGCCGCCGACTTCGGCGGCACGCTGCCATCCGACACGGTCAGTTTCGCACCCGGCGAAACCCGCAAGGTCATCACCATCAACGTTTCCGGCGATTCCACCCTCGAGGGCAACGAGACCTTCGCCGTTACGCTGACGAACCTGCGATACGCGCCCATCGCGACCGCGACCGCCACGGGCACGATCGTCAACGACGACATCGAGCCGACACGCCGCCTCGCCATCACCTCCGGCGGAACAAGCCGCGAAGTCGAGATGCAGGCCTACTCCGGACCGGTGTCCTGGCTTCAGAACATGCACATCGGGGCCGACATCAGCGAGGCCATGCACGGCACCGATCTCGCCGATTTCATCAACACCCTGGGCGGTGACGACGCGATCGACGGCGGCAAGGGCGACGATGTGCTGGACGGGGGGCTCGGCTCCAACTTCCTGACCGGCGGTTCGGGCGTGGACACCTTCTTCGTGGACGGGCGTGGCAACGGCGTCACCTGGTCCACGGTGACGGATCTCGAGAAAGGGGAATGGGTCACCTGCTGGGGCTGGAAGGAGGGGACGTCCAAGCTGACCTGGGCTGAGATGGCCGGTGCGGATGGATACAAGGGGGCTACGGCACACATCGACCTGGATGCCAATGGCAGCATCGATATGAGCATGACCATCTCCTCCAAATACTCGGCCGCGGTCCTCGCCATGCCCGGGCAGGTCGGTGACGCAAGCTATCTTGCCTTCACCCTCGCCTGATCCATTCCCCAAAGCCCTCGGCCGGCCAAGGACGGCTGAGGGGATGGTGTCGCCCCCGACCCTGCCTCCTTACTTCTCGAAAGTCCCCGGCGACGGCGCTTCCTTGCCGTCGCCACCCTCGCCCAGGAAGAACAGGTTGCGCAGGAAGCCCGGCGCCAGCATGGCGAGCGGGTTCACCGTCACGTCCGGGTCGCCCAGCGGGCCGCGGACGTGCCAGGTGGCGCTGAAGATGCCCTGCCCCTCGCCGCCGCTCAGCGCGTCGCCCAGCAACGGGATCTGGCCGATCAGCCGGTTCAGCCCGTAGATGGGCACGATGGTGCCGCGCAGGTTGGCGGTGTCGGTTTCGATGTCCACCTCCCCCGTCAGGGTCAGGCCGAGCGCGGAGCCGGAGGTGCGCAGGTCCTTCACGGTCAGCAGGCGACCGTCCTTGCGGTAGTCGCTGACCGCCCGCCCGAAACGGATGCCCTTGCCGCCGCCCATCAGCTCGGCGAAGCCGGACGGGGAGATGGCGTTCAGGATGCGGGCCAGCACCGGCGCATCGACCAGCGCGTAATCGGTCAGCTCCATCCGGCCTTCGATGGCGGCGTCGGCCCGCGGCTCGACCGTTCGGCCGGTGATCGCCAGCGCGCCGCCCTGCACCCGGTCGTTGATGTCGAGCGCGCGGAAGGTCGCGCCGGCGTCGCTGGCCGAGATGGCCACGTCATAGAAGCCCTGGGCGCCCGGCAGATAGCGCAGGGACACCGCCCCGTCGCGCCCCGCCTTCGCCGTCACGTCGAGCGCCGTCCAGGACAGTCGGTCGCGCTTGATCCGCCCGGCCACATCGGACAGATGGCGGCCGTCCCCGAAGACGACGCGGTTCAGCTTCAGGTCGAAATCGAGCGGCAGCGGCTTCTCGTCGCTCGGCCCCTGCTTCTTGCCGCCGGGCGGGTCGGCCTTGCCGGCCAGGACGCGGGCGTCCAGGCTCTGGCCCGTGATGGTCCCGGAATAGCCGCTCTTGCCGCCGTCATGCACCGTCACGTCGGCCTTCAGGTCGGTCTGGCCGACGGACATCTGGCTGACCGCCACCTTGGTGACCGCCATGGTCTGCGGCGCGAGGTCGACGACCGCCTGGGCGCGCAGCCCCCCGGCATCGACCGACAGGCCGGTGATGCGGGTCACCCGGTCCTTCTGGAACTCCAGCGCCAGCTTGCCGGTGCCCGGCACGCCGGGCTTCTTCTCCCAGCCCAGCTCGTCGATGCGCAGATGGGTCTTTTCCAGGTTCAGCCCGGCGGTCAGGCCGAAGCGGCGGCGCTGGTCGACGGTGAACAGCACGTCCGCCCCCAGCGGCCCCGCGACATGCTCGCCGAGGTCGATGCCATGGCTGCGCAGGTCCTGGGCATCCACGTCGCCCTTCACGGCGATGCGGGTGCGCGGCCCCTTGGCGGTGGAGGTGAACTGCTCCTTCCAGTCGATGGTGACGGGGATGCCGTCCAGCTTGGTGTTGCCCTTCACCGTCATGGCGTTCATATCGAGCGCCAGCGTCAGGTCGCCCTCGGTCGCGGTCAGCCCGGCGGCCACCTTCTCCACCCCGACGCCGCGCAGCTTCGCCGCGACGTCCAGGTTCAGCTGCTCCACCTTCAGGTCGACCAGCAGCGGGAACTGGAAATGGAGCTGCGCGTCGGCCTGCCCCTGGGTGCGCTTGGGGTCGAGGTCGAGGCGGCTGGGATAGCCCAGCGGCGGGCTGTCCAGGACGGTCAGGATGGTGCGCACCGGCCCGCGGACCGGGACGCGGATGTCCATGGTCTCCTTGCCGGTGTCCAGACCGCCGATGACGATGGTGCCCTCGCCGAGCTGGACGTCGTCGATCCGCCCGCCCTTGGTGTGGATGGTGAAGGTCTTGCCGTCGGTGGACACCTCCGCCCCCACCCCGGTGACCTTGGGCAGCGGGTGGAAGTAATCCACCGTCATGTCCTCGGCCTGGATGCCGGCCTGGAAATGCGTCACGTCGATCGCCGCGAGGTCGGACAGCGGCCCGCTGGCCCGGACGGTCGCCGTCGCCTCCGGCACGACGCCGTGCGACAGGTTCGTGGTCACCCACTCCCGCGGGTTCTTGCCCACCCCGAGCGGCCACAGCCGGGGCAGCTCGTCCGCCGGCACCCGCTTGGCCGTCACGGCGGCCTCCACCGACAGGCGGGCGTCCGGCGCGCCGAGCCGGTCGATGGTGGCCCGCGCGGTTCCCTCCACGGTCGGCCCGCCGAGATCGACCGCCAGCCGCTCCACGTTCAGTTGGCCCGAGGCGCGGTCGCCGGCCACCGTCAGGGCGGCGGAGGCGACGGGCAGCGGCTCCGGGAACAGGTCCGGCCGGACGACGCGGCCGGCGCCGGCCTTCAGCTCCGCCCGGCCGCTGCGCGGCTGTCCGTCGGGGTCCAGCTCCAGGCTGGCCGTGCCGGACAGGGGGAGCTGCGCCGCGGCCAGAGGCGCCAGCGCCGGGGCGAGCCCGGCCAGGGCGGCGGGCACCAGCCCGTCGAGCTTCGCGGCCAGCGACGCGCCCTTGTCCGGAACCTGCGTGCCGTCAAGGTCGAGCGAGGCCCGCTGGCCACCCGCCGTCAGGTCGAGACGCAGGCTGCCGCCGCGCTGTCCGCCCTGCTCCCGCAGGTCGCCCCGCCCGGCCATCGCCATCCCGTCGAGCGCGAGGTCCAGCCGCTCCAGCTCCGCCCGCCGGCCCGGCACGTCCAGCCCGCCGCGCAGCCGCACACGATCGACCCGGTAGGGGTCGGGCCGCAGCGCGGGCAGGCTGACCTCCCCGGCGCCGCCCTGCAGGTCGAAGCTGAAACGCACCGGCTCGAACCGCGAATCCAGGGTCGCGTCGATGCGCCCGCCGAAAGGAACGGTCACCGCCGACAGCGGCGCCAGCAGCGGGCCGATCTTGGCCAGCGCCGCCGGCTGCAGCCCGTCGAAGCGGGTGGACAGCGCGGTTTGCGCGTCGGCCATGCGATGGACGCCCGACGCCTCCACCGCCGCCGTCCGCCCGTCGAGGTCGAGGAGAAGCTGCGCCCCGCCGACGATCTCCGTCCCGTCGCGGGTCAGAACGATGTCGGCGCGGTTGGCGTGCCAGGACAGGCCCAGCATGCGGTTCGTCACCGTCAGGTCGGCGCCGATGATGGTCAGCCGCCGCAGCAGACCCAACGGACGGGCGATGTCCGGGGGCTGCATCAGGGTGGAGACGATCTCCCCCGCAAAGTCCGGGCCCCCGTCCGGCTCCTGCGGTTCCGGCTCGCCGGGAGACGGAATCGAGCGGACGTCGAAATCCAGGCTGCCGTCGGCCCGGCGCACCACCTGGAGGCGCGGCCGCACGAGGTCGAGCCGGGTCGGCGACAGCTTGCCCTGGAACAGCGCGCGCACGGAGAAGCCGACGCCCAGCTCTGGCACCGCCGCAAGCTCGTCCCCCTCGGCGTTGACCGCGTGCACGTCGATGGCCCGCAGGTCCAGCCGGGTCAACCCGTCGCTCTCCTCCTCGTCCACCCAGGACAGGACGAGCTGGCCGACATCGACGCGGTAGCGGCCCTGCGGATCGCTCAGCGCCCGCTCCACATAGGGGGTCAGCGGGTCGAGCGCGATCGGTCCCTGGGCCAGCCGCCAGGCGAACAGCCCACCGGCCGCGCCGACGACGACGATCGCGCCCGCGGTGGTCCAGGCGAGAAGCTTCGCGGTGCGCCGGATCACGGATGGTGTCCCGGCGACGATGCCCGCGCGTTGTCACAGTTGACCGGACCCTCGCGACCGCGCACCTTCCTGCTCAGTTCTTGTGCAGGGATAGCCGCGACCATGACCACCACGCTGCCGAAACCCTTCGACACCGCCCTCGCCGAACGCGGCCTGGAGCGCTGGCGCGCCGAGGCGGCGAACGCCGCAGACGACACCAGCGACGACGACTTGGGCGCCTGGGCCGAGGCGTATGCCGATTCGGCCGAGGGCCGGGCGCTGATCGACGCGGTGTGCGGCAACAGCCCGTATCTCGGCCAGATCCTGACGCGCGAGCTGCCCTTCGTCCGCGAGATGGTGAGCGAGGGGTACGACGCCGCCTTCGCGGCGCTGCTGCGCCGGTTGGAAGAGGACTGCGCGGAGGAGCGCAACATCGACCGGCTGATGACCGCCCTGCGCGTCGCCAAGCGGCGGGCGGCGCTGCTGATCGCGATGGCCGACATCACCGGCGCATGGGAGCTGGAGGCGGTCACCGGCGCGCTGTCCGACATCGCCGAGACATCGGTGCGGATGGCGGCAAACCACCTGCTGCGCCGCGCCGCGGAGGCGGGGACGCTGACGCTGCCGGAACCGCAGCGGCCATGGGTCGGGTCGGGCCTGATCGTGCTTGGCATGGGCAAACTTGGTGCGCGCGAACTCAACTATTCCAGCGATATCGACCTGATCGTCCTGTACGACGACGCCGTCGTTCAAACGCCCCAGCCGGACAACCTCGCCCGCACGTTCATTCGTATCGCGCGCGATCTTGTCCGCATTATGGATGAACGGACCAAGGACGGCTACGTCTTCCGTACAGATCTGCGGCTGCGCCCCGATCCCGGGGCCACGCCGCTGGCGGTGTCGGTCTCGGCGGCCGAAATTTATTACGGCAGCGTCGGGCAGAACTGGGAGCGCGCGGCCATGATCAAGGCCCGCCCCATCGCCGGCGATCCCGAGGCCGGGGCGCATTTCCTGCGTTTCCTCGAACCGTTCGTGTGGCGGCGCCACCTCGACTTCGCGGCCATCCAGGACATCCATTCCATCAAGCGTCAGATCAACGCCCACAAGGGCCATCGTGAAGTGACGGTGAACGGCCACGACATCAAGGTCGGCCGTGGCGGAATCCGCGAGATCGAGTTCTTCGCCCAGACCCAGCAGCTGATCTTCGGCGGGCGCGACATCCGCGTGCGCATCGCCCCCACCCTGCTGGCCAACAAGGCGCTGTGCGCGGTCGGCCGCGTGCCGGAGGCGGCGGTGGAGGAGCTGGAGGAGGCCTACCGCTTCCTGCGCCGGGTCGAGCACCGCATCCAGATGACCGACGACCGGCAGACCCACCAGATCCCGGCGGACGACGAGGGGGTGGCCCACCTCGCCACCTTCCTCGGCTACGGGCGGGTGGAGGACTTCCGCGCCGACCTGCTGGCCCAGCTCGGCCGGGTGGAGGACCGCTACGCCGAGCTGTTCGAGGAAGCGCCGTCGCTGTCCGGCCCCGGCAACCTCGTCTTCACCGGCACCGACGACGACCCCGGCACGGTGAAGACGCTGGCCGGCATGGGCTACCGCGACCCCAGCCGGGTCATCGCGGTGGTCTCCACCTGGCACCGCGGGCGCTACCGCTCCACCCGCTCGGGCCGCGCGCGGGAGCTGCTGACCGAGCTGGTTCCGGCCATGCTGAACGAGCTGGCGAAGACCCCTGCCCCGGACGACGCGCTGGTCAAGTTCGACAGCTTCCTGGAGCGGCTGCCGGCGGGGGTCGGGCTGTTCTCGCTGTTCATCGCCAACCCCTGGCTGCTCGCCCTGGTGGCGGAGATCATGGGCACGGCACCGCAGCTGGCCGAGACGCTGTCGCGCAACCCGTCGCTGCTCGACGCCGTGCTGTCGCCCGACTTCTTCGACCCGCTGCCCGACGCGGCGGGGCTGACGCCGGAATACCAGCGCTTCATCGCCGGGGCGCGCGACTTCGAGGACGTGCTGACGCTGTCGCGGCGCTGGACCAACGACCAGCGCTTCCGCGCCGGGGCGCACATCCTGCGCGGCATCACCGACGGCGACCGCTGCGGCCCCTTCCTGGCGGATCTGGCCGACGTGGTGGTGCCGGAGCTGGCCGCCCGTGTGGAGGAGGAGTTCGCCGCCCGCCACGGCCGCATCCCCGGCGGCGCCTGGGTGGTGGTGGCGATGGGCAAGCTGGGCAGCCGGCAGCTCACCATCACCTCCGACATCGACCTGATCGTGGTCTACGAGGTGCCGCCGGGCACCCGCCAGTCGGACGGGACCAAGCCGCTGGCCCCCAACGAGTATTACATCAAGCTGACGCAGCGCCTGACCAACGCCATCACCGCTCCGATGGCCGACGGGCGGCTGTACGAGGTGGACATGCGGCTGCGCCCGTCGGGCAACGCCGGGCCGCTCGCCACCGCGCTGGACGCCTTCACCGCCTATCAGACCAAGGACGCCTGGACGTGGGAGCACATGGCCCTGACCCGCGCCCGCGTCATCGGCGGCGATCCGGCGCTGGGTCATAAGGTCGAGTCGGCGATCCGCGGCGTGCTGACCGGCCCGCGCGACCCGGCCAAGGTGCTGCGGGACGTCGCCGACATGCGCCGCCGCATCGACAAGGAATTCGGCACCACCAACCCGTGGAACGTCAAATACGCCCGCGGCGGCCTGATCGACATCGAGTTCACCGCTCAGTATCTCCAGCTCCGCCACGGCCACGCCCATCCGGACATCCTGTCCATCGCGACCAGCCGCGCCCTGCTCAACGCCGCCGCGGCCGGGCTGCTGGCGCCGGAGGTCGCGGAGGAACTGGTGGCGACGCTGAAGCTGTGGCGCCGCGTGCAGGGTTTCCTGCGGCTGACCACCGACGGGGTGCTCGATCCGCGGCAGGTCTCGCCGACGCTTCTGGAGGGACTGTCCCGCGCCGCCTTCCCCGACGAGGAGCCGGCGGTTGACTTCGCCGCGCTCGACAGCAGAATCCGGGACATCGCCGCCCGCGCCCATCGCCATTTCGTGGCGCTGGTCGAGGAGCCGGCGTCAAGGCTGCCTCCCCCAGAGACCAACGAAGAAGCCAGACTCCCATGAGCGATACCCAAGCGCCCGCCATCGAGGCCGGCACCCCCGCCCCGGACTTCACCATGCCGACCGACGGCGGCGGCAGCGTCACGCTGTCCGCACTGCGGGGCAAACCGGTGATCCTGTACTTCTACCCGAAGGACGACACCTCCGGCTGCACGTCGGAGGCCTGCGGCTTCCGCGACCAGCTTCCGGACTTCAGCGGGCTGGACGCCGTCATCATCGGCGTGTCCAAGGACACCGTCGCCAGCCACGACAAGTTCAAGGCGAAGTACGAGCTGCCCTTCACCCTGGCCTCCGACAAGGAGACCGGCGTCGCCGAGGCCTACGGCGTCTGGGTCG
Source organism: Azospirillum brasilense (assembly GCF_005222205.1). Taxonomy (NCBI): domain Bacteria; kingdom Pseudomonadati; phylum Pseudomonadota; class Alphaproteobacteria; order Rhodospirillales; family Azospirillaceae; genus Azospirillum; species Azospirillum brasilense. The sequence continues at coordinate 2,446,108 of NZ_CP032345.1, read as the reverse complement.
AGAAGAGCATGTACGGCCGCAAGTACATGGGGCTGGAGCGCGCGACCTTCCTGATCGACAAGGACGGCATCGTCCGCAACGTCTGGCGCAAGGTGAAGGTCACCGGCCATGTGGCGGCGGTGCTGAAGGCGCTGCAGGCGCTGTAATGATGTCCCCTCTCCCCTCAGGGGAGAGGGTTAAAGCGGATTGCAATCCGCTTTGGACCGCGACGGCGGTCCCGGCCGCACATGTGGCCGAAGCCCGCCGGCAAGTGAGGCGATGTGAGTCTAAAGCGAACGGACGTTCGCTTTAGGGTGAGGGGGTTGCGCGTATCGTTACACTCGGCACGAGTGCCATTCCCCCTCACGCCGCCCGGCGCAGGATCTCCTCGGCCAGCGCCTGCATCTCCGCCGCCGCCTGGGTCTTGCGGGCGGCCTCGGTCACCGACAGGCCAGACAGCAGGGTCCCGGCGTAGGCGGTGCGGTTGCCGATCTGCGACTCCGCGATGTCCACCGCCGGCGGGTTCACGAGGTCGCGCACCCGCGCGATCAGTTCGTCGGCGATGCGGGCGCGCGGCGGCACGCGGTTCAGAACCAGCAGCAGGCGGCGCTTCTCCTGCGCGGCGAGGTCCAGGGTGGGCTGCACCGCCCACAGGTCCATCGGGCTGGGCTGCACCGGGGCGAGGACGAGGCTGGCGGCACGCACGGCGATGCGCGCTTCCGTCTGGGCGTGGGGCGGGCTGTCGATCAGCACGATGTCGTGGTCGCGGGCCAGCTTCTCGACCTCGGTCTGGGTGCGCCAGCCGGTGATCTGGACATGGGTGAAGCCGGGCTCCCCGCCCGTGGCCTCCGCCCGCACCGCCTGCCAGCGGGTCAGGCTGCCCTGCGGGTCGATGTCCACCGTGGCGACCGACCGCCCGAGCTGCATCCAGGCGATGGCGAGATGGGCGACCAGCGTGGTCTTGCCGGCCCCGCCCTTCTGCTGAGCCACGGTGAAGACCTTGCCCGCCATGCCCACACCCATCATTTGGTTGTTTATCGTGCACACCCGTCATAAGGCTTGGACAGTGCCGGCGCAACCGCGCGAATTGACTTCATCCCCCGACGCTTTACAAATCCTCCCGTGACCGACAAGCATCCCGACATCATCCCCGCCACGCCCGCCGGCCTCGCCCGCGCCGGCGAGGCCCTGCGCAGCGGCGACTTGGTCGCCTTCCCGACCGAGACCGTCTACGGCCTCGGCGGCGACGCTACCGACGACCGGGCCGTGGCCGCGATCTTCGCCGCCAAGGGCCGCCCGCAGTTCAACCCGCTGATCGCCCATGTGCCGGACCTGGAGTCGGCCGAGGCCATCGCCGTTCTCGACGAGCGGGCGGTGGAACTGGCCCACCAGTTCTGGCCCGGCCCGCTGACCCTGGTCCTGCCCCGCCGCCCGGAGGCCGGGCTGTCGCTGCTGGTGTCCGCCGGGCTGGACAGCGTGGCGGTGCGCGTGCCCGGCCATCCGGTGGCGCAGGCCCTGCTCAAGGCCGCCGGCAAGCCGATCGCCGCCCCCAGCGCCAACCGCTCCGGCGCGGTCAGCCCGACCGCCCCCCACCACGTCATCGAAAGCCTGGGCGACCGGGTGAGCATGGTGGTGGCCGGCGGGAAGTGCCAGGTCGGGGTGGAGTCCACCGTGCTCGACCTGACCGGCGAGACGCCCGTGCTGCTGCGCCCCGGTGCCGTGCTGCGCGAGGAGATCGAACGGCTGATCGGTCCCATCCAGGTCTCCGCGGGCAACCCGGACGCTCCGAAGTCGCCCGGCCAGCTGGAAAGCCACTACGCCCCCAACGCCCCGGTGCGGCTGAACGCCACGAGCGCCGAGGACGACGAGGCCTTCCTGACCTTCGGCCCCGACCGCTTCATCCGCGGCGGCAAGGCCCGCCTGAACCTCAGCCTCCAGGGCGACCTGAACGAGGCGGCGGCGAACCTGTTCGCCCACCTCCGCGCGCTCGACCAGGAGGGGGCCCGCGCCATCGCCGTGATGCCGATCCCCGACGAGGGGCTGGGCGTCGCCATCAACGACCGGCTGCGGCGGGCGGCCGCGCCGCGGGCATAGTGGAAAAACGGACGGCGAGGCGATAAGAGTCTCGCAACGAGCCCCCACCCTCCCGCTCTGCGGGTCCCTCCCTCCCCCGCTGTCGCAGGGGAGGGACAGAAAGCCCCCTCCCCTGCGACAGCGGGGGAGGGTCGGGGTGGGGGCGATGCCCTCTCCAGCCCCCGGACCGTCCGCCCATGACCTCCGCCAGCCTCGCTGCCACCCTCGACCAAATCCGCGCCATCGTCGGCCCGAACGGCCTTCTCACCGCGCCGGAGGACATGGCCCCCTACCTGTCGGAATGGCGCGGGCGCTTCAAGGGGAACAGCCCGGCGGTGGTCCGCCCGGCCAGCACCGAGGAAGTCGCGGCGGTGGTGAAAATCTGCGCGGAGGCCGGCATCCCGGTCGTCCCGCAGGGCGGCAACACCAGCCTCGTCGGCGGCTCCATTCCCTATGAGGAAGGGCGCGAGATCGTCATCAGCCTGTCGCGGATGAACAGGATCCGTGGCATCGACACGCTGAACTACACCATGACGGTGGAGGCCGGCGTCGTGCTGAAGACCGCGCAGGAGGCCGCGAAGGACAAGGACCGCCTGCTGCCGATGAGCCTGGGGGCGGAGGGCACCTGCCAGATCGGCGGGCTGATCTCCACCAACGCCGGCGGCATCAACGTGCTGCGCTACGGCAACATGCGCGACCTCGTGCTTGGGCTGGAGGTCGTGCTGGCCGACGGGCGCGTCTGGAACGGCCTGCGCAGCCTTCGCAAGAACAACACCGGCTACGACCTGAAGCACCTGTTCATCGGGGCGGAGGGCACACTGGGCATCGTCACCGCCGCGGTGCTGAAGCTCTACCCCCGCCCGCGCCAGGCGGAGACGGCCTTCATCGCCGTGCCCAGCCCCGCCGCCGCCATCGAGCTGCTGGCCCGCCTGCGCGAGGCGTCGGGCGACGCCGTGGCCGCCTTCGAGCTGATGTCGCGCCGCTGCCTGGAGTTCGCGCTCAAGCACGTCGCCGGCACCATCGACCCGCTGTCGGAACCGTCGCCCTGGTACGTGCTGACCGAGCTGACCGCCGGCACCCAGTCCGACGCCTTCCGCGAGACGGTCGAGGCGGCGCTGGGCGAGGCCTTCGAGGCGGAACTGGCCACCGACGCCACCATCGCCCAGTCGGAGACCCAGGCCAACCAGCTCTGGTTCATCCGCGAGGCCATCGTCGAGGCGCAGAAGTTCGAGGGCGGCTCGATCAAGAACGACGTGTCGGTCCCCGTGTCGCGCGTCGCCGAGTTCATCGAGCGCGCCGAGGCCGCGGTGGCCCAGGCCTGCCCCGGCATCCGCCCGACCCCCTTCGGCCATGTCGGCGACGGCAACATCCACTTCAACCTCAGCCAGCCGCAGGGCGCCGACACCGCCGCCTACCTCGCCCGCTGGGACGAGATCTGCCACGTGGTGAACGAGGTGATCTTCGCCCTGGACGGTTCGATCTCCGCCGAGCATGGCGTCGGCCGCTTCAAGAAGGACGAGATGCCGGTCATCAAGAGCCCGGTCGAGTTCGACCTGCTGCGCGCCATGAAGGCGGCGCTCGACCCCAAGGGCCTGCTGAATCCCGGCAAGATGCTGCCGTAAGGGGCGCCACCCGAAAGAGGTCCCCTGCCCGCCTCGGGCAACCTTTCACGGTTCCGGCCTGTTCGTCGTCGTGCAGGTCGGTAACCGCGGAACGGAGGCGGCGATGCTTCTCGCGATGTCGGCGTGGATGCGCCTGATGCTGGGCGAGGCCGAGACGGCGCCGGTGCCCGGCACGTCCACCACAGGCGCCCTGCCGCCGGAGCGGGAGCGCATCCGGCAGGCGGTGCATGACGCCGTGACCGCCCATCCGCTGCACCGCGAGCTGGTCCACACCCACCGGCTGGGCGGCTGCCAGTATTACGCCTTCGCCGGGGCGATGCTTTTGGAGTCCTTGGGCCACGGGCGGGCCGAGGTCGCGCTGGGCCGCGTGGCGTTCCGCAAATCCGAACCCCACGGCCGGGCGCGCTGGCTCGGCTACCCGGCGGCACCCGCCGACGTTCGTCCTCCCGATCCGGCGCAGCGGCGGCAGAAGACGGAATCCTTTCCCTTCCATGCCTGGATTCGCCTGACCGGCCCCGGCGGGCGGCGGTTCCTGATCGATTTCGATCTGACCAACGTGCTGCGGGAGGTCCGGCTGCGCGAACCGCGCCATGCGGCGGGCCTGAGCCATCGGCCGCCGGCCTTCTGGGGAAGCGCCGCGGCGGCGCACCGGGCGGGCCTGCGGTTCGAGCCGCACCGCCGGCTGACCGCCGACTCGCTGTTGCCCGGCGATCGCCGGGTGTTCGCGGCCATCGCGGCGGAGGCCTGCGAGCGGCTCACGGACATGTAGCCCGGACGTCAGCCGATCAAGCCGCCTTGCTTGTCTCCGTACCAGCCGCAGCCCCAGCGGCCGTCCCTTGCCCGACCACCTTGGACAGGCCCAGCCCGAGGCCCAGCCCGGTGTGCTCGTTCTGATCCGTGCGGACCGGCTGGTCGCGCATGCGGCGGTTGTCCTTGTCCTCGCCGTCCGGGCGGCGGCCACGCGCGGGCCTGCCGGAGATGCTGTCCACCTCGTCCGGCGTCTCCAGCGCGTTCAGGGCCAGAACATGGTAGATCGACAGCGGCGTGCCGTTCAGCGCCTTCTGCGGCATGCTGGGCACCTGGGTGGTGAAGCCGTCCGGCATGTCCTGGCGGCGCACCCGGTCGATGGCGGTCTGGGCCGGGGCGAAGTCGGCGTTGGGCGACTCCGCGAACTTCGTCGCGAAGCGGTCGTAGATGTCCTTCAGCGACTTGGCCCGCCCGGTGTCCTTGTCGAAGAACACCGCCTTGTTGGCCGAGGCGGCGTCGGGGAACAGCTCCTTGGCGGCGCGGTTGGGGTTGTCCTGCATGGCGTTCAGGAACTTCGACGCCCCGCCCGCCCCGAGGAAATGCGCCATGTAGAGTTCGGTGGAGCCGACCTTCCCTTTGACCGTGTCCTCCAGATACTCCTTGTTGTCGCGGGTGTATTCCGCGGCCATCAGGGCCGACGCGTTGGGGTCCTTGCGCAGGTCCAGGATCTCGCGCTTCAGGTCGGGATCGGTGACGTAGGGGCGCCCGTCGCCGCGCGTCTGGATCGCGTTGGCGTATTTGGCGTAGCCGTGGTCCGCACCATGGTCGCGCATCGTCGCCAGCCACGTGCTGTCGATGAACTGGTAGAGCCCGGTCGCCGAGGAGGAGGAGGACTTCACGTCCGTCCGGTACCCGCTCTCCACGGCAGCTTTTTCCATGAGGTAGGAAAAATCGACCCCGGTCTTGGCGCTGGCGTTGCGGACCGCCGCCTCGACAGTCTCCGGCCCGCGGCTGGTCTTCGCGGCCTGAACGGCGGATTCGGCCTGACGGGCAAGGGCGGAGGCGATGGTCATGGGAGGAACCCCTGTGAGCGGTGCTGCCCCACTCTTGCAACCGCGATGCCAAGTCTGGCGCCCTCTCCTGCGTCGCAGGCGCGCTGTTCGCACCGCAACCCAGATGCCAATATTCCTGTCCGACAGTGAGGCTCGCCATGCACCATTCGGTACGGTATGGTGACGCGCACGTAAACCGCCCAAGGCGTGTTCACGCGCAATCGGGCACGCAGAAACGCACGCACAATCGGGTCACGGGAGGCCGCTCCATCCATGATTCCCTACACCGCTCCGGTCGATGACCTCCGCTTTGTCCTCAACGAGGTGGTCGGCCTCGAAACGGTCGCCGCGCTTCCGAACTGCGATTCGGCGGCCCCTGATCTGGTGGACGCCGTGCTAGAGGAAGCCGGCAAGTTTGCCTCCGGCGTTCTCGCCCCGCTGAACCGGGTCGGCGACAAGGAAGGCTCGGTGCTGGAGAACGGCGTGGTCCGCACGCCGACCGGCTGGAAGGACGCCTACAGCCAGTTCATCGAGAGCGGCTGGAACAGCCTGCCCTTCGAGCCGGACTATGGCGGGCAGGGCCTGCCCTGGACCGTGGCCTTCGCGGTGAACGAGATGTGGCAGGCGGCCAACCTGTCCTTCGGCCTGTGCCCGCTGCTGACCCAGGGTGCCGTCGATCTGCTGACCGAGCACGCCAGCCCGGAGCAGAAGGCGCTCTATCTGCCGAAGATGATCGCCGGCGAGTGGAACGGCACCATGAACCTGACGGAGCCGCAGGCCGGCTCCGACCTCGCCGCCGTACGCACCCGCGCGGTGCGGGCCGACGACGGGACCTACCGCATCACCGGCCAGAAGATCTTCATCACCTACGGCGAGCACGACCTGACGGACAACATCGTCCATCTCGTGCTGGCCCGCCTGCCCGACGCGCCTCCGGGCATCAAGGGCATCAGCCTGTTCATCGTGCCGAAATTCCTGCCGAACGAGGACGGCACGCCGGGCGAGCGCAACGACCTGCGCTGCGCCAGCCTGGAGCACAAGCTGGGCATCATGGCCAGCCCCACCGCGGTCATGGCCTTCGGCGACAACGGCGGCGCCGTCGGCTTCCTGGTCGGCCAGGAGAACCGCGGCATCGAATACATGTTCACCATGATGAACAACGCCCGCCTCGGCGTCGGCATCCAGGGCGTGGCGATCGCCGAGCGCGCCTACCAGCAGGCCCGCGACTACGCCAAGGGCCGCGTGCAGAGCAAGGATCTGGCCGACCCGAAGGGCTCCGGCGTCGCCATCATCCGCCACCCGGACGTGCGCCGGATGCTGCTGGATATGCGCGCCAAGACGGAGGCCGCCCGCGCGCTGGCGCTCTACGCCGGCACCCAGCTCGACGTGTCCCGCCACCACGAGGACGCCGCGGTGCGCGCCGCCGCCACCGCCCGCGTGGACATCCTGACCCCCATCGTGAAGGCGTGGAGCACCGACATCGGCTGCGACGTCGCCTCGACCGGCGTGCAGATCCACGGCGGCATGGGCTTCATCGAGGAGACCGGCGCCGCCCAGCATTACCGCGACGCCCGCATCACCCCGATCTACGAGGGCACCAACGGCATCCACGCCAACGACCTGACCTTCCGCAAGACTGGCCGCGACGGCGGCGAGTCGGCCCGGACCTTCATCGCCGAGATGCGCGCCACCGTGGCGGAACTGGAGAGCATCCCCGGCGACGACATGGAGGCCATCCGCACCAACCTGTCCGCCGGTCTGGACGCGCTGGAGCAGGCGGTGGCCTGGGTGGTGAAGACCCAGGCCGACGGCGACCTGCGCGCCGCCGCGGCGGGGGCGGTGAACTATCTGAAGCTGTGGGGCACGGTGGCCGGCGGCTGGATGCTCGCCCGCTCCGCCGCCAAGGCGCTGGAGGGGCTGCGCCAGCCCGGCGCCAACGCGCCCTTCCTGGAAGCCAAGCTGGTCACCGCCCGCTTCTACGCCGAGCAGATCCTGGCCCAGGGGCCGGGCCTGCTGCTGCCGATCCTGACCGCCCACCGCACGGTCATGGCGCTGAGCGAGGACCAGTTCTAAGCAAGGTCACACCCCTGTCGCTGTGGCGGTTTGGCCACAGTTAGCTGAAACGCGGCCGGCGCCCCACGCCGGCCGCAACTTTTGCGGTTGGTCCGCGTTCCCCGCTCGATCGAGACGCCTCAAGGGGAAACGCCGCATGCGCACCGCCGCCCTTCTCGCCTTCGCCCTCGCCGCTGCCGGAGCCTCCGCCGCCACCGCCCAGACCATGGATGGTCCGGTCGATTCCCCCTTCCATGTCGGCGCGCAGGCCAGCACGCTGGGTCTGGGGCTGGAGGCCGGCTACCGGGTGAATCCGATGTTCGGGCTGCGCCTGGGCGGCAACATGTTCACCTTCAGCACCGACCGCGGCATCTCCGGCGTCGATTACAACCTGGACGTGAAGCTGCGCAGCTTCGGCGCGGTGCTCGATCTCTATCCGGTCGCCGGCACCGGCTTCCGCATCAGCGGCGGCGCGCGGATCAACTACAACAAGGCCGACCTGACCGGCACCCTGTCCGGCCCGCGCAGCTTCGGCGGGGTGGTGGTCACGCCGCAGCAGGCCGGCCAGCTTGACGGCGAGGCCAAGTTCGACCGCTTCGCCCCCTATGCCGGCATCGGCTACAACGGCACGGTGTTCAGCCCCAACTTCAGCGTCGGCGTGGATCTCGGCGTGCTGTTCCAGGGCAAGCCGCGGGTCAGCCTGAGCGCCCCCGGCGTGGCGACCACGCCGGCCATCGCCGCCGTGCTGGAGGACCAGCGCCGCGAGGTGGAGGATTCGATCCGCGCCGCCCGCTTCTGGCCGGTGGTCGCCATCACCGCCTCCTACCGCTTTTGAGGAAGGCTCCCCTTTTGATGGAAAGCGGGCACCAAACGCCCCCGTGAACCGTTACGCCTCCATGGATCAACTGTGGAGACCATCCCATGGCTCGTCGTAACGGGATTCGCACCGCCGTCCTTGCCCTTCCCCTCCTGGCCCTGCCGCTGCTGGCCGCCTGCGACGACCAGCAGTCGGCGGAAAAGACCGGCCAGGAGATCGGGCGCGCGGTGGACCAGACCGCGGAGCGCGTGGGCGAGGCCGCCAAGGGCATCGGCGCCGAGGCCGGCCGCATGATGCAGGACGCCGGCGCGGCCATCCAGCAGAAGGCCCGCGACGCCAAGGACGACATCAATCGGGAGACCGCTCCCGAAAAGCCCTGAGGGAAGCCCTGAGGCGCCCCTTAAGCCTCAGCCGGCCCGCGCAGCGTCCGCCACGCGCAGATTGCGGCGTAATAGGCGCTGCTGGCCAGCCAGACATACCAGACGGCGTCGGGACGGTCCGGATACAGGACCACCAGCGCCGCGCTGGAGGCCAGCCACGCGCCGCTGACCAGAAGGTTCAGGCGCATCCAGCGGCGCACCCGGAAGGGATGCAGGAACTTCACCGTCGTGAAGGTCAGCAGGCCGAGGACCAGCACCACGGCGGTGTTGACCCACGGGTCGAGCGCCAGAAGCCACAGATAGAGCGCGACCACGTTCCAGATCGCCGGAAAGCCGACGAAGTAGTTGTCGCCGCTCTTCATCCCGGTGTTGGAGAAGCAGTAGAGCGAGGTCATCATGATGAAGGCGGCCAGCGCCACGCCGAACCCGTCGGGCAGCAGGCCGAAGCGGTACAGGAAGACCGCCGGGACGACGACGTAGGTCAGATAGTCGATCACGAGGTCGAGCGCCGACCCGTCGATGCCCGGCAGCACCTCCTTCACCGAGGCGCGGCGGGCCAGCGTGCCGTCCACCCCATCAACGACCAGCGCCAGCCCCAACCAGCCCAGGCACGCCTTGGCCTCGCCGTTGACCGCGGCGAGCAGGGCCAGCAGCCCCAGCACGACGCCGCTGCCCGTGAAGGCGTGCACCCCCCAGGCCGACAGCCGCCGCCCGATCCCGTAACCGCCGTCGCTGTCGTCCTTGAACCCGCTGTCCACTGAGCGCCTCATCGTCCCGTTGGCGCCAACCTAGCCATACGGCGCGAAAAGTCCAAGTGGGTCGGTGTTGGAGGCCGGCACACAGTGCGGGGGCCCTCTCCCGCCCCGGGAGAGGGTGGCGCCGAAGGCGCCGGGTGAGGGTCCATTCAAGGATCATGTGCCTGCCCATTGCCGGCCCCCTCACCCTTCCCACGCTTCGCGCGGGCCCCTCCCCTCTCCCGGGACGGGAGAGGGTTCCCGGCAACCTACTCTGCGGCGCGCGGCGCAGCACCCGGCGCCTGGGCGGGACCGGCGAAGTCCGGGCTGTCCCTCAGCGCCTCGGGCTTCGGGCCGCCGGTCGCCCAGTCCAGCAACTCGACCGTGTGGACGATGGGCAGGCCGGTCCCGGTGGCGATCTGGGTGATGCAGCCGAGGTTGCCGGCGGCGATGGCGGCGGCCTTGGTGCTTTCGATGTTGCGCACCTTGCGGTCGCGCAACTGCACGGCGATCTCCGGCTGGAGCATGTTGTAGGTGCCGGCGGAGCCGCAGCAGAGATGAGCCTCCGGGATCTCCTTCACCTCGAAGCCGGCGCCGCGCAGCAGAGTCCGCGGCGGGTCCTTGATGCGCTGGCCGTGCTGCATGGAGCAGGCGGAGTGGTAGGCGATGGCCTGCCCCGTCTCGATCACCGGATCGGACAGACCAATCTCCGCCAGGAACTCCGTCACGTCGCGGGCGATGGCCGCCACGCGCAGCGCCTTGGGCGCGTATTCCGCATCCTCGCGGAACTGGTAGGCATAGTCCTTCACCGTGGTGCCGCAGCCCGAGGTGTTGACGATGATGGCGTCCAGCCCCTCCCCGTCCATCTCGGCGATCCAGGCGTCGATGGTCTTCTTCGCCGCGGAGTCGCTGAGATCGGTCTTGCCCATGTGATGGGTCAGGGCGCCGCAACAGTCGGCCCCCTTGGCCACCACCACCTCGACCCCGTGGCGGTTCAGCAGGCGGATGGTCGCCTCGTTGATCTGCGGGGCCAGCACCTGCTGGGCGCAGCCGACGAGCAGGGCGGCGCGCTTGCGGCGCGGCCCGACCGCCGGATGGCTGCCTGGACGGTCGCTGTGGCTCGGCCCCGGCACCGACCTCGGCGCCAGCGCCAGCAGCGCGCCCAGCCGCCCCGGCAGCAGCCCGGCGAAGGGCTTGCCGAACCAGGCGGCGATCAGGGCCAGACGGAACAGCCGCGGGTTGGGCAGCACGCGGGCCAGCAGATCGCGGATGGCGCGGTCGGCAGGTGGGCGGGCGTGGGTCGCCTCGATATGGGCGCGGGCGTGGTCGACCAGATGCATGTAATTGACGCCCGACGGGCAGGTCGTCATGCAGGACAGGCAGGAGAGGCAGCGGTCGATGTGCTTCACCTGATGCTCGGTGGGCGGACCGCCCTTCTCCAGCATGTCCTTGATCTGGTAGATGCGGCCGCGCGGGCTGTCCAGCTCGTCGCCCAGCAGGACGTAGGTCGGGCAGGTCGCCGTGCAGAAGCCGCAATGGACGCACTTGCGTAGGATCGCTTCGGAATCCCGGTAATCGGCGTTGGCGAGCTGGGTGAGCGTGAAGTTGGTCTGCATGGATGGCTTACACTCCCGCGTACATGCGGCCGGGATTCAGGATGCCGCAGGGGTCGAAGCTTTCCTTCACCCGGCGGCTCAGCGCCATCACCGGGTCGGGCAGCGGGTGGAACACCTCCGCCATGATCCGCACGTCCTCGGGCGCGCGCACCAGAGTCGCGTGGCCGGCGGTGCCCAGCGCGCCGCGGATCGCGGAGGCGGCGTCGGGCGTCGGCGCCACCGCCGCCCAGATCAGACCGCCGCCCCAGTCGAAATACAGCTCCGCGTCGAGCGCCCAGCGGATCGACTCCGCCACGCGCGGCCCTTCGGAGGGCTGGACGGAGATTTTCCAGACGTGGCGGGAGTCGTCGCCCCCACCCCGGCCCTCCCCCGCTGACGCAGGGGAGGGAGTGGGCCCAAAATACGCCACGTCCCTGACTTCCTTCCACACCGCCCGCGACTCGTCCAGGTCGAGCACGGCGTCGGCGCCAAGCTCGTCCTTCAGCGCGGCGACACGTGCGGTGACGGACGGGCCGAAGCCCTCCACCCGCACCAGCGTGACCGCCCCGCCCGCCCCGGCGATCGCCCGCACCTGCGAGCGCGCCGCCACCGCGGCCGGCAGATGGGCGGCGCCGGACACATCGTAGGGGCTCTGCAGCGCCGCGGTCAGCGCCGCCACTGCTGCGGTGTCCTCACGCCCAGCCAGCAGCAGCGTCCGGCCATCCTCCGGCGCCGGCAGCACCTTCACCGTCAGTTCGGTCAGGACGGTCAGCGTGCCGAAGGACCCGGCCATCAGCTTGGGCACGTCGTAGCCGGTGACGTTCTTCACCACCTTGCCGCCGCCCTTGTAGAGGTCGCCGCGCCCGTTCACCCCCTCGATGCCCAGCGTGTGGTCGCGGGCGGAGCCGGCGCTGATGCGCCGCGGCCCGGCCAGCCCGCTGGCGATTACGCCGCCCAGCGTCCCCTGCCCCTCCGGCTGCCCGAACAGCGGCCCGAGGTCCTGCGGCTCGAAGGCGAGCTGCTGCCGGCGCTCCGCCAGCATCGGCAGGATCTCGGCCATCGGCGTGCCGGCCTTGGCGGTCAGCACCAGCTCCTCCGCCTCGTAGGCGATGACACCGGACAGGCCGGAGAGGTCGAGGGTGCAGGCGGTCTGGATCGGACGCCCGAGGCCGCGCTTGGACCCCGAACCGGCGACGTCCAGCGGCGTCCCTTCCGATAAGGCCCAGCGCACCGCGTCGGCGGCCTGGGCCGCCGAGTCGGGCTTGATGGTGGTCACGGTCATGCGGGTGGCCTCAGAAGCGGGGGCTCAGAAACGGGGAATGTCGGGGAAGCGCAGCTCCCCCTTGTGGATGTGCACGCGGCCCAGCTCGGCGCAGCGGTGCAGCTTGGGGAAGACCTTGCCGGGATTGAGCAGCCCGTCGGGGTCGAAGGCGCATTTGATGCGCTGCTGCTGGTCGAGGTCGACCTCGTCGAACTGGTCGGTCATCAGGTCGCGCTTCTCCACCCCCACGCCATGCTCGCCGGTCAGCACGCCGCCGACCTCGACGCACAGGCGCAGGATGTCGTTGCCGAAGGCCTCCGCCCGCTCCAGTTCGCCCGGCTTGTTGGCGTCGTAGAGGATCAGCGGGTGCAGGTTGCCGTCGCCCGCGTGGAAGACGTTGGCGACCCGCAGGGCGTAGCGGTCGGACATCTCCTGCATGCGGTGCAGCACCAGGGGCAGCGCCTTGCGCGGGATGGTGCCGTCCATGCAGTAGTAGTCGGGGCTGATGCGCCCCACCGCCGGGAAGGCCGCCTTGCGCCCGGCCCAGAAGGACAGCCGCTCCTCCTCCGAGGTCGAGACGCGGGAGTAGCAGCAGCCCTTGGACCGCGCGATCTCCGCAACCTGCTCGATCAGGTGGTCGACCTCCGCTGCCGGGCCGTCCAATTCGACGATCAGCAGGGCCTCGACATCCAGCGGGTAGCCGGCGTGGACGAAATCCTCCGCCGCGTGGATGGCCGGCTTGTCCATCATCTCCATGCCGCCGGGGATGATGCCCGCGGCGATGATCGCCGCCACGCAGTCGCCGCCCTGCTCGCTGGTCGGGAAGCCGATCAGCACGGCGCGGGCGGTGGCCGGCTTCTTAAGGATGCGCACCGTCACCTCGGTCACCACCCCCAGCAGCCCCTCGGAGCCGGTGACGACGCCCATCAGGTCGTAGCCGCCGGAGTCGAGGTGCTTGCCGCCCAGCCGCAGGATGGTGCCGTCCATCAGCACCATCTCCAGCCCCAGCACGTTGTTGGTGGTCAGCCCGTATTTCAGGCAATGCACCCCGCCGGAATTCTCGGCGATGTTGCCGCCGATGGTGCAGGCGATCTGGCTGGAGGGGTCGGGCGCGTAATAGAAGCCCTCATGCGCCACCGCGGTGGAGATGCCGAGGTTGGTCACCCCCGGCTGGGTCACCACGCAGCGGTTGGCGAAGTCGATGTCGAGGATGCGGTTGAACTTGCCCATCCCCAGCAGAACGCCGTCGGCCAGCGGCAGCGCGCCGCCCGACAGGGACGTGCCGGCGCCGCGCGGCACCACCTTCACCCCCATCTCCTTGCAGGTCCTGAGCACCCGGCTCACCTGCTCCACCGTGCTGGGCAGCACCACGACCATGGGAAGCTGACGGTAGGCGGTCAGCCCGTCGCATTCATAGGCGCGCAGTTCGCTTTCATCGGCGATCACCCCCTCGCCGGGCACGATGGCCCGCAGCGCTGCGATGATCTCGCGGCGGCGCGCGATGACGCCGTCGTCGGGCGCGGGCATCCGCATGGTCGGCCGTCCTCCCCCATGGTCCGTCGCCCGGATTGTTCCCGCGGCGTTCCCTTCCACAGGTAACATCGGACGGGGGGCGATGCCAGCCCCCGCTTGCGTTCCGCCCTGCCGTCGGTGGACTCGCGCCTCTCAACCTTCGCGGAAAGCCGATGTCTGGATTGCCATTTTTACGGCAACCGATACAAAGAGAACCGCGGCGCGCCGCGCCGGCTGACAGTCCATGCCTTGCGAACGCTACAAAACGGAGACAAGCGAATGCACCCCGGCAATCCCGAGATCGATGTCTACATCGGCGAAATCCGCCTGTTCTCCTACGCCCGGCTGCCCCTCGGGTGGTTGCCGGCGGATGGGCGTCGGCTCTCGGTCAACCATTTCATCGCGCTTTTCTCGCTGATCGGCACGACCTACGGCGGCGATGGGGAAAAGGAATTCGCTTTGCCGACGCTGGAGTCGCCCGCTCCCGGCCTGCAGTACTGCATTGCCGTTGGCGGCGTGTTTCCGCGCCTGCAGGACTGACCAGCGTCCGGACGCACCAAAACGCGACGCCGCGCCGTCCCAAGGGAACGGCGCGGCGTCGCGTTCAACAACACAGCACTCGTCGGCCGGGCGGACCCGGCCGCCGGTCTCAGCCCTGGCGGGCCTTGAAGCGCGGGTTCTGCTTGTTGATGACGTAGACGCGGCCCTTGCGGCGGATCACGCGGCAGGCCTTGTGGCGCGTCTTCATCGACTTGAGAGAGTTAACGATCTTCATAGTTCTTCATCCTGGTCGGTCGGCGGCTCGATCGAAGGCGCGCACCATAGTGCGGCGCACCCCCGCTGTCAACGGCCCCCGTCGCGGTTGCGTTTCCCGCAGGATACGGCCGTTTCGACGCTACTCCGCCGGTTTCAGCGCGTAGAAACGACACACCCGCATCCCCGCCTCGATGGCGGACACGCGGCGCACCCACAGCTCCACCTCGTCCATCACGGCGAGCTTGGTCTCGTGGTCCATATGGTGGCGCTCCAGATGCTCGACCAACCCCTGGATGGCGCTCACGATCAGGCCGCGGTGGGTGTCGGTGATGTCCTCGGCGATTCGCAGGTCCAGGTTCCGCTGGGCGAAGGCGGCGGCCATCTGGTCCTTGGACCACAAATGGGGCTGCATCGGCTCCTTGTCGCACCAGATCCGGACGGCCTTGGCCCCGGCCAGCGCCGGGTCGATCACGTAATCGGTCATCAGCAGATGGCCGCGCGGCTTGAGGGCCAGTTCCATCCCGTCGAACAGCTGGTCCTTGCCGCGGACGGAGAACATCCCCTCCTTGTAGACGATGGCGTCCACGCGCTTGGAATAGCTGAAATTCTCCGGATCGTAGGTTTCGATCGGAGCCTTCTTCTCCAGCCCTTCCTTGAAGGAGCGGATCATCCCCTCCTTCGCCAGCAGCTCCGACGCCTCCAACCCGGTGACCCAGCAGCCGTACTTGCTCGCCATGGTCCGGCTGGTGCCGCCCAGCCCGGCGGACAGGTCCAGCACGCTCATCGCCGGGTTGAGGCCGAGCGGCTTCACCAGATAGGGGATGTGGTCGTGGCCGCCCGGCGTGTTGAAGCCCTCGCCCCACAGCTTCTCCGCCACCTCGATCCGCGTGGCGCTCCACAGCGGCTTGCCCCAGCGGTTCACGCCGGGGCCATGGCCCCGGGCGGCGGGCTGGGCCGGAGCGGCGGCGGGCGGCGGCTTGCCGTCCTCCTCCCCGCCCTTGCCCTTCAGGCCGGAGAGGTCGTACCCCTCCCACCAGGCGTGAAGGCGGGTCTTGAGCGTGATGCGGGGAGCGCCCGCGTGATCGTGTCCGCTGTTATCGCTCATCGCCTTCGCGCCTGCCCCGTTGCCTGGACCGCCGGACGAATTCATTCCGACTTTCACAGTATCCGGGCGCTCCGTTCGTGCAAGCGCAAAATCCTGCGTCACATTACCGTAACGCCTTCTCCGCGTGCGGATCGTCGATGGCGGCGACCCGGGTCCCGGCGGCGCGCAGCACCGGGGTGCAGGCGGGCGGCATGTTGACGTGGCGCGGCTGCGGCTTGCCGTTGTGCCTCTCCACCACCGGGTAGACGGAGCCGAGCCAGGATGCGACCTCGTCGCCGCAGCCGTCGCCGTCGGGAATGTCGCGCTGGTCCTCGCACTGCGGGCTTCCCGCCGGGCAGCCCAGCCGGATGTGCATGTGCCCGTCATGGCCGTGCCAGGGCCGCAGCTTGCGCAGGAAGGCGCGATCCGGCCAGGAATGGCGGCACATGGCGAGCTTGATCGCCGGGTTGACGAAGATGCGGGTGACCCGCGGGTCGCTGGCGGCGATGCGGACGAGCTGGGCCTGCCGCTCCGACCAGTCCTCGGTGACGCGGACGCGCCCGTAATCGACGTATTTGATCTCGGTCAGGCTTTCCCGCGCGTTGCGCCCCATCGGCGGGTGGTCGAGGCGCAGCCAGACGTCGGCGTCCAGCCCGATCTGGTGGCTGGCGTGGCCGAAGCTCATCGGACCGCCGCGCGCCTGCCCCATGTCGCCGATCAGCGCGGTCCCCAGCCCGGCCGCCGCGACCTTCCGCCCGAAGCCCTTCAGATAGTCGATCAGCTCCGGATGGCCGTAGTAGCGCTGGCGGGACATGCGGATCACCTGATAGCCGGTGCCTTCCCCCGGCAGGGCCTGCGCCCCCGTGATGCAACCCGCGGCGTAGCCGCCGATGGATTGGGCCGGCCCCAGGGCGGGGCCGCTCACCTGACTCCAGGCGATGGAATTGGGAGCCGGCGGTGCGGGCTTCCTCTTCTTGTGGGATCCGGCCTCGGCCGGTCCGGCCAATCCGGCGGCGATCAGAACCGCCGCGATCATTGCAACCGTCGGACCAGCCGCCAAGCGCCGCATCATCTTCCCCCACGGACCGCCAATCGGGGAAGATTAGAGCCAATGTTTCTTAACGAAAGGTGAGGCTCACGCTCATGTCACAACCGAATTCGACTTGGCGACAAGGCTGAAGGGCCACGCCCGGCCCCCGTTTACTGCTCAGTCCAAGGTCTGCCGGTAGCGTTTCAGCGCGACGACCGTGACAACCGCCAGGAAAATCAGCAACGCCGCCACCTCCCCGGCGATTTCCGCCGGGCCGTTGCCTTTCAGCAGGATGCCGCGGACGATGCGCAGGAAATGGGTCAGCGGCAGGACCTCCCCCACCGCCTGCGCCCAGCCGGGCATGCCGCGGAAGGGAAACATGAAGCCGGACAGCAGCATCGACGGCAGAAAGAAGAAGAAGGACATCTGCATCGCCTGAAGCTGGTTCCTCGCCACGGTGGAGAAGGTGAAGCCCACCGCCAGATTGGCGGCGATGAACAGCACCAGCACCGCCGACAGCAGGGCCAAACTGCCGACGATGGGCACGCCGAACAGCAGCCGGGCCGCCAGGATGATGATGACGACCTGGATGTAGCCGACCAGGATGAAGGGCACGATCTTGCCCAGCATCACCTCGAACGGGCGGACCGGCATCGCCAGCAGGTTTTCCATCGTCCCGCGCTCCCGCTCGCGGGTGACGGCCAGCGCGGTCATCATCACCATCGTCATGGTCAGGACGACGCCCATCAGGCCGGGCACCACATTGTATTGGGTGATGCCCTCCGGATTGTAGCGGCGGTGGACCCGCAGCTCGACCGGGTCGGGGGTGGAGCGCAGATGGGCGAGCGGCCCGGTCAGGTCGGGGTCCAGCGCCTGCCGCGCGAGGGTGGAGAGGGCGGCCAGCGCGTTGCTGGTCGCCGCCGGGTCGGTCGCGTCGGCCTCGACCAGCAGGACCGGCCGCCCGCCCCGCTGCAGGTCGCGGGCGAATCCGGCGGGAATGGTGACGGCGAACTGCACCCGCCCCTCCGCCAGCAGGCGGTCCAGCTCCGCCGGGCTGGCGGCGGCGCGGGTCACGTCGAAATAGCCGGAATTCGCCATGGCCGACACCAGCGTCCGCGCGAAGGGGCTCGAGTCGGCGGCGTGGACGGCGGTCGGCAGGCTCTTGGGGTCGGAGTTGATGGCGAAGCCGAACAGCACGAGCTGGAGCACCGGCACCCCCACCATCATGGCGAAGGTCAGCCGGTCACGCCGCATCTGGATGAACTCCTTCACCATCACCGCGACGAAGCGCGCGAAGGAAAAGTGCGTCATGGCATTCGTCCTTCCGCCGGCGCGGTCATGCGAAGTTGTCCGTGCTGCGGTTCATCAGGTGGATGAACACGTCCTCCAAGGTCGGCTCCGTCCGCCGCACCAGCAGGTCCAAGTCGGCGGCCCAGGGGCGCAACGCCTCCTCCAGTTCCGCGCCATCGCCGCCGCTGACATGCAGCCGGGCGCCGAAGGCGGCGACCATCTCGACGCCCGGACGGTCGCGCAACGCCGCCGCGACGCTTCCGATGTCCACCCCGCCCGCCCGGCGCGCACCGACCTCGTAGGTGATCAGACCCGAGGTGGCGATCACCTCCTCCACGCTGCCCTGGGTCATCAGCCGGCCGTAGGCGAGGTAGGCGATGGCGTGGCAGCGTTCCGCCTCGTCCATGTAATGGGTGCTGACCAGCACGGTCAGCCCGTCGCCGGCCAGCCGGTGGATCTCGTCCCAGAACTCCCGCCGCGCCTTGGGATCGACGCCGGCGGTCGGCTCGTCGAGCAGCAGAAGCTTCGGCTCGTGCAGGATGCAGGCGGCCAGCGCCAGACGCTGCTTCCAGCCGCCGGACAACTCGCCCGCCAGTTGCGCCCGCCGGTTGCCCAGCCCCAACCGCTCCAGCGCCGAGGCGACCTTCTGCCGCCGGTCCGGCAGCCCGTACATGCGGGCGACGAAATCCAGATTCTCGGCGATGCTCAGATCCTCCCAGAAGCTGAACTTCTGGGTCATGTAGCCGACCTGCCGCTTGATGGCGGCGCTCTCGCGGCGGATGTCGAGCCCCAGGCAGGTCCCCTCCCCCGCATCGGGCGTCAGCAGCCCGCAGAGCATGCGGATGGTCGTCGTCTTGCCCGACCCGTTGGGTCCCAGGAAGCCGTAGATCTGCCCGCGCCCCACCCGGATGGAGAAGCCGTCGACCACCGTCTTGGCGCCGAAGCGCTTGACCAGACCGCGCACGTCGATGACGGCGTCTCCGATCATGGCGGCAACTCCACATCCACCGGCAGGCCGGGGTTGAGCGCCGCCCCGTCCTCCAGCCGCGCCTCGACGCGGAAGACCAGCTTCTCGCGGCTGCCGACGCTGTAGATCACCGGCGGGGTGTATTCCACCCGCGGCGCCACGTAGGTCACGCGCGCCGTCAGGCCGGGCGGGCAACCGTCGCAGCGCACCGTCACTTGGTCACCCGGACGGACGCGGGCCATCAGCGGCTCCGGGACGAAGAAAACCAGCTTCCGTTTCGTCGGCGGCAGCAGCGAGACCACCGGGGCGCCCGCCGGCACCCATTCGCCGGGATTGAACAGCGTGTCCTCGACCAGCGCCGCCTCCGGCGCCAACGGGGCCAGCTCGGCGAGACGCTTGTCCGCCTGGGCCAGCGCCGCCCCGGCCTGGGCCACGGCGTCCTCGGCGGCGCGGATCTGGTCGGGGCGGGCCGGCAGGTTGGAGACGGCCAGTTGCGCGGTCAGCTCCTCCAGCCGCGCGCGGTCCCGGTCGCGGGTCGCGCGGGCGGCGTCCAGCCGGTCGTCGGAACTGACCTTGCGCGCCACCAGCGTCTGCTGCCGCGCCAGCTCCGCTTCGGAATAGCGCAGCGCCGCCTCGGCCTGCGCACGCTGGGCGGCGACCACCGCCAGCTCGTCGGGGCGTTTGCCCGTCCGCAGGTCGGCCAGTTGCGCCCGCGCCTGCGCCAGCGCGGCGGCCAGCCGGTCGCGCTCCGCCCGCGCGCTGGTGCGGTCGAGCGCGAAGAGGCGCGCGCCCGCCTCCACCCGCCCACCGCGCGTCACCGCCAGCGTGTCGAGCGTCCCGGCCACCGGGGCGGCGACGCGCAGATACTCGCCCTCCGCATAACCGTGGGCCAGCGGCACGGCGTCCCCGCCGCCCAGCCCGAGCACGGACAGGGCCGCCGCCAGCGTTTCGGCGATCCAGCTCATGACGGGGGCCCTCCCTCCGGCGCGAGCGTCCGGCGCAGCGCGTCGAGATGGGCGGCCAGCAGAGCCGCGACGTCCGGCGGGCGCCCCTCCAGCGCTTCGAAGGAGGAGCGCCACAGCGCGCTCATCAGCATCGGCGCGACGATCAGCCGGACGGTCGAATCGACGTCCACCCGGCGAAATTCCCCGCGCGCCATGCCGCGCTCCAGCACCGATGCCAGCAGGGCGAAGGCGCGGCGGATCACCTCGTCGTAATAGAAGCGGGCGAGATCGGGGAAATTTCCGGCCTCGGCGATGATCAGCTTGGGGATGGCGCCGGCGCGGGATTTCAGGATGCGCGTCGCGAAGAGGGTCAGCAGCGTTTCCAGCACGGCGAAGCTTGGCCCCTGCGCCCCGGCCAGCAGACGCTCGGCCATGTCCAGGTTGGGCAGGATGGCCTCGCGGACCACCGCCTTGAACAGCTCCTCCTTGTTCGGGAAGTAGAGGTAGAGCGTGCCTTTGCTGACCCCGGCCTGCGCCGCGACGTCGTCCAGCCGGGCCGCCGCGAAGCCGCGCTCGCCGAAGACGGTCAGGGCCGCGTCGACGATCTCCCGGGGGCGCGCCTGCTTGCGGCGGCGCCAGCGCGGAACGGCGGGATCATCCTCCGGCATGCCGTCCTCCAGGGTGGAGAAAATATTACTGACCAGTCAGTTATTAGTTCATCGCGGGCGGAAATTCCAGTTATCTCAAGGGTTGCGCCGTTCTGCCGCAGCCATAAGTCATTGTGCGCCGCAGCAACTGATATGCAAAAGGGCTTGCCTTTCGACCGAGAGTTTCCGAAACTTTCGACAGTCCGCAGCGCGAACGGCTTGTCACGGAAGCACGCGCGGCGGGCGCACCGGTGGTCAAAGGCGCCGATCAGCAACGAGCGCACACCCCACCCCGGGAGGAACGGTTCAAGGCGCCGTGCCGGGATCGGATCGACGAGCGCGCTGGCGCGCGGCGTCCGGAGTCCCGGTTGAGCAGGGGGTGTCGATCATGCCGGGTGCAATGCGCCAGTCCACGTCGAACCTGGAGCTGCTGACCATTTATGAGGTCAGCAAGATCCTCGGTTCCTCTCTCGACCTCCAGCAGACCCTGCGCGAGGTGCTTCGCGCGCTGGCCTACCAGCTGCAGATGCACCGCGGGCGCGTCTATCTGGTCGGCGAGGACAATGTGCTGCGGCTGGTCGCCGCGAACGGCCTGTCGAACGAGGCCGCGGCGCAGATCGAATTCCGCGACGGTGAAGGCATCACCGGCCGCATCCTGAAGACCGGCATGCCCGCCGTCGTCCCGAACCTGGCGGAGGAACCGCTGTTCCTCAACCGCACCGGCGGGCGCGAGGATCTGGACGAGCAGGTGGCCTCGCTGGTCGGCGTGCCCATCAAGGCGGCGGGGGTGGTCGTCGGCGTGCTGACCATCGATCGCATTTCCGACGAAGGGCCGCAGGGCCATTTCGGCAGCGACGTCCGCTTCCTGACCATGGTCGCCAACCTGATCGGACAGACCGTGCGGCTGCACCGCACCGTGGCCGAGGAGCGCCGCTTCATGATGCGGGAGACCTTCCGCATGCAGAAGGAGCTGCGGCCCATCGCCGCCCCGATCAATGACGTGGTCTGCACCAGCCCGAACATGCTGGAGGTGATGGCCCAGGTCCACCGGGTGGCGCCCTTCAAGTCCACCGTGCTGATCCGCGGCGAGAGCGGCACCGGCAAGGAGCTGATCGCGCGGGCCATCCACAACATGTCGCCGCGCAAGGACGCCCCCTTCATCCGGGTGAACTGCGCCGCCCTGCCCGAATCGCTCCTGGAATCGGAGCTGTTCGGCCATGAGAAGGGCGCCTTCACCGGCGCGCAGAAGGACCACAAGGGCCGGTTCGAGCTGGCGTCGGGCGGCACGCTGTTCCTCGACGAGATCGGCGACATCTCGCCCAACTTCCAGGCCAAGCTGCTGCGCGTGCTGCAGGAGCAGGAGTTCGAGCGGGTCGGCGGGTCCAAGACCATCAAGACCGACGTCCGGCTGATCTGCGCCACCAACCTGAACCTGGAGGAAGCGGTCGGCCACGGCAAGTTCCGCGCCGACCTGTATTTCCGCATCAACGTGGTGACGATCCATCTGCCGCCGCTGCGCGAACGGCGCCAGGACATCGGCCCGCTGGCCCGCCATTTCGTGGCGAAGTTCGCCAAGGATAACGGCATGACCCTCGTCATGGAGGACGAGGCGCTGGAGGTGCTGAACCGCTGCACCTGGCCCGGCAACGTGCGCGAGCTGGAGAACTGTATCGAGCGCGCGGCCACCCAGTCGCGCGACGGCGTCATCCGCACCGAGTCCCTGTCCTGCAGCCTGAACCTCTGCAACTCCTCGGTCCTGTTCCAGTACCGAACGCTGGGCGCGTCGGTCGGCGGGCTCGCCCCCTCCATGGGGCCGGGGGCCGTCAACCGCGTTCCTCCCGGACGCCCCGGCGGTCCGGCGCCGGCCAACGCGCCGAAGCCCCCTGCCATCCCGACTCCTGTGCCGGAACCGGTGGGTGCCGGCGGCGGCGCGTGGCCGGCCTGCGCGTCGGGCTGTTCCGCCGGGCCGTCGCCGGTCTGCGGCGCCGCCCAGCCGGTGGTTCCGGTCCCGCTGATCCCGCTGCCCCTGCCCGAGCCGAGCGCGCCGGCCGCCGTAGCTCCCGCGCCCGCATCGGCTGCCAACGCCGCCCCGCCGCCCGCCGCCGATGTGCCGCTGGACGAGCCGGAGTCGGGATCGCTGCGCGACCGATTGCTCTGGGCGATGGAGCGCACCGGCTGGGTGCAGGCCAAGGCCGCGCGCCTCCTCGGCATGACGACCCGTCAAGTGAGCTACGCCCTGCGCAAGTACAACATCGAGATCAAGCGCTTCTGAGGGACGGGGCGTCACTTGGCGCCCGCGCTCCCCTTCCGGTCAATGATGGGCCGATCAATGATGGGCCGATCGGTAACGGGCCAATCAGTAACGGGTTGCCAAACCGATCATATACGCGCGATCCACCGGCTGCCCCTGAGCAGCGGCGACGCCCGCTGGTGAAGGCGTCGGGAGGCCCTGGGGGCGCTGGATATGGTCGGGACGGTCGACCTGATACACCGTGTGCCCGCCCAGTTCACCGACCTTGCGCAGGTTCGCGACGGACGCCTGCAGAAACTCGCGCAGCTTCTTGCCGTAGTCGAGGGGATTCGGGTAGTCGCTGGCATCCGGCGGCGAAGCGCCCGGTGGCGCGGTCAGGGGCTTGACCAGGGCGTCGTCCACCGAATAGTCCTGATCGGCCGCGACCTTTCGGGAGGTCGGCAAGCCTGCCCGCTCCGACAGGATGGCCGCGGCGTCCTCTTCGCCGGTCTTGCGCAGCGCCTTGTCGATCGCGTCGAGATCGACGCCCAACGCCTTCAGGCTGTAGGTGGCATCCCCCTGCTTTTTGGTGGAATTCAGGCGGGAATCGGCAAAGTCCATCGAGAAGAAGCCCGGCATGATGTGGCGCGACATCCCCATCCGGTCCTTCGCCAGGAGCGGGTTCATCGTCCGCGCCGCCAGATCGTTCGACGCCGCCGCCCGTTCATCCTCGCCCATCGCCGCGGTCAGCTTGTCCATCAGCGACGACCGCCGGGCCAGAGTCTGGGACAAGGCACCGCGCAGATCGTCGACGCTGGCCGCCTCATCGAAGAAAAGATCGGCGTGATCGTTGTTGTACATGCGCTGCGTCGCGCCCATGGCGCTGACGCGGGCCTGCTTCAGCCGCTGCGTGAGCGCGTCGTTGACCGTCTCGCCGCTGATCTTCCCGCTGTCGACGAGATCGACCAACCGCTGACGCTGGGCGTCCGACAGGGCACCGAAGGCGGTCAATCCGTCGCCGCGAAGCGCCCCGCCCAAGCCGCTCAGCGCCACGCGATCGGACGCGGCACCGCCGCTCGTGGCGGCCGCCTCCGGCGACGCCGAGGTTGCCGGTGGCGATCGGGATGGGAGCGGAAGCGAAGGGGCCGTGGATGCGACGCCGGACACCGTCATGGTCCTCTCCCTTGAATGGCAATGCCGGCGGCGGCACGCTTCCCACCGCGGCCAACGCCCGCTATGCATCCTATGAGGGAAAAAGATATCGATCAACACCTCCGCCGAGGACCGGTCGGCGCTTTGGCCGTGGCACGACAGCGGCGCGGCCGGCGGCTCCCAAGCCCCCTGTAACCGTTACGAACGGTTGTGATATGACAGTGGAACACCGGCTTTACGCTGTGCCCCGCCTCCCGCAACCTCCAGCTTCGGGCCTTTGCACGAGATGGAAAAGCCCCTCGCGCTCCTCTTCGTGGACATCGCCGACAGCACGCTGCTCTATGAACTGGCGGGCGACCGCAAGGCGGCGGCGCTGACCCAGCGGGTGCTGGAGGGTCTGCGCCGGATCGTCGGGGAGAACGGCGGCGCGGTGGTGAAAAGCCTGGGCGATGGACTGCTGGCCTGCTTCCCCGCCAGCGACGACGCCGCCCGATCCGCGCTCGCCATGATGGAACGGCAAGGGGACTTCGGTCTGCGCCTGCGCGCCGGATTGCATTTCGGCCCGGTGATCGCCGGCCCCGGCGATCTTTACGGCGACGCCTGCAACGTCGCCGCCCGGCTGGAAGCCATCGCCCGCCCCGGCGAGATCCTGGCGAGCGACGATCTGGTCGACCGCCTCTCCCCGGCCCTGCGGAAGCGGGCCCGCCTTCTGAACAGCGTGTCGGTGAAGGGAAAGGCGGCCCCGGTGCGGGTCCACCAGATCCGCGACGGCGACGCCACGCCGGAGGCCGAGGACAACGCCACCGTCGGCCTGCCCCTGTCCGAGCCCGGCAGCGGGCGCGGCCTGCCCTCCCTGCGCCTGTCCGGGCGCGGTGCCGACGCGACGCTGACCCCGCTGCTGCCGCGCGTCACGGTGGGGCGCGACGAGGGCTGCGGCCTGCGCATCCCGTCGCGCCGCACCTCGCGCCAGCACGCGGTGATCGACTTCAGCCGCGGCGGCTTCCTGCTGACCGACCATTCGACCAACGGCACCTTCATCCGCACGGGCGAGTCCCCCTCCCTGCTGCTGCGCCGCGATTCGACGAAGCTGACCGGCCGCGGCCTGATCGGCTTCGGGGGTGAACCGCTGCGCCCGGATGAGGACCATGTCCTTGCCTTCCAGGTGGGGAGCGCGTGATACCCCCGTTATCATAGGGCAGTGCAGTCGGCCTTCTTAACCCTCTCCTCCCTGGGGAGAGGGGATTTTAGACGCAACCCCTGACACCATGTCAGGTCCCCGACAGGCGGCGTGTTTGTCGGCCATTGTTTGGCTTTGTCCGCCTTTGTCGGATTGCCGACATGGCCCACAGGCCCGACACAGCCGCCTAACCATCTGAAACTCCACAATTCCACCGGTTGGCCCCGAACTTGCTTTTATCGACCTGACCAAGGGCGCCGACGGCGCGGCTGGGAAGGGAGTGGACGATGGCCAACGTTATTTCGCTCGACAGCATCCTGGGCGTGGGTGAGCTGAAGGCCCCCGCCGAGGCGCCGCCCGCCGCCGCGTCCGGCTGCGCGTCCTCCTCCTGCGGGTCGTCGGACGGCCCGGCCGACATGGCGCCGGAGGTGTGGGAGAAGGTGAAGAACCACCCCTGCTACTCCGAGGAGGCGCATCACTATTTCGCCCGCATGCACGTCGCGGTGGCGCCGGCCTGCAACATCCAGTGCAACTACTGCAACCGCAAATACGACTGCTCGAACGAGAGCCGGCCGGGCGTGGTCTCCGAGAAGCTGACCCCCGATCAGGCGCTCCGCAAGATCATGGCGGTGGCCAAGGAAATCCCGCAGCTCTCCGTCATCGGCATCGCCGGCCCCGGCGACAGCCTGGCGGCGGGCGGCAAGAACACCTTCAAGACCTTCGAGATGCTGGCGAAGAAGGCGCCGGACCTGAAGCTGTGCCTGTCCACCAACGGTCTGGCCCTGCCCGACCATGTGGACACCATCGCCAACTACAACATCGACCACGTCACGATCACCATCAACATGGTCGATCCCGAGGTCGGGCAGCACATCTACCCCTGGATCTTCCACGACCACAAACGCTGGACCGGCCTGGACGCCGCCAAGATCCTGCACGAGCGCCAGATGCTCGGGCTGGAGATGCTGACGTCGCGCGGCATCCTGGTGAAGGTGAACTCCGTCATGATCCCGGGGATCAACGACGAGCACCTGATGGACGTGAACAAGGCCGTGAAGTCGCGGGGCGCCTTCCTGCACAACATCATGCCGCTGATCTCCGACCCGGCGCACGGCACGCATTTCGGCCTGACCGGCCAGCGCGGCCCGACCGCGCAGGAGCTGAAGGTCCTGCAGGACCAATGCGAGGGCGGGGCCAAGCTGATGCGCCACTGCCGCCAGTGCCGCGCCGACGCGGTCGGCCTGCTGGGCGAGGACCGCGGGTCCGAATTCACCATCGACCAGATCGAGGCGATGGGCGAGGTGGAGTACGACCAGGAGGCCGCCCGCACCTACCGCGAGCATGTCGAGGGCGAGCGCGCCGGGCGCCACGCCGCCAAGGCCGCAGCACAGGCCGACGTGGCCGAGACGGTCGGCACCGAAGTGCAGCCGATCCTGATCGCCGTCGCCACCAAGGGAGGCGAGCGCATCAACGAGCATTTCGGCCACGCCAAGGAATTCCAGATCTACGAGGTCAGTCCGAAGGGCGCCAAGTTCGTCGGCCACCGCCGCGTCGACCAGTATTGCGAAGGCGGCTCGGGCAACGAGGACGCGCTCGGCGGCGTGCTGTCGGCGATCAACGACTGCACCGCGGTCTTCGTCGCCAAGATCGGCGGTTGCCCGTCGCAGAACCTCAAGGACGCGGGCATCGAGCCGGTTGACCGCTTCGCCTTCGAATACATCGAGGAGTCGGCATTGACCTACTTCAAGGACTACGCCGAGCGTCTCGGCCAAGGTGCGATCAACGCCCGCGAGGGGCAGGACGCGGTGATCCGCACCGGCGCCTTCACCGCCCTGCGCGCCTGATACCCAAGAGACCGACCAGAACACACGGATTTACCCGGCGGCCCACCGCAACAGCCGCCCCACCTGCAAGGAGAGTGTCATGGCTTACAAGATCAAGGCTTCGGACTGCACCGCCTGCGGCGCCTGCGAGGCCGAGTGCCCGAACAACGCCATCAGCTTCAAGAAGGGCGCCTACGCCATCAACGCGGACCTGTGCACCGAGTGCAAGGGCCAGTTCTCCAGCCCGCAATGCGCCTCGGTCTGCCCGGCCGACTGCTGCGTCCCGGCCTGATCGCCCGAAACCCCTCTCCCGTCCCATCACGGGAGAGGGTGTCCATGGAGCGCACCGCCATGCTGGACGAGGTGGATGAAGGCTGGCTCAACCGCCGTTACTACGGCGGCGACCTGCCGCCCGAAGCGGAGCGGTTCCTGCATCTCGCCGCCGCCAGCCACGCCGACGCCGGGGCGGCGGAGCGTTACCTCGCCCGCGCCGCAGAGCTGGCGCCGGGGCACCGGCTGGTCGATCTCGGCCATTACAAGTTCCACTTCTACAAGGCGAACCTGGACACCGCCCTGCTCTACGGCGAGCGGATGCTCGGCCACGCCATGGCGGCCATCGGCCTGAACCACGCCGACTGGCGCATGGTTGGCCAGGACTCTTCCAAGTCATTGGGGGCGGACTTCGCAGGTCTGGAGCCGGCCCCGCGCCTGTTCCTGTTCGCCCTGACCGCGGTCGGCTACCTGCATCTGCGCCTGGGCCGTCTGGCCGAAGGGCGCGAGGCCCTGAACAAGGTCCGGGACCTGGACCCGAAGGACCGCTTCGGAACCACCCGCCTGCTCGCCGCCGCCGACCGATACGAAGCCGGCCCGGAGGACGACGACGCATGAGCGACGACATCGACAAGGCGCTGGACTGGCTGGGCAACCCCGTCGACTGCGATGGCTGTCCCTACCGCGACCGTCTGGCCGAAGGGCGCTGCGAGCCGCTGCGCGCCTGCGTGCAGGACCGCTACGCCAAGCGCATCCAGCGCTTCTTCCAATGGAACGACGATCTGGCGGGCGAGCATCTCGACCATCCCTATTTCGAGGTCCGCGCCAACGCCGCCCGCTTCGCGCCGATCTTCATCGTGCCGCGGTTGATGGACGATCCGGACGAGACGGTGCGCGCCGCCGTCGCCCGCCGCCTGCCCCGCCGCCTGCTGTTGAAGATGCGCGGCGACCCCGATCGAGAGGTGCGCATCGCCGTCGCCTCCCGGCTGGAGGACGCCGACCTCTCGCCGTTGATGCGCGACCCGGACTATTCCGTGCGCCTGCGCGTCGCCCGCCGTGTGCCCGAAGGCATGCTGCCGGCGATGATGCACGACGAGGACCCGGAAATCCGGCTGGAGGTCGCCAACCGCATCGGGCTGGAGTGGCTGATGAGCATGGCCTGGGACGACAGCGCCCGCGTGCGCATGGTCGTCGCCCGGCGCCTGCCGCCGGAAAAGCTGTCCGCGCTGATCCGCGACGCCGACTGGTGCGTGCGTTTCGTCGTCGCCAGCCGCCTGCCGCCCGAAGACCTCGCCCCGCTGACCGAGGACCCGGTGGATGACGTCCGGACCGTGGCGCAGAAGCGCCGCGCCGGACTGCCCGCCACCGGCGACCTGATCCCCGACTGACGCCCCCGGACCCCCCGACTGACCGGAACAAGGAGCACCGAATGCGCGAGCGCGCCCGCGATCCGAACGAGCCGATCGAACTGGAAGACCGCCCCGCCTTCGAGGAGGGCCAGAAGGTCCGCGCCCTTCGCGACGTGCGCAACGACGGCACCTATCCCGGACGCCCGATGGGCGACTTCCTCATCCGCACCGGGGACATCGGCTATGTGAAGTCGATCGGTACCTACTTGCAGATGTATTACATCTACGGCGTCGATTTTTACGAGAAGCGCATCATCGTCGGCATGCGCGCCAAGGAACTCGAACTGGTCGACGCCCGCTGCAACGACCCGCAATGACCGTCATGCCCAAGGAGCACCCGATGAGCGACGCCGTCACCGAAGCGAAGAAGCCCGGCTTCATCCCGCCCCGCGAACCGCTCTACGACTGGGGCCTGATGGTCACCGCCGCGGTGGACCTCCACAACGACGGCAGCCACCCCAACGCCGAGGACGGCGCGCTGCTCGCCCCGAAAGGCACGCCCGGCACCATCGTGCGCATCGGCCACGCCGAGGGCACGCAGATCCCCGTCTATCTGGTGGAGTTCCCGGCCGGCGTCGTCGTCGGCTGCCTGGAGGAGGAGATCACGCCCGCCGACGGCCGCCGCCGCGGCGTCCCCGGCGTGATGGACTGACCGCCCGCTCCGTGCCACGGCCTGCGATGGACCCATGATCTATCTCGACAACAACGCGACGACCCCGCTGGCGCCCGAGGTGCGGGAGGCGATGTTGCCGCATCTCTCCGGGGAGTTCGGCAACCCCTCCAGCCCGCACGCCGCCGGCATGGCCGCCAAGCGGGCGGTGGGCGAGGCGCGCGCCCAGGTGGCGGCGCTGGTCGGCGCGAAGGCGGCGGACATCCTCTTCACCGCCAGCGCGACGGAGGCCAACCACACCGCCCTGCTCGGCACGCTGCGGGCCGTCGCCGCGGAGCGTCCGGAGCGCCGCCACCTCGTCACCACGGCGGTCGAGCACCCTTCCACGCTCATGCTGGCGGAGGATCTGGAGCGGCAAGGCTGGCGGGTCACCGTCCTGCCGGTGGACGGCACCGGCACCATCGCGCTCGCTGACCTGCGCGACACGGTGACGGCGGAGACGGCTCTGGTCTCCGTCATGTGGGCGAACAACGAGACCGGGGCGATCCAGCCGGTCGCCGCCGCCGCCGACATCGCCCAGGCGCGCGGCGCCCTGTTCCACACCGACGCGGTGCAGGCCGCCGGCCGGCTGCCCATCCGGGTGGACGCGGTGAACGCCGACCTGCTGACCCTGTCCGCCCACAAGATGCACGGGCCGAAGGGCATCGGCGCCCTCTTCATCCGCAAGGGCGTGCCCTTCGCCCCGCTGATCCACGGCCATCAGGAGCGCCACCGCCGCGGCGGGACCGAGAATGTGCCGGCCATCGTCGGTTTCGGCGCCGCCGCCGGCCGCGCCGCCGCCACGGTGGCGGAGGCCGGCGGTCTGGCGATCCTGCGCGACCGGCTGGAGCGCGGCGTGCTCGCCGCCTGGCCGGGCAGCCGGATCAACGGCGAGGGGGCGGACCGCCTGTCCAACACCAGCAACATCCGCTTCGCCGACCCGCAGGGCCGCCCGCTGGACGCGGAGGAGCTGCTGATGCGCCTCGACCGCGCCGGTATCGCCGTCTCCATGGGGGCGGCCTGCGCGTCCGGCGGCAACGAACCGAGCCACGTCCTGACCGCCATGGGCCTGAGCCCGGCGGAGGCCGCGGCCAGCCTGCGCTTCTCCCTCAGCCGCTACAGCACGGCGGAGGAGGTGGAATCGGTCCTCAACGAGTTTCCCGCGCTGTACGCGCGGATCGCGGCCTGACCAGAGAACAGCCAAACACACGACGACTGGAGAGTGACATGAAGGTGATGGTGCGCAAGGCCGGTGAGCAATACACGATCTACGTCGCCAAGAAGGACCTGGAGGAGCCCATCACGGAGATGGAGAAGCCGGGCCTGTGGGGCGGCTGGGTCAAGGTCGCCAACGGCTGGACGCTCGACCTGCCGGAGATGCCGGCGGACACCCGCCTGCCCATCACCGTCGAAGCCAAGAAGCGCGGCGCGGAGTGACCGCCATGGCCCTGTCCCCGGAACGGATCGACGCCATCGCCGCCATGGCCGGCGGCCTCTTCGCGGACGGCACCCGGCTCGACGCCGTGGTCCGCGCCGTGCGCGAGGCGAACCCGGACCTGTCCAACGTCACCGGGGCGCACGCCGCGGTGATGGCGGAGGACGCCTTCCGGGAGGAGCCCGGCTTCAACCTCTACCTCGTGGACGGTTCCAACCATTGCTGGCTCATCACCAACAAGCCGGAGACGGCGACCGGCGTGGTGATCGCGCAGCGGGACGAGGACGACTGAATGAGGATCGCGGAATGACGATGCCCGAAGACGATGCCGTCGCGGACGACGCGGAGCTTGGCGACTACATCCCGCTGATCGATCCTGACATGTCCGAGGCCGAGGTGGCGGTCATCGGCCGAATCCTCACCTCCGGCAGCCTGAGCGACGGGCGGATGACGGAAGGGTTCGAGGAAGCCTTCGCCGCCTGGCTCGGCCGCGCCCACGCGGTCGCGGTGTCCAGCGGCACCATCGCCACGCTGATGGTTCTGAAAGCCTACGGCATCGGATCGGGGGACGAGGTGCTCTGCTCCCCCTTCGGCTGGCATCAGGTGCAGCACGCCATCGCGCTGGCCGGGGCGGAGCCGGTCTTCGTCGACATCGACTACTGGCAGCACACCATCAACCCGGCGAAGGCCGAGGCCAAGATAACGCCGCGGACCAAGGCCATCCTGGCCGGCAACGTCAACGGCCACCCCGCCCACTGGGACGAGCTGCGCGCGCTCGCCACCGACAAGGGGCTGATCCTGATCGAGGATTCGACCGAGGCCATCGGCTCCTCCTACAAGGGGAAGCTGGTCGGCAGCTTCGGCGATTGCGCCGTCTTCGACTTTTCCGAACCCGGCGTGCTGGTGACCGGCGAAGGCGGGATGATCGTCACCGACGACCGCAACCTCGCCCACCAGCTCCGCTACCTGCGCCGGCGCGAGGCGGAGCACCGCAACACGGTGGTCATCACCCGCACCATCCCCTTTCAGGCGGGGATGAGCAACATCACCGCCGCGCTCGGCCTCGTCCAGTTGAAGCGCCTGCCGGAGATCCTGGCGAAGCGCCGGGAGGTGGTCGGCTTCTACGAGGCGGCCATGGCCAGTTTCGAGGGCATCAAGCCGCCCTACAAGGGGCCGGGCGCCGACGACGTGCACCCGATGGTCTACGCCGTCCACCTCGGCACCCGCTTCACCGCGTCGGGGCGCAAGGCGGTGCTGGAGGATCTGGCGACGCACGAGGTCGAGGCGTCGGACTACGGGCAGGCGCTCTACACCCAGCAATATTACCAGGAGCGCGGCGCCAGCCGGGCCGACTGCCCGGTCTGCCAGAAGACGGTCGACCGCGTGCTGGCCCTGCCGCTGCACCACAAGGTCACCGCCGACGAGGTGCAGTTCATCGTGGACACGCTGAAGGACGCCACCGTCAACACGGGGGCGGGCGCGGCGATCTATTTGTAAGCAATTTTCCCTCCCCTGCGAAGCGGGGGAGGGTCAGGGAGGGGGCAAGCGTTCCCACCACGCCACCCAGCCGAACGGGGTTAGCATGACCGACACCGCCGTCCTCGACAGCACGGACACCAGCACGGACACCGACACCATCATCGCGGACATCGCCACGGCGCTGAAGGCGCGGGGCGTGGTGCCCTATCTCGGGCCGGGCGCCTTCGCGCTGCTGCCGGAGGCCGACTGCCCGATCCCGCGCAATTCGCTGGAACTGGCGCAGCGGCTGAACGCCAAGGTCGCCGCACCGGGCCGCATCCGCAGCCAGTTGACCGCCGTCGCCCAGTTCATCGAATCGCGCCGCCACCGCAAGACGCTGGACGGCATCCTGAACGAGATCTTCAAGCGCGAGGTTCCGGCGACACCGGTTCACGCGTGGCTGGCCGCCCTGCCCGCCCCGCCGATGATCGTCGATGTCTGGTACGACAACACGCTGGAAAGCCTGCTGACCGCCGATGCGGGGCGGAGCTGGGGCCAGATCCAGGGCCTGTCCCACCCGCAGGGCGTCGGCGAATGGGTGAAGTACTACGCACCGGAGGGCACGGAGGTCGAGGCCGCCGCGGCGTCGGGCTGGGAAACCCTGCTCTACAAGCCGTCGGGAAGCGCCACCCCGGCGGGGAACTACCTGATTTCCGACAGCGACTTTGTCGAGATCCTGACGGAGATCGACATCCAGACGCCGATTCCCGCCGTCGTGCAGGAACGCCGCAAGGACAGGAGCTTCCTCTATCTCGGTTGCCGCTTCGACCAGGAAATCCAGCGCACCTTCGCCCGCCAGATCGCCAAGCGGTCGTCGGACAGGCACTGGGCGGTGATCGAGGGCGAGCTGTCGAAGAACGAGGCCCGCTTCCTGGAGCTGCAGAACATCACCCGCATCGACTTGCCCTTGGACGAGGCCGTCCGGCGGATCAGCGAAGCGATGGGGGGCAATTAAAGCGAGCGCGTCGCGAAGCTCCCCTCTCCCCTCCGGGGAGAGGGTAGCCCGGAGGGCCGGGTGAGGGGGTTGCGCGTGGCGGATCGTCCGGCACATGCGCACCCCCCTCACCCTAACCCTCTCCCCGGAGGGGAGAGGGGACATCGAGAGGGACCATCTGACCCCTTACGCCGCGACCGGAGTCGCCAGGGCGTCGATCTCCAGCTGGGCGGCGGCCAGCGCCTTGGCGCGGGCGTCCGGACCCATGCCGACGCCCTCGGCGCGGATCACCGTCACGTCGGTGACGCCCAGGAAGCCCAGCACCGTGCGCAGGAAGGCCTCCTGATGGTCCAGCGCGCTCATCGCGGCGTTGGTCGAGTAGACGCCGCCGCGCGTCGAGGCGATGTAGACCTTCTTGCCGCCGGCCAGACCGACCGGGCCGGTCTCGGTGTAGCGGAAGGTGCGGCCGGCCTGGGCGATGCGGTCGATCCAGGCCTTGAGCTGGGTCGGGACCGTGAAGTTGTACATCGGGGCGCCGATCACCACGACGTCGGCGGCCAGGAACTCATCGACCAGCGCGTCGGTCAGGGCCAGCTCCTCCTGCTGGCGGGCGGTCAGGCCTTCCAGGTTGCGGAACTTCACAACCTGCATCAGCTCGCCGGTCAGGTGATCCGGCGGAGCGACGGTCAGGTCGCGGACGGACACCTCGGCGTCCGGCGTCGCCTGGCGCAGCGCCGCGACGATCGAGGCGGTGAGCTGGCGCGAAACGGAGGCGTCGCCCAGCGGGCTGGAGTCGATGCGAAGGATCTTCATGGTCACGTCTTCCTGTCCGGGAAGCGGGGCGCCGGTTCGGCACCGTCACCGCTTCGGTTTGTCTCGGAAGTGACCATAAGCCCGCTTACGCCAATCGATTGAGCCCCGATTTCGCCAATCTTCGTTGCACGGATTGGAACAATCCCCGGTCAGCGCACCCGATTGCCGCCCTTGAACACGACCATCTCGCCGCCTTTCATGACGGTCCAGTTCTCGTCGCGGGTCAGGGGGCGGGTGGCGACGACCGTCACCACGTCGTTGGGCGTCGTCTCCTTGGCGAAGTCGACGCTCATGTCCTCGTCGATCAGCGTCGCCGGACCGAAGGGAGCCTTGCGGGTCAGCCAGGCGAGGTTGGTCGCGCAGTGGCACCACAGGTACCGCCCGTCGCTGAGCAGCATGTTGAAGACGCCCAGCGT
This sequence comes from Azospirillum brasilense, assembly GCF_005222205.1. Taxonomy (NCBI): domain Bacteria; kingdom Pseudomonadati; phylum Pseudomonadota; class Alphaproteobacteria; order Rhodospirillales; family Azospirillaceae; genus Azospirillum; species Azospirillum brasilense. The sequence goes on along the minus strand of NZ_CP032345.1, from coordinate 2,411,740 downwards.
GCCGAGGTCGGTGGCGAGGTCGCGGATCAGCCGCATCAGCGCGCCGTTGCTCTTGGGCGGTTCCGGATACTGCATGCGGATCTGGTCGAGCAGCCAGCAGAAGGCGTGCTCGCTGTCCGTCGTCCCGACCGGCTCGTAGAAGGTCAGCGTCCGTTCCTTGATGCCCTTGAGCTGGCCGTTGTGGGCGAAGGTCCAGACGCGGCCCCACAGCTCCCGCGTGAAGGGGTGGGTGTTCTCCAGCGACACCCGGCCGCGGTTGGCGCGGCGGATGTGGGAGATCACCACGCAGGACTTGATGGAATAGCTGCTGACCAGCCGCGCGATCTCCGACTCGCAGCTCGGCGCCGGGTCGTGGAAGGTGCGGCAGCCCTTCCCCTCGTAAAAGGCGATTCCCCAGCCGTCGCGGTGCGGACCGGTCTGCCCGCCGCGGCGCATCAGGCCGCGAAAGCTGAAGCAGATGTCCGTGGGCACGTTGGCGCTCATGCCCAGGAGTTCGCACATGGATCGGCCCCCATCGCTGAAATGTCGGGTTTCAAACAGGACGGGGGCAAACCTACGACAGTCAGGGTTGTCCCGTCACCCCTTTGCGGGTGGTGGGCAGGGCGGCATCCCGGCGCGGGCACAGCCTTCCAGCTTGCCCTCCGGCGCTCCGGCGGCCAGCCCGATCCAGGCGTCCACCCGTTCCGCCTCGAAGCCGCAGTCGCGGCGGTCGCCCACCTGCATCAGCGGGCGGCGGATCAGCAGCGGCGTCTTCAGCATCAGCGCCAGGGCGGCGGCCTCGTCCAGCGCGTCCGGATCGACCTCCCCGCTCTTTACCGCCGGGGCGCTTCGGTTGAACCACTCGGCCACCGGGCGGTCGCCGAAGAAGGGGCGCAGGCGGTCCGCCGTCCAGGGCTCGGACAGCAGGTCGCGGGCGTGGACGGTGTGCCCGGCCTCCGCCAGCAGGGCCTTCTGGCGGTTGTTGCCGGCGCAGCCGGGCTTTTCGAAGAAGATCACGTCGGCCATGGTCGCAGTCACCCCTGCTTGAGCGCCGGGGAGCGGGCGAGCAGCCCGTCCACCTGGGCGCAGATTTCGTTGTAGACGTCGCGGTCGAGCTTGCGCAGCCAGCGCGGCGGGATGGTCTCCACCCCGTAGGTGGCGCCGGCCAGCATGCCGGCGATGGCGCCGGTGGTGTCGGCGTCGCCGCCCTGGTTGACGGTCTCGACGACGCAGGATTCCACGGAATCGGTCTGGAAATAATAGTGCATGACCGTCTGCATTGTATCGACGATGTAGGCGGTGGCGAGGCCGCGGTAGGGCTGGAACTTGAATTGCCGGTGCTGCGCGATGAGCTTGTTCGATTCGTCGCGCACGTCGCGCACGCTGCCGCCCAGCACCAGACGGCGGACCATATGGCCGAGCGTCAGGGTCGCCGCGTCGGACATCGCGTTGCAATGGGTGATGTGCGCCTGCTCCACCGTCCAGCGCTCGAAGGCCGCGTCGTCGCCCAGCGTCGCCAGGGCGACCGGCAGGTTGCGCATCGCCGCCCCGTTGCCGGCGTGATACTCGCTCTCCGGCTCCGACAGGGTGCCGTGCATGATGAAGCGGCGGATGCCGCGCCGTGTCGTGTCCCCGACATCGACGGGAACGCCCTTCAACCAGACGGCGAACTCCTCCGCGGCGCGGCGGGCGTCCCATTCCGGGGCGGCCAGGATGGCGCGGCCGAGATGGATCGACATCTCGGTGTCGTCGGTCACCTGCCCGGCGGGCAGCTTGAGCCAGCCGCCGCCCTTGATGTGCTTGTGCACGCCGTATTGGTGGGCGATCTCGCCCTTTGTCAGAAACTCGACGGTGGCGCCCAGCGCGTCGCCGCAGGCCAGCCCGAGATAGGCGCCCAGCGCGCGTGAGCGGATGGAATGGTCAGTCATGGGCCGGATCTGTCCCGTGATCGGTTGTCAGAGAAGCGACACCCCCACCCTATAGTCCCCGCCGACGACCAGATACTCGCCCTCTCCCTTGAAGGGGTAGCGGGGCAGGATGTCGCGGAAGAAGACCACCTTGGTGAGCGGCACCCAGGTTTCGAGGATGTAGTCCCCGAACTGGCCGGCGATGTCGCGCTCGATGGAAAAGGAGCTGAGGTTGTTGAGGCGCAGGACCGCCGTGCGCTTGTCGGGGCGCGCGACGATGTGGTGCTCCTCGAAATCGTTGACGCCGCGGTAGAGCCGGATGTGGCTGGCGCGGGACGGCATCGGCGCGTCCGGCCAGCCGCGGCGCATCCACCACTGGCAATACTCGTACAGCAGGTCGAGCTGCAGGTTGATGTTGTTGTTGTGGAAGCGGGTGGCGACCTTTTCCTCGCCGTAGGTCCGCCACGCGTCGGAGGCGAAACGGAGGATCGGTTCCTTGTGATAGGTGGGCAGCAGGCCGAACCGGCTCTCCACCCAGCCTTTCAGCACAGCCCCCTCGGCGTTGTTGCTGTCGAACAGCCACCCCTTCAGCAGGCGCAGGTAGCTGGCGCGGTAGCGCCGCCGCCCGTCCGTGCCCTCGGCGCCGGAAAAGTCCGGGTTCAGCCCGAAGGTGAAGGCCATGTAGTGCTGGAAGATGTCGGCGGCGATCAGGCTGTCCGGGCTCTCGTCCAGCGCCTCGAACAGCACGGCGTGTTCGCTGCGCGTGCCGCCGATGCGCAGGCGCCGCGGCTCGTCGTTGAAGGACTCCGCGCACAGCGCGTCCGCCGTCACGTTCAGCAGGTTGGTGCGATGCGCCTTCAGCGCCAGCGGCGAATCCGGATCGATCAGCCGCCCCCGCGCATCCCTCAAGCCGCCGCTCGCCGAACCGTCCGCCATGACATTCCCGAAATCCACAATTCTTTCATGGATACAGCGAACCGGCGCATCCGCCAAGGGTCCGCGTCACCGCGGAGCGGGGCCGTCCGACCCGCAATACATTTCGAATTCAAAAACAATTCGATTAAACAGCCGAAACAACTTTTGGCTTACTCCAAATATCCGAAAAATATCCGTTTGAACGGATGATGAGACGACCCCATAGTTGAACGAACAGGATTCAGTGCGTTGCAAGACGAGGCAAGGCCATGTGGCCGATGAAGCGAAAGGAACAGGAGACGCGCAACCGGGCGGCACAGCCCCCGCGCGTTCTTCTTCCTTCCGCCGTCTCGGAAAAGATGCCGATGCGTTCGGGACGGGCGCCGATTCCGCTGCGCGGCGCCAGGGAGGCCCGCGACGCCGTGACGCTCGCCCGGCTGCTGCGCGGCACCATCACCCCACTGCGCGGCGACGAGGTGCTGGCCCTGTTGGAGCCCCACCGCCCGCGTCTGGTGCCCAAGCCGGTCAACCCGCTGGGCGCCATGCTCGGCCAGCCGCAGGGCCGCCTTCTGGAGGCGCTGCTGCGCCCCACCGCGCCGATCATCCTGGACGTTCTGCTGCCACGCCTGCGCGACCATCTGATCGACCGCGTCGTCCACAACAAGGGCGCCGCCGAGGATGGGCTGCCCGGCGCGCTGGAGGCGGCCACCGCCCTGCGTGCCCTGGTCGCCCTGCTGCGCGGGGCCGGCCGCGGCGCCGTGCTGTCGGTGGTCTCGGCCATCGAGGCGGACGCCCGCGCCGACGCCGACCGGCTGGTCCGCGGCGAGGCGCCGACGGCGAGCACGGAGGACGACCCGGCCGGCGTCACCGCCGGCGCCATGGACAGCCTCGCCCACGCCCTGCTGCGCTTCGAGGCGCGGCGGCTGATGCTGGAGACGCTGGGCGCCACCGTCGCGCTGCGCGACGTCGTCTACCAGTCGCGCCGCCTCACCCGCCACGCGTTGCGCCGGGCGGCGGAGGCCATGGACGGCTTCGGCGCTGACCGCGGCATCAAGGCGCTGCACGCCAGCCTCGCCACGCTGGCCTCGGTGGACGGGCTGCTCGTCGTCGCGATGCGGAACCTCGATGACCAGGAGGAGCACCGCGAGGAGGCCAACGCCTTCGTCGAACCCGCCGACCGCAAGGCGATGAACGACTGCCTGTCGGCGGCGTGGCGGCTTTCCGACACGCTGTTCGATCTTGTCGGAAAGGCGGCCAACGGCGGCGACCTCGACGAGCTGCTGTTCGAGGCGCTGCTCCGCCAGCTCCGCTCCCTGCACCAGTTCTGCACCGACCTCGACCACGCCGGGCGCCCGGCGGTGCTCGACACGCTGGAGCGCCGTCTGGCCGAACGCAGCCGCGCGCTGGCCGGCATCGCCGGGGAGCGCCTCGTCGGCATCCTGCTGGCCCGCCCCGCCGACCCGGCCAAGGCGCGCCGCCTGCTCGCCCGCGGCCAGTCGCTGGCCCAGCTTCTCTATGACATGGGCCAGGACGGCGACGAGCTGGAGGCGTTGGCGCTGCGCCTCGTCGTCGCCCGCGACGCGCTGAACCACGCCGCCGCCTGACGCTGGCTCTGACGCTGGCGGACGACATTCGGCCATCCCTTCCTTTTCATTGCGAGAGACCCGACAAAATGTCGGGCTTTGTCGGGTATGTCACAGGCCCGACAAAGCGGACCGCACTCGTCCGCAATCAATTTTCTTGTTCAATTTCAATGATTTAAAAATTTTTCGCGAACTGGCACGGGGGATGCAGAGAAGGGGTCGAAGCGGCCGCTGGGCAGGCCGCCCCGGAATTGAAGACACCCTGTAGACCCAAGCAAAGGAGTAACCTCCCATGTCTTTGCGCCAGATTGCGTTCTACGGTAAGGGCGGTATCGGCAAGTCCACCACCTCCCAGAACACCCTGGCCGCGCTGGTCGAGCTGGATCAGAAGATCCTGATCGTCGGCTGCGATCCGAAGGCCGACTCGACCCGCCTGATCCTGCACGCCAAGGCGCAGGACACCGTGCTGCACCTCGCCGCCGAAGCCGGCTCGGTCGAGGATCTGGAGCTCGAGGACGTTCTCAAGATCGGCTACAAGGGCATCAAGTGCGTCGAGTCCGGCGGTCCGGAGCCGGGGGTCGGCTGCGCCGGCCGCGGCGTGATCACCTCGATCAACTTCCTCGAAGAGAACGGCGCCTACGACGACGTCGACTACGTCTCCTACGACGTGCTGGGCGACGTGGTGTGCGGCGGTTTCGCCATGCCCATCCGCGAGAACAAGGCCCAGGAAATCTACATCGTCATGTCCGGTGAGATGATGGCGCTCTACGCCGCCAACAACATCGCCAAGGGCATTCTGAAGTACGCCCACAGCGGCGGCGTGCGCCTCGGCGGCCTGATCTGCAACGAGCGCCAGACCGACAAGGAAATCGACCTCGCCTCGGCCCTGGCCGCCCGCCTCGGCACCCAGCTCATCCACTTCGTGCCGCGCGACAACATCGTGCAGCACGCCGAGCTGCGCCGCATGACGGTGATCGAGTACGCGCCGGACAGCCAGCAGGCCCAGGAATACCGCCAGCTCGCCAACAAGGTCCATGCGAACAAGGGCAAGGGCACCATCCCGACCCCGATCACCATGGAAGAGCTGGAAGAGATGCTGATGGACTTCGGCATCATGAAGTCGGAGGAGCAGCAGCTCGCCGAGCTCCAGGCCAAGGAAGCCGCCAAGGCCTGACACCTGGATCCCTGACGGGGCACAGGTCTGAACTGGCCCCCTCCCCAGCCCACCCCGCCTTTGTGCGCGGGGTGGGAGAGAGGGGGCTCGGTCCCGCGCTGCAGTGGCGCGGACAATGAGAGCATGCAGGAGACTGGCACCATGAGCCTGTCCGTGAACGAAGGCGTCGACGTCAAGGGTCTCGTCGACAAGGTTCTCGAAGCGTATCCCGAGAAGTCGCGCAAGCGCCGCGCCAAGCACCTGAACGTGCTGGAGGCCGAGGCGAAGGACTGCGGCGTCAAGTCGAACATCAAGTCGATCCCCGGTGTGATGACCATCCGTGGTTGCGCCTACGCCGGTTCCAAGGGCGTGGTGTGGGGTCCGATCAAGGACATGATCCACATCTCCCACGGCCCGGTCGGCTGCGGCTACTACTCCTGGTCCGGCCGCCGCAACTACTATGTCGGCGACACCGGCGTGGACAGCTGGGGCACGATGCACTTCACCTCCGACTTCCAGGAGAAGGACATCGTCTTCGGCGGCGACAAGAAGCTGCACAAGGTGATCGAGGAGATCAACGAGCTGTTCCCGCTCGTCAACGGCATCTCCATCCAGTCCGAGTGCCCGATCGGCCTGATCGGCGACGACATCGAGGCGGTCGCCCGCGCCAAGTCCGAGGAGCTGGGCAAGCCGGTCGTTCCGGTCCGTTGCGAAGGCTTCCGCGGCGTCTCCCAGTCGCTGGGCCACCACATCGCCAACGACGTCATCCGCGACTGGATCTTCGAGAAGACCGAGCCGAAGGAAGGCTTCGTCTCCACCCCGTACGACGTCACCATCATCGGTGACTACAACATCGGTGGCGACGCCTGGGCCAGCCGCATCCTGCTGGAAGAGATCGGCCTGCGCGTGATCGCCCAGTGGTCGGGCGACGGCACGCTCGCCGAGCTGGAGAACACGCCGAAGGCGAAGGTGAACCTCATCCACTGCTACCGCTCGATGAACTACATCGCGCGCCACATGGAAGAGAAGTTCGGTATTCCGTGGATGGAGTACAACTTCTTCGGCCCGTCGCAGATCGCCGAGTCCCTGCGCAAGATCGCCGCTCTCTTCGATGACACCATCAAGGAGAACGCGGAGAAGGTCATCGCCAAGTACCAGCCGATGGTCGACGCCGTCATCGCCAAGTTCAAGCCGCGGCTCGAAGGCAAGAAGGTGATGATCTACGTCGGCGGCCTGCGTCCGCGCCACGTGGTCGACGCCTACCATGACCTGGGCATGGAGATCGTCGGCACGGGTTACGAATTCGCCCACAACGACGACTATCAGCGCACCCAGCACTACGTGAAGGAAGGCACGCTGATCTACGACGACGTCACCGCCTTCGAACTGGAGAAGTTCGTCGAGGTGATGCGTCCGGACCTCGTCGCCTCGGGCATCAAGGAAAAGTACGTCTTCCAGAAGATGGGCCTGCCCTTCCGCCAGATGCACTCCTGGGATTACTCGGGTCCGTATCACGGCTACGACGGCTTCGCGATCTTCGCCCGCGACATGGATCTGGCCATCAACAACCCCGTCTGGGGCATCATGAAGGCTCCGTTCTAAAGCGGCCTCTGGAAGATAGGAGTAATGAGCATGTCCCACCCCGTTTCCCAGAGCGCCGACAAGGTCATCGACCACTTCACGCTCTTCCGTCAGCCCGAATACAAGGAGCTGCTCGAGCGCAAGAAGACGGAGTTCGAGTACGGCCACTCCGACGAAGAGGTCGCCCGGGTTTCCGCGTGGACCAAGACGGAAGAGTACAAGGAAAAGAACTTCGCCCGTGAGGCGGTCGTCATCAACCCGACGAAGGCCTGCCAGCCGATCGGCGCGATGTTCGCGGCCCAGGGCTTCGAGGGCACCCTGCCCTTCGTCCATGGTTCGCAGGGCTGCGTCGCCTACTACCGCACGCACCTCACCCGCCACTTCAAGGAGCCGAACTCCGCGGTCTCCTCGTCGATGACGGAAGACGCGGCGGTGTTCGGCGGCCTGAACAACATGATCGACGGCCTGGCCAACGCCTACGCGCTGTACAAGCCGAAGATGATCGCCGTGCTGACCACCTGCATGGCGGAAGTCATCGGCGACGACCTCTCCGGCTTCATCAACAACGCGAAGAACAAGGAAAGCGTCCCGGCGGATTTCCCGGTTCCCTTCGCCCACACCCCGGCCTTCGTCGGCAGCCACATCGTCGGCTACGACAACATGATCAAGGGCGTTCTGACCCACTTCTGGGGCACGTCGGAGAACTTCGACACCCCGAAGAACGAGAAGATCAACCTGATCCCGGGCTTCGACGGCTTCGCGGTCGGCAACAACCGCGAGCTGAAGCGCATCGCCGGCCTGTTCGGCATCGACCTGACGATCCTGTCGGACGTGTCGGACAACTTCGACACCCCGGCCGACGGCGAGTACCGCATGTATGACGGCGGCACCACGCTGGAGGCCACGAAGGAGGCCGTCCACGCCAAGGCCACCATCTCCATGCAGGAATACTGCACCCCGCAGTCCTTGCAGTTCATCAAGGAGAAGGGCCAGCAGGTCGCCAAGTACAACTACCCGATGGGCGTCACCGGCACCGACGAGCTTCTGCTGAAGCTGGCCGAGCTGTCCGGCAAGCCGGTCCCGGCGGAGCTGAAGCTGGAGCGCGGCCGTCTCGTCGACGCCATCGCCGACAGCCACACCCACCTGCACGGCAAGCGCTTCGCCGTGTACGGCGACCCGGACTTCTGCCTGGGCATGTCGAAGTTCCTGATGGAGCTGGGCGCCGAGCCGGTGCACATCCTGTCCACCTCCGGCTCGAAGAAGTGGGAGAAGCAGGTCCAGAAGGCGCTCGACGCCTCGCCGTTCGGCAAGTCCGGCAAGGCCTACGGCGGCAAGGACCTCTGGCACCTGCGCTCGCTGCTGTTCACCGACAAGGTCGACTACATCATCGGCAACAGCTACGGCAAGTATCTGGAGCGCGACACCAAGATCCCGCTCATCCGCCTGACCTACCCGATCTTCGACCGCCACCACCATCACCGTTACCCGACCTGGGGCTACCAGGGCGCTCTGAACGTGCTGGTGCGCATCCTGGATCGGATCTTCGAGGATATGGACGCCAACACGAACATCGTCGGCGAGACCGACTACTCGTTCGACCTGGTGCGCTGACCTCCCCCGGCCGGCGCGGGGTCTCCATCCCCCCGCCCGGCCGCTTCCCCGGAGAGCCGGAGTCCACCGCGAGGTGGGCTCCGGCTTTTCCTTTTCCGGCCTGCCGCCTCTCCCCCGTGAACGCGGATAAACTTTATCTGCGTTTTCCATCTTGCGCCCGATAACGCGGACTGATACGGTCTGCGTTATCGAGACCGATGGACGGGCCGCGCCATGGCACACCTCACCGCAAGCGTCGAATACGGCATCCACTGCCTGCTCTGGCTGGCCGCCGCTGGCGACACGCCACTGAGCAGCCGGGATCTGGCGGAATTGCAGGGCATCTCCCCCTCCTTCCTCGCCAAGATCTTCCCGAAGCTGGAGAAGGCGGGAATCGTCACGGCCAGCGAAGGGGTGCGCGGCGGCTACCGCCTCGCCAAGGCGCCGGAAGACATCAGCTTCCTCACCATCGTCGACGCCATCGAGGGCGAGAAGCCGCTGTTCGAGTGCCAGGAGATCCGCGGCCGCTGCGCGGTCTTCAACGACGCGCCGCCAAACTGGGCGACCTCCGGAGTCTGCGCCATCCACGCCGTGATGCTGAAGGCCGAGAAGGCGATGCGCGACACGCTGGCCAAGGAGACGTTGGCCAGCGTCGGCGAGACCTTCGGCCGCAAGGCCCCGCCGGAGTTCCAAGGCGACGTCCAGAGCTGGATCGACGCGCGTCTCAGCGCCCGCGCCGCGTCACGAACACGACAAACACCATAACTGGCCACCATAACCGGCCTCACCACCCCTCGCCCGATGCCCTGAGCGTTTCCCGGACCGCCGCCGGACGGACGGGATGGCTGCCGCGCGCCCGCGCGCCAGAACGCTTCCCCTTTGTCCGGCGTTCAGAAGGACACCCAGTCATGACCCAGCAGATCGTCATCGCCGGTTCCGGCTTCGCCGGATTGTGGGCCGCCCTGTCCGCCGCCCGCGCGGTGGCGCTGGCCGGCCGCGACGGCGACGTCGCGATCAGCGTCGTCTCGCCGGCCCCTCAGCTCCACATCCGCCCGCGCCTCTACGAAGCGGTGCTGGAGGGCATGGCGCCGGACCTCGCGGCGCTGTTCGAGGCGGTGGGCGTCCGCCACATTCCCGGCGTGGTGACAACGATCCACGCCGACCGCCGCGCGGTGGACGCCACCGGCGCCGATGGCGCCCAGTTCACCCTGCCCTACGACCGCTTCGTCCTGGCCGCCGGCAGCCGCCTGTTCACCCCGCCCATTCCCGGTCTCGCCGAGCACGCCTTCAACGTCGACCAGCTCGACAGCGCCCGCGCCCTCGACGCGCATCTGAAGGGGCTGGCCGCCCGGCCGGAGACGGCGGCGCGCAACACCGTCGTGGTGGCCGGCGGCGGCTTCACCGGCATCGAGACGGCGGCGGAGATGCCGGACCGGCTGCGCGCCATCCTGGGTGCGGACGCCAAGGTCCGCGTCGTGGTGGTCGAGCAGGCCCCGGCGATCGGCCCCGACCTCGGCCCCGTGCCGCGCCCCGTCATCGAGCAGGCGCTGGCCGAATGCGGCGTGGAGGTCGTCGCCGGCACGGCGGTCGCCGCCATCGACGCCGACGGCGTGACCACCGCCACCGGCGAACGCATCGCCGCCGCCACCGTCGTCTGGACGGCGGGCGCCCGCGCCAACCCCCTGGCCGCGCAGATCACCGGCGAGCATGACCGGTTCGGGCGCGTCCAGGCCGATCCGTTCCTGCGGGCGGTCGGCAGCGACGGCATCTTCGTCACCGGGGACGTGGCGCGGGCCGCCACCGACGATCTCGGCAACGTCGCCGCGATGTCCTGCCAGCACGCGCTGAGCCTCGGCCGCGTCGCCGGCCACAACGCCGCGGCCGAGCTGGTCGGCCTGCCCAGCCATCCCTACAGCCAGCCCAAATACGTGACCTGCCTCGATCTCGGCCCGTGGGGCGCGCTCTTCACCGAAGGCTGGGACCGGCAGGTCCGGCTGACCCGCGAGGAGGGCAAGGCGGTGAAGCGCGAGATCAACACCAAGTGGATCTACCCGCCCCAGCCGGACCGCGACGCGGTCTTCGCCATCGCCAACCCCGACCATGTGATCGTTCCCTGACGGTGGCCCGGCGGAGCCGCGCCCCTTGCCATCGCAGGGGCGCGGTTCCGCACAGGCATTGCTTCCGGTGGAGCATCCGAGCCGTCTGAGCCCGCACTCTTTGCAGATGCACCCTCCTCACAGCTTTTCACGGAAAGGGGATTGGCAGAAGACCGCTTCGATTGCTTTCGCAAAATCCACTACAACGCCTGTCGGTTGAACAACGCATTCATCCGAACCCCCAATCTCCGGACGCCCACCACCGACAAACAACCACAACATCAACAAAAAATTGCATTTGATTACCTATCGGCAAAACAGTACATCTTGGCGAATACAATCTTTGCCGAAACGATATGGCACTTCACGGCACAGCTTGGACGTCAATTAATTGCTTTTTAAATAAATTGCCGATAACCTGAAATTGCCATTCCCTTCCTACGCCATAAGGACAATCAACATGCCCTTTAAAGCCTTTCTAAGGTCAGCGGATACGGAAGCGACGGAAATAACCAGCGCATTAGACAAATCTAATGGTATAATTACTTTTGACACATCTGGCAACATATTGTCGGCGAATGACAGATTTCTCCGCTGCATGGGATACAGCCTCGACGAGATCAAAGGCAAGCATCACCGGATATTTGTCGACCCGACTCTCCACGACAGCCTGGATTACAAGAATTTCTGGGAGCGTCTGCGTCGGGGTGAATTCCAATCCTCCCTGTACAAGCGCATCGGCAAGGACGGCCGCGAAGTCTGGATCGAAGCCACCTACAACCCGATCAAGAACCGCCAGGGCGTCACCCACAAGGTCGTCAAGGTCTGCACCGACGTCACCGAGCGCCATCTGGAACACATCGACCTGCGCGGCAAGGCGGAGGCCATCTCCAAATCCCAGGCGGTGATCGAATTCACCCCCGACGGCACCGTCATCACCGCCAACGAGAATTTCCTGTCGCTCCTCGGCTACACGCTGCCGGAGATCGCGGGGCGCCACCACAGCACCTTCGTCGATCCGGCGGAGCACGGAAGCGAGGACTACCGGGCCTTCTGGGAGAGCCTCCGGCAGGGCCGTTTCCAGGCCGCCCAGTACAAGCGGATCGGCAAGGGCGGGCGCGTGGTGTGGATTCAGGCTTCCTACAACCCGGTGTTCGACAGCAGCAACCGGCTGTCCAAGATCGTCAAGTTCGCCACCGACATCACCCGTCAGGTGGAATTGCTGGACCAGTTGAAGTCCCTGATCGACAACAACTTCACCGAGATCGACACCGCGCTCTCCGCCGCCGGCCGGCAGGCCGAGGATGCCGCCCAGCGGTCGGGCGCGACCCAGGGCACCGTCCAGACCGTCGCCGCCAGCGCCGAGGAACTCGCCGCGTCGGCCCGGGAGATCGCCGACAGCATGATCCGCTCCCGCCAGGCGGCGAGCACCGCGATGGCTGAGACGGAGAACGCCGACCGGGCGGCGGCGCGGCTGACCGAGGTCGCCAAGGCGATGGGCGGCATCGTCGACCTCATCAGCTCCATCGCCAGCCAGATCAATCTGCTGGCGCTGAACGCCACCATCGAGGCGGCGCGGGCCGGCGAGGCCGGGCGAGGCTTTGCCGTCGTCGCCAACGAGGTCAAGAATCTCGCCAACCAGTCGGCCAACGCGACCGCCCAGATCTCCAAGGAGATCGAGGGCATGCAGGCCGTCTCGTCCGACGTCGTCTCCTCGCTTGGCAACATCCGTCAGGCCACCAGCAACCTGATGGAGTTCGTCACCGTTTCCGCCGGAGCGGTGGAGGAGCAGAGCGCGGTGACCGGCGACATGTCCACCAACATGCAGAACGCGTCGGCCTCGGTCAGCGCCGTCGACCACAACATCGGCGCCATCAACTCCGCGATCACACAGATCGCGTCGGCGGTTTCGGAAACCAAGGAGGCCGCCAAGGTTCTGGCCCGTTGAGGGCGCGCCATGCGCGGCCGGCCAAAGCCCCGCGCTGTGCGATACCCGACAAAGTCCGCGATTGTCGGGTATCGCACACGAGGCCTCTCATCTTAACATATTGAATATAAACAACTCACCCTTTGGCACACCTCCTGCATATGACTGACTTACAGGCGACTGGCCCACAGGCGCCGATGTCGGCCAATGGCGGGAGAAGGTCATGCTCCAGGAAAAGCTCCAGGACGTCTTCAACGAGCCGGGTTGCTCCACCAACCAAGCCAAGTCGGAGAAGGAGCGGAAGAAGGGGTGCTCCAAGGCTCTGAAGCCGGGGGCCGCCGCCGGGGGCTGCGCCTATGACGGCGCGATGATCGCGCTCCAGCCGATCGCCGACGCCGCCCACCTCGTGCACGGGCCGATCGCCTGCCTCGGCAATTCCTGGGACAACCGCGGCACCAAGTCGTCGGGATCGCAGCTCTACCGCACCGGCTTCACCACGGACATGTCGGAACTCGACATCATCCACGGCGGCGAGAAGAAGCTCTATCGGGCGATCAAGGAGATCGTGCAGCAGTACGATCCGCCGGCGGTCTTCGTCTACCAGACCTGCGTCCCCGCCATGATCGGCGATGACATCGAGGCGGTCTGCAAGTTCGCCGCGAAGAAGCTGGGCAAGCCGGTGATCCCGGTGATGGCGCCGGGCTTCGTCGGTTCCAAGAACCTGGGCAACAAGCTGGCCGGCGAGACCTTGCTCGACCACGTCATCGGCACGGTGGAGCCGGAGGTGACGACCCCGACCGACATCTGCATCGTCGGCGAATACAATCTGGCCGGCGAACTGTGGCTGGTGAAGCCGCTGCTCGACGAGATCGGCATCCGCATCCTGTCCTGCATCTCCGGCGACGGGCGCTACAACGAGGTGGCGCAGGCCCATCGGGCGCGGCTGACCATGGTGGTCTGCTCGCAGGCGCTGGTGAATGTCGGGCGCAAGATGCAGGAGCGCTGGGGCATCCCCTATTTCGAAGGCTCCTTCTACGGCGTGTCGGACATGTCGGACACGCTGCGCACCATGGCCCGCATGCTGGTGGAGCGCGGCGCCGACAAGGCGATCATCGACCGCACCGAGGGCGTCATCGCCCGCGAGGAAAGCCGCGTCTGGCGGCGCCTGGAGCCTTACAAGCCGCGCTTCGACGGCAAGCGCGTCCTGCTGTTCACCGGCGGCGTGAAGAGCTGGTCGATGGTCAACGCGCTGGAAGGCGCCGGGCTGACCATCGTCGGCACCTCCACCAAGAAGTCCACCAAGGAGGACAAGGAGCGCATCAAGAAGATGAAGGGCGAGGAGTTCCACCAGTGGGACGATCTGAAGCCCCGCGACATCTACAAGATGCTGCGCGACAGCGAGGCCGACATCATGATGTCCGGCGGCCGGTCGCAGTTCATCGCGCTGAAGGCCAAGGTGCCGTGGCTCGACCTGAACCAGGAGCGCCACACCCCCTACGCGGGCTATGACGGCATCGTCAACCTGTGTGAGGAAATCGACAAGACCCTGTCCAACCCGATCTGGCGGCAGGTGCGTCTGGCCGCCCCCTGGGACTTAAAACCGGATGCCAAACCGGTGGGAGCGTAACCGCCATGGGCAACATCCAGCGCTTCCCCCACTCCGCCAAGGCGGCCGCCACCAACCCGCTGAAGATGAGCCAGCCGCTGGGCGCGGCGCTCGCCTTCCTCGGCGTGGACCGCTGCATGCCGCTGTTCCACGGCAGCCAGGGCTGCACCGCCTTCGGGCTGGTCCTGCTGGTCCGCCATTTCCGCGAGGCCATCCCGCTCCAGACCACGGCGATGGATCAGGTCTCCACCATCCTCGGCGGCTACGAGAATCTGGAGCAGGCCGTCCGCACCATCCACGAGCGCAACGCGCCCGCCCTGATCGGCGTCGCCACCACCGGCGTGACCGAGACCAAGGGCGAGGACATGGCCGGGCAGTATTCGCTGTTCCGCCAGCGCAACCCCGCGCTGTCCGGCCTGAAGCTGGTCTTCGCCAACACCCCGGACTTCTCCGGCGGGTTCGAGGACGGCTTCTCCGCCGCGGTGACCGGCATCGTCGAGGAGGTGGTCCAGCCGTCGGAAACGACCGTGAAGGGCCAGATCAACGTGCTGGCCGGCTGCCACCTGTCGCCGGGCGACATCGAGGAGTTGCGCGACATCATCGAAAGCTTCGACCTGTCGCCGATCTTCCTGCCCGACCTGTCGCTGTCCATGTCGGGCCGCCAGCCGGACGACTTCACGGCGACCTCGCTGGGCGGCGTGACCGTGGAACAGATCGCGGCGATGGGCGCGTCGGAGGCCACGCTGGTGATCGGCGAGCACATGCGCGTCGCCGCCGCCGCTCTCGAGTTGAAGACCGACGTGCGCAGCGTCTTCTTCGACCGGCTGACCGGGCTGGAGGCGTCGGACCGCCTCGTCCGCACCCTGTCGGAGCTGTCGGGCCGCCCGGTGCCGGCGAAGCTGCGGCGCCAGCGCGAGACGCTGGTCGACGGCATGCTGGACGGGCATTTCTTCTACAGCCGCAAGCGGATCGCCGTGGCGCTGGAGCCGGACCTGCTCTACGCCGTCACCAGCTTCCTGGCGGAGATGGGGGCGGAGGTGATCGCCGCCGTCTCCCCCACCCAGACCGCCGTCCTGGAGAAGCTGAAGGCCGCGACGGTCATGGTCGGCGACCATTCCGACGTGGAGACGCTGGCCCGCGACGCCGACCTGATCGTGTCGAACTCGCACGGGCGGCAGGGGGCCGCGCGCATCGGCGTGCCGCTGCACCGCATGGGGCTTCCCATGTTCGACCGGCTGGGCGCCGGGCTGAAGGTTCATGTCGGCTACCGCGGCACCCGCGAGCTTCTGTTCGAAATCGGCAACCTGTTCCTGTCCCGCGAGATGGACCACGACGGGCACGGGCACGGCCACGGGCATGCCCACGGTCATCCGCATGGGGACGGGCATGAACACGGCCAGCACTGCGGGAGCGGATCATGCGGATGCAGCGCCGGCTGAGTGTGGTGGGTCAGGCCGAGGAGGGCCGACCCCGCAAAGGAGGTTCCATGAAGGTCGCTTTCTGCACCCAGGACATGCAGCACGTCGATGCGCATTTCGGGTGGGCCAAGAACATCGTGGTCTACGAGGTGGACAAGGCCGGCTACACGATGGTCGAGACCTGCCAGTTCGGCGGCTCGATGTTCGAGGACGGCAACGAGGACAAGCTGATCCCGAAGCTCGACGCGCTGGCCGACTGCGCCATCGTCTACCTGTCGGCGATCGGCGCCTCCGCCGCCGCCCGCGTGGTGGCGAAGAAGATCCACCCCGTGAAGGTGGAGGCCACGGACAGCATCACCACGCTGCTCGACCGTCTGGTCGAAACCATCAACGGCAACCCGCCGCCCTGGCTGCGCAAGGCCCTGAACGCCGGCCAGCCGCAGGAGCTGGCCTTCGACGAGGAGGATTGAGAGCATGACCGACACCGCCGTGGCCGCCGGGAGCGATCTCGCCGAGGCCTTCCTGAAAACCCTGGTCATGCTGTTCCGCGCCGAAGACAGCTACGGCGCCTGGGAAGGCAAGAGCGACGAAACGATCCTCGCCCCCTTCATCCTCGACAAGGAGGCCCGCGCCGCCATCCCGATCATGGGCGACCCGGACCCCGACACGCTGTGGCGGCTGGAGCTGTTCTACAAGGCCGTCGGCATCACGGTCGAGAAGCAGACCGGCCACATCGCCTCCCCCATCATGAAGATGAGCCACGAGGGCTTCGGCCGCATGGTGCTGACCACCGGCCGGCTGGTCGTGGTGTCGAAGCATCTGCGCGACGTCCACCGCTTCGGCTTCCCGTCGCTGGAGAAGCTGGCCGCCGACGGCGCCAAGATCGTCGAGGAGGCCGTCGCGCTGATCCGCAAATATCCCGACGTCGCCGATCTATGAGGATTCCGCCATGTCCGACATCGACGCCCTGAAGGACGAGGTCAAGAAGCTCAACGCCCGCGCGACCCAGAAGAAGATGGACCTGCACGACCTGTCGGAGGAGCTGCCGCAGAACTGGCAGTCGATCCTCCAGGTCGCCCAGGAGACCTACGACGCCTACAAGACCCTGACCGAGAAGCGCGCCGAGCTGAAGGCGCTGGAGAAGGCGTCCGCCTGAACGCTTGCTTGAACGCCTGTTTGGACACCTTACCCCCACCCTGACCCTCCCCCGCTTCGCAGGGGAGGGGACTGCCGCCGCTTCGCAGAAGGCACCCTCCCCCGCCCAGCGGGGGAGGGCCGGGGTGGGGGCAACGGCAGCGCGCGCACTCCAACAAACACCCCCACACCAAGCCCGATTGAGGAGCAGACGATGGCTGAGTTCGTGACCGGCACCACCCGCGGCGGCGCCGCCTGGACGCCGAAATTCGTGGAAAGCGTCGACCAGAAGATGTGCATCGGCTGCGGCCGCTGCTTCAAGGTCTGCGGCCGCGACGTGCTGGAACTGATCGGCATCACCGAGGACGGCGACATCGTCGACGCCTTCGACGACGAGGCCGAGAAGAAGGTCATGAGCGTCAAGAACGCCGGCAACTGCATCGGCTGCGAAAGCTGCGGCAAGGTCTGCTCCAAGAACTGCATCACCCACTTGCCCCAGGCGGCCTGAGGGCCGCCCTCACTATCGACGACGGCCTGACGGCCGCCCGCCCCCGGAGGACCCACGCCATGGGCATCCTGCACGCCGCCCCGCCGGGGGCGGGCGACACCACGCAGCTGTACCGTTGGCTGACCGACCGCCAGGGACGCTGCAACGTCTTCGACGCGCATCTGTTCGCCTGCATCCTGGCCCGCCGCTGGCCGGCGGGTCCGGGCGCGCTGGGCCTCGACGACCGGGCGCTTGGCCAGCTTCTCGACCGCTACTTTCCCGGCGCCTTCGCGACCGGCCTGCCGGTTCCCGACAGCTCCCCCACCGCTCTCCTGCCCCCGCTGCTTCGCGGCGAGGTGGACGACATCGCCGCTCTCCTGCTCGCCCACCGCTCGCTGGGCATCGAGGAGGAGGAATGGCTCGCCGCGATCGTCGCGCGGGCGATGCTGGACGACGGCGAGCTGTGGCGGGACCTCGGGCTGGCCGGCCCGAGCCATCTCGCGGCGCTGATGGAGCGCCATTTCGAATCCCTGGCGCTCCTCAACGCCACCGGCACGCGGTGGAAGGTCTTTCTCTTTCGTTTCCTCTGCGCGCGGGATGGATTGATCCCCTGCGGCGCCCCGGTCTGCCGCGATTGCGGCGCCGAAGCGGTCTGTTTCGGAGCCGCCGAATAGAAGCTTGCCGTTCACAGCCTTCCCCGACGCGTCGTCCAGTCAACAGCCATGATCCGAGCCGGATATGGTGAATCCACGGAGCGGACGACCATGCGGAAGAGCGAAAACCGGAACATCGCCGGCTACAACAACATTTTGGGGCGGTTGCCGTACTTTGCCTTGAACAAGCAAGGCGGCTGGGAGGAATTCACCGAAGAGAATTTCATTCGATTAACGAACCTGCAATTCCGTTGGTACATTCCCGAAAAATACAGCATGGACGACTACCAAACACTAACCATCGATGCGACCGTTGCAGCAAAATTACTGCTGATGGATGAGTTTGATTTTGAAGAAAAGAAGACATACAAATACGTGGCGGGAGCCGCGTTCAAAACCAAAATCGGCTATTGGGTTCTTCAGCAAATCGGCAGAAACAATTGCGGAAGCACCTGCGCCGCGATGTTGGGGCTCGACAACAATTTCTGGAATGCAGAGCGTTACATAAGCACGCAGGATCTGCCATCCCTCAAGAGCGACACCGATTTGGTGATTGAAGCGGAAGAGTATTTCGAGGGAAGCCCCTGGCAGCTGGTGATCGACGCGAACGGTTGCTCCGACAGCAAGGACGAGCAGCGGGTCGAGGCCTGGATCACATCCGGCGCCATCATGAAGGAGTCCTACATCTACACGGTCGGCGGCCACTACATCATCGTGGACGCGGTCTATTCCCGGCTGATCGGCAACGAATTCGAGCCGTGGGCTCTGGTGCGCGATCCAACGGCGGGGTGGCAGATCACGGTTCCTCTGTCCTCCATCGTCAAAGCCATCGGCGACCAGACAAAGGCCGTCACCCGGCTGATGATTGTCGGCAGAACGGGCTGAACCGTCACGGGATGACATTCCTCCACGCGCGTTGGCCGGTGTCATCCCGCACGGGGACCTTCATGGGGCCCTTTATGGGCAACCGGACGGAAACCCTCCCCTATTCCGTCTCGATCCCGCGGGCCAGAGCGGCGATGACGCCGTAGCCGACCTGATCCTGCGGGTCGATCTCGGCCAGCTTGGCAAGGATGCCCCTCGCCTCCTCCACGCGCCCGCTGCGCAGGCTGATGAAGGCCAGCGCCTTCAGCGTGAAGAGGGTGAAGCGCGGCGGCCCTTCCTTCGTCCAATCCGTGCTGTCCGCGCGCAGGCTCCGCCAGTCCCCGGCATAGCCGCCTTCGCGCGCCGCGGCGTCCAGCCCGATCGTCGCCACCCGCTCCGCGTCCGCGAAGCGCTTGCGGTTGAAGTAGAATTTATAGAGCGCGTAGAAGACCGGCAGCACGCGCGGCCCCATCCGGTGCGCCTCCCACAGCAGGGCCTCGCAGGCCGCGGCGTCGGGACGGGCCTTCACCGCCTCCTGCAGCTTCTCGTCGATGTGCTCGGGCACCTCGCCGAAGGCCATGCGCCCGTTGGACATCCGCAATTCGACCGGCCGCTCCATCACCCGCCCCCTTCCGTTGTTTCGCGAAACCGTGCGCCCGACCGACAATCCTGTATGGGCCGCAAGCGGGTTTCGCAAAAGACCATAAAACAATTGTGCGTCCTTTCGTCGCAGGATGTCGCAAACCCGACATGGCCCCGACCCGACAATTGTCGGGAAGGCGTCAGCCGGCCGACCTGACAATCATTGAAAATCAATAGCTTATAGTTTGGCACGCTGCTTGCTGATCCTACGACCAGGATCGGTCGGCATGCCCGACGGAGCATTTGGAGGCGGCAGACATGGTGACCCTGACGGATGCGGCGGTGAACACCCTGGAGCGCGTGCTGGCGAAATCCGGCGGCGCCGCGGCCGGACTGCGCATCGCGGTGGCCGACGGCGGCTGCGCCGGCATGAAGTACCAGATGGGGCTGGAGGCCACGGCGGGCGATGAAGACGCCGTGCTGACCTTCGGCCCGGTGACGATCTTCGTCGATCCGACCAGCCAGCCCTTCCTGACCGGCGTGGTGGTCGATTTCGTCGAAGGGGTCGAGGGCGCGGGCTTCAAGTTCGACAACCCGAACGCGACGGGCAGCTGCGGCTGCGGCAAGTCCTTCTCGGCGGGGCCGGGGGGAAGCTGCTCCTCCGCGCCGGCGGCCGGCGGCTGCGGCACCGCCCACTAACCCCGAACACTCTCCCCCCACCCGGTAACGCGGGAAAGGCAAGGCGTCATGTGGAACTACACCGACAAGGTCAAGGAACACTTCTTCAACCCGAAGAACGCCGGCGCGCTGGATGAGGCGAACGCCGTGGGCGAGGTCGGGTCGATCACCTGCGGCGACGCCCTGAAGCTGATGATGAAGGTCAACCCCGACAGCCAGGTCATCGAGGACGCGAAGTTCCAGACCTTCGGCTGCGGCTCGGCCATCGCGTCCTCGTCGGCGCTGACGGAGATGATCATCGGCAAGACGGTGGACGAGGCGCTGGCCGTCACCAACCGCGACATCGCCGAGTATCTGGGCGGCCTGCCGCCGGAGAAGATGCACTGTTCGGTCATGGGCGCCGAGGCGCTCCGCGCCGCCATCGCCAACTTCAAGGGCGAGGAGTGGGTCGACGACCACGAGGAAGGCGAGCTGGTCTGCAAGTGCTTCGGCATCGACGCGGCGATGATCGAGCGCGCGGTGACCGTCAACAGCCTGACCACGCTGGAGGAGGTCACCCACTACACCAAGGCCGGCGGCTCCTGCCAGACCTGCCACGAGAAGATCGAGGAGGTGCTGGAGGCCGTGCTCGCCAAGACCGGCGCGCTGGCCCCGCCCAAGCCCCACGCCCCCGGCACGGTCGGGCTGGACGCCATCAAGCCGCTGGCCCCGAAGGCCGAGGCCGCCCCGGCCAAGCTGACCAACGTGCAGCGCATGCAGAAGATCATGTTCGCCATCGAGGAGCTGCGCCCGCAGATCCAGCGCGACGGCGGCGACGTGGAGCTGGTGGACATCGACGGCAAGGACATCTACGTCCGCCTGACCGGCGCCTGCTCCGGCTGTTCGCAGTCCGCCGGCACCATGATGGGCGTGCAGGCCAAGCTGGTCGAGGCGCTGGGTGAGTTCGTCCGCGTCAAGCCCGCCTCCCTCCTGCCGGTGGGGGCCTGAGCCATGACCGCGAACACCGTCCAATTGGGAATCTACCTCGACAACAACGCCACCACCCGCGTCGATCCGGAAGTGCTGGCGGAGATGCTGCCGCTGTTCACCGAGCAGTTCGGCAACCCCTCCTCCATGCACGGCTTCGGCGCCGCGGTGGGCGGCAAGATCGAATGGGCGCGCAAGCAGGTGCAGGCGCTCCTCGGCGCCGCCCATGACAGCGAGATCGTCTTCACCTCCGGCGGGACGGAGAGCGACAACACCGCCATCCTGTCGGTGCTGGAGGCCTATCCGAAGAAGAAGAGCATCGTCACCAGCGTGGTCGAGCATCCCGCGGTGCTGGCGCTGTGCGACTATCTGGAGAAGAAGCGCGGCTACACCGTCCACCGCATCGGCGTGGACAACCGGGGCAACCTCAACCTCGACGCCTACAAGGCGGCGCTGGGGCCGGACGTCGCCATCGTCTCGATCATGTGGGCGAACAACGAGACCGGGACGATCTTCCCGATCGAGGAGCTGGCCCAGCTCGCCAAGGCCGCCGGCGCGGTGTTCCACACCGACGCGGTGCAGGCGGTCGGCAAGATCCCGATGACGCTCGCCACCAGCGCGGTGGACATGCTGTCGCTGTCCGGCCACAAGCTGCACGCGCCCAAGGGCATCGGCGCGCTCTACGTCAAGCGCGGCCTGCGCTTCCGCCCGATGCTGCGCGGCGGCCACCAGGAGCGCTCGCGCCGCGCCGGCACGGAGAACGCGCCGGGCATCGTCGGGCTGGGGGCGGCCGCACAGCTCGCGCTCATGCACATGACCGACGAGAACACGCGGGTGAAGGCGCTGCGCGACAAGCTGGAGCAGGCCATCCTGGCCGCCGTTCCCAACTGCTTCGTCACCGGCAACCCGGCCAACCGCCTGCCCAACACCTGCAACGTCGCCTTCGAGTACATCGAGGG
The DNA here is from genome assembly GCF_005222205.1 of Azospirillum brasilense. Taxonomy (NCBI): domain Bacteria; kingdom Pseudomonadati; phylum Pseudomonadota; class Alphaproteobacteria; order Rhodospirillales; family Azospirillaceae; genus Azospirillum; species Azospirillum brasilense. The sequence goes on along the minus strand of NZ_CP032345.1, from coordinate 2,389,662 downwards.
CGAGGCGATCCTCCTGCTGCTGAACGAGGCCGGCATCGCCGCCTCGTCGGGATCGGCCTGCACCTCCGGGTCGCTGGAGCCGAGCCACGTGATGCGGGCGATGGGCGTGCCCTACACCGCCGCCCACGGCGCCACCCGCTTCTCCCTGTCGCGCGAGACGACCGAGGAGGAGATCGACCGGGTGATCGCGGTGGTCCCCGGCATCATCGCGAAGCTGCGCTCGCTGTCGCCCTACTGGTCGCAGGCGGGCGCACCGAAGGAGTTCGCCCCGGTTTACTCGTAACACCGAGATCGCAGGCCGGGCCGGGCCCGTGCCCCGGCAACCCGCCCGACGACACCCGCCGGGACGCGGTTCCCCGGCCCGGTCTGCGACACAACACCCTGGCTCCGTTGCCCCCACCCTCCCCAATGCGTGGGTCCCCTCCCTCCCCCGCTTCGCAGGAGAGGGCCTTCAATCCCCTCCACCGCGAAGCGGGGGAGGGTCAGGGAGGGGGCAACCACCGCGACGCATTCGCATCGAGGCTCACGTCATGCCGATGGCCGGTTCCACCATCATCAACGACACGACGCTGCGCGACGGGGAGCAGACGGCGGGGGTCGCCTTCACGCTCGACGAGAAGATCGCCATTGCCCGCGCGCTCGACGAGGCCGGCGTGCCGGAGCTGGAGATCGGCATCCCCGCCATGGGCCCGGAGGAGCGCGAGGGCATCCGCGCCGTGGCCGCGCTGGGGCTGAAAGCCCGGCTGATGGTCTGGTGCCGCATGCACGACACCGACCTGAAGGCGGCGCTGGACTGCAAGGTCGGCACCGTCAACCTGTCGATGCCCGTCTCCGACATCCACATCACCAAGAAGCTGAAGCGCAGCCGCGCCTGGGCCCTGGCGGAAATCGAACGCAAGGTCAAGACGGCCCGCGACCACGGGCTGGAGGTCAGCCTGGGCGGCGAGGATTCCTCGCGCGCCGACATGGATTTCCTGATCGCCGCCGCGACCGTGGCGCAGGAGGCCGGCGCCCGCCGCTTCCGCTTCGCCGACACGCTGGGCGTGCTCGATCCCTTCCAGACGCGCGCCTGCATCGAACGGCTGCGCCGGGCCACCGACCTGGAGATCGAGATCCACGCCCACGACGACCTCGGCCTCGCCAACGCCAACTCGCTGGCCGCCGTGCTGGGCGGGGCGACCCACGTCAACACCACCGTCAACGGCCTGGGCGAGCGCGCCGGCAATGCCCCGCTGGAGGAGGTGGTGGTGTCGCTGAAGGTGCTCTACGGGCAGGACTGCGGGGTGGACACCCGCGCGCTGGGCGCGATCTCCGACCTCGTGGAGCGCGCGTCCAACCGACCGGTGGCGGTCAACAAGTCGATCGTCGGCGACGCCGTCTTCACGCACGAGGCCGGCATCCACGTCGACGGGCTGCTGCGCGACCGCGCCACCTACCAGAATTTCGACCCCGCCGAGGTGGGGCGCGAGCACCGCATCGTGCTGGGCAAGCATTCCGGCACGGCGGGGGTGAAGATGGCCTACGGCCAACTCGGCATCGCCTGCGACGACGCCACCGCCCAGGCGGTGCTGCCGCGGGTCCGCGCCCTCGCCACCCGCGCCAAGCGCGCCCCGACGGCGGAGGAGCTGCGCGCCTTCCACGACGACGCCACCCGCTGGAATGTCGTCTCCTCGTGATCCGGAGGACCCCATGGCCGCGATCGACGCCCACCCGGACCTCGCCATGACGGACACCAGCCTGTGGCAGCTGCTGCGCGAGGACGTCGCCTGCGTCTTCGACCGCGATCCGGCGGCGCGCAACGTCCTCGACGTGCTGACCTGCTATCCCGGCATCCACGCGCTGGTGGTCCACCGGCTGTCCAACGCCGCGTGGCGGCGGGGTCTGCGCTGGCCGGCGCGCTTCCTGTCCTATCTGGCCCGCGCGCTGACCAACATCGACATCCACCCCGGCGCCACCATCGGCCGCCGCTTCTTCATCGACCACGGGGCCGGCGTCGTCATCGGCGAGACGGCGGAGATCGGCGACGACGTGACGCTCTATCACGGCGTGACGCTGGGCGGCACCTCCTGGACCAAGGGCAAGCGCCACCCGACGCTGGGCGACGGCGTGCTGGTCGGGTCCGGGGCCAAGATCCTGGGGCCGATCACCGTCGGTGCCCACTGCCGCGTCGGCGCCAACTCGGTGGTGACCAAGGACGTGCCGGAGGGCATGACGGTGGTCGGCATCCCCGGCCGCGTCGTCCGTCCGGACACCCAGCGCCGGCTGGCCGCCCACGGCATCGACCTCGACCACCATCTGATGCCCGACCCGGTCGGCAAGGCCATCGCCTGCCTGATCGACCACATCAACCGCATCGAGGCCCGGCTGGAGGCCCACGCGGCGGAGGAGGCCACGCGCCCCGCCCCGCTCCACCCCGCCCCGCCGCTGAGCGCCATCCGGCTGGACGAGCTGCCGCTCGACGGGATCGTCTGCCGGAGCTGCGGCAACCTGTGCGACCAGGACGCCTGCGGCGACCGCAATCACGCCAACCACGACACCGGCGCGCGCGCCGATCATTACGTCATCTGAACGGAAAGGACCCCGCCATGAGCTTCAAGGACGATCTGGAGGATCTGGAGACCGCGGAGGACTTCCTGCGCTTCCTCGGCGTCACTTACGAGCAGCGTGTGGTGAACGTGAACCGCCTGCACATCCTGCAGCGCTTCCACGACTATCTGTCGGCCGACACCGGCATGGAGGGGCTGGACGACGACGGCATGGCCGCCCGCTACGGCGCCCATCTGCAGCGCGCCTACCAGGACTTTGTGGTGTCCAACGCCATCGCCGAGAAGACCTTCAAGGTCCACCAGGAGGAGGCCAAGCGGATGGCCGACCGTTTCGTCCCGCTGGACACCCTGCTGCCGACCTGACCCCTTCCGTCGTTCAACGCCAAAACGGCCTGCGGACCCGCCCCCGGCGAGCGTCCGCGGGCCGTTTCGCTATCCGGCCATCCTCCGCGCCTTGTGCGGCCTTGTCGGATTTGTCCGGTAGGCGACAGAGGCCGGACCGGGTCGGGAGTCCGGTCCGGCCGGGGCGGAAGCCCCTGTTGAGAAGCCGACACGTCCGTTCTTTGTCGTTTTTGCGACAATCTCTCAACAGAGGGAAAACCAATCAAATTCAAACACTTACCGCATATGCGCAAATCTGGCACGCCGCTTGCTGGTAGGACCATAGCCACGCCGCGCGACAGGCGGCGGAATGTCAAGGAGACCGGGATGCACATCGTTGTCTGTATCAAACAGGTGCCCGACAGCGCCCAGATCCGCATCCACCCCGTGACGAACACGATCATGCGTCAGGGCGTCCCGGCCATCATCAACCCCTTCGACCTCTTCTCGCTGGAGGAGGCGCTGCGGATCAAGGACAAGGTCGGCGCCCGCGTCACCGTCCTGACCATGGGGCCGCCGATGGCCGAAACCTCGCTGCGCAAGGCGCTGTCGCTGGGTGCCGACGACGCGGTGCTGCTGACCGACCGCAAGTTCGCCGGGTCGGACACGCTGGCGACCTCCTACGCCCTGACCTCCGCCATCAAGAAGCTGTCGGAGGAGGAGACGGTCGATCTGGTCTTCTGCGGCAAGCAGACGGTCGACGGGGACACCGCGCAGGTCGGTCCGGGCATCGCCACGCGGTTGGGCTTCCAGCAGCTCACCTACATCACGAAGATCGAATCGATCGACCAGGGCGCCCGAGAGATCGTCGTGCACCGCCGCTCCGAAGGCGGCGTGCAGGTGCTGAAGACCGCCCTGCCCTGCATGATCACGATGCTGGAAGGCACGAACACCATCCGCTTCGGCAAGATGGACGACATGTTCCGCGCCGCCCGCTACGGCCTGAAGACGTGGAACAAGGACACCACCGGCGCCGAAGAGACGAAGGTCGGGCTGAAGGGCTCGCCCACCGTCGTGTCGAAGGTCTTCGTGCCGAAGCCGCGCGCCCAGAAGGCGACGATGGTCGAGGCCGAGGCCCCCACCGCCGAGGCCCAGGCCGCCGCCGCGGTCGAAGCCATCTTCGGCGCCCAGCCGAAACTCGCCGACGAGCTGCTCGCCCGCGCCGCCGCCGGGCTGTGACGCGCCGTTCCTGACGAATCCTCCGCCGGAGACATCCCGATGAGCGAACCAAGCAAGCCGCAGGGACGCAAGTTCCAACTGCCCGAGCACCTGAAGGAATACAAGGGCATCTGGGTGATCGTGGAGCAGGAGCGCGGCTCCGTCCATTCCGTGTCGTGGGAGCTGGTGGGCGAGGCCCGCAAGCTCGCCGACAAGCTGGGGGTCGAGGTGGGGGCCGTGGTGCTGGGCGCCGACAGCCCGGAGCTGAACGCCATCTGCGGCGACGCCTTCACCTACGGCGCCGACGTCGTCTACAAGGTGACCGACCCGGTCCTGGCCGACTACCGCACCGATCCCTACACGCGGGTGATGACCGACGTGGTTAACACCTACAAGCCGGAGATCGTGCTGCTGGGCGCCACCACGCTGGGCCGCGACCTCGCCGGCGCCATCGCCACCACGCTCGCCACCGGCCTGACCGCCGACTGCACCGAGCTGGACATCTACATGGACAACCGGTCGCTGGCGGCCACCCGCCCGACCTTCGGCGGCACCCTGCTCTGCACCATCCAGACGCTGGCCTACCGCCCGCAGATGGCCACGGTGCGACCGCGCGTGATGTCCATGCCCGACCGCGACGACAGCCGCACCGGCCGCGTGGTCGAGGTGTTCCCGGCGCTGCGCGAGGACGACGTCATCACCAAGGTGCTGAGCTTCATCGCCGACCGCGAGCAGAACGAGGCGCAGCTCGCCTTCGCCGACATCATCGTGGCAGGGGGCAAGGGGCTGGGCAAGCCGGAGAACCTGAAGCTGGTCTTCGACCTTGCCAAGGTTCTGGGCGGCGAGGTCGGGGTGACCCGTCCTCTGGTCCAGGCCGGCTGGACCGGCTTCGACCGGCAGGTTGGGCAGACCGGCAAGACGGTGCGCCCGAAGCTCTACATCGCCGCCGGCATCTCCGGCGCCATCCAGCACCGGGTCGGCATGGAGAAGTCCGACCTGATCCTGGCCATCAACACCGATCCCAACGCGCCGATCTTCGACTTCGCCCATCTCGGGCTGGTCGGCGACGCGCTGACCATCCTGCCGGCCCTGACCGACGCTTTCGGCAAGCGCCTCTCGGTCAACCGGCTGGCCGGCTGAACTACCGGACGAACAGGAGCCAACAGGACCATGGTCGAAAAGTTCGACGCCATCGTCATCGGTGCCGGCCCGTCCGGCAACGCGGCGGCCTACACGCTGGCCAAGCAGGGCCTCAACGTTCTTCAGCTCGAGCGCGGGGAGTATCCCGGCGCCAAGAACGTCCAGGGCGGCATCATGTACGCCGCCGAGCTGGAGAAGATCATCCCGGACTTCCGCGAGGATTGCCCGACCGAGCGCCACATCATCGAACAGCGCATCTGGCTGCTCGGCGACGACAACTACATCGGCACCAACTACCGCTCGGACGCCTTCAACAGCGACAAGCCGAACCGCTACACGATCATCCGCGCCAACATCGACAAGTGGTTCTCCGAGAAGATCCGCGAGGCCGGCGGCCTGCAGATCTGCGAGACCACGGTGACGGAGCTGATCCGCGACGCGTCCGGCAAGGTGATCGGCGTGCGCACCGACCGCGAGGGCGGCGAGATCCACGCCGACGTCGTCATCATGGCCGACGGCGTGAACGCCCTGCTCGCCCGCCGCACCGGCTTCCAGCAGGAGCTGGCGCCGCAGAACGTCGCGCTGGCGGTCAAGGAGATCCTGTTCATCGATCCCGAGCTGATCCAGCAGCGCTTCGGCCTGAAGGACGAGGAGGGCGTGGTCATCGAGATCATGGGCAAGGTGACCAAGGGCATGGTCGGCACCGCGTTCCTCTACACCAACAAGGAATCGCTGACGATCGGCATCGGCTGCCTGATCTCCGACTTCAAGGAGGGCTCCATCCCGCCTTACAAGATGCTGGAGGACCTGAAGAACCACCCCGTCATCAAGCCGCTGATCGAAGGGGCGGAGATGAAGGAATACGCCGCCCACATGATCCCCGAGGGCGGCTACAAGGCGGTTCCGCAGCTCTACGGCGACGGCTGGATGGTGGTCGGCGACGCCGCCCACTTCAACAACGCCGCCCACCGCGAGGGCTCCAACCTCGCCATGGCGTCGGGCCGCATGGCGGCGGAGACGGTGATCGAGCTGAAGCAGGCCGGCAAGCCCTGCAACGCCGCCAACCTCGCCGCCTACAAGAAGAAGCTGGACGACAGCTTCATCATGAAGGACCTGAAGAAGTACCGGAACCTGCCGGGCATCATGCACGAGAACAAGCAGTTCTTCGGCGCCTATCCCGACACGCTGACCGCCGCCGCCCACAGCTGGTTCACCGTGGACAGCGTGGACAAGAAGACGAAGGAGAAGGAGATCATGAAGTCCTTCGTCAAGAAGCGCTCGATCATGGGTCTGGTCGGCGACGCAATCAAGCTGGTGAGGGCCGTGCGATGAGCATCGTGGTCAAGATCGAAGAGAAGCTGTACCAGAACCGCTACATCGTGGACGAGAGCCGACCGCACATCCAGATCCGCAACGACGCGGTGTGCAAGTCCTGCGAGTCCCAGGCCTGCACCGTCTGCTGCCCGGCCGCCTGCTACACGAAGAACGAGACGGGCAGCGTGACGCTGGCCACCGACGGCTGCCTGGAATGCGGCACCTGCCGCGTGGTCTGCCAGGACAAGGAAAATATTCAGTGGGACTACCCGCGGGGCGGCTACGGCATCAGTTATAAGTTTGGTTGAGGAACGCACCGGCGGTCCTACGGCCTACGCCGCTGGTCCGCCGGTCGTCTCCCTCTCCTATCCGCCATGACTGAAACCCCTTCCCGCTCCGCGGGGAGGGGTTTTCTTTGTCGGCGGGGATCGGCGCTCCCACCCGAATTTTCAGCACGGTCGACGGGTGCACAAGGGATGGACGCTGCACATATCCGTTGTATCGAGACCCGCGGAACGAGGGAGACGGAACATGCAGCTTCGTGTCTGCTTCGAGAACATGAAGTCGGTCAACGTCAACGACGCGTCCATGATGCGCCATTACGCCGAAAGCTATCTGGCCGACTTCCGGCCGGAATGGGCAGGCTTCATCATGCTGCCGCACAACGAGACCCAGCGCGCCACCATGGAGCCGGCCTGGCAGATGCTGATCCGCAACGCCACGCCGGACACGGAGCGGCGGCTGGTCGAGTATGTCCGGGGCAACCCGATGGCCGCCTACCATGTGCACATTTATCGCCGGGACCACGGCAATGAAATAAAGGTTCACTGAAATTTTCCCAAACCCTCTCTATGATGAAGAACAACAGGGAGCATAACGTCCGAGAGATATAGAAAAGGCCGCCGCCCGACATCAACCATATAACCGCTTACAACGAAGGAATAGCGGCGGCCTTTTAACTTTTTTTACTTATTGAAGCTCACATTGGCGCTCGGAAAAAAACGCAAGCAAGTGGATCTGAATCCGCTGCAAGAAGGGAACGCGCCATGCGACTCACCATCAAATTCATTTTGCTCTCGGTTCTCAGCCTGTTGGGCGTCCTGCTGGCGCTGAGCGACCTGACGGGGCTGCGCGCGCTCAACGTGGCGAACGAGAATCTCCGCACCGTTCACGATGAGCGCGTTCTGCCCTTGCGGGACCTCAAGATCATTTCCGACGCCTACGCCGTCTTCATCGTCGATGCCTCGCACAAGGCGCGCAATGGCAACTTCAGCTGGGACGAAAGCCTGTCCTCCATCCGCAAGGCCAAGGATGACATTCGCGAGCGCTGGAACGCCTATCTCGGCACCAACCTCGACCCGGAGGAGACGGCGCTGGTGAATGGGATCAAGCCGGAAATGGCCAAAGCCGACGCGGCGGTGGAACGGCTGATCGGCGTCCTGTCGGGTCAGGACACCGCTGCGCTCGACACCTACGTGAAGAGCGAACTGTACCAGACGATCGATCCCGTCACCGACGGCATCAGCCAACTCATCGACCTTCAGGTGCGGGTCGCCGGGGAGCGCTACGCGGAGGCTCAGGCCACCCACGCCACCGCCGAGCTGACCTCGCTGGTGCTCCTGGGGATCGGCGCCGTGATGGTGATCCTGGGCATGGCGGTGGTGGTGCTCCGCGTCGTGAGGCCGGTGGCGCGGCTCACCGAGACGATGCGGCGCATCGCCGCGGGCGACCACGACACCGCCGTGCCGGCGACCGGCGGGCGCGACGAGATCGGCGCGATGGCCCGCGCGGTCGAGGTGTTCAAAGCCAACGGGCTGGAGAACCAGCGCATGCGCCGGGAGCAGGAACGCCAGCGCGAGCAGGCCGAGATCGCCAAGCGCGACGCGCTGGAGAGCATGGCGCAGACGGTGGAGCGCGAAACCCGCAACGCCGTGGACCAGGTGTCCGAACGCACCGGGCAGATGGAGCGCAACGCCACGGCCATGGCCCAATCGGCGAGCGCGGTCGGAGCGAACAGCCGGTCCGTGGCCACCGCCGCCGAGCAGGCCCTGCGCAACGCCCAGACCGTCGCCGCCGCCTCGGAGGAGTTGGCCGCCTCGATCCGCGAGATCGGCACCCAGGTGGCGCAGGCCAGCAGCATCACCCGCGTCGCCGTGGAAAAGGGCACTCAGGCGCGCGGCACCATCCAGTCGCTGTCCGACGCCGTGCAGAGAATCGGCGACGTCGCCCAACTCATCCAGAACATCGCGAGCCAGACCAATCTGCTGGCGCTGAACGCCACCATCGAGGCGGCAAGGGCCGGCGAGGCCGGCAAGGGATTCGCCGTGGTGGCCAGCGAGGTCAAGCATCTGGCAAGCCAGACCGCACAGGCGACGGAGGACATCGCCAAGCAGATCGGCGAGATCCAGGCGGCGACCAGCGGCGCCGTGGCCGCCGTCTCCACCATCACCGGCAGCATCGCCGAAGTGGATCAGGTGGCCGGAGCGATCGCCGCGGCGATGGAGGAACAGGCCGCCGCGACCCAGGAGATCAGCCGCAGCGTCAACCAGACCGCCGAAGCCGCGCGCGAAGTCTCCCGCCGGATCGCCGAGGTGTCGAGCGAGGCGAAGACCACCGGTGACCACGCCGCCGACGTGCGCCTCATCGCCGACGACGTCTCCGGAAGCATCGACGAACTGCGCGGTATCCTGATCCGGGTCGTCCGCACCTCGATGAGCGAAGTCGATCGCCGCCGTGGGACCCGCTACGCGGTGGACTCCCCCGCCCGCGCCGAAACCCCCGTCGGCAGCCGGATCTGCCGCGTCCAGAACCTGTCCTGCAGCGGCGCCGCGCTGCAGGTCTGGGACGGCGCCGCGAACGGCGCGCACGGCGCGCTGCACATCGACGGCTTCGGCGTGCCCCTGCCCTTCACCGTCGTGGCGGTGGATGCCCAGAGCTGCCATGTCCGTTTCGAGCTGCCGGACGAGGCGAAGGCCGGCTTCAAACAGCGCTTCGACGCGCTGGTCCGCGAGCGCGCCCTGCAGCCGATGGCCGCTTGATAGGGCGTTCGACGGGGGAGAGGGAGGCCTGCGCCGACGGTCAGGCCGGCCCCAGGCCGTGGATATAGGCGGCCGCGCGCCCCAACTCCCGATCGGCGCGGGCGACCAGCGCGCCGATGCCGTCCAGCCGGCGATCGACGCAGGCCAGCTCGATGGCGTCGCTCGCCGCCGCCAAGTCCCGCGCGCCCACCGTACGGGAGGAACCGGCCAGCTTGTGCGCCGCCTGCCGCACGACGTCCCAGTCCTCCGCCTCGTGGGCGGCGACGAGGCGGTCGCGGCTGGCGCTGTTGGAAACGATGAACTCCTGCAGCAACTGCCCGACGAACGCCATGTCCCCATCGAACAGCGTCGCCAGAACGCCCACGTCGATGGGCGGCCCATCGGGTCCGGGGTCCGGCGCCGCGGACGCGGACGCGGAGGGAGGCGGTGCCGATTCGGCGGCGGGGCGGGACGGCAGGTGGCGGTCCAGAAGGCGGCGCAGCTGGCCGATCTCCACCGGTTTCGACAGGGCGTCGTCCATCCCGGCGGACAGGCAGCGCTGCGCCTCGCCGGCCATGGCGTTGGCGGTGACGGCGATGATGGGCAGGCGCGGGCGCCCGCTCGCCGCCTCCTCGGCACGGATCAGACGGGTCAGCTCGAAGCCGTCCATCTCCGGCATCTGGCAGTCGGTCAGCAGCAGCGCGTAATCACCGTCGCGCCACAGGGCCAGCGCCTGGACGCCGTCCTCGGCCAAATCCGCCGTCTGGCCGAGCAGGGCGAGCTGCCGCTGGATGACCTGCCGGTTGGTCGGGTGGTCCTCGGCCACCAGGATGCGCGGCGGGGATGCGGCTCCATCCCCCGCGGCGGAGGCCGGGACCGCTCCGGGATGCCCCGCCTCGGCCTCCACCGCCGGCCCGCGGCCCGCGGCGGCCAGCACGGCGCGCACCAGATGGCCGCGCCGCACCGGGCGTGCCAGCGCGACCGCGTCGATCAGGGCGCCGCGCCCGCCCAGCAGAACCTGACCGCGCGCCAGCCCCGGCGCGGCGGCGTCCAGCGCCGGCAAATCCGCCTCGGCGGTGGTCACCACGACGTCGCAGGGCGTGCCCGGCGGCAGCGCCCGCATCCCGGCCGCCGCGTCCGGCGCGTCCAGAAGCACGGCGCCGTCGGTGCTCAGATAGCGGGCGAGGAACTGCCGCTCCTCCGCGTCGGCGGCCAGGAGCAGCACCGACAGCCCGGCCAGCGGCGGTGCCCCGACACCCGCGGCGTCGCCGTCCGGGGCAAGATCGGCGGTGAAGGTGAACCAGAAGGTGGAGCCGCGGCCCGGCTCGCTCGCCACCCCGACCTCCCCGCCCATCAGTTCGGCGAGGCGGCGGCAGATCGACAGCCCCAGCCCGGTCCCGCCGAAGCGCCGGGTGATCGAGGCCTCCGCCTGGGTGAAGGGGCGGAAGAGCTGGGCCTGCGCCTCCCTGGCGATGCCGATGCCGGTGTCGGTCACGGTGATCCGGATGGTCGCCCGCCCATCCTCGAAACGCGCCAGTTCGGCGCGGATGCGCACCGAGCCGGAGGGAGTGAACTTCACCGCGTTGCCGGCGATGTTGAACAGCACCTGCCGGATGCGCACCGAATCGCCCATGACCAGCGGCGGCAGGTCGGGATCGACGTAGGTGACCAGCGTCAGGTCCTTCTGCCGCGCCGCCGGGGCCAGCGTCTCCGCCACCCCCTCCACCACCGCGGACAGCGACACCGGGGCGCTCTCCAGGTCCAGCCGCCCGGCCTCGATCTTGGAGAAGTCCAGGATGTCGTTGATGATGGTCAGCAGCGCCCCCGCCGAATCGCGCACGACCGCGACCAGCTCCTGCTGCTCGGCGGTCAGCGGCGTGTATTCCAGCAGCTCCAGCATGCCCTGGACGCCGTTCATCGGGGTGCGGATCTCGTGGCTCATCGTCGCCAGGAACAGCGATTTGGCCTGGTTGGCAGCCTCCGCCTCCGCCCGCGCGGCCTCCGCCGCCTCGGTGGCGGCGACCAGCTCGCGGGTGCGGTCGGCCACCTGGCTTTCCAGGTTGCGGTTCAGCGCGGTCAGCTCCTCGTACAGATGCACGTTGTCGAAGCCGACCGCGACCTTGGAGCAGAAGACCTCCAGCAACCGCCGCTCGTCCTCGGTCAAGGGGCGGCGGTGGCTGACGTGGAACACCGTGTCGTGGTGCCGCGAGGTGGAGCGGAAGACCAGCAGGCTGCGCTCCCGCTCGTAGCGGTTCCGCCCGTCGGCCAGCGCCTGGGCCACCGCTTCCGCCGCCTCCGCCGGCAGGGCGGCGCGCACCGGCTTGCCCTCCGCCGCCGCGTGAATGCCGCCGGCCCCAAGCACCAGCGGATCGCGCGCGGCGCCGTCGGCCTCCTCCCCGGTCCAGCGGCTGCACAGGGCAATGCCGTCGCAGGGCGGGCAGATCTCGGCGATTTTCGACACCGCGCCGCGGACGAACTCCGCCATGGTCCGCTTGTCGAGCAGGGCGGAGGAGGCGTCCAGGATGCGCTCCAGCCCCAGGCGGTGGTCCTCGATGGCGGTGATGTCCTGATAGCCGCGCAGGGCGGCGACGACCGAGGTGAACAGCTTCTGCGCCGTCAGCTCCGTCTTCGATTTGTAGTCGTTGATGTCGTAGTTCAGGATGACGTCGCGTTCCGGCGCCTGCCCCGGCTGACCGGTGCGCAGGATGATGCGGACGCGCCGGTTGTTCAGCTCGCTGCGGATCATGCGCACCAGCCGAAGGCCGGCGTCGTCGGATTCCATCACCACGTCCAGGAGCACCACGGCGATGGCCGGATTCTGCTCCAGCAGGCTGCGCGCCTCGGCCGCGGTGCCGGCGGACAGGAACTGCGCCGGGCGGCCTTCGAAGGTGAAGCCGCGCAACACCATCTTGGTGGTCGCGTGGATGGCCGGGTCGTCGTCGACGATCAGGATGATCCAGGGATCGGCGGGCTCCGGCGTCGCTTCCTTCGCCGTCTCGGCCTCGATACCCGGCTCGTCGTCGGCGAAAAGAAACTCGTCGCTCATCGAACTCCCTCCGCACCGCCGGCAGCCTCCGGTCGCGGGAGGATATCACAGCGCCACCGCGCGTGAACATGCCCGAGCGGCCCGCCACAACCCTTCATCAGCAAGGCGCCGCACCCAACGACAACCCCAGACTGCGCCGCGCCCCGCCCGTCAGCCGCGGGTGTCGCCACCGGCGTCGGCGTTGCAGAAGCGGCGGAGCGCGTCCAGGTCGGCGACGGACACCGTTCCACCCTGCGTCTCCACCCCGACTCCGCGCAGCTTCGCCAGCGCGCGGGAGAAGGTCTCCGGCTGCATGCCGAGGCGCCGCGCGACCAGCGCCTTGTCGAAGGGCAGAGCGAAGCTGGCGGCGCCCGACCCTTCCGGGCAGAAGCGCAGCAGGAAGCTGCCGACCCGCTGGGCGGTCGGCTGGACCTGGAGCTGCTCGATCTGCTGGACGAGATGGCGCAGCCGGACCGACAGCGACCCCAGCATGGCGAAGGCGATCTGCTCGTCGTCGCGCAGGCAGCGGGCGAAGCCTTCCGCCGTCAGGGTCATGACGCGCGAGTCGGCGACCGCCTCCGCGCAGACCGGGAACTTGCCGCTGGCGAACATGGCGGCTTCGGCGAAGGTCTCGCCGGGGGCGACGATGGTCACCACCGCCTCCGCCCCGTCGCGGGTCAGGCGGTACAGCTTCACCCAGCCGTCCAGCAGCGCGAAGAAGCGGTCGGCCTCCTCGTCCTGGACGAACAGGGTGGTGCCGCGCGGAACCGTGCGAACCTGCGCGGTGCTGACGAGAAGCTCCAGCGACCGGTCCGGGAGGCGGCCGAACAGCGCGTTGGACCGCAGCGTCGCGGCGTCCTGGGGCCGGAAGCCCGGCGGATCGTTCTTCATGCCTTCCCTCACCTTCTCACCCCCAGCGGTCCCGGCCCGGACAGCCGGTGGGCGGGGCCATTCCACCCGGCCACTGTCGCAGCATGCACAAGCTTTGGGCAAGACAGGGAATCACCGCGACGATGCGGATGCCTCGGGCACCGGCATCCGGGACCCGGAAACGAACCGGGGCGCCCCCTCGCGGAAGCGCCCCGGCCGTTCTTCAGAGGCTGAAGAGGCTTAGCGGTACTCGACCTTGCCGGCCTCCGGACCCTTCTGGCCCTGGCGGACGGTCACGCGCACCTGATCGCCCTCCTGGAGCGTCTGCATGCCGGAGCGACGCAGAACGTTCACATGGACGAACACGTCCTTGCCACCGGTGCTCGGCGTGATGAAGCCGAAGCCCTTGTCGGCGTTGAACCACTTGACGGTGCCGTCGACCTCTTCGCCGCCGCCGGCGTCGTTGCCCCAGCCGCCGCGGTCGTAACCGCCGCCGCCGCCGAAGCCGCCACGGTCATAACCGCCGCCACCGAAGCCGCCGCCGCCCGTGCGGGCCGGACGGGCCGAGCGGGTCGCGGTGGAGGTGTCCACGGACTGGATGGAAGCAACCTGCGGACCCTTCGGGCCGCGGGCGAGGTCGCAAACGATGGTGGCGCCTTCGTCGAGCGCGTCATAGCCGGCGGCCTGAACCGCGGAGACGTGCAGGAAGGCGTCGGGCGAACCGTCCTCGGGTGACACGAAGCCGAACCCCTTGGTGGGGTTGAACCACTTCACAGTGGCGGTGACGTTGGCCTTGGTGATCTCGGGAGCGCGGTAGCCCTGGCGGGGCGGGCGGTCGAACATGTGTCTTCAAGCTCATAGAGGATGCCGAATTATCTTTGTCACAGGGTACGAGCCATCCGTCAAGCACGCCAAAGGCCAGACGCCCCTTCCTGCGACATTCGGCCAAGGGAACGCCCGTCCGTTCGGAAGGGGTACCGGTCCCGAAGACCCCCGATGCCGCTCCCCGCGGGCTTGGCGGTCCCTCCCCCGCCTCCATCCCGGAGAGAAGGAGATTTCTTTCGTGAATTGAACAGCTTAAGACAATTTCTCCAGGGTGCCGCGAAGCATGGGCCGCACACCGGGGCAGGCGCCGCAAACGACGCGCGCATACGTCTGTGACAAAATCCCGACATGGTTGTCTTCCCCCAAGGGTCATAGAGGCGACAGCCATTCCCCCAGCTTGGTCCAGCGCCGCCGCCCCTGGACCCCACGCACCGCCATGGCCAGCGCGCGGCGCTGGCCGAGCATGATCACCAGCCGCTTGCCCCGCGTCACACCGGTATAGATCAGGTTGCGGTGGAGCATCGTGTAATGCTGGGTCACCACCGGGATCACCACCACCGGGTATTCGGACCCCTGGCTCTTATGAATCGTCGTGGCGTAGGCCAGGACAATCTCGTCCAATTCTCCGAAATCATAGGTCACCGGGCGCCCGTCGAAGGTGGCGGTCAGCACACCTTCTTCGGCGTCAACGGCGGATACGATGCCGAGATCGCCGTTGTAGACCTCCTTGTCATAGTTGTTCTCGACCTGCATGACCTTGTCGCCGGGGCCGAAGGTCCAGCCGAATCGCTCGACTCGGGACTCGCCCGGTGGGTTCAGGACCCTCTGCAACTCGATGTTCAGCGACCGCGCGCCCAGGCCACCGCGGTTCATCGGGCAGAGGATCTGCACGTCGCGCACCGGGTCGGCGCCGAATCGGCGGGGGATGCGGTCGCGGACCATCTCGATCAGCTTCCCCACCCCGGCCTCCGGAGTCGCCGCCTCGACAAAGTAGAAGTCGCTGTCCTCCCCGGCCTTCGGCGTCTCCGGCATCTGGCCGGCGTTGATGCGGTGGGCGTTGACGATGATGCGGCTGGTCGCCGCCTGCCGGAAGATCTCGGTCAGCCGCACCACCGGCACCGCGCCGGAGGCGATCACGTCGCCCAGCACCTGCCCCGGCCCGACCGAGGGCAGCTGGTCCACGTCGCCGACGAGCAGGAGGGCGGCCCGCCCCGGCACGGCGCGCAGCAGGGCGTTCATCAGCGGCACGTCGACCATGCTGGTCTCGTCCACCACCAGCAGGTCGCAGTCCAGCGGGTTCGTCTCGTCGCGCTTGAAGCCGCCGGCCTGCGGGTCGGTCTCCAGCAGGCGGTGGATGGTCCGCGCCTCCAGGCCGGTGCTCTCGCTCAGCCGCTTGGCGGCGCGCCCCGTCGGGGCGGCCAGCGCGATCGACACGCCCTTGGCCTTCAGCATGGTCAGGATGCTGTTGACCAGCGTCGTCTTGCCCACCCCCGGTCCGCCGGTGATGACCAGCAGCTTCGACGTCGCCGCCTGGCGCAGCGCCTCGCGCTGCCCCTCGGCCAGAGTGATCCCGGCCTTCGCCTCCACCCAGGGAATCGCCTTCTCCGCGTCGATCTCCGGCCAGGGCACGGGGCCGCCGGCCAGCCGGCGCAGCCGCTCGGCGATGGCGTGCTCCGCCCGGTAGAGGCTGGCCAGGAACAGGCAGGGCTCGCCGCCCAGACTGTCGGCGACCACCGCGCCGTCCTGCCGCTCCAGCTCCGCCGCGGTCTCCAGGATGGACGCGTCGATCTCCAGCAGCTTCACGGCCAGCGGGATCAGCTCGGCCACCGGCACGCCGCAATGGCCCTGGTCGGTCGCCTCGGCCAGGGCATAGCCGATGCCGGCCCGCGCCCGGATCA
The DNA here is from genome assembly GCF_005222205.1 of Azospirillum brasilense. NCBI lineage: Bacteria > Pseudomonadati > Pseudomonadota > Alphaproteobacteria > Rhodospirillales > Azospirillaceae > Azospirillum > Azospirillum brasilense. The sequence goes on along the minus strand of NZ_CP032345.1, from coordinate 2,373,488 downwards.
TCGCGGTCTTCTCGATGCCCAGCCGGGCGGCCACCGCGTCCGCCGTCTTGAAGCCGATGCCGCGGATGTCGCGGGCCAGCCGGTAGGGGTTCTCGGTGATGAGCTGGATGGCGTCCGGCCCGTAGGTCTTGAAGATGCGCACGGCGCGCGAGGTGCCGACCCCGTGGCTGTGCAGGAAGATCATGATCTCGCGGATCACCTTCTGGTCGGCCCAGCCGGCGATGATGCGCTGCGCCCGCTTCGGCCCGATGCCGGTGACCTGCCGCAGCCGGTCCGGCTCCTGCTCGATCACGTCGAACACCGCCTCGCCGAAGGCCTTGACCATCTTCTTCGCGTAGACCGGCCCGATGCCCCGGATCAGGCCGGAGCCGAGATACTTCTCGATCCCCTCCACCGTGGTCGGCGGGGTGGCGCGCAGGAAGTCGGCCTTGAACTGGAGCCCGTGGTTGCGGTCGTTCACCCAGGCCCCGCTGGCCTGCACGAACTCCCCGGCACCGATGGTGGCGGCGTGGCCGACCAGCGTGACGAGGTCGCGCTGCCCGCGCACCTTCAGCCGCAGCACGCAGAATCCCGTCTCCGGGCTGTGGAAGGTCACCCGCTCCACCAGCCCGGACAGCGGTTCCCGCGGAGGTCCCGCCGCGGTGGAGGCATCGCCGGATATGCTCATGCCACCCAACATAGGCGCTGGCGGGCCATTGCGGGAGTTCCCCGCGCAACCGCCGCATCGCGGCAATTCGCCTGGACAATTCGGAGGAAGACCGCGGCGCCGCGAATGTGTACCTTGTCGCGCGAACCCCGCGCCGGACACCGGACCGAACGGACCGCGCCGGAGCGGGCTTGCGGTGAAAAAAACGTCAGCCAAAGAACGACAAACCGAAAAACCGCGGTGTCTACGACTTCGGAAGGAAAGAGCAGCAATGGTGACGGAACGCATTCAGGTTGGCGGCTTGCAAGTTGCCACGGAGCTTCACCGCTTCATCGAGAACGAAGCCCTGCCGGGCACCGGCGTGACGCCGGAGCAATTCTGGTCGGGCCTTGACGCGATCCTCCACGACCTGGCCCCGCGCAACCGCGCGCTGCTGGCCAAGCGGGACGCGCTGCAGGCCCAGATCGACGAATGGTACCGCAGCCGCCGCGGCCAGCCGCTGGACCGCGCCGCCCACACCGCGTTCCTCAAGGAGATCGGCTATCTCCTGCCGGAAGGCCCGGACTTCGCCGTGACGACCGAGAACGTCGATCCGGAGATCTCCACGACGGCCGGCCCGCAGCTCGTCGTGCCGGTGATGAACGCCCGCTACGCGCTGAACGCCGCCAACGCCCGTTGGGGCAGCCTGTACGACGCGCTCTACGGCACCGACGCCATCCCCGACACGGACGGGGCGGAGCGCACCGCCGGCTACAACCCGAAGCGCGGCGAGAAGGTCATCGCCTTCGCCCGCGACGTGCTCGACCGCGCCGCCCCGCTGTCCGACGGGTCGCACGCCGACGCCGCCGGCTACACGGTGGACAACGGCCGCCTCGTCGTCGCGCTGAAGGACGGCCGCGCCACCGGCCTCGCCGAGCCGGAGCGTCTGGTCGGCTACAACGGCGCGCCGTCGGCCCCGACCGCCATCCTGCTGGCCGACAACGGCCTGCACATGGAAATCCGCATCGACCGCAGCCACCCGATCGGCAAGACCGACGCGGCGGGCGTCGCCGACCTCGTGCTCGAATCCGCCCTGACCACCATCCAGGACTGCGAGGACTCCGTCGCCGCCGTGGATGCCGAGGACAAGGTGCTGGCCTACCGCAACTGGCTGGGCCTGATGACCGGCAGCCTGACCGCCAGCTTCCCCAAGGGCAGCGGCACGGTGGAGCGTCGGCTGAACCCCGACCGCAGCTACACCAGCCGCAACGGCGAGACGATCACCCTGCCGGGCCGCAGCCTGATGCTGATCCGCAACGTCGGTCATCTGATGACCAACAGCGCGGTTCTGCTGAAGGACGGCAGCGAGGCGCCGGAAGGCATCCTCGACGGCATGATCACCTCGCTGATCGCGCTGCACGACGTCAAGGGCGCCCGCCTCAACAGCCGCGCCGGCTCCGTCTACATCGTGAAGCCGAAGATGCACGGGCCGGAGGAGGTCGCCTTCGCGGACGAGCTGTTCGCCCGCGTCGAGGACGCGCTGGGCATCGCGCGCAACACGCTGAAGATGGGCATCATGGACGAGGAGCGCCGCACCACGGTGAACCTCAAGGAGTGCATCCGCGCCGCCGCGGCGCGCGTGGTGTTCATCAACACCGGCTTCCTCGACCGCACCGGCGACGAGATGCACACCGCCATGGAAGCCGGCCCGATGATCCGCAAGAACGACATGAAGTCGTCCGCCTGGATCAAGGCCTACGAGGACTGGAACGTGGACACCGGCCTGCTCTGCGGGCTGAAGGGCCACGCCCAGATCGGCAAGGGCATGTGGGCGATGCCCGACCGCATGGCCGACATGCTGGCCGCCAAGATCGCCCACCCGCAGGCCGGCGCCAACACCGCCTGGGTGCCCTCGCCCACCGCGGCCACGCTGCACGCCCTGCACTACCATCAGGTCAACGTCGCCGCCCGTCAGGAGGAGCTGGCCCGCCGCGAGCGCGCCAGCCTGGACGCCATCCTGACCATCCCGCTGGCCGACCGCCCCAACTGGTCGGAGGAGGAGATCCAGCAGGAGCTGGACAACAACGCCCAGGGCATCCTCGGCTACGTGGTGCGCTGGATCGACCAGGGCGTGGGCTGCTCCAAGGTGCCGGACATCAACAACGTCGGGCTGATGGAGGACCGTGCCACGCTGCGCATCTCCAGCCAGCACATCGCCAACTGGCTGCTCCACGGCATCACCACCGAGGCGCAGGTCATGGAGACGATGAAGCGCATGGCCGCCGTGGTGGACAAGCAGAACGCCGGCGATCCGCTCTACCGCCCGATGGCCGCCGACTTCGATGGCAGTGTCGCCTTCCAGGCCGCCTGCGACCTGGTCTTCAAGGGCCGCGAGCAGCCGAACGGCTACACCGAGCCGGTGCTGCACCGCCGCCGCATCGAGGCCAAGGCGAAGGCCGCCGGCTGAGCCGGCGCGCCATCCGGCGCGCATCGCAGGCCCTTTCCCGGAGGCCCTTCCCCGTTCGCGGGGGAGGGCCTTTTTCTTTGCGCGCCCGCGACGCGGCGACCGCAACCGGAACAAGAGGTCGGGTGCGCCAAATGGAAGCAGTCGAATGTTGAAGCACGAACAAATCCCCGCCCCGGACACGGTTTCGCTGAACAAAAGCCCGCCTTCGAACGTCCGGTTATCGTGCGACGTCATCTCGCGCCAGATTTAAGACTCATTCATAGAACAAGCGCACCTCCGGGTTTCGTAATAGGCTCAATGATTAACTTGATTCCAAAAATGATTGAACGAATTCTCCGATCGAGAAGTTCAATGGCCGAAGATTGATCTCGGCAATATATGGAATGGAGCATTGTTATGAATGTCTTTCACGCCATGACCATCAAGCGAAAGACAACACTGATCTCAGTGTTTGTTTTTATCGCCATGGCGATCGCAACTTTTTTCGTCGGGAAAGAAACGTCATTGCAGGAACGTCACCTCTCCCACGTCCGCCAGACCGCCGATGAGGTGAGCCGCAAAATGGTGCCGTTGAGCGAGCTGATCGCCAACATCCGATACGACGTGGCCCAGGTGCAGCAGTGGCTGACCGACATCTCCGCGACCCGCGGACTGGACGGGTTGGACGACGGCCCGGCGAAGGCGGACGAGTTTGCGAAGGCTTTCATCCAGCACGCCGACGACGCCCACGCCATCGCCCGGGATCTGGGGCTGGCGGACATGGTGCGGAGCATCGCCGCCACCCGGGCCGCTTTCCCCCCCTTCTACGAGCTGGGCCGGCGGATGGCCCGCGCCTACGTCGACGGCGGGCCGTCGGAGGGGAACGGCATGATGGGACAGTTCGACGCGGTGGCCGAAAGCATGGACAAGGAGATGGAGCAGCTCCTCGCCACGATGGAGCAGGTCCGCGGGCAGCGTCTGAGCGGCCTCGACGCGGCGGTGAGCGACATCGAGTCCTCCGCCGCCACGCTGAAGACCCTGCTGGTCGCCGCGGCCGCCGCCGCCCTGTTCCTCATCGCCGCCTCCATCCTCTTCCTGCGGCGGGCGGTGCTCGGGCCGATCGACCGCATGCGGCGGACCATGACCGGCCTGGCCGCCGGCAATCTGGGGGTGGAGGTCGGGTTCGCCGGGCGCCGCGACGAGATCGGGCAGATGGCCGATGCCGTGCGCGTCTTCCGCGAAGCCGGTCTGGAGAACGAGCGTCTGCGCGCTGAACAGGAACGCGCCCGCGAGGCCGGCGAGGAGGAGCGGCGTAAAGCTCTGGCCGCCATGGCCGACACGGTGGAGCGCGAGACCCGCAGCGCCGTGGAGCGGGTGGCCCGGCACGCCGGACAGATGGCCAGCAACGCCGAGGCGATGGCCGCCTCCGCCGGGATGGTCAGCGACAACTCCCAGACCGTCGCCGCGGCGGCGAGCCAGGCGCTGGCCAACGCCCAGACGGTCGCCGCCGCGGCCAACGAACTGTCCTCCTCCATCCAGGAAATCGGCCGGCAGGTCACGGCGTCGGTGTCGGCGACCGGACAGGCCGTCGAGAAGGCCGGTTCCGCCAGCGCGATCATCGGGCATCTCTCGACGGCGGTGGAGCGCATCGGCGCCGTCGCCCGCCTGATCGGCGACATCGCCAGCCAGACCAACCTGCTGGCGCTCAACGCCACCATCGAGGCGGCCCGCGCCGGCGAGGCCGGCAAGGGCTTCGCCGTCGTCGCGCAGGAGGTCAAGAACCTCGCCAGCCAGACCGCCCGCTCGACCGAGGAGATCGCCACGCTGATCACCGACGTGCAGTCGGTCACCAGGCAGGCGGTGGACCGGGTCGGCGAGGTCGCCGCGACCATCGACCAGGTGTCCGACATCTCCTCCTCCATCGCCGCGGCGGTGGAGGAGCAGGACGCCGCCACCCGGGAGATCGCCCGCACCGTCAACGAGACCAGCCACGCCGCCCGGGAGGTGTCCAGCCGCATCGCCCTGGTGTCCGAGGAGGCCAACCAGACCGGCGAGCGGGCCGACGGCATGCGCGCCGTCGCCGGGGACGTGGCGCAGAGCATCGACGATCTGCAGAGCGTCCTGGTGCACGTCGTCCGCACCGCCACCAGCGACGTCGATCGCCGCCGCAAGGCACGCATCCGGATAGACCTGCCCTGCACCCTCGACGGCGCCGGCACGAGCCGGGACGCGCGGATCGCCAACCTGTCGTCCGGCGGCGCGATGATCCTCGACGCGCCGGTGATGACGGTGGGCACCCACGGCACCCTGCGCACGCGCGGCCTGTCCCGCCCCGTGCCCTTCACGGTGGCGTCCTGCGGGCCGGGGCAGCTTCACCTGACATTCCGCGTGCCGGAGGCCGACCAGCCGGCGCTGGACCGCGATCTGGAAAATCTGGCGCGCGGCGCGGCGGCGAACCGCGACGCGGCGTGACGCGCAGGGCCGCAAGGTCCTGGCCCAACGCGGCGAGTGCCGGTCGCCCCGCAAATCGCATCGTCCAGATATGGCGAAGGCCGGAAACCCGTTGGGGTTCCGGCCTTCGAGGATGGTGGGCGCGACAGGGATTGAACCTGTGACCCCTACGATGTCAACGTAGTGCTCTCCCGCTGAGCTACGCGCCCATCCGTGCCGCCGGTCGGTTCGGGGTTCGGCATCCGTCTTGCGACCCGTCCGGCGTGGGCGTGGGGTGTACCATCATCCCGGAGGTCTGGCAAGCCCGGATTTCACTTTTTTGCGGCCCGACGACGGACGCCGCCATTTTTTCCGCCGAAGGGACAAGGCGCGCCTCACATCTGTTGAGGCGCGAGCGGGACGGCGCGTGACAGAGCCGCCCGGGTCCACTACATCACATGCCATGGATGCTTCCGTCGACGCCGCCACACCGGAGCCGGCCTTCGAACTTCTGGCCCCGGACGAACAGACCAAGCCGCTGGTGCTGGCCTCGCCGCACAGCGGCAACCGCTATCCGGCCGAGTTCCTGGCGGCGGCCCGGCTCGACCCGCGCGCGTTGCGCAAATCGGAAGACTGCTTTGTCGACGAGATCTTCGCGGGCGCCCCGGCGCTGGGCATCCCGCTGATCCGCGCGCTGTTCCCCCGCGCCTTCCTGGACGTCAACCGCGAAGCCTACGAGCTGGACCCGGAGATGTTCGCGGACAGCCTGCCGCCCTACGTCAACACGCGCTCGCCGCGCGTCGCCGCCGGGCTGGGCACCATCGCGCGGGTGGTCGCCAACGGGGAGGACATCTACCGCGGCAAGCTGCGCTTCTCCGAAGCGGTGCGGCGGGTGGAGCAGTGCTACACCCCCTACCACACCGCGCTGCGCCGGCTGGTCGAAGACACCCGCGCCCGCTTCGGCCACGCGGTGCTGATCGACTGCCATTCCATGCCCTCCCCCGGGCTGGGCGACCGCGACAACCGGCGCAGCGACATCGTGCTGGGGGACTGTTTCGGCAACTCTTGCGCCCCCACGGTCACCGAAACGGCGGAGAGCTTCCTGCGCGGTCTGGGCTACACGGTCAGCCGCAACGCGCCCTACGCCGGCGGCTACACCACCCGCCACTATGGACGGCCGCGCCAGGGCATCCACGCGCTTCAGATCGAAATCAGCCGCGACCTCTACATGGACGAGACCTCGCTGTCCCGTCTGCCCTTCCTGACCGTCCTGACCCGGCACATGCACGAGCTGGTGGACAACATCGCCCACCTGCCGCCCGATCCCCTCGCCCCACGCTGACCAGGCCGCCGCGCGCCGGAGCGCGCACAAAAAAAGGCCGGGGCAAAGGCCCCGGCCCGAGTCTAGGGAGGAAACGCCCAAGAAGTGCGTTACGGCACCGCCCGCATCGCAGACACGATCGATGCCGCACTGCACAATATGATGGAGTCTCACCAAGGGATCAAGAGGGAAAATGTTTTTTCATGATATTCAATAACTTAACAAAGGTTAAGTCAAAACTCCGGCTTGGTGCAAACAGCCGCTTATGCTGCATTGCACACAGAATCCCGGCCCTGCTCCCGCACAATCTGGGGCTGGCGGCGCGTCCGCCAACCCACCCCGGTCCTTCGGCATAACCCATCCGGCCGATAGGGAACCATCCCTTCACACGGTCGTTTCGTCCCTGCGCGTCCCGGGGCCCTCCCCGCCACGCGCCATTCGGCCGCCCACCATGCGGCCGTCGGCACCGGAGAACCACCCACGTGAGCAGACTGGTCGTCGTATCCAACCGCGTCGCCCCCATCGACGAAGGCAAGCAGGCCGCCGGAGGCCTCGCCGTGGCCGTGCTGGCCGCGCTCAAGAAGACCGGCGGCATCTGGTTCGGCTGGAGCGGAACGGTGGTCGAGGAGGAGTCGCAGAGCGAGCCCCGGCGCACCGACGTCGGGCGTCTGACCTACGCGACGCTGGACCTCAGCCGCCGCGACTTCGAGGAATATTACAACGGCTTCGCCAACCAGACCCTGTGGCCGCTGTTCCACTACCGCGTCGGCCTGATCGAGGTCAGCCGCCGCACGCGCGAAGGCTACAAACGGGTCAACGGCTATTTCGCGGAGAAGCTCGTCCCGCTGCTGCGCCCCGACGATATGGTGTGGGTCCACGACTACCACCTGATCCCCTTCGGCGAGGAATTGCGCCAGCGCGGCTGCACCCAACGCATGGGCTTCTTCCTGCATACGCCTTTCCCGGCCCCGGAAATCCTGGTGGCTCTGCCGAACCACCGGGAGCTGATCCGCGAGCTGTGCGCCTACGACCTCGTCGGCTTCCACACCCAGGTGGATCTGCGCAGCTTCGCCGACTACATCCGGCAGGAGCTGGACGGCGAGGTCGAGGACCGCGGCCCCGAGGGGGGCATGCTGATCCACGCCTTCGGACGCACGCTGCTGGCCCGCGCCTTCCCCATCAGCATCGACACCGAAAATCTCGTGGGCATCGCCGAGACCGCGGTGCGCTCCCGTCATACCGAGCGGCTGAAGGAGAGCCTCGTCGGGCGGCGGCTGATCATCGGGGTGGACCGGCTGGACTATTCGAAGGGCCTGCCGCAGCGCTTCCAGGCCTTCGAACAGCTTCTGGCGGCCTATCCGGAGCATTGCAACCGCGTTTCCTTCCTTCAGGTGGCGCCGCCGAGCCGGGAGGACGTGCCGGAATACATCGCCATCAAGCGCGAGCTGTCGGAGCTGTCGGGCCGCATCAACGGGCGCTTCGCCGAGTTCGACTGGGTGCCCATCCGCTACCTGAACAAGAGCTTCGGGCGGCGCGTTCTGGCCGGCTTCTACCGCACCGCCCATGTCGGGCTGGTCACCCCGCTGCGCGACGGCATGAATCTCGTCGCCAAGGAGTATGTCGCCTGCCAGGACGCCGACGACCCCGGCGTGCTGGTGCTGTCCACTTTCGCCGGCGCGGCGCGGGAACTCGATTCGGCGCTGATCGTCAACCCTTTCGACATCGAGGCGGTGGCCGACGCCCTGCAGCGCGCCCTGACCATGTCCCTGCCCGAGCGCAAGGAGCGCCACGCCGCCATGATGCGCATCCTGCGCAGCCACGACATCGGCTGGTGGCGGGAAAGCTACGTCGATGCCTTGACGCGCGCGCCGTACGGGTGAAACTGATTTTATGACCACAGACAGCAATGCCGCATCCGGCCCCGTCACCCTGGTCGCCGACATCGGCGCCACCAACGCCCGCTTCGGCCTGATCGACGGCACGGGCATCCACGGTTCGCGCGTGCTGCGCTGCGCCGATTTCCCGTCGCTGGAGGCGGCGGCGCTGGCCTATCTCGGCGGCGTGGCGCACGACGCCCGGCCCAGCCGCGGCGCCTTCGCCATCGCCGGACCGGTGACCGGCGACGAAGTGCTGATGACCAACCGCGGCTGGTCCTTCTCCACGGCCGAGGTGCGCGGCCGGCTGGGGCTGGAGCGCCTGGCCGTCATCAACGACTTCACCGCCGTCGCCCTGTCGGTGCCCCGCCTCACCCCCGCCGATGTTCATCAGGTGGGCGAGGGGGCGCCGGTGCCGGGCCGCGTCGTCGGGGTGATCGGGCCGGGCAGCGGGCTTGGGGTGTCGGGGCTGGTGCCCGGCCCCGAGGGCTGGACCGCGCTCGCCGCGGAGGGCGGCCACGTCACCATGGCGCCGGTCAGCGACCGCGAGAGCGCCGTGCTGGCCCAGCTTCGCAAGAGCTTCGACCATGTGTCGGCGGAGCGGGTGCTGTCCGGGCCGGGTCTGGTCAACCTCTATCAGGCGCTGTGCATCCTCGACCACCAGGAGCCGGAGCCTTTCACCCCGGCCCAGGTCTCCGACGCGGCGACCGCCAACACCAACCCGCATTGCGTGGAGGCGGTGGAGATGTTCTGCGCGATGCTCGGCACCGTGGCGGGCAACCTCGCTTTGACGCTGGGGGCGCGCGGCGGCATCTACATCGCGGGCGGCATCGTGCCGAAGCTGGGCACCCTGTTCACCCACTCCCGCTTCCGCAAGCGCTTCATGGAGAAGGGCCGGATGCGCGACTTCCTGGCCCCCATCCCCACCTACGTCATCATCCACGAGCTTCCGGCCTTCCTCGGTCTGGCCGAGGCCGCGGAGCGGGCGTAACGGCGCTCAGGCCTCAAGCCGCGACACGGCCAGTTTCAGGTCGGCCAGGAAGGTCGGCTGCTCGGCGAGCTGGCCGCGCAGGATGTAGCTGGGGTGGAAGGTCGCGACCACCTCCGCCCCCGGCACGAGGCGGCAGGGCTGGACCGTGCCGCGCAGCTGCATGATCCCGTTCAGCCCGGTCAGCGCCCACAGCGGCGTGCGGCCCAGCGCGACGATGACGCGGGGGGCGAAGCCCTCCAGTGTCCGCTGCAGATGCTCGATCTCGCCGGAAAACTCCGCCAGCACCCAGTCGGAGGTACCGAACGGCCCCCAGCGCTCGTCCAGCGCCCGCCCCTCCTTCTTGGCGCGGGTGCGCGACGCGAAGAAATGCCCCACCTTGTTGCCCGGCGGCTGGTAACGGAAGACGTTGGCGACGAGGCATTCCGCCCGCTCCACCCCCGCCGCCTTCAGCGTCTCGTCGAGGAGCTGGCCGCTGCGCCCGACGAAGGGCACGCCCCGCCGGGCCTCCTCCGCTCCCGGCGCCTCCCCCACGATGGCGAGGCGCGGCCCGGCGGCGGTCTTCGTGGGCTGCTGGTAGTCGGCGAAGGGCAGGTCCGTCATGCGCGCGTCCATGGTTGGTCGTGAGGCTTGCCACCGCGAGGCTTGTCCTTGGGAGGCTTCGGCCCCAGCATTGTTCGAAACGAGGAGTTCGAACCAACAACACCGGAGGGCACGAGATGGCGACACAACAGGAGCTGGCGGGAAAGAGCTGCGAACCCTGCCGCGGCGGCATCCCCCCGATGGACCGCGCCATGGCGGAAAACTATCTGGTGCAGGTCCCCGGCTGGTCGATCAAGCCGAATCCCGACCGGCTGGAGCGCGACTACCGCTTCGCCAACTTCCGCGAGGCACAGCATTTCGCGATGCGCGTCGGCGACCTGTGCGAGGCGGAGGGCCACCACGCCGAGATCCTCTACGGCTGGGGCCATTGCACCGTCACCTTCTGGACGCACAAGATCAAGGGCCTGCACGAGAACGACTTCATCATGGCCGCCAAGGTCGAGGGTTTGATGGACGAGCCCTACGCCCCGGTGTCGGAATCCATGGGCGACGTCTCCCCCACCGCGCGGCACGGGTAATTTTGCCCTTTCCTCAACTTTTTCCCCTCTCCCCTCCGGGGAGAGGGTTAGGGTGAGGGAAACAAACCCGCGAGACAGACCATGCCCAACGCCCAGCCCGCCGTCATCCAATGGGGCCTGTCCAGCTACAGCGGCTGGGGCGTCAACGGGCTGCAACTGGCGCTGAGTTGGACGCGCAGCGGGCGGCTGGTGCCGGTATGCTCGTTGCCGCTGCGGCTGGAGGACATCGCGCTGTCCCCGCTGGAATGGCGGCGCATGGCGGGTTTCGTCCGCGAGTCCGAGGCGCTCTGCCGGCAGATCGCGCCGCACGCGGGGCAGGAGGTGGGGGTGTCGGTGCCGGTGCTGCGCGGGCTCGGCAACAACCTCGTCGGCAGCCGGTCGGTGGAGGGCGTGACGCTGAAAGGCCAACCCACCGTCGGTGTCTGCTATCTGGAGGACACCGCCATCGACGCCGAGGGCCGGGCACGGGCGGAGGGCTGCGCGGCCATCGTCGCCGGGTCCAGCTTCGTCGAGCGGGTGCTGACCGGCGCCGGCATCGGGCGGGTGCGCACGGTCCTGCAAGGCGTCGATCCCACCCATTTCCACCCGGCGCCCAAGGTCGGCTGGTTCAAGGACCGCTTCGTGGTCTTCTCCGGCGGCAAGCCGGAGTTCCGCAAGGGGCAGGACCTCGCCCTGCTCGGCTTCCGCGCCTTTGCCGAGCGCCATCCGGAGGCGCTGCTGCTGACCGCCTGGCACAACCCCTGGCCGGAGAGCTCCCGCTCATTGGAGGCCAACCCCGCCGTGGCGCCGGTGCGCTTCCACGAGAACGGGCAATTCGACGGGGCCGGCTGGGCCATCGCCAACGGGTTGCGCGCCGATCAGGTGATGGACCTCGGCCCGGTGCCCAACGCCGATATGGCCCGCATCCTGCGCGAGGTCGATGTCGGCCTGTTCCCCAACCGCGGCGAGGGCGGGACCAACCTCGTCGCCATGGAATGCATGGCCTGCGGCGTGCCCGCCATCCTGTCGGCCAACACCGGGCATCTCGACCTGATCGGGGCGGACCGCTGCGTCCCGCTGACCCGGCAGAGCACCATCCGGACCGACTTCGGCACGGAGGGCTGGGGCGAGAGCGACGTGGAGGAGATCGTCGCGGCGCTGGAAGGCCTGTGGGCCGACCGCGCCCACGCCGCGGCCATCGGGCGGGCGGGCGCCGCCTTCCTGGCCGGGCTGACCTGGGACCGCTACGCGGGCGGGGTGGCGGAGGTCGTGGAGTCGGTGCTGTAGCGCCTACAGCGCCTTCACCGCCGCCAGCAACCGCTCCACCTCCGCCTCGTCGTTGTAGTAGTGCGGAGAGGCGCGAACGACCTCGGTCAGGCCGCGGGCGTCCATGTCGAAGGGGGTCGAGGGCGCGGAGGACACCGACAGGTTGATCCCCTGCCCGCGCAGGGCGGCCTTGATGGCGCGCGGCTCATGGCCATCCACCGTGAAGGTGACGATGGCGCAACGCTCCGCCCCGAGATCGCGCACCGTCACGCCGGGAAGCGCGTCCAGACCGCGCCGCAGCCGGTCGGCCAGCGCGAAGGCGCGGGCGCGGATCGCCTCCAGCCCCCAGGACAGCGCGTAGTCCACCGCCACCCCCAGACCGAGCCGGGCCGCGATGTTGCTCTCCCACAGCTCGAAGCGGCGGGCGTCGGGGCGCATGGTGTAGCGGTCCGGCCCGGTCAGCGCGCCGCCGCTGTGGTCGAGCGTGTACGGCTCGATGCGGTCGAGCCAGTCCTTGCGGACATAGAGAAAGCCGGTGCCCCGCGGCGCGCGCAGGAACTTGCGCCCGGTCGCCGACAGGAAGTCGCAGCCCAGCTCCTCGACGTCCACCGGCATCTGGCCCACCGTCTGGCAAGCGTCGAGCAGATAGGGGATGCCGTGCCGCCGGGCCACCCGCCCGATGGCGGCCGCCGGATTGACCAACCCGCCGTTGGTCGGGATGTGGGTGATGGCGATCAGCTTGACCGGACCCTTCCCCGGCTCCCCGATCATCGCCTCCAGCGCCGCGACGGAGGTCTGGCCGGTCTCGTCGCTGGGGATCACCTCGACCACCACGCCGGTGCGCCGGGAGGCCTGCAGGAAGGGAATCAGGTTGGCGGCGTATTCGGCGCGCGCCGTCAGGATGCGGTCGCCGGGCCGGAAGCCCTCCCCCGGCAGGGCGGCCAGCGCGTTGAAGGCCATGCCCCAGGCCACCGTCGCGTTCTCCGCCAGGGCCACCTCCTCCCGCGAGCAGGCGAGCAGGCGGGCCACGGAGTCGTAGACGCCCTCCAGCCGGTCGGCGGCGCGCTCGGCCGCCTCGTAGCCGCCGATGGTGGCCTCCAGCGCCAGATGCGCGGTCACGGCGTCCAACACCGGCTGCGGCGGCAGGGCGGCTCCGGCGTTGTTGAAGTGTACGACGTGCCGGGTTCCCGGCGTCTCCGCGCGGGCGCGCGCGATGTCGATGGTCATGCGTTCTCCCCCTGCCCCGGTGTTTCCGGTGGTTGTTTCTCGCCGATGTGCACCGCCAGCCAGACGGTCGGCACGGCGGGATCGGTCCAGGCGACGCGGTGCCGGCGCCGGGCCGGGATCATCAGCCAGTCGCCGGGCCCAAGCGCGCGCTCCGCCTCGCCTTCAAGCTGCAATCGGGCGGCGCCCTGGACGACCAGCACGAACTCGTCCCAGCCCTGATCGTACCAGAAGCCGTCGGGGGACGCCTGCCCGGTGGACAGGATGCGCTCGATGCACACAGCCCCCGACGACGCCGACTCCGTCAAGGTGGTGAACAGCTCGTCCGGCAGGGAATCAAGGGGCAAGCCCGCCAGCAGGTTGCCGGCCGGGACGCTCATCCCCAGAGTTCGGGGGCCGGCGGACACAGCGTGCCGCCGTCGTAATGCAGGGCCGGCGTGCGGTCCTCGGCCAGCAGCAGCGGCCCGTCGAGGTCGACGTAGCGCGCGCCCTGGGCCAGCAGCACGGCCGGCGCCATGGCGAGCGAGGTGGCGACCATGCAGCCGACCATGATCTCGAAGCCGGACTCCTGAGCCGCCTGCTTCAGCATCAGCGCCTCGGTCAGGCCGCCGGTCTTGTCCAGCTTGATGTTCACCACCCGGTAGATGCCCTTCAGCCGGTCGAGCGAGTCCAGCCCGTGGCAGGATTCGTCGGCGCCCAGCGGCACCGGGCAGTCGATGCCGCGCAGCGCTTCGTCCTCGCCGGCGGGCAGCGGCTGCTCGATCAGCTCCACCCCCAGATCGGCCAGCACCGGGGCGAAGCGGCGGAGCATCTCCAGCGTCCAGGCCTCGTTGGCGTCGACGATCAGGCGGGTGGCCGGGGCGGCCTCGCGCACCGCGCGCACGCGGTCGAGATCGCCCTCCCCGGTCAGCTTCATCTTCAGCAGCGGATGGTCCGCCGCCCGCGCCTTGGCGGAGGCGGCCATCGCCGCCGGCTCGTCCACGCTCAGCGTGTAGCAGGTGGTCAGCTTCTTCGGCGCGTCGGGCAGCCCGGCGAGGCGCCAGGCCGGTTTGCCCGCCTGTTTGGCCTCAAGGTCCCACAGCGCGCAGTCCAGCGCGTTGCGCGCGGCCCCCGGCGGCAGGAGGGCGCGTAGCCGCTCGCGGTCGAGCCCGTCCGCCACCGCCCCGGCCAGGGACTCCAGCGTCCTGACCGTCTCGTCCAGCGACTCCCCGTAGCGGGCGTAGGGAACGCATTCCCCGCGGCCCCGCTTGCAGGACTCGACCACTTCGGCGACCACGACCTCGGCCTCGGTCTTGGCGCCGCGCGATATGCGGAAGGTCCCCGCGATGGGGAAGGTATCGCGGCGGACGTAAAGACGGCGGGCGGTGGACGACATGAAACTCTCCAGCAACGCGGCGGACCCGAAGTGTAAGCAAACCCGCCGCGATGACCAGAGCAGGGTGGGAATGCCAGCCTTACCCGTGAAGCCCGGCCCCGTTCATTCCCGCACGCCCGTGCACACCAGAGGTTGCAGGCGCCTGTTGCTGGCGTGGATCGGGGTCCTGCACGATCACCCCGTACCAGCCCAGCCCCTTGTAGGTCTCGTAGCCCGGCGTCAGGGCGTAGCCGTAGGTGCGGCCGGCGGCGTCGGCGTAATGGCCCATGCTCTCCCCGCTGCGGCGGAGCTGGACGGTCTCGCTGAGGATTCCGCGCCCATCGGAGGAGGCGATCACCCGGTGCCGCGCGTCGAGCAGAAGGCAGCGCGAGCGGGAGCGCTCCTCGTCCTCCAGCCGGACGCCCTGGACGACGGCGGCGGCCTGCGGCTCCCAGTCGAAGAAGATGCCCAGCACGCCGATGGGATCGCCGTCCGCCTCGCCGCCGCGCCGGATCGCGGTGGCGTAGGTGGCGACCACCCGGTCCTCCAGGCGGCCGTTGCGCGCCACGTCGCCCACCGTGAACTCGCCGCCGTTGCGCGTGGCCAGCGCCTGGCGGAACCACCCCTCATCCCCCACGCGGGCGCCCTGGGCGCCGGGGTAGCGGCCGGGACGGCCGGTGGCGATCACCTCTCCCTTCAGGTCGGCGATCCACAGGTCGAGATAGACGGTGTAGGACTCGAGGATGACGCCCAGCCGGTGGGAGGCGTGCTGGCGGTTCACCTCCGTCGGGTCGGCGGCGCAGTCCACCACCGCGCTGTCGGTCGCCCACCAGCGCACGTCGCAGGACCGCTCGTACAGGTTCCGGTCGATGATCTCGATCATGTTCAGCGACAGGTCGGCCAGACGCCGCCCGTGCATCTCCTGCACCATGGCGCTGCCGGTGGTGGTCAGGTGATCGACGCGGGAGACGATCTCCGACCGCAGTTCCTTGGTGATGGTGTTCACCTGCTTGGAGATCTCGGAGACCTCGTTCGCCACCACCGCGAAGCCCCGCCCGGCGTCGCCGGCCCGCGACGCCTCGATCAGGGCGTTCATCGCCAGCATCTTGGTGCGACGGGTGATGTCTTCGATCAAAGACACTTTCCGGGAGGCGACGTCCAGGACGCCCCGGGAAAGCTCGAACAGTTCGTTTCCGGCCACACTCATCCCGAACACCTCTGTGAGTTTGGGTGGGATATCTTTTTTAGACGCCTAACCATCAAACGCTGTGCCAAACGCCTTTTCGGAACCATCGGGACGCGCAAAGCCGCGGAACGCCTGCGTTTGCGGGCGATGTCCCGGGTTTGGCCTCAACGTTTGTGAGATGTCAGTTTCGAAATTGTGATGAATTCGGCGTCATATTGGAGTCCGAACAATCACACGCGGCACCGGTCCCGCCGCACCGCACCCCGCGCACCGCGTGCGCCGCAACAAAAACACCGGTTTCTCCTAAAAAATGAGGCAAAAGGTCGCATAGACCCATTGCACCGCCTCGGCACTGCTTAGCATACAAGCAAATGCCGGGCGGCTAATCAATGCCCACCTAATGAGCAAGCGCAATTTTTCGGACAAATAACGGGAAATTGCACAAAAAAGCGTCAGGCGACCTTGTGCATCTCGTCGAGGAAAAGCTGCACCTCGCGGGTCAGGCGGTCGGCCTGGACACTCATCCGCTCCGACGCGGCGAAGACCTCGTGGGCGGTGCCGCTGGTCCGTTCGGCGGCGGTGGTGACGTCCTGGATGTCTTCGGTGACGGCGCGGGTGCCGGCCGCGGCCTGATCCATGTTGCTGACGATCGAGCGGATCGCCGAACCCTGCTGCCCGATGCCCGCGGCGATGCCGCCGGCGATCTGGTTGATGTCCTGGATGGTGTGGCCGATGCCGACGATGGAGGCGACCGCCACGTCGGTGGAGGACTGGATGCCGGCGATCTGCCCGGCGATGTCGCCGGTGGCCTTGGCGGTCTGGTCGGCCAGCCGCTTGACCTCCTGCGCCACCACGGCGAAGCCCTTGCCGGCCTCGCCGGCGCGGGCGGCCTCGATCGTGGCGTTGAGCGCCAGCAGGTTGGTCTGGCTGGCGATGTCGTTGATGAGGGTGACCACCTCGCCCACCGTCTTGGCGGCCCCCGACAGCTCGGCGATCAGCGCGTTGGAGCGCTCGGCCTCGCCCGCGGCGTTGGCGGCGACCTTGGCGACCTCCTCCACCTGCCGGGCGATCTCGCGGATGGAGGCCGACAGCTCCTCCGTCGCCGCGGCGACGCTGCCGACCGAGGAGCCGGTCTGCGACGCGGCGGCGGCGACCGATGACGCCTTGCCGGTGGCGGTCTGGGCGTCGGTCTCCATGGTGCGGGCCGACATCTCCAGCTGATGGGCGGTGCCGGACACCTGTTCGCACACCGCGCGGATCTGCGTCTCGAAGCGGTCGGTCACCCCGGCGAAGCCCTTCACCTTGACGGCGATGGCGTCGGTGGCGGTGTTGATGGTGCGCGACGCGTGCAGGAAGTTGCCCTGCATGCCCTTCAGCACGATCCGCCGGAAATACTTGTTGGCCGACACGTAGCTCATCGAGGCGGTGGCCTCGCGGATGAAGGCGTCGGTGCGGTCGATCGAGTCGTTCAGGGCGTGCATCAGCTCGCCGAGGTCGCCCTTCTCCCGCACGTTGACGACCCGCGCCTCGAAGTCGCCGCGCGACACCGCTTGGCAGACGGCCATCGCCTGCCCCACCGCGGCGCGGGCGCGCACCATGCACAGCATGACGCCGGCCAGCGCGGCCAGGGCCGCGGCCCCGATCCCGATGCGCAGCGGCGCGCCGCCGACGTCCAGCGCGTCGGTCACCAGCAGCGCTGCGACGAGCAGCGCGGCGACCGCCCCCAGTCCGAACGCCTTAGAGAGAGAAGACGAATTCGTCATACCCGATCCCCTTCTCCGTCAGCAGCCCGACAACGGTGGCGAAGGCCTCGTTCATGCCCTGCTTGCGGTCTTCGTGGCGGTTTTCGATGTCCAGAAGCGTGCGGTAGAGCGGCACGACCTTGTCGATCGCGCCGCGGTCCGGCACACGGCGCGACGAGTGGTAGCCGACGAGCCGGCCATTGACGTCGTAGCTGGGCGTGACGTGGGCGAAGACCCAGTAATGGTCGCCGTTGCGCGCCCGGTTCACGACGTAGGCGAAGATCTCCTGCCCCGCCTCCAGCGTGTCCCACAGCAGCTTGAACACGCAGCGCGGCATGTCCGGATGGCGGACGATGGAGTGCGGCGCACCCATCAGCTCCGCCTCGCTGTAGCCGGCCACGCGCTGGAACACCCGGTTGGCGTAGGTGATCCGGCCCTTCAGGTCGGTCTTGGAAACGATGACCTCGTCGGCGTCGAAGAACCGCTCGACCCCGGTCAGCGTCCGGTCGCGGGGGCCGGGACTGAGAACAGCGCTGTGTGCCATGTGCCTGCGGTCGCGGGCCGAGAGCCCGGCGCCCCCTTATTGGTTCGCGGTCGGTTACAGGGCGTACATCTCCCCATCCGCGCGCTCCCGTCGGGCACTGGCGGACGCCGCAAAATAAAGACCATGCAGGTTATACAAAAGATTAAATTTGTTGCCGGGCGGAAATATGATTCAGCTCAACCGTCCGCCCGGCATCGCTCAACCGTTGGCCGGACGCAACATTGTGCCCCGTCTCACTCCGGCGGCCTCACTCCGGCGGCCTCACTCCGGCGGATAGGGAACGGTCAGCAGCCGGCCGATGGGCGGGTTCTCGACGATGGCTGTCATGCCGTCCGGCCAGCGCACCTCCAGCCGCTCCACCGCGCGGGCGGTGCCCAGCCCGAAATGGGCGACCGGCTCCATCTGGCAGAGATAGCCCGAGCCGGCGCAGACGGAACGCACCTGCCGCCGCCCGTTGGCCGTGCAGGTGACCAGGGCGCCGCGGGCCGGCGCGCCGTAGGGGGTCAGCGGCAGCACGCGCAGCCACCCGTTGTGGTTCGCCGCCGTGCGGTAGAGCGACAGGGGCTGCGGCGATCCGCCGCCATGCCCGCCGCCATGCCCGCCGCCCACCCCATTGCCGTGAGCGACCAGCAGTTCCAGCCGTCCGTCGCCGTCGATGTCGGCCACCGCCGCCCCGGTGCCCAGCCCCTTGGGCTCCGCCGCGTCGCCGAGATCGATGGACTGCCAGCGGTCGTCGCGCCACGCGAACAGCCGGTTGGGCTCGCCATGCAGGTTGAAGAACAGCTCCTCGTAGCCGTCGTTGTCGAAATCGGCGGCGATCACGCTGGACACCCGGCCTGGAAAGGACATCTCGGGATCGGCCTCGTCGACGAAGCCGCCGCCGGAGCGTTGGACGAACAGGCGCTGCGGGCCCTCCCAGGCGCCGACCAGCAGCCCGAACCCGCCGTAGCCCGGCCCGTCCACCGCGGTCACCGCGCGCCCGGCGAATCGCGAATCGGCGACGCCCCGCTCCTCGGCGATCTCCTCGTAGGTTCCGTCACCCAGATTGCGGAACAGGAAGTTCGGCCCGCCCTCGTTGCAGGCGAACAGGTCGACGCGGTCGGACAGGAACGGCAGGGCGAGCAGCCCGCGCCCGGCGCCGATCAGGTCGATGCCCGCCTCCTCCGCCGCGTCCTCCAGCCGGCCGCGGCGGCTCAGCTCGAACAGGCGGAAGGGGCCGCCGTCCGCCGCCACGACGAAGCCGTAGCGGCCATGGCCGTGCCGGTCCATGGCGATCACCGAGCGACCGGCGACGCGGTTCGCCATACCGGCGTTCTCCGGCTGGGCCAGCAGGTCGAGCCAGTGCTTGCCGAAGCAGGCGAACAGCCGGTCGCCCATCTCCTTCGGCCCGCTCGCCCGGTCGGAGTTCAGGACATACAGCTCCTCCCGCCCGTCGCCGTCCACATCGGCGGCGGCGATGGCCACCGCGCAGCCCGAGGGGTCGGCCAGCAGGGGCCCGGCGATGTCCACCAGCCGGGAGCCGTCCCATTTGAGGATGAGGTTGTTGGTGGCGTAGCCCGTGACCACCAGTTCGAATGCCCCGTCACCGTCCACGTCGGTCACGGTGATGCCGTTGGACAGGCGCGGCTGGTTGCCGTCGATCAGCCGCGAGCATTCGAAGAACATCGGCCGCCACTCCCTCACTGCCGCAACGCCGCCCGGTGAGGGTTTGGCCCGCGAGGGCCGGTCCCTGACGGGCTCCAATCCGTTGATACCTCTTCGAACGGCCGAGGTAAACCCGCACGGAAGTCCAGCCCGCCGGGGAGCTGCGGCCTATGACCGCGCGGGAAGCGTCCCGGAGGGCATGAAAAATCCCGCCGCAGCGGGCCGGCTGCGGCGGGATCGGTTCACGGAGCGCACGGGACGCTCAGCGGCGCTTCTTGACGCCGCCGTTGGTCAGGGAGCCGCCCGCGGCCAGCTTGACCGGATCGGACTCGTCGGCGTCCTTGGCCGCCGGACGATTCCCGGCCACCGCCAGCTTGGCGCTTTCCTTCAGCGCCTTGGCGGCGGCCTCGCGGGCCGGCAGCTCGATGTTCAGCTCCAGCGTCGAGCAGTCGCCGCCGCGGTCCAGCTTCACCTCGACCTTGTTCTGGTCGATGTCGATGTACTTGGCGATGACCGCCAGCAGCTCCTGCTGGAGCATCGGCAGATAGTCCGGCCCGGTCCGCCCGGCGCGCTCGTGCGCCATGACGATCTGGAGCCGCTCCTTGGCCTGGACCGCCGACGCGCGCGGGGCGGACCGGAAAAAGCTGAAGATGCTCATGCGGACCTCCGGAGGAGGCGGCTGAACAGGCCCTTCTTCTGCGGCGTGACGAAGCGGTGCTCAATGTCCTCGCCCAGGAAGCGGGAGACCGCGTCCAGATAGGCCTGGCCGGCGTTGGACGCCTCGTCGAGGATGACCGGCATGCCGACGTTGGAGGCGCGCAGCACGGCCTGGCTCTCCGGGATCACGCCGAGCAGCGGGATCGCCAGGATCTCCAGCACGTCGTCGACCTTCAGCATCTCGCCGCGCTCCACCCGCTCCGGGTCGTAGCGGGTGAGGAGAAGCTGCTGGGTCACCGGCTCCAGCCCCTGCTCCGCCCGGCGCGAGCGCGAGGCCAGCACGCCGAGGATGCGGTCGCTGTCGCGGACCGAGGAGACTTCCGGGTTGGTCACGATCACCGCGTGGTCGGCGAAGTACAGCGCCATCAGCGCGCCCCGCTCGATGCCCGCCGGGCTGTCGCAGACGATGTAGTCGAAGTCCTTGGAGAGTTCGTTCAGAACCTTCTCCACGCCTTCGCGGGTCAGGGCGTCCTTGTCGCGGGTCTGCGAGGTCGGCAGGATCGACAGGTTGTCGATGCGCTTGTCCTTGATCAGCGCCTGGCTCAGCTTCGCTTCGCCGTTGATGACGTTGATGAAGTCGAACACCACGCGCCGCTCGCAGCCCATGATGAGGTCGAGGTTGCGCAGCCCGACGTCGAAATCGATGACGACCGTCTTGAAGCCGCGCAAGGCGAGTCCGGTCGCGAAAGCGGCGGAGGAGGTCGTCTTGCCGACGCCGCCCTTGCCGGAAGTCATGACGATGATCTTGCCCAACGGAGCTTCTCCCACGTTCCTAAATGTTGCCGCCAAGGTCCGGTTACCGGGTTACGCAGATCAGGGCCTGTGCCGGGCACGCTTTGCGTGACACCGTCCTCGCACAGAGGGCCGTTCGACAGAAAGCGCTCAAAAGCGTCATCATTGGGGCTCCATGTGAAGATAGCCGTCGCGCAGGAATATCTGCACCGGCTTCTTCAGCACGTCGTTCCCGAAATCCTCGCTGACGCGGTACAGCCCGGCCACCGAGACGACCTCGGCCTCCAGGCTGTGGCAGAAGATGCGCGCGTTGGTGTCGCCGGACACGCCGGCCAGCGCCCGGCCGCGCAGCGCGCCGTAGACGTGGATGTTGCCGTCGGCCACCACCTCCGCGCCGGGGGAGACCGGGGCGGTGATGACCAGATCCGTCTTCTCGGCGTAAATCTGTTGGCCGGAGCGCACCGGCTCGGTCACCAGCAGCGCCGGGCGGTAGACCGGCTCGGGCGGCGGGGCCGGGATCGCGGCGGCGCCGGCCTGCGGGTCGGCGGGGGGCGCCGCGGACTCGAGCTTGGCGGCGCGGCCGGCGGGCATCGGGGTCAGCCCGGCGGCGAGCGCCCCCTCGTGGACCGCGCGCGGCCCGCCCCGGAAGCCGACCGGCAGCAGGTACAGCGCGCGCAGGTTGGTCACCAGGGCGGCGATGTCGAAGCGCGGGGTGTCCTCCGTCAGCTCCTCGAAATCGAGGACGACGGGGGCGTTGCGGAAGAAATTGGGCGCCTGCCGGACCTTCACGGCGAGCTGGGTGAAGAAGTCCGGCGACGCCGGATCATTCACCTTCAGCACCATCATGGTGAAGGAATTGCCCCGCAACTGGAACGGACCGTCCCGATCGGCACCCTGCCTGGCGCTGCTCACCGCTGCCATCCTGCTTGTGTTCCTGCCGAATCCGTGTCGTCCGCATGTCTGGGGCCATCGGCCAGGCACCAGGGCGGAAGGGTCAACCACCCGGGTTCTAGCGGCGCGGACCCCATCCGTTCAAGCCTTTCCCGGCGCCGATGGAGTGACAACCGCCGGACACACGCGCCTTGGGCCGGAACAGGGGGTCCCCGTCCGGGCTGGAGGTCCATGTGTTGCGTCAGCGGAAGGTCTCACTACAAAGTATGGTAATGGAACTGGATTCGCCGGGCAAAGGGTTTTGCAGGGATATGCCCTTTTCGCGCTGCGGCATCTTTCCCTCTCCACAGTGCCCGCAAAGATGGTTTGCAAGCCTTCAACACACCTTCCCGTCGCGGCGGCGGCGGGTTCCCTCCGCCTCTGGCGGTAGTCCGTCGCCGCTGCGCTCCCACCTGCGACTCATCCACAACATCTTGTGTGAATCTTTTGCGATGCCCGCAATTCCGCCTGACCTTCGTCGCCGCGCGCCCTATGTTTGTGATGTGAGGTTCCTATTCTGACGAAGAGGTTCCGCTTGCACCCTGCTTCGTTCCCAAGCGTCCGAATGTCGCCGGCACCCCATGACGGGCGCAGCCGACGGGACGCACGCCTCGCACCGGCAAGCCAGACTCCGGCCATCCTGTTGCACAGCAGCATCGACGACCTCCCCCTTGCGGGAGGTTTTTTTGTGCCCGGAGCCGCCGCCCACCAACGTGACGTTAGGAGAGCGATATGGCCAAACGCCAGACCAAAGGCAGCGCCGTTTCAGCGTCCGAGTCGACGGTCCACCCACTGTTCCCCGCCGCCGGCTGGGACCCCGTGGGCGGCGCCGACCGCCGCGACCAGAGCTATCTCCGCAAGGTCAAGCCCCAGAGCCCCAACCAGAAGAGGCTGATGGAGGCGATCAAGGACCATAACCTCGTTGTGGCGCTCGGCCCCGCCGGCACCGGCAAGACCTATCTGGCGATCTCCTCCGCGGTGGAGGCGCTGGAGGAGGGCAAGGTCGACCGCATCGTCCTGTCCCGCCCAGCCATCGAGGCGGGCGAAAGCATCGGCTACCTGCCGGGCGACATGCACGAGAAGATGGCCCCCTTCCTGCGCCCGCTCTACGACGCGCTGAGCGAGCGGCTGGGCGCCAAGCGCCTGCGTGCCCTGATGGCCGACGGCACCATCGAGATCGCGCCCGTCGGCTTCATGCGCGGGCGCACCCTGAACAACGCCTTCGTGGTGATCGACGAGGCGCAGAACTGCACCTACGCCCAGATCAAGATGCTGCTGACCCGGCTGGGCTGGCACTCCACCATGGTTCTGACCGGCGACCCCGACCAGACGGACCTGCTGGACAACCTGTCGGGTCTGGCCGACATCGCCCGCCGGCTGGAGGCGGTGGAGGGCATCGCCGTCGTCCGGCTGAGCGACACCGACATCGTCCGCCATCCCCTGGTCGCCAGCATGCTGACCGTGCTCTGAAGCCGTCGGCAAACGAAGAGCGTCGACGCGCACCCACCCTTTCCAATTTGCAACTGCGGGAGGCCTTCGGGCCTCCCCTTTCTGTTTCAGGGCGCCGCACCCTTTCTCTTTCAAGCCATTGGATGGCGGGCCGCGACCTTTTCTCACCCTGGGTTGATCCGTCTTGACGACGATCAGATGCGCGGAGCAAAAGTAACAAAAAATTTAGCAGAATTTTCGGACGGTCGCCGAACCGTCCGGGACCGGCGCCGGTGCGCCGGACATAAAGAAGATTCCGGAGGAACGTCAGGTGTTCGAGCGCATCAGCATCAAGGGAAAAATCTCCGTCATCCTCGGCGTCGCGGCCGCCGGGCTCGCCCTGATCGCCGCCGTCAGCCTGTTCGGCCTGCGCGCGGAGATGATGAAGGACCGCCAGGACAAGACCCGCAGCGTGGTGGAGGTCGCCCACAGCCTCGTCGCCCATTACGAGGAGATGGAGCGCAAGGGCACCCTGACCCGCGACGCCGCCCAGGCGGCGGCCAAGGACGCGCTGCGCCGGCTGCGCTACGCCGGATCGGAGTATTTCTTCGTCATCGACCGCGCGCAGCGCATGATCATGCACCCCATCCGACCCGAGATGGACGGGCAGGACCAGTCGCGCTCCGCCGACCCGAACGGCAAGCTGCTGTTCGTCGAGATGACCCGCGTCGGCGTCGCGGCGGAGGGCGGCTTCGTCGACTATCTGTGGCCGAAGCCCGGCCAGGCGGAGCCGGTGCCGAAGATCTCCTACGTGCGCGGTTTCGAGCCCTGGGGCTGGCTGATCGGGTCGGGCATCTATGTGGACGACGTGGCCGCCGCCTTCCGCGAGGCCGCCCTGTTCCTCGGCGGGCTGGGGCTGCTGATCGCCCTGGCGGCGACGGGCATCGCGCTGCTGGTCAGCCGGGCCATCGTCCGCCCGCTGCACGCCATGACCGGGGTGATGCAGACGCTGGCCGGCGGCGACACGGCGGTGACGGTGTCCGGCACCCGGCGCGGCGACGAGATCGGCGTCATGGCCCGCACCCTGGAGATCTTCCGCAACAACCAGATCGACCTGCAGCTCCACTGGGAGCGCCAGCAGGTGGAGCACCGCGTGACCGGGCAGCGCGCCCGCGCCCTGGAGCGGCTGACGGAGCGGTTCGACGCCACGGTCACCGCCATGGTCGGCGCGGTCGGGCGGGCGGTGCAGGCGCTGGAGAACACGGCGCGCTCGCTGTCCGACACCGCCGACCGCAACATGCGCGAGGCGGCGTCGGTCGCCGGGGCGTCGCAGCAGGCGTCGGTGAACGTGCAGACCGTCGCCGCCGCCGCCGAGGAGCTGAGCAGCGCCATCGCCGAGATCGGCACCCAGGTCGCCACCTCATCGCACATCTCCATGCAGGCGGTCACCGCCTCCCGCCAGGCCAGCGAGCGCATCGACGGGCTGGGCCACGCCGCGCAGAAGATCAACGAGGTCGCCGACCTCATCACCAGCATCGCCAACCAGACCAACCTGCTGGCGCTGAACGCCACCATCGAGGCCGCGCGGGCCGGCGAGATGGGCAAGGGCTTCGCCGTGGTGGCGGGCGAGGTGAAGAATCTCGCCGGCCAGACCGCCAAGGCGACGGAGGAGATCGCCGCCCAGATCGGCGAGGTGCAGCAGGCCTCGCAGGGGGCCGTCACCGCCATCCGCGAGATCGCCGGGATCATCGCCCGCAGCGACGAGATCGGCACCTCCATCGCCGCCGCGGTCCAGCAGCAGGGTGCGGCGACCGGCGAGATCGCCCGCAGCGCGGGAGAGGCGGCGCAGGGGACGCGGCAGGTCTCCACCAGCATCGACGAGGTGTCGTCCTCGGCCCTGGAGACGGAGAAGGCCGCCAACGGCCTGCTCGACGCCGCGGAGAGCCTCGCGCAGCAGGCCGGGTCCCTGCGCGCCCTGGTCGACGCCTTCCTGGTCAACGTGGCGGCGATCAACAGCGCGGAGCTGGCCACCCTCTTCGCGCCCGCCGGGGAGGACATCTTCATGCCGTGGAGCGACACGCTGGCCGTCGGGCAGGAGGACATCGACAACGACCACATGATCCTGGTGGCGCTGATCAACCGGGCGGCCCGGCGCATCCGGGGCGGCGAAGTGCCGCAGGCCATCGGGTCGGCCATCGACCAGCTCGTCGCCTACACGGTCCTGCATTTCGAGGAGGAGGAGCGGGTGATGCAGCGGTCGGGCTATCCCGACTTCGTCCAGCACAAGGCGCAGCACGACGCCCTGCGCAAGCGGGTGGCCGAGCTGAAGCAGCGCTTCGCGGCCGGGGAGGCGCGGGTCGGCGACGACCTGCTGGCGCTGTTCCGCGACTGGCTGACCGGCCACATCCAGCGCTTCGACAAGAGGATCGGCAACCATCTCGCCCGTCCGGGAGAGCCGACGCGCAAGGCCGCGTGAGGAACGGGAAACGAGGCGGGGTTTGCGATGGAGATGAGATGTTAGCCGATGCCCTCGTGGAGATCGCTGCCCAACTGCTGGCCAAGGCCACGGTCGACTTCGTCGTTTGGAAGCCCCGCCTGGCCTGGCTGCTCCTCGCCCTGGTGCCGGGCGGCCTCGCCGCCGCCGCGGTCTATGCCGCCACCGGCACCCTGACCGGCACTACGCTCTTCCTGATCGCGCTGGCGGCGGCGCCCGCGGCGCTGGCTTTGCGCTGGGCGGCGCGGCGCCTCTGGTGACGGCCGGACGCTGCCGCCTTGGGCAGATTGTCCTCTTGACCTGGGCGGTGCGCCGCCCCATTCCAGACGGTCATGAAAGCCCGACTCATCCGCATCGCCGCCGCCTCCGCCGTGGGGCTCGTGATCGCCGCCGGCATCGCCTGGTGGCAGGTCCAGAACGCCTCCAGCACGGTGCAGAGCAGCGTGCCCATCGGTGGCCCCTTCACCCTGACCGACCAGGACGGCAAGACGGTCACCGACGCCGACTACCGCGGCAAGTACCTGCTGATCTATTTCGGCTACACCTACTGCCCCGACGTCTGCCCGACGGAACTCGGCACGATGGCCCGCGCCATGGATCTGCTCGGCGTGCAGGCGGACAAGGTGCAGCCGATGTTCATCTCCGTCGATCCGGAGCGCGACACGGTGGCGCATCTGAAGGACTATGTGGGGCTGTTCCACCCCAATCTGGTCGGGCTGACCGGGACGCCGGAGCAGGTCAAGGCGGCGGCCAAGGCCTACCGGGTCTATTATGCCAAGGCGCCGCAGGAGGGCGGAAAACCGGAGGATTACTTGATGGATCACTCCAGTTTTCTTTACCTGATGGGCCCCGACGGGCGCTTCCTCGGGGTGTATCCGGCCGGCACCACCGCCGACCGCGTGGCACAGGATCTGGGCAGCCGCATTGCCGGCTGACGGAAAACATGAGCGGAGCCGCGCCCCTTGACCCGGTAATACCAAGGTTTCAGCGCGGTTTTGTTGGGTTTTCAAGCACTTGTATTAAGGGTTTTGCGACTTGACAGGGTTGTGCCCTGTCCGTATGGTCTCGCCGCTTTCGCGTGGCTGCGAGACAACGGGGACAACGAAGCGACATGAGCGACGAAAAGCCCCCGCCGTCTCTGGCAGAGCTTGACGCCCGACTGAAGAAGGCGCGTGAAGGGAAGGAATCGCAGAGCGGTCCGGGGAAATATCACCGGCTGCCGCAGAGTCCTCTCGGCATCGCCTTCCGAATCGGGACCGAGCTGGTCGCTGCCATGATCGTTGGCGTCGGTGGCGGGCTCCTGCTCGACCGCTGGCTCGGAACGGCGCCCTGGGGATTGATCGTCATGTTCTTCCTCGGCGCGGCGGCCGGAATTCTGAATGTCTACCGGGCCATCACCGGGCTCGGATTAGCCCCCGGCTACCGCCGGGCCCGTGAGGATGACAACGAGCGTCCCGACGGCGACGCACACTGAGCGAGGACGACCTTGGATCCGCTGCACCAGTTCCAGATCAACCCGATCCTCCAGATCGTGATCGCCGGGTATGACGTGTCCTTCACGAACTCGGCCTTCTTCATGGTCGTGGCGGTCGCGCTGATCTACGCGCTGCTCGTCTTCGGCATGTCTGGCCGCGCCCTGGTTCCGGGCCGCCTGCAGTCCCTGGCCGAGATCTTTTACGAATTCGTCGCGAACATGGTTCGGGACAACGCCGGGCACGACGCCCGCCCCTACTTCCCGTTCGTCTTCGCGATCTTCATGTTCGTGCTGTTCGGCAACCTCGTCGGCATGATCCCGTTCACCTTCACCTTCACCAGCCACATCATCGTGACCTTCACGCTGGCGGCGACGGTGTTCGTGTTCGTGACCGTCCTGGCCCTGATGAAGCACGGCCTGCATTTCTTCAGCTTCTTCATGCCGCACGGCGCGCCGGTGCTGCTCGCCCCGATCCTCATCCCGATCGAGGTGATCTCCTACCTGATGCGCCCCGTCAGCCTGTCGATCCGACTGTTCGCCAACATGATGGCCGGTCACACCATGCTGAAGGTGTTCGCGGGCTTCACGGTTATGATGATCAGCGGCCTGGGCGCCGTCGGCTTCCTCGCCGGCCTCGTCCCGCTGGCCATCAACATCGCGCTGACCGGCTTCGAGTTCCTGGTCGCGTTCCTGCAAGCCTACGTCTTCTCGATCCTGACCTGCCTGTACATCCGCGACGCGCTGGAACTGCACTGAGCACCAGCGCCGACCCGGATCATCTCGTTACCTTTTCCACCACAGTTCACCCTTACCTAGAGGAATGAGTACCATGGAAGCTGAAGCCGCCAAGTACGTCGGTGCCGGTCTGGCCGTTATCGCCCTCGCCGGCGTCGGCCTGGGTATCGGCAACATCTTCTCGACCCTGATCGGTTCGATCGCCCGCAACCCGGCCGTCCAGCCGAAGGTCTTCCCGATCGGCATTCTGGGCTTCGCGCTGACGGAAGCCGTCGCGCTGTTCGCCCTGCTGATCGCCTTCCTGATCCTGTTCGCCTAAGGCCCGAGCGAACTTTCAATTTCGCTCTGACGCGGCGCCGGGCTCTCGAAGTTTCGGCGCCGCATTCTTGCCTAGGGGGACCGATCCATGCCGAACCTGTTGGCCAAGCGACGGCTGGTCCGCTGGTCGGGTGCTGCGGGCGCCTCGCTCGCCACTCTGACCGTGCTTGCCGGTAACGTCCTGGCGGCGACGGCGGAGCACGCGCCGGAAGCCGCCCATGGCGGCGAGCATGCCGCCGGCGGCCTGCCGCAGCTCAATCCCGCCACCTTCCCCACCCAGATCTTCTGGCTGGCGCTGACCTTCATCACCCTCTACTACCTCCTGTCCAAGAAAGCGCTGCCGCGCGTGGCCGAGGTTCTGGAGGAGCGCCAGGAGCGCATTTCGCGCGACCTGAGCAAGGCCGCTTCGCTCAAGGAAGAGGCCGAGGCCGCCATGGCCCAGGTCGATCAGTCCCTCGCCGGGGCCCGTTCCGAAGCCCAGGCCCTGATCGCCCAGGTCGCCGCCGAGATCGACGCGAACAACCACGCCCGCCAGGCCCAGTTGAACGCCGAGAACGCCGAGCGTCTGCGCAGCGCCGAGGCGAACATCGCCGCGGCCAAGGAGCAGGCGATCGCCAACGTCCGCTCCATCTCCGCCGACATTGCCCGTGACGTCGCCGGCCGTCTGGCCGGGCTGAACGTCGACGCGGCCCAGGCCGATGCGGCGGTCGCCGCCGTGATCGAGGAGCGCCGGTCATGAACACGCCCGAAATGTGGGTCGCCATCGCCTTCATCATCTTCGCCGCGCTGGTGTGGAAGAAGGCGGCCGGCGCGATCACCGGCCTTCTCGACGCCCGCGCCGAGAAGATCCGGGCGGAGCTGGACGAGGCCCAGCGCCTGCGTGAAGACGCCCAGGCGCTGCTCGCCAACTACCAGCGCCGTCAGCGCGACGCGCTGAAGGAGGCCGAGGCCATCATCGCCCACGCCCGCGAGGAGGCCGACCGCCTCCGCTCGCAGGCCGGCGCCGACCTCGAAGCGTCGCTGAAGCGCCGCGAGGCCCAGGCCATGGACCGCATCGCCCAGGCGGAAGCCGGGGCGCTGGCCGAGGTCCGCAACCTGACCGTCGACATCGCCATGGACGCCAGCCGCCGCATCTTGGAAACCGGCATCCAGCCGGCCCAGGCGGACAAGCTGATCGACCAGTCGATCGCCGAGCTGCCGAAGCACCTGCACTGAGATCGTTGCTCCACCGGCAACGGTCTTTCGAAAAACCCCGGCCTTGGCGCCGGGGTTTTTCTTTGGTCGAATGGTCCGGCAACCCGGAGCCCCTTCCATGACCACGACCCAGCCGGCCACCGCCCTGCCCTCTTCCGCCTTCCCCAGCGTCTTCGTCTCCCATGGCGCCCCCACCCTGATCATCGAGGATTCGCCGGGCCGCCATTTCCTGGCCGGTCTGGGCAAGCGGCTGGGCCGCCCGAGCGCGGTGATCGCGGTGTCGGCGCATTGGACGACCCGCGGTCCGGCGATCAGCGGCGCCACGCAGCCGGATACCATCCATGACTTCTACGGCTTCCCCCGCGCCCTCTACGCGATGCGCTACGCCGCCCCCGGCGCCCCGGCGTTGGCCGACCGCGTGCGGGCGCTGACCGGCGCCGCGGTGGACCCCGGCCAGGGCCTCGACCACGGTGCCTGGGTGCCGATGATGCTGATGTACCCGGAGGCCGACATCCCGGTCACCCAGCTCTCCGTCCAGCCCGGCGCCACCGCCGCCGACCACATCGCGCTGGGCCGCGCCCTGGCGCCCCTGCGGAAAGAGGGCGTGCTGATCCTGGGCAGCGGCGGCGCCGTCCACAACCTCGGCGATTTCCGCTTCGGCCAGAGCGATGTCGCCGGCTGGGCTGAGGATTTCGCCGGCTGGCTCGACGGGGTGTTGACGGCGGGCGACGAGGCGTCGCTGGCCGGCTGGAAGGCGCTCTGCCCGCAGGCCAAGGCGGCGCATCCCACCGACGAGCATTTCCTGCCCCTGCCCGTGGCCTTCGGCGCCGCCGGCAGCGCGGTGCGGACGGAGCGGCTCCACACCGGGTTCGAGCATGGCAGCATCGGCATGCAAGCCTACGCCTTCCACGGAACGGTCTGAGACGAAGCCAGAGATGTTCAAAGGGAAGATGTTTAAAGGGGGCTGAACCTTACGCACTTGTCTGTTTGCGCCGTTGCCGCGCCAAGCTACAATCCGCGCCACCCGTCCGTGCACACGGAGGGGTTTCTGACAACGTCGGGCTTTTCCCGCCCGCAACCTTCGGCCGGATCTCGTGGCTTACCAACGACAGCGCGTACGGGACGTGGCGTGAAGCGGAACGGAACCCTGCCCCGGTCCGGCGACACTCCCTCCCCCCTCGGTGCCCCGGCCCACGCCACGCGCTCCCTTCCGGGGCTCGGCCTCCTGCGCCGCCTGGACGAGCTGACGCTCGCCGCGCGCGTCGGGCTGGGCTTCGGCGTGGTCCTAGCTCTGGTCCTTCTGCTGGCGCTGATCGGCGTGGCCTCGCTCTACGGGGTCAGCCGCGATGTCGGCACTTTCTCCGGCTACGCCGACGCCTCCCAGACCGCCGCCGACCTGGACATCGGGCTGCGCGACCTGGAGGTCTCCGTCCGCGATCATCTGGCCGAGGGCGACCAGCAGAGCCTGCTCGACGCCGGGCTGCGCCGCGACGGCCTGCTGGAACGGCTGACCGCCCTGGCCGGAATGGCCAGCGGCGAGGCCGACCGCCGCTCGGTGGAGGGTGCGCGCAAGGCGCTGGACGCCTATTGGAGCGGATTCGAGGCGCTGGTCGCCCTGCGCGGCGAGCGCGCCCGCCTGACCGAGTCGGTGCTGGAGCCGCAGATTTCCCAGATCCGCGCCGGGCTGGGCCGGCTGAAGGACGCGGGCGGCGTCGATTCGGCGGCGCTGGCCGGCGACGCGACCGTGGCCATCCTGATGATGCAGGACCATCTCGGCCGCTACGTGGCGTGGCGCGACGACCGCGACTCGCTGCGCATGCGTGCCGAATTGGGCAACGCCCGCGCCAAGCTGGCGGAGATGAACCGCTACCTCTGGGTCCCTGGCACCCGCCAGACCATCGACGAGGTGGAGGCGGCTCTCGCCGGCATCGACGGGGTGCTCGACGGCATCGAAGCCTCCCTGGCCGACGAGGACGAACTGCGCGCCGAGCGGCTGACACCCAATGCCGCCGCCGTCGCCGCCCGCGCGGCGGAGATCCGCCAGCGCAACGACGCCGTCGCGGCGGAACTGCGCGGCGGTCTGGCCGACCAGTCCTGGCGCACGCTGCGCATCGCCCTGTGGGCGGCGCTGGCGGTGACGCTGGCGGGGCTGGCGATGGTCTGGTTCGTCAACCGCCGGGTCGCGCGCCCGGTCGCCGGCATGGCCGCCGCGGTGACCTCGCTCGCCGCCGGGCGGACCGACATCGCCCTGCCGCCGGACGACGGGGCGGACGAGGTGGCCGCCATGGCCCGCGCCGTCCGCGTCCTGCGCGACAACACCGCGGAGATGGAGCGTCAGCGCCAGGAGGCCGCCGACCGGCACGGCCAGCTGCTGCGCGACAAGGAGCGCGCCGACGCCGCCAACGAGGCGAAGACCCATTTCCTGGTCAACATCGGCCAGGAGCTTCACGCCCCGCTCAACGAGATCGTCGCCTCCAGCCAGTCGCTGATGGGCGAACTGCACCGGCTGGGCGCCGGGGAGCTGGCGACCGACATCGAGCAGATCCAGTGGACCGGCGAGCAGATGCTGACCCTGGTCGATGCGATCCTCGACTATGCCCGGATCGAGGCCGGCAACATGGACGTCGTGCTTCAGGATTTCGACGTGCACCGGCTGCTGATCGAGGCGCGGGAGCGCACGCTGCCCGCCGCCGACCTCAACGGCAACGAGGTGACGCTCCAGGCCGAGGCCGCGGCGCTCGGCCAGATGTATTCGGATTTCGGCAAGGTCCGGCAGGCGCTTCTCAACCTGCTCGACAACGCCTGCAAGTTCACCCAGGGCGGCACCGTCCTGCTGGCCGCCGAGCGGGTCGAGCGCGACGGTGAGCCCTGGCTGCGCTTCACCGTGACCGACAGCGGCAGCGGCTTCGCCACCAGCCAGACCGCCCGGCTGTTCCAGCCCTTCGTCCAGGGCGGCAGCGGCGCCAAGCGGCGCGGCGCCGGGCTCGGCCTGACCCTGGTCGGCCATTACGCCGCCATGCTCGGCGGCGACATCGAGGTGGCGAGCGAGCCCGGTCAGGGCACCCGCGTCACGGTGGCCCTGCCCGCCTACTACCAGCCCCCGGCGGAGGAACGCCCGCTCCAGGTCGGCACCGCCGGGACGGCCAAGCGCCCGCTGGTCACCGTCGCCCCCTTGCGCCCCGTCGCCCAGCTGGCCTCCTGACGCCGGGAGTCGTTGGCCGTCAGGCCTCGCGCGGGCGGGCGGTGTCCTCCGGCGCGGCGTCCTCGTCGGGCGGCAGGCCGTACTTCATGCGGCGCATCTTCTCGGCGACGCGCGCGATCTCGTCGGGGGGCAGGATCACCGGCTCGCCCAACAGATGGGCGTGGAGATATTGGCGGGCCAGCGTCTCCACCTCCACCGCCAGGGCCAGCGCGCCCTTCGGCGTCTTGCCGAGCACGATCATGCCGTGGTTGGCCAGCAGGCAGGCCAGCCGCCCGTCCAGCGCCGCCACGGCGTGGTCTGACAGCTCCTGCGAACCGAAGGTGGCGTAGGGGGCGCAGCGGATCGAATCGCCGCCGGCCAGCGCCACCATGTAATGGAAGCTGGGGATGTCCCGGCCATGGACGGCCAGCGCCGTGGCGAAGGTCGAATGGGTGTGCAGCACCACGTCCACGTCGGACCGCGCCTTCAGGATGTCGCGGTGGAAGCGCCATTCCGACGAAGGCCGCCGCCGGCCCACATAGGTTCCGTCGAAGCCCATCTCCACGATGTCCTCGGGCGCCGTCTCGTCGTAAGGCAGGCTGCTCGGCGTGATGAGGAAGCCGCCCTCCACCCGCACCGACAGGTTGCCCGACGAGCCCTGGTTGATGCCCGCCCCGTTCATGGCGAGGCAGGTGTCGATGATGGCGCGGCGCTGCGCCGGGTGGGTCAGGCTGGTCATGGGCGGTTGTCTCGCTTGTGAAACAGTGCGCGCCTCCCGTACCCCTCTCCCGTCCCGGGAGAGGGAGGGACCCGCCGCAACGCGGCGGGAGGGTGAGGGTACAGCCAAGGAACTGCGCCTGGATTCTTGATTTTACCCTCACCCGGCCCTTCGGGCCACCCTCTCCCGGGCCGGAAGAGGGGATCATGGACGCTCCGCGTCCGCCTTGCTCGTCAGGTCCCAATGGCGGACCACCGCGTCGTAGCCGGCGGACAGGGCGCCCTGCCCGTCCGGGATGAAGGCGACCGCCAGGACCGGCTTCTCATGGCCGCGGAAGGAGGCGAGCTGCCGCCCGGTGGCGGTGTCCCACAGCCGGACGCGTCGGTCGCCTCCCCCACCGGACAGCAGGGTCCTGCCATCGGGCGAGACGGCGACGGAGGTGACGAAGCCCGTATGCCCGTAGAGCGTGCGCAGGAGCGTGCCGGCTTCCAGGTCCCACAGCCGCACCGTCTCGTCGCTCGACGCCGTGGCAGCCAGCCGTCCGTCGGGGGACAAGGCCAGACCGTTCACGCTGCCCTCATGCCCTTCCAGAACGGCCCTCTCCCGCCCGCTTGCGGCGTCCCAGACGCGGATCTGGAAGTCGTAGCCGGCGGAAACCAGCCCCCCGCCGTCCGGGGTGTAGGCCACGGCGTTGACGTTGGCGCCATGCCCCTCCAGCACCCGCAGCGCGGCGGCGCTCTCCGGGTCCCAGACGCGGATGGCGAAGTCCCAGCCCGCGGAGGCGAAGCGGCGGCCGTCCGGCGCCACCGCCAGACCGGCGACGGTGCCGGTGTGGCCTTCGAAGCGGCGCAGCGGGCGTCCGCTCTCCAGGTCCCAGAGGATGATGGCGGCGTCGCGGCTGCCGGTCAGGGCGCGCTTGCCGTCCGGCAGGAAGGCGACGGCGGTGACGCCGGCGGCGTGTTCGTGGAAGGAGGCGCGTTGGGAACCGGACGCGAGGTCCCAGAGGATGGCCGAATAGTCCCAGCTCCCCGTCAGGACGCGGGCGCCGTCAGGCGACACGGCGACGGCGTTGACCATGGCGCCGTGGCCGATCAGGTCGGCGGCGCGGGACAGCAGGGGAACGGTCAGAGCGGGCGCGGCGGCGGCGAGCGCGAGCAGCCGGCGGCGAGCGTGGCACGGCGGGTTCCCCGGATGACGGCCATTCCCCATGCCCGAACCACCTCCCGGAAAGGAAAAGACCGGCGGCCTCGCAGCCACCGGTCAGGGGGTAACAGGTGTCCGCGCTAAGTGTCCTTAGCGCCCGGCGTTCTTAGCGCCCGGCGTTCTTAGCGCCAAGTATGCCCGCGGGCGACCGCGGGGTTGTTGGAGGTCCGGTTCGGCTCGTAGCTGCCGCCCTGGGGCAGGCTGTAGCCCGCCGCGTGGTGGCGGAAGGGCGGAAGCGCGAGGCCGGTCGCCGCGTCCACGGTCAGGGTGTTGACCATGAAGGCGGCGTTGCCGGCGGTCCCCGGCATCATGGCGGCGACCTTGTAGACGGCGGTGCCGTCTTCCAGCGCCGCCTCGGTCACGCGCAGGACCTGCACGTTGTAGGTCTGCTCGACGATCCGCTTCACCTCGTCCGCCGGCTTGGCCGCCGGAGAAGTCTGGGCGGAGGCCGGAGCGGCGAGCGCCCCGGCCAGCAGCAGGCCGATCAGGAAAGAACGCATGGATGGGATCCTCACTCGGCGGGAGCGCGGTGGCGGCCGTGGTGATGGCCCCCATGACGGCCGGGGGTCTCGCCCGTCACCTCCTGAACCCACAGCGAATGGTGCTCGCGCGCCCATTGGAGTTCGACGTCGCCCGTGCCCATGGCGTCGAAGGCGCCTTCCATGCCGACCGAGCCGATGTAGATGTGGGCGATGATGACCGCGGTCAGCACCACCGCCACCGCGGCGTGGATCAGCTGGTAGAGCTGCATGTCGGCCATCGAGGCGAAGGAGAAGGGCCACAGGAGCTGCACGCCCGTGAAGCCCAGCGCCGCACCGCCCAGCACCGTCGCCCAGAAGATCACCTTCTGGCCGGCGTTGAACTTCTTCGCCGCCGGATGCACGCCCTTGCTGAACAGGCCGCCGGCCTTCAGCGCCCAGGTGATGTCGTTGCGCTCCGGGATGTTGTGCTTCACCCACATCACGAAGATGAGGAGGATGCCCAGCATGAAGGCGAAGCCCAGGTAGTTGTGGGCGAACTTGCCGTACTGGGTCATCGTGGCGAACGCCTCCGGCCCCAGCAGCGGCAGGACGGTGTAGCGCCCGTACAGCACGTTCAGCCCGGTGAAGGCCAGGATGACGAAGCTGCCGGCGGTCAGCCAGTGCACGCCCCGTTCGAAGGCGTTGAAGCGCTGGATGGTCCGGCCGGTCTTCTGGCCGTCGATCCGGATGCGCCCGCGCACCAGGAAGAACAGGACGAGCAGCCCGATCATGCCGCCCAGCACCCAGCCGCCGTAGGTGGACAGCGGGCCGTTGCGGACCGAGCGCCACAGCTCCCCTTCCGACTGCACCAGCACGCCGGCGCTCTTGTTGGGGATGGAGACATAGCCCTGCTCGCCGGAGCGGACCCCGCGCCACATGTCGACCTTGGAGGTGCCGTCGGCCGGCTGGCTGGCGACCGGCGGGAACGCCTCCGCCGCCGCAGCGGAGGAGACGTTGGCCATGACCAGGGTCAGCGCCAGCATGGCGACGCCCAGCAGCACGATGTGCAGCGTCCTGCCGACCCCGCCCTTGGAATGATTCGACGTCATTGCGTCAGCCCTTCCCTTGAGAACCGCGCCAATCAGAAGCGCTGGCCGGCCGAGCGCTGCTGGAGCGCCTGGACCTGATCCGCGGACAAATGGCTGTCCGCGGCGCCGCGGTAGACGCCCTTTTCCAGATGGATCGGGCGCGCCTGCTCCTCCTCGTTGCACCCCGCCAGAAGCGGGGTGACGAGGAGAAGCGCCATCGCACAGACGGTGCGGCGGATCACGGTCACGACCCCGCCTTCATCTGATAGGCGGTGCCCCAGCCCCAGGCGCCGGACCCGAAGCCGCGGGCGACCACGCGCTCGCGGTAGATGTCCGACACCTTGTCGCCGTCACCGGCCAGCAGGGCCTTGGTCGAGCACATCTCGGCACAGAGCGGCAGCTTGCCTTCGGCCAGACGGTTGCGGCCGTACTTCTTGTACTCCGCGTCCGTGTTGTCGGCCTCCGGGCCGCCGGCGCAGAAGGTGCACTTGTCCATCTTGCCGCGGGTGCCGAAGTTCCCGGCCTGCGGGTACTGCGGGGCGCCGAACGGGCAGGCGTAGAAGCAGTAGCCGCAGCCGATGCACAGGTCCTTGTTGTGCAGGACCACGCCCTGCTCGGTCTGGTAGAAGCAGTCGACCGGGCAGACGGCCTTGCAGGGCGCGTCGGAGCAATGCATGCAGGCGACCGAGATCGACCGCTCACCCGGCTTGCCGTCGTTGATGGTGACGACGCGGCGGCGGTTGATGCCCCAGGGCACCTCGTGCTCGTTCTTGCAGGCGGTGACGCAGGCGTTGCATTCGATGCAGCGGTCCGCGTCGCAGAGGAATTTCATGCGGGCCATGGTGATGAACTCCTAGCGTCTCAGGCCGCCGAGATACGGCAGAGGGTGGTCTTGGTTTCCTGCATCTGCGTGACCGAGTCGTAGCCGTAGGTCGTGGCGGTGTTCGCCGCCTCGCCCAGCACGACCGGGTCGGCGCCCTGCGGGTACTTGGAGCGCAGATCCTGGCCCTGGTAATGGCCGCCGAAGTGGAACGGCATGAAGGCGACGCCGCGGCCGACACGCTCGGTCAGCATGGCCTTGACCTTCACCTTGCCCTTTTCCGCACCCTCGACCCAGACCATCTGGCCGTCCTTGATGCCGGCGTTGTTGGCATCGAACGGGTTGATCTCGACGAACATGTCCTGCTGCAGCTCGGCCAGCCAGGGGTTCGACCGGGTCTCGTCGCCGCCGCCCTCATACTCGACCAGACGGCCGGAGGTGAGGATGATCGGGTACTCCTTCGACACGTCGCGGTCCTGGATGGACTTGTAGAGCGTCGGCAGGCGCCAGGACTTGGTGTCCTTGTAGGTCGGGTACTCGGCGACCAGATCGCGGCGCGGCGTGTAGAGCGGCTCGCGGTGCACCGGCACCGGGTCCGGGAAGTTCCAGGCGACGCAGCGGGCCTTGGCGTTGCCCGGCGGGTTCAGGCCGTGCTTGATCGCCACGCGCTGGATGCCGCCCGACAGGTCGGTGGTCCAGGACACCGCGCCGATCTTCTCGCCGCCGATCTTCTTGATGACGGCCATCTCGGCCTCGGTCAGCTCCCCGGTCCAGCCCAGCTTGTCGAGCATGGCGTAGGTGACTTCCGGGTAGCCGTCCTTGATCTCCGACCCGACCGGGTAGGAGCCCTCGGCGAGCAGCGTCGCGCCGTTGCGCTCGACGCCGAAGCGCGCGCGGAAGGCGCCGCCGCCCTCGGCCACCGGCAGGGAGGTGTCGTAGAGGTTGGCGGTGCCCGGATGCTTCATCTCCGGCGTGCCCCAGCAGGGCCACGGCAGGCCGTAATAGTCGCCGTCGCACGGGCCGCCGTTGGCGCGCAGCGTGGTCTTGTCGAAGGTCGCCTGATGCTGCATGTGCAGCTTCAGCCGCTCCGGCGACTGGCCGGTGTAGCCGACCGACCACATGCCGCGGTTCCATTCCCGCGTCGTGTCCTCGATGTCCGGCTCGTTGCCGTGGAGCTTGATGTTCTTGAACATCGGCTCGGCAAAGCCGAACTTCTTGGCGAACAGATACATGATCTCATGGTCCGTCTTCGCCTCGAAGAGCGGCTCCATGATCTTGTCGCACCACTGGACCGAGCGGTTGGACGCGGTGCGCGACCCGACGGTCTCGAACTGCGTGGCGGCGGGCAGCAGGTAGAAGTTGTCCTTGCGGTCGGACAGGACGGCGGTCATCGTCGGGAACGGATCGACGACGACCAGCAGCTCCAGCTTCTCCATCGCCTTCTTCATGTCCGGAAGGCGGACCTGGCTGTTCGGCGCGTGACCCCAGAAGACCATGCCCTTGATGCTCTCGGGCTGGTCCATGTTCTCCTTGGCTTCCAGGACGCCGTCGAACCAGCGGGACACCGGGATGCCGGTGGCCTCCATCAGCTTCTTGTCCTTGAAGCGGGCCAGAAGCTCGTCATAGGAGACGTCCCAGACGCGCGCCCAGTGGCGCCACGCGCCCTCCGCCAGGCCGTAGTAGCCGGGCAGCGAGTCCGAGGTGACGCCGAAGTCGGTGGCGCCCTGCACGTTGTCGTGGCCGCGGAAGATGTTGGTGCCGCCGCCCGTCACGCCGACGTTGCCCAGCGCCAGCTGGAGCACGCAGTAGGCGCGGGTGTTGTTGTTGCCGATGTGGTGCTGCGTGCCGCCCATGCACCAGACGAGCGTGCCCGGGCGGTTGGAGGCCAGCGTGCGGGCGACGCGCTTGAGCTGCGAGCCCGGAACGCCGGTGACCTTCTCGACCTCTTCCGGGGTCCACTTGGCGACCTCGGCGCGGATCTCGTCCATGCCGTAGACGCGCTTGGCGATGTACTCCTTGTCCTCCCAGCCATTCTCGAAGATGTGCCAGAGGATGCCCCAGATCAGACCGACATCGGTGCCGGGACGGAAGCGGATGTACTCGTCGGCCTTGGCCGCGGTGCGGGTGAAGCGCGGATCGGCGACGATCAGCGGGGCGTTGTTCTGCTCCTTGCCCTTCAGGACGTGGAGCATGGAGACCGGGTGGGCCTCCGCGGCGTTGGAGCCGATGAAGAACATCGCGCGCGACTTCTGGATGTCGTTGTACGAGTTCGTCATGGCGCCATAGCCCCACACGTTCGCCACGCCGGCGACGGTGGTGGAATGACAGATGCGGGCCTGATGGTCGACGTTGTTCGTGCCCCAGAAGGCGGCGAACTTGCGGATCAGGTAGGCCTGCTCGTTGCTGTGCTTGGCCGAGCCGAGCCAGAAGACCGAATCCGGGCCGGACTTCTCGCGGATCGCCAGCAGCTTGTCGCCGACCTCCTGGATGGCCTGGTCCCAGGATATCCGGGTCCACTTGCCGTCCACCATCTTCATCGGGTAGCGCAGGCGGCGGTCGCCGTGGGCGTGCTCGCGCACAGCCGCACCCTTGGCGCAATGGGCGCCCAGGTTGATCGGGCTGTCGAAGCTCGGCTCCTGGCCGATCCACACGCCGTTCTGGACCTCGGCGGTGACCGTGCAGCCGACCGAGCAGTGGGTGCAGACGTTCTTGACCAGCTTGACCGGCGCGCCCGCGGCGGGGGCGGCGGTCACCGCCTCGGCCTTCTTCACCATGCCGAAGGGCATGGCGGCGGCGATGGCCGCGCCACCGGCGGCGATGCCCGAGGTGCGGAGGAACGAACGACGGTCGACGGTGTTGCCGGTCAAGCCGGAAACCATCTTCGCGAGCGAACGGCCGCCGGAAGCAGCCGCCTTCTTCTTTGTCAGCATGTGCGGCGGTCCTTCTTAGAAGCGGCTCAGTTCGTAGACCGTCCGGACATGGTCGGTCTCGCGGTAGCCCTGGGCGGGAGCGGGCTCGGCGGCCTGCACCGGCTCCGCACCCGTCACGGCGCCCACGGCAGCGGCGCCCAGCGCGCCGACGCCCAATCCAGCCGCGCGGAACAGGTCGCGCCGCGCAAGCGTGGTCTTTTCCTTCTTGTCCGTCATAGCTTCACCCTATTCTTCGCGGCTTCCCCGAGACTGAAGACCGATGTGCCGCCCGGTTTCCGGGCCTTGTTTTCAGCGTTTCCGGACCGGCCTTGTCGTGGGCCGGTCTCGTTGTTTAGTCGTCTGTTCGGCGGCGGTGCCGGTGTGCGGTCGGGCCGCCCCGTCACGCCGCCATGTCGAAGGCTTTCCCCTCGACCTCCAGATACCGGTGACCCAGCGTGCCCACCGCGCGGTAGAAGGCGGCGGACGGCGTGGATTCCAGATCGGTGAAGAACCTGCCGGCCCAGGAGCCGATGTGGCGGTCGAAGAAGCGGCGCTGCTCCTCCAGATCGGCCGGGGCACCAAAGGCGCCGGTGATCAGACCCGCCATCATCTCGGCCAGGGCGGCGATGTGGTCTTCGGGTTCCTTCACATCGTCGGCGCGGGCGATGCCCAGCAGCGCCATGTCGCCGCGCAGCTCGGCCAGCGGCTTTTCGTGAAGGAATCCTGTGAGATAGTAGGAACCGTAGGGGGACAGGATGCCGCCGCCGACACCGATGAAGAGGGTGTTGAACTCCTCCTCCACCGCGGCGGCGTCCGTGCCGCGGGCGGCCTCGGCCAGACCGCGCAGCGCCTGCCCGAGGGGGGTCGCGTCGCCGTCCAACGCCGCCAGAGCGGTCAGGAAGTCCCCGCCGGGCGGGCGGGCAAGCAGATGCGCCAGCAGCGCATAGAGCTGCGCCCGCTGCATCTCCTCCGGCGGCAAGGCCGACGGATCGTGTTCACCGGTCGAAGACACGGCGCTCATTCCTCCCGACACGACAAAAGGACCAGATCGGCAAAATCCCGGCACCCGGCCCCACCCGTCGCGACAACGGCGGCGCATTGGCTCGCCCGTTGCAGGCTCACGGCGTCATGGGCCGGCGCCCGAGACGCCCTGGACCGACAACCTCATATTGCACCCGCGAAAAGCTTCGCCATATCAGGGGCTTAACGCTCAGGTTCGAGCTATTAAAGGGCAGATTCGCGGTGTTTGTCAACAAAGGTTGACTCAGAAGTGTGCTTACCGCGTCTTGGGCTGGACTGGCGCTATGCTCTTTTTATCATATCGATGTCCGGTTCCTGCGAAGCAGAGGAACTCTGTTCCGGTTCCGAACTTTCGGTAAGCGCCGCTTTTTCTTCCCCACCTTCCGCGACACCGCCGCCCACGGTTGTCTCGCCGACCGTCTCACCGGTGTCCGGTTCCGCCTTCTCGGCCGCCTCTTCCGCGGCGTCGAGGAAGCCCTTGCCGACGCGGTAGAGCGTCTTCACCGGCGAGGAGCCGGTGAACAGGCTGGCATAGTCGTCGGCGTAGTCCTTCAGTCCATCGTCGTTGGCGAAGACCGGGTCGGAGGTCCACAGCTTGCGCAGCGCCTGCCGGTGCAGGTCGTCCGGCACTTCCGCCCGCAGGAAGGGGGTGAAGTCGGACTCCAGCGTCAGCTCCTCCACGGGGGGAAGGTCCTTCAGGGGGTCATCGGACTCCGGAGCGGTCTTGGCTGGCTCGGCCGCAGCATCCACCGGGAGTTGCGCGGGCGATTCCTCGGCCGGCGGCGGCTGCACTGGTTCCAGGGCCGGCTCCGGGGCGGGGGCGGCGGGCTGCCGCTTCAGGCGGGACCAGCGGGAGAGGAAGGATTCGTCGGTCATGTCGGTGTGTCCGGGGGTCGCCATGCGGTGCCCCCACCCTGACCCTCCCCCGCTGGGCGGGGGAGGGAATCGGCTCCTCCCCCTGCGGAGCGGGGGGGAGGCCGGGAGGGGGGCGCGGCGCTGACGCCCCATCAAGAATTCATCACCCCTGCTTCGGGAAGTGCCGCTTGCGCTCGCGCTTCACGAAGGGGACATCCACATGGTGCTGCTCGGTGAAGTCGCGGACCAGCGCCGTGACCTCCGGCGGCATCGGCACCGTCTCCACCATCTCCACGCCGCTCACCTGATAGGCCTCGCATTCGTGGGCGGAGGCGGTGACGACGAAGGGCACGACGCCCCCCGGCTCGCCCGTCTCGTCCGGGCGCAGCACGACCCAGAGGCGCGGCGGCTCCTGCGACAGGTTCAGCTTGTAGCCTTCGGTGTCGCTGCGGAACAGCTCCAGCGGCAGGGTCGCGGCGTGGAAGTGCGCCCAGCCCTCCCCCTCGCGCAGCAACCGCCAGGGACCGTCGACCGGCGGGGCACCGGGGATCACCGACACCGGGCGCCACGCCCAGTCCGCCCAGGCGCTGGTGCCCTTACGGCGCTCCAGCACGATGCCGAGAGCCATCGTCTCGGTCTTGTTCAGGGTCTCGCTCATCGGACCAGTCCCGCCGCCATCAGCCGTTCCGCCTCCGCCAGATCGTCGGGACGGTTGGTGTTGAAGAAGGGGTCTACCGGATCGGTGGCGAAGTCGGCAACCGCCAGACGGTGACGGGCGGTCCAGGCGTCGACCTTGCGCATGTCCTCCTCCACCATGGCGCGGCGGAGGTCGTCGGCGAGGTCCACCCGCCACAGCCCGAAGACCGGATGCTCCTGACCATCGGAGCGGGCGCAGGCGAGATCGGCGCCCTCGCGCTCCACCGCCGCGACCAGACGCGCGACCAGATCGCCGGGGATGAAGGGCGCGTCGGTGGCGAAGCTGGCCAACCAGCGGCAGTCCGGCGCGTTGGCCCGCGCCCACTCCATCCCGGTCAGCACCCCGGCCAGCGGCCCGGCGAAGCCCTCCACCACGTCCGCCGCCACCGGGAGGCCGAACGCGGCGAAGCGCGCCGGGTCGCCGTTGGCGTTGAGCACCAGCGGCCCGACCTGCGGACGCACGGTGGCGACGATGCGCTCCAGGATGCTGCGCCCGCCGAGCGTGCGCAGGCTCTTGTCGCCGCCGCCCATGCGCCGCGACAGGCCGCCGGCCAGCAGCACGCCGGCGATGCCTTCAGTCGTCATCGCGGCTCCCCTTGCGCTGGTGGCGCCCGCCCTCGTCGCCGACCGCGGCCGGGTCGGCGTCGAAGTCCAGCCGGTCGGTGCCGGCCAAAGCCAGGAAGCGCTTGCCCTTGGCCCGCCCGACCATGGTCAGGTTGGCCTGCCGCCCCAGCTCCACCCCCCAGGCGGTGAAGCCGGAGCGGGAGATCAGGATGGGGATGCCCATCTGCACCGTCTTGATGACCATCTCCGAGGTCAGCCGCCCGGTCGTGTAGAAGATCTTGTCGTGCGCCGGCACGCCGTGCAGGTGCATGTAGCCCGCCACCTTGTCCACCGCGTTGTGCCGCCCGACGTCCTCCATATAGACAAGCGGACGGTCCTCCTGGCAGAGCACGCAGCCGTGGATGGCGCCGGCCTCCAGATACAGGCTGGGCGTCAGGTTGATCTTCTTCGACAGGGCGTAGATCCAGGAGGTCTTCAGCCGCGCGTCGGGGTTCAGCTTCACCGACTCGAAGGTCTCCATCACGTCGCCGAAGGCGGTGCCCTGGGCGCAACCGGAGGTCAGCGTCTTCTTCTTGAGCTTCTGCTCGTAGTTCGTGGCGCGCTCGGTGCGGACGACGACGGTGTCGATCTCCTCGTCGTAGTCGATGCCGGTGATCCGGTCGTCGCGCTTCAGCATGTTCTGGTTGAGCAGGTAGCCCACCGCCAGATAATCAGGGTAGTCGGCGATCGTCATCATGGTGACGATCTCCTGCCCGTTCAGGTACAGCGTCAGCGGCCGTTCGACGGTGACCGACGCCTCCACCGGGCGCCCGTCCTGATCCAGCCCGGAAACGCGCTCCGTCAGCTTGGGATTCGCCGGGTCCGGCCTTATGGTGAATTCCGAGAGGTCCATGACCGGAAGAGTGGGGAAGATTGAGCGCCGGGGCAAGCGGCGGATGATCGGCTCCCGCAGGACGGAAGCGATGCGGCCCCGGTTTGACGCGCGAGCGCCTGGTATGCACGAGTACCCTTATGCATGAGTTCGGTCTGGCCTTCGTCACCGCCTTCCACCTGATCGCCGACCTCGACCCCGCCCTGGTGGGGATCGTCGCCCTGTCGCTGCGCGTCAGCCTGACCGCCGTCCTGCTGTCGGCGCTGATCGGCCTGCCGCTGGGCGCCGCCGTGGCCGCCTTCCGCTTTCCGGGGCGCCGCGCGGTGACCCTGTTCCTGAACACGGCGATGGGGCTGCCACCGGTGGTGGTGGGGCTGATCGTCTATCTGATCCTG
The DNA here is from genome assembly GCF_005222205.1 of Azospirillum brasilense. Taxonomy (NCBI): domain Bacteria; kingdom Pseudomonadati; phylum Pseudomonadota; class Alphaproteobacteria; order Rhodospirillales; family Azospirillaceae; genus Azospirillum; species Azospirillum brasilense. Next base: position 2,328,941 of record NZ_CP032345.1, on the reverse strand, counting down.
TCGCGCTCCGGCCCGCTGGGGGTGCTGGGGCTGCTGTTCACCCCGACCGCGATGATCATCGCCCAGACCGTGCTGATCGTGCCCATCGTCGCCGCCCTGACCCGTCAGGCCGTCGAGGATCTGATGGTGGAGTACGCCGACCTGCTGCGGGTGATGGGGACGGGGCCGCTGACCACCCTGTTCGTCCTGCTGTCGGAGGCGCGCTGGAGCCTGCTGACCATCGTGCTGGCCGGCTTCGGGCGGGCCTCGGCGGAGGTGGGGGCGGTGATGATCGTCGGCGGCAACATCGACCGGGTGACCCGCGTCATGACCACCTCGATCGCGCTGGAGACCAGCAAGGGCGACCTGCCGATGGCGCTCGGCCTCGGCGTCATCCTGATGACCCTGTCGCTGTCGGTGAATCTCGCCGCCGCCATGGTGCGGGAGACGCGGCGGGCCTGAGCAACCGTCCGCGCCCCGGTTGCGGAAAATTTGCAAAGCCGTTCGAACTTTCCCATAGTCGCCGCCACAGCCCGCAACCAAGGCGGGCAGAAACATGGAGAGGGATAGCCTGATGCTGCGCCGTTCTTTCGTGCTGGGATGCGCCGCCGCGGCGGCTCTGCTGCTCGGCTCCGTTCAGCCGTCCACCGCCGCCGACCGCTTCATCACCGTGGCCTCCACCACCTCGACCGAGGATTCGGGGCTGTTCAAGTCGATCCTGCCGAAATTCACCGAGAAGACCGGGATCGAGGTCCGTGTGGTCGCCAAGGGCACCGGCCAGGCCATCGACATCGCCAAGCGCGGCGACGCCGACGTGCTGTTCGTCCATCACAAGCCGTCGGAGGACAAGTTCGTCGCCGAGGGCTTCAGCACCGAGCGCAAGCCGGTCATGTACAACGACTTCGTCATCGTCGGGCCGAAGGCCGACCCGGCGAAGGTCGGCGGCAGCAAGGACGTCTCCGCCGCGCTGAAGGGCGTCGCCGCCGCCAAGGCCGCCTTCGTGTCGCGCGGCGACGACAGCGGCACCCACAAGGCCGAGCAGGCGCTGTGGAAGACCGCCGGCGTCGATCCCACCGCGGGCGACGGCTGGTACCGCGCCATCGGCCAGGGCATGGGCGCCACGCTGAACACCGCCGCCGCGGTGAACGGCTACGCCATGACCGACCGCGCCACTTGGCTCAGCTTCAAGAACCGCGGCGACCTCGACGTGCTGGTGGAGGGCGACAAGCGTCTGTTCAACCAGTATGGCGTCATGCTGGTGAACCCGGCCAAGTTCAGCCACGTCAAGGCCGCCGACGGGCAGGCCTTCGTCGACTGGCTGGTCTCCGCCGAGGGCCAGCAGGCCATCGCGGACTACACGATCAACGGCAACCCGCTGTTCTTCCCGAACGCCAACGAGCCGGGCGTCTGACCGCCCCCCGCTCCGCGGACACGAAAAAAGGCGCAGCCCCAAGGCTGCGCCTTTTTCGTATGGCGGAAAAAAGCGGGGTTACAGCTTCTCGTTCGGCGACACCGTAACGCAACGGTGTCCGTTGCGGGTCAGCTCCGAGCAGACCTTGCGGGCGGTGCGCTCGTCCAGACCGACCATGCGGGCGCGGTAGACGGTGGAGCCGTTGGCCTTCACCGGCGTCACCGCCGGCTTGGCGGCGCGCAGCAGGAAGGGCGCCTGCTTGGTCGCCTGGGTCAGCGCCCGGTTGCTGGCCTCCCGCGTCGAGAAGGCGCCGACCTGCACGCCCCACTTCGACCCGTCGGCCTTCGCCGTGTCGTCGTCCTCGTCGCGGGCGCGGGCCGGCGGACGGACCGCGGCGGGGGTGGAAACGGTGGAGGCGAGCTGCGCGATGGTCTCCGCCTTGGCCGGCGGCTTGCCCTTGGCGGTGACGCGCGGCGCGTCCTCGTCGCCGGCGCGGGCGACGACCGGCGCCTCCGACCCGCGACTCGGCTTGTCGAACGCCTTGTCGAGGATCGCCTCCATGCGGGCGTCGCGCGAGGCCGCTGACTTGCCGCCCAGCACCACGGCGACCAGACGGCGCCCGTCGCGCACCGCCGACGCCGCGAGGTTGAAGCCGCTGGCCACGGTGTAGCCGGTCTTGATGCCGTCCATGCCCTCGTAGCGCGACATCAGCCGGTTGTGGTTGTTCAGGCTGCGCCCGCCATAGACGAAGGCGCGGCGGCTGAAATAGGGGTAATAGCGGGAGTGGTCCGACAGCATCGCCCGCGACAGGATCGAGAAGTCGCGCGCCGTGGTCACCTGCTGCATGTTCGGCAGGCCGTTGGAGTTGCGGAACACGGTGTTGCGCATCCCCAGCTCGCGGGCCTTGCGGGTCATCATCTCGGCGAACTTGGCCTCGCTGCCGCCCAGCGCCTCCGCCAGCACGACCGAAGCGTCGTTGGCCGACTTGGTGACCAGCCCGAGGATCGCCTGCTCCACCCGCAACGTCTTGCCGGCGCGCAGCCCGAGCTTGGTCGGCGACTGCGCCTCCGCCCAGGCCGACACCGGCAGCGCCTGGTCCAGCCGCAGCCGTCCCTCGTCGAGCGCGTCGAAGGTCAGGTAGAGCGTCATCATCTTGGTCAGCGACGCCGGGTAGGTGAGGGTGTCGGCGTTCTCCTCGTGCAGCACCTCACCGGTGCGCGCGTCCACGACGATCGCCGCGTATTTCGCGGCCAGCGCCGGCAACGGCGCCAGGACGGTCACCGCCAGCACCGCCAGGGTGCCGCACAGCCTGCCAACGAAAGGGGTAATGCTGAAGCCACCCCCCAGAGTCGAACGCCCATTCGCCAAACGTTCTGTGGCCTGTTCCCCCTCCGTTTCGCGCCCGCGCCAAGCGAACGCCAAAAGCAGGCTTCGAACGGTCTGGCCCGTTACGTTCATGATGCCCCCGCCAAAGGCTAATACTTGCTGTTTGGCGCAATGGTAAATTCCATGGAAATCAGTGTCTAGCGACAATTCGTTAATTTACCGCTTCGATTTCTTCGGCGGCGCTGTGACGAAATTGGATGAGGCACGGACCCGTACGGGGCGAACCGCGTTGAAGGAGCGCGACCGCCGATCCATCTTCCCGGAAGCGCAGGACCTTTTCCCCTCTCGACAGGACGCGAGGCACCTCATGACCCGCCCGCCCGAGCGACGCCCGACGACTCCGCGCGCTGCCGTCCGGGACGGACGAAGAGGGAGATTTGCCAGGGTGGCGGGGCTGACGGTGGCTGCGGCGGGACTGCTCGCCGGCTGCGCCTCGGTCGGGCCGACCGACAACCCGGTGGCGCGCAAGCTCACCTGGGTCAGCTACCTTAACGGCGACGACCTGCGCGCCGCCTGCACCAAGGGGGAGACCGACCGTTACCGGCTGGTCTTCAACGCCGACTATCAGAAGCATGTGCGGACCTACGACATCGTCGGCGACCGCGGCACCGGCGGCGCGATGGTCGAGGCGCGCGTGCTGGAGGCCACCGATCTCGCCCGCATCGACCTGCACGATCCGGCGGCGGTCGCCCGCGGCCCGGTCGCCAAGGCCCAGCTCTCGCCGCGCCAGTTCGCCCTGTTCGTCCTGCGCCTCTACGAGAGCGGCGCCTTCGAACCGGCGCCGAGCGGGGTGCGCCTGCCGTCGAACGGCGTCTATTGGCTGATCAACGGCTGCCGGCGGGGAAGCTGGTTCTTCAACGCCTACCCCTACCCGTCCGACCGCTTCTCCGACATCCGGTTCGACGGGCCGCTGAAGGAGCTGGACGGCAGCGGCCAGGGGACCGGCGTGCCCTACCCCGCCCTGCCGCGCCCGCAGGACGCGCCGCGCACCCTGCCGACCGGCGGACAGGTGGACAGCGCCGGCGTGGTGTTCGAGGTCCAGGTGGGCCGCGACGGGCTGGTCGGCCCGACGGCCCCCTTCGGCTCCTGGCTGTTCGCCGGGAAGTAACGGACAGGGCTGACCTTGCCCCCCTCCCCGGCCCTCCCCCGCTTCCGCGGGAGAGGAAGATCAGTCCCCTCCCCTGCGAAAGCGGGGGAGGGTTAAAGCGGATTGCAATCCGCTTTGGACCGCGCCGGCGGTCCCGGTCGCACATGCGACCGGAGCCCGCCGGCGAATGAGGCGCTATGAGTCTAAAGCGAACGGAAGTTCGCTTTAGGGAGGGGGCCAAGGCTTCACACCTCAGACCACCTCTTCCTCAGCGACATCCGCCCGCGCGCCCGCGGCCAGCAGCGTGTCCACCCACGGGCCGTCGGGCATGCGGCGGGCCAGCTCGGTGATGTTCCGGTTCCACCACAGGCGCTGCTCGACCAGATCGTCGTAGTCGAAGTTCGACTGGCGCCACAGCCGTTCCTCGGCGTTGAAGGTCACCATGTCGATGGGGAAGCCGACGTCGTTGGACGAGAAGCGCGTGCTGTCGAAGGACAGGTAGGCGATCTTCAGCGCCGTCCGCATGTCCGTGCTGTAAGACAGCGCGCGGTCGAGGATCGGCTTGCCGTAGGCGGTGGCGCCGATCGACAGGTAGGGCGTGCGCTCGTCCACCTCGATCCAGTTGCCCTCCGGATAGACCAGGAACATGTAGGGCTCGCGGTCCTCGGCGAGCTGGCCGCCGATGATGGCGTGCAGGTTGAAGGCCAGCTTGGACGCCTCCAGCGCCTCCTTGTCCTCCGCCGCCACCTGGCGCAGGCAGGCCGTGAAGGCCGACAGCGCGTCCAGCATGGTCGGGTAGGTCTCGCCGCGGCGCCGGGACATGTCGCGGCGCAGGTAGGCCAGCGTCTTGTCGCGCACGCTGCGCAGGCCGGAATTCAGGATGAAGAAGCGGTCGCCGCCGCTGCCCACCATGGTCACCTTGCGCGCGGACGAGAGCTGCGAACCGCTGGTGATGCGCCCGTCCGACAGGCCGATCAGGCCGTCGCGGGTCTTGATGCCGAGGCAATAGGTCATGAAAGAACGTTCCCGAACTGAAAGCTGCGACGTTCCGCCGCGGTTGGTCTGACCTTTGGCCGAAGCGCGTCCCTTCGGCGGGCAGAGTATGATTGGGCAGGATTGGCGGTAAAGCTTTCGTAAAGGCTCCGCCCAGTCGAGCCAAAGTGGATCGGTTTTCCCATGAGGCGGAACGGTGGAGCTTTCGCCGTACCGATAAGCAAAGGGACCGGGCTCAACTGATATATTGTGCGACGCACAAGATTCTTTGTTGACTCCACGGATAAATGCCCATAGTTTAGCCATTGCTGCACTGCAGCATTTTTCGGGCCCGGAGCCGTCCGGGTCTCCCCAACGCAGCCGGTCTGCGCCCCGCAGGCGGACGGTCCGCCGGTCCGGGTTGATGCGCGCCGGGCTTCGACGAAGGAAGGAACGCAAGGCATGACGACCGTGACGAAGGCCAAGCCGGCCCCCGCCCCCACCCAGGCGTTCGAGAGCGCCGCCGCCCAGGCCAAGGAGCAGGTCGAGGGCTTCGTCAAGGCTGGCCAGGAGCAGGCCGCGAAGACGTTCGAGCAGACCGCCTCCGCCACCAAGGAGCAGGTCGAGAAGCTGTCCGCCCAACTCCTGAAGATCTCCGCCGAGCTGCAGGCCCTGAACAAGGCCAACGTCGAGGCGCTGATCCAGAGCGGCAGCATCGCCACCCAGGGTGCGGAGGAACTGACCCGCGAGGTGACCGCCTACGCCCAGGCCTCCTTCGACAAGTCGGTCACCACCGGCAAGGCCCTGCTGACCGCCAAGTCGCTGAAGGAGGTCGTCGATCTCCAGAGCGAGTATGTGAAGGCCAGCTTCGACGCCTTCGTCGCGGAGTCCTCGCGCCTCCAGGGCATCGGCACCCGCGTCGCCACGGCGGCCCTGACCCCGCTGAAGGACCGCGTGTCAGTCACCGTCAGCACGCTCTCCAAGCCGATCGCGGCCTGATCCGCGAGCACGGCGAGACCACGGAGCCCGGCCGTTTCCCGACGGCCGGGCTCCGCGCGCAAAGGGGCCGGGCAGGACGCGCCAAAGTTTTTGTGCACCGCACAAAAACCCGTTGACATCCACCGGGACCTGCCCTAAGTTTAGTCATGCTGCATTGCAGCATCGACCTGACGCCCGAAGCCACGGGGTCGTGGTCGGATCATCCGCGCGGTCGCCAATCGGTGGGTCCGGCGCGGGTCAACCCGATGAAATTCGAGGAGCCGTTCCATGACCGACAAGTTCGCCGCCGCCACCAAGACCTTCGAAGACGCCGTCTCCGCCGCCAAGCTGAACGTCGACGGCCTGGTCAAGGCCCAGCAGGAGCAGTTCGAGAAGGCCTCGGCCCAGATCCTCAAGGGCTTCGACGAGCTGACCGCCCTGACCAAGGGCAACGTCGACGCCGTCGTGAAGTCGGGCACCATCGTCGCCAAGGGCGCCGAGGAAGCCGGCAAGCAGGTCGCCTCCTTCACCCAGTCCTCGCTGGAGAAGAGCGCCGCCACCGGCAAGGCCCTGCTGGCCGTCAAGACCGTCCAGGAGCTGGTCGAGCTGCAGAGCAGCTTCGCCAAGGCGAGCTTCGAGACCTTCGTCAAGGAGAGCGCCAAGCTGCAGGAGCTGTCGCTGAAGACCGCCAAGGACGCCTTCGCGCCGATCAACGACCGCCTCCAGGTCACGGTCGAGACGCTGTCCAAGCCGGTCGCGGCGAAGGCCGCCTGATCCAGGCCGGTCCCAGACGCCAGCCTGAGACAAAATGTCCCGGAGCCAGCAATTCCACAGACCCGGCCGCAGGGCCGGGGCGGCTCCCACCTCCGCCGCCCCCGGGACGCTCTCGTCCGGGGGTGCGGACGGCGCAAGGCGGTACCGCTTTAAATCCTGCCGCCTCACGGCATTGTGAAGTTCCGGGAAAGCCCGGCGGTGCAGACCGCCGGGCTTGTTTCTTTTCGGCGCAAGGGACATCTACAGGCTGCGGGCCGTGCCATTTTTGGCACGCCGGTGCGGCAGTTCTGCCGCAAATTCAAATGCCTTCCACCAATTCCGGGGTAGCCGGGCAGGTCTTGTTCCGAATGGGCCTCTCCCAAATGGGGACTCACCGAAAACGGCCCCTTCCCACCGCGCCCGGAGTTCTCATATCATTCATGCGACGTACATCGCGATGTTGACCTGTTGAGACCATGGCCGAAAACGACAAGCACGGCGACGAGGGCACCACCACGGGCGTGGTTATCAAAACCAAGCCTAAGACTAAAAAGCCCTCGATGTATAAGGTCTTGATGTTGAACGACGACTACACACCTATGGAATTCGTCGTTCATGTCTTGGAGCGCTTCTTTGCCAAGTCGCGCGAGGAGGCTACGCGGATCATGCTGCATGTGCACCGGCGGGGTGTGGGCTTGTGCGGCGTGTTCACCTACGAGGTGGCGGAGACGAAAGTCACGCAGGTGATGGACTTTGCGCGCCAGCACCAGCACCCGCTGCAATGTACGCTAGAAAAGGATTAAGGCCACAGATGCTGTCGCGTAACTTGGAACAGACGCTGCACCGAGCCCTGGCCCATGCGAACGAGCGCAGGCACGAATACGCGACGCTCGAACACTTGCTGCTCGCATTGACCGAGGATGCCGATGCCATGGCCGTCTTGCGCGCTTGTGGGGTCGATCTGGACCGACTGCGCGCCGAACTCTCGGATTACCTCGACAACGAGCTTGCGAACCTGATCACGAACAGGCCCGATGATGCTAAGCCGACGGCTGGCTTCCAGCGGGTGCTGCAACGCGCGGCCATCCACGTCCAGTCGTCGGGGCGTGAAGAGGTGACGGGAGCAAATGTGCTCGTCGCCCTGTTCTCTGAACGCGAAAGCCACGCGGTCTATTTCCTGCAGGAGCAGGAGATGACCCGTTTCGACGCGGTGAACTACATCTCTCACGGAATCGCGAAGGCCCCGGGCCGCTCGGAAGCGAAGCGCGTTACCGGAGCCGACGAGGACGCGGCGGCGGAGAAGGTCGTGAAGAAAGGCAGCGAAGCCCTAGAGGCTTATTGCGTCAACCTGAACAAGAAGGCGGCCAGCGGGAAGATCGATCCGCTGATCGGACGGGAGCAGGAGGTCGAGCGGACCATCCAGATCCTGTGCCGGCGGTCGAAGAACAACCCGCTGTATGTCGGTGATCCCGGTGTCGGCAAGACCGCCATCGCCGAGGGGCTGGCCCGCCGCATCGTCCATGGCGAGGTTCCGGAGGTGCTGAAGGGCGCCACCATCTTCGCGCTCGACATGGGCTCCCTGCTCGCCGGTACGCGGTACCGCGGCGACTTCGAAGAGCGCCTCAAGGCCGTCGTCTCCGAACTGGAGGCCACGGAAGGTGCCGTCCTCTTCATCGACGAGATCCACACGGTCATCGGCGCCGGTGCGACCTCGGGCGGTGCGATGGACGCCTCGAACCTGCTGAAGCCGGCCCTCGCCTCCGGCTCGCTGCGTTGCATCGGTTCGACGACCTACAAGGAATACCGGAACTATTTCGAGAAGGACCGGGCCCTCGTCCGGCGCTTCCAGAAGATCGACGTCAACGAGCCGACGGTCGAGGATGCGATCAAGATCCTCCAGGGGATCAAGACCTACTACGAGAAGCATCACCGGGTGAGCTACACCAACGACGCGATCCGTTCGGCGGTGGAGCTGTCTGCGAAGTACATCGGCGACCGCAAGCTGCCGGACAAGGCCATCGACATCATCGACGAGGTCGGCGCCGCGCAGATGCTGCTGCCGGAGAACAAGCGGAAGAAGAAGATCTCCGTCAAGGACGTGGAGGCGGTGGTCGCCAAGATCGCCCGCATCCCGCCGAAGTCAGTCAGCCGCGACGACAAGGAGACGCTCCTCAACCTGGAGCGCGACCTGAAGACCATGGTCTTCGGCCAGAACAAGGCCATCGACGCGCTGGTCTCCGCCATCAAGCTGGCCCGCGCCGGCCTGCGCGAGCCGGAGAAGCCGATCGGCAACTACCTGTTCACCGGCCCGACCGGCGTCGGCAAGACCGAGGTGGCCCGCCAGCTTTCCCTCACGCTGGGCATCGAGCTGACCCGCTTCGACATGTCGGAGTATATGGAGCGGCACACGGTCTCCCGCCTGATCGGCGCCCCTCCGGGCTATGTCGGGTTCGACCAGGGCGGCCTGCTGACCGACGCCATCGACCAGCATCCGCATTGCGTGCTGCTGCTCGATGAAATCGAGAAGGCGCATCCGGATCTGTTCAACATCCTGTTGCAGATCATGGATCACGGCAAGCTGACCGACCACAACGGCAAGACGGTGGACTTCCGCAACGTCATCCTCATCATGACCTCCAACGCGGGCGCCTCGGACATGGCCAAGCCGGCCATCGGCTTCGAGCGCGAGCGTCGGGTCGGCGAGGACATGGAAGCGGTGGAGAAGCTGTTCACGCCGGAGTTCCGCAACCGTCTGGATGCGATCATCCCCTTCGCGCCGCTGACCCAGGAGGTCATCAACCGCGTGGTGGACAAGTTCATCATGCAGATGGAGGCGCAGCTCGAGGACCGCGGCGTCACGATCGAACTCGACGATCAGGCCCGCGAGTGGCTGGGCAAGAAGGGCTACGACCCGCTCTACGGCGCGCGTCCGCTGGGCCGCGTGATCCAGGAGCACCTGAAGAAGCCGCTGGCGGAGGAGCTGCTGTTCGGCAAGCTCGCCAAGGGCGGTCTGGTCAAGGTCACCGTGAAGGACGACAAGCCCGCCTTCGAGTACACCGAGGGGTCGCGCAAGCGGCGCTCCGGCGACGAGGACGAGGACGAGGTCGTGCACGAACTGGCGGAATGACGCCGCGTCGCACGGAACGCGAAAAAGGGGGCCGCAAGGCCCCCTTTCTTTTTGCCCGGCCGGCTGGCGCCTGACGGACCGCCGGGTGGTCACTCCTCGACCAGGACGACCGCGTCGCTGGAGCTCTTCATCAGGGCGATGCCGTGCAGGCAGTCGCGCTCGGCCGTGTAGCCCTCGCTGCTGACGGCGATGGTCTCGCCGTTGGCGGCGTGGAAGGTCCAGCGCCATTCGTTGCGGTGATCCTTGTAGACCTTGTACTTGGGTGCCTTGGCCGTGGACATGTTTTCCTCCTCACCATCGGTCTGATATCGACGGTGGAGGCGGCACGACCGTGAAGGGTGGACGGTTGCATTCCGGACGCGGCATCGCGGACACTCGTCCCGACGGCGCCCCGGAACGAAGCCCCAAAAAGCGAAGAACAAGGAAACGCACCATGCCCCTGCCCTTCCTGAGCGGACTGCGCGTCATCGACCTCGGCCAGTATCTGCCGGGTCCCTACGCCGCGCAGATGCTGGCCGACCTCGGCGCCGAAGTGGTGAAGGTGGAGCCGCCGAGCGGCGACCCGTTGCGCCACATGGGCCCCACCGACGCCGACGGCACGACCGCCGCCTACAAGCTGCTGAACGCCGGCAAGACCGTCGTCCGCCTGAACCTGAAGGACGAGGGCGACCGCGGCGCCTTCGAAAGGCTGATCGCCGGGGCCGACGCCCTCGTGGAAAGCTACCGCCCCGGCGTGCTGGACAAGCTGGGGGTGGGCCACGCCCGGCTGCGCGCGCTGAACCCGCGGCTGGTCCACGCCAGCCTGTCCGGCTGGGGCAGCACGGGCCCCTACGCCCGGCGGGCCGGCCATGACCTGAACTACATGGCGGTCGGCGGCGGGCTGGATTCCTCGGGCACGCCGGACCGTCCCTCGATCAGCCACCCGCCGGTCGCCGACTTCGCCTCGGCGCAGCAGACCGCGCTGGCGGTGGTCGCCGCCCTGTTCGGGCGCCAGCGCAGCGGCGAGGGCTGCTTCCTCGATCTCTCGATCATGGAGACGGTGCTGGGCTGGCAGGGCTTCAACCTGACCGCCGACGCCCGCGGCGAGGTCCCGGGCCGCGGCGAGGCGCTGCTGTCCGGTGGGGCCGCCTGCTACCGCGTCTACCGCACCGCCGATGGCCGCTTCGCCACCCTCTCCGCGCTGGAGGCCAAGTTCTGGCAAGGCTTCTGCGAGGCGGTGGAGCGCCCCGACTGGACCGCCCGGCAAGGCGACCCGCTGCCTCAGACTGCCTTGATCGCGGAGTTGGACACCCTGTTCGCCAGCCGCAGCCTCGCCGACTGGAAGGCGCTGCTCGACCCGGTGGACTGCTGCTTCGAAGCGCTGCCGACGCTGGCGGAGATGCCGGACCACCCGCACATCGCCGCCCGCGGCCAGATCCGCGTCACGCCGGGGCCGGAGCCGTTGGTGGAGACCCTGATGGGCCTGCGCGTCGATGGCGGGACCCCGCCCGAGCGCGCGCCCTTGCGTGAATCCACCGCCGACGCGGTGCTCGCCGCCTGGGCGTGAAGGCTAGAGGGCGATGAGGGGGCCGCCGCCGTCGCGCGGCGGCCGCGCCTCCAGGGGACCACGGCGGGCGCCCATCAGGCTGGCCTTCGACAGGTTCGCCGCCGCCTCGTCGCAGCCGCGCAGGTCGGCCGAGGCGAGGTTGGCCATCTCGAAGCTGGCGCCGGCCAGCTTGGCCCCGGTCAGCCGGGCGCCGCGCAGGTCGGCGGCGGTCAGAGTGGCGTTCGTCAGGTTGGCGGGCCAGCTCCGCCCTGTCGGGGTGCCGTCCGGGTTGCGCAAATCCACCATGCCGAGGTCGCCGCCGTGGAGATCCGCCCCGGTCAGGTCGGCCCCGCTCAGGTTCGCCCCGGTCAGCACCGCCTGGTCCAGCCGCGCCCGGCGCAGGCTCGCCCCGCCGAAATCGGCCAGCGAGAGCGAGGCGTTGGACAGCCGGGCCTCGTCCAGGTTGGCGTCGCGGAACACCCCGCCCGACAGGTCGCAGGCGGTCAGGTCCAGGCCGCGCAGGTCCATCCCGGTGAAGTCCGCCCGCAGCCCGGCCCCGCCGCCGCTGTTGATCCACAGGATGTGGGCGTCCAGCACGCTGCGCACCGGCGTCGGCAAGGCGTCGGCGTTCCGCATGTAGACGGCGCCGCTGAGGTTGGCGCCCTGCGTGTCGGCCACGGTCAGGTCGACGTTGCGCAGCGTCGCTTCGCGCAGGTCGGCGTTGCGCAGGACCGCGCGGGTCAGGTTGGCGCCGTTCAGCACGGCGCGCTTCATCTTGGCCCCGCTGAAATTCGCCTCGGTCAGGTCGGCCCCGGCCAGATTGGCGGCGAACAGGTTGGCGTTGCTGAAGTCGCCGCCGGCCGTCGAGGCGTTGGCCAGCTCGGCGTGGCTGAGGTCGGCGCCCTTGAAGCTGACGCCGTCCATCCGGGCGTCCGTCAGGTTGGTGGGCCGCCGCTCCTCTTCCTCCTCGTCCTCACGGCCGGCGCGGTGCACCATGATCTGGCCGGGACGCAGGTCGGCTCCTTCGAAGTCGGTGCGGGTCAGGTCGGCCTTGAGGAAATTCGCCCCGCGCAGGTCCGCCCGCGCGAAGGAGGAGCCCACCAGCTTCGCCCGGCTGAAATTCGCCCCGAACAGGTCGGACATGGCGAAGCTGACCTCCTCGAGCTGGGCGTCGGAGAAGTTGCCCTGGGTGAGGATGGCCGTTTGCAGGTTGAAGCCCTTCAGCCGCAGCCTCGACAGATCGACGCCCTTCGCCTGAAGGCGCACACCGCCCGGCCTCAGTTTGAGATAGAATAGATGATCCCGCACCTGCTTCAGGAATTCCATGGTGCGGTCGGTCATCGGGCGGGTCCGTCGGTCGGCTGGTCCCGCCCACACTACGCATTGCGCGGGGGCAGTAAAGGAGAAATCCCCAATCGTCCGCCACCCCTGCAATGCCCCGGGCGCATGCCGGACCAGAGCCATGGAACAGTCACCAAACCATTGAACCACAACGCGGTTAGGGTTTCGAAGAGGGAAAGCATGACGAGTTTCGACACGGATTGCCTGCGCCGCGCCATCGCGCTCAGCCGCACCCACATGCAGGGCGACGCCGGCGGCCCCTTCGGCGCGGTCATCGCGCGGGACGGCCGGATCATCGGCGAGGGCTGGAACTGCGTGACGTCCACCAACGATCCGACGGCGCACGCCGAGGTCGTCGCGATCCGCAACGCCTGCCGCGACCTCGGCAGCTTCAGCCTCGCCGGGGCGACCGTCTACACGAGCTGCGAGCCCTGCCCGATGTGCCTGTCGGCCATCTACTGGGCGCGGATCGAGCGCATCGTCTACGCCAACGCGCGCGACGACGCGGCGGCCATCGGCTTCGACGACGCCTTCCTCTACACCGAGATCCCCCTGCCGCTGGAGCGACGGGCCATCCCCATGCAACGCCTGCTGGCCGACGAGGCGCGCGCCGTCTTCGACGAATGGGCGGCCCGGCCCGACCGCGTTCCCTACTGAGCGGGTCTATTGATCGTCCCGGCGATAGGGCGACAGCTCCATAAGCGCCTCGCGCTCCGCCGCCACGCCGGGCCGCTCGCGGCGCAGGTAATCGGCGATGGCGCGGTGGAAGCCGGGATCGGCCACCCAGTGGGCGCTGTAGGTCGGCACCGGCAGGTAGCCGCGCTGGATCTTGTGCTCGCCCTGGGCACCGGCTTCGACGCGGCCGAGGCCGCGCTCGATGGCGAAGTCCAGCGCGCGGTAGTAGCACGCCTCGAAATGCAGGAAACGGTAGCTGCCGTCTGAGCCCCAGTTGCGGCCATAAAGGGCGTCGGTCCCGATCAGGTTCAGGGCCCCGGCCACCCATTCCCCGCCGTCCTCGCACATGACCAGCATAACCCGGTCGGCCATGGTCTCGCCGAGCAAGCGGAAGAAGGCGCGGTTCAGATAGCCGCCGCCCCACTTCCGGTCGGCGGTCTCCAGATAGAAGCGGTGGAAGGCGTCCCAATGCTCCGGCTTCAGGTCGGCGCCGGTCAGGCTGTGCAGGCGGACGCCGCTCTCCGCCACCTCGCGCCGCTCCTTGCGGATGGCCTTGCGCTTGCGGCTGTTCAAGGTTTCCAGGAAGTCGTCGAAGCGGGCGTAGCCACGGTTCTCCCAATGATACTGCACGCCTTCGCGGAGCAGCCAGCCGGCCTCGCCGAGGCGGCGCCAATCGCCCTCCTCCGGGAAGGTGACATGGACCGAGGAGACGCCATAGCGCCGCGCCACCTCCTCCATCCCCTGGATCAGGGCGCCGGCGACCGCCTCCGTCCCCTGTGCCGAGGCGCCGGGCCGGACGAGAAGGCGCGGCCCCGGCACCGGGGTGAAGGGCACGGCGCATTGCAGCTTCGGGTAATACTGCCCGCCCGCCCGCTCGTAGGCGTGCGCCCAGGCATGGTCGAAGACATACTCGCCGTAGGAGTGGTTCTTCAGATAGAGCGGCACCGCCCCGATGATCCGCCCCGCCCCGTCGAGGGCGGTGAGGTGGCTGGGTTGCCAGCCGGTGCGCCCGGTGACCGATCCCGATTCCTCCAGCGCCAGCAGGAAGGCATGGCTGAGGAACGGGTTGTCCGGTCCGGCGCAGGCGTCCCATTCCTTCGGGTCGGCCTGGCCGATGCCGGTCAGGACCTTGACGGTGATGGTCTCCCCGGCACCGGGGGCGGCGCCGGGGCCCCTGTCCTTGCCGTCGGGCATGGTCTCTCCTTCGCGGGTACGCCGAGGGAGGTGGGCGCTTTGCCGCGCCGCGGCAAGAGGCTGGCTCCTCCCCCGGTCGGAACCCCGGATCAGGCCAGTTCGAGGATGGCGTCCACCTCGACGGCCACGTTGCCCGGCAGCGACGGGGCGCCGACCGCGGCGCGGGCGTGCTTCCCGGCATCGCCGAACACCTGCATCATCAGCTCCGACGCGCCGTTGATGACCAGCGGCTGGTCGTGGAAGTCCGGCGTGCCGTTGACGAAGCCGCCCAGCCGCAGCACGCGCACCACCCGGTCGAGATCGCCGCCGCAGGCGGCCTTCGCCTGGGCGATGATGTTCAGCGCGCACAGCCGTGCCGCCTGCTGCCCCTGCTCCACCGTGAAGTCCTGGCCCAGCTTGCCGATGAAGCGGCGCTCGCCGTTCCACACGGTGACCTGCCCCGACACGTAGAGCGTGTTGCCCGACTGGGTGTAGGGCACATAGGCCGCCACCGGAGCCGCCGCCTGCGGCAGCTCGATCCCCAATTCCTTCAGCCGCGCCTCGATGCGTCCGGCCATGCTCATCCCTCCCTCTCCATTGCGGGCGCCGAGAATGCCCTGATGGGTGGCGCCCCCCGACGATAGCCCCCTCCGCCACCGGCACCAAGAGCTTACCGGCACCCCGGCGGCACCCCCAACTGGGTAGTTTTGTCCCGGAGTCCGGGGCGCAACACCCTTTCTGCCCGGCAAAACTTTCCGCCGCCGTGGGAAGGACCGTCCGGCCGGCCATGATCGGCCCACCGCGCAATCCCCTATAAAAATCATTAAAATCAACGCTTTACCGGAAGATCCGCGAACTGGCACGGGTCTTGATAGAGGTGGGTCGCGCAAATGCACGTTGCCTCGCTTCGGTTTCAAGCACCAGCCGCGGGGCGAGCCTCAGAAGGAGACTTGGAACCATGGCCATCAACGACGTCACCCTCACCGCGTCGATGCGCACGAATCTGCTGCAACTGCAGAGCGTGAACGACAAGATCGGTGTCAAGCAGAACATCCTCTCGACCGGCAACAAGATCAATTCGGCGCTCGACGGCCCGACGTCGTTCTTCGCAGCGAAGAGCCTGACCCAGCGCGCCGGTGACCTGTCGTCGTTGAAGGACGCCATGGGTCAGTCGATCAGCACCATCAAGGCCGCCGACAAGGGCGTGACCGCGATCGAAAGCATGATCGAGCAGGCGCGCGGCCTGACCACCGCCGCCTACTCCGCTCTGGGCACCGACGCCGGCTCCGTCGCCACCCGCAAGACGCTGGCCGCCCAGTTCAACGCGCTGAAGGAACAGATCGACAAGCTGGCCGGCGACAGCGGCTATGCCGGCAAGAACCTGCTGGCCGGCAACGGCCTGCGCCTGGACTCCACCAGCGAGTCGCGCCGCGCCGTCAACACCATCCAGGGCATCGAGAACGCCCGCGTCACCAACGTGGTGTCGACCGACACCTACACGGTGCGCGTCAAGGGCGACGGCTCCATCGAGGGCGCGGCCGGCGAGATCAACAGCGCCGAGATGGCCCATGGCCTGGTCGGCCTGAAGCTGTCCGGCACGATGGCCACCTCGCTCGGCAGCTTCTCCGACGTGCAGATCGAGGTCCGCGGCGCGAAGGGCCGTGAGCGCTCCTTCATCATCACGGACGGCAACGAGTCGCGCACGATCACCTACTTCGACAACAGCCAGACCATGGCCGCCAACACGACCCGGGCGGCCAAGTCGGGCACCGCGCAGCTCACCCAGGTGTCGATGGGCGGCACGATCGAGGCCGGCGACAGCTTCACGATCACCGTCGAAGACCAGACCTTCACCTACACCGCCACCGCCGGCGACGTGGCGATCGGCCAGACCGCCCGCGTCAACATCGCCAACCAGCTGAAGGCGTCGATCAACAGCGCGCTGGGCGCCAGCGGCCGCCTCAGCGGCAAGGACGTCCAGACCGTCACGGTCAGCACGACCGGCACGATCACGCTGGAAGGCGCGACGACGAGCAACTCCGCCCGTGAGATGACCGTCAAGGCCACCGCCGACAACGCCCTCACCAAGCGCATCTCCGAGAGCTTCGCGTCGGGCACCATCGTGTCCTTCACGGTGGACCGCAATCTGCTGGAGCAGGCCGCCAACAGCGGCAACGGCATCTCGGTCATCGAGAAGAAGGTCGACATCCAGATCCAGGTCAGCAACCTGAACGGCGCCACGGTGACCCGCGACGGCATGGCCAACCGCGGCGAGGGCAAGCTGGCGGAAGGCGAGAACTCCTTCGCGTTCGACACCGGCACGGTGCGCTTCAACGTCGATCAGAAGAGCATCAAGCAGGCGGCGGAAGCCAACTCGGCGGCCAACCTGGTCTCGGTGCAGGTGACCGACGCCAACACGTCGAACGATCTGACGGTGCAGCTCAACGAGCGCAACACCAACGCGATCACGGTGAAGGCCCAGAACCTGACCTCCAGCGGCCAGGGCCTGCGTCTGGACTACGCGCAGAACGACTGGACCGACCGCGCCGACATCGACAAGGCGGTTGCCGGCATCGACTACGCGAAGCAGACCCTGCGGTCGGCCTCGCAGACGCTGTCGACCAACCTGAACATCATCACGACCCGCGAAACCTTCACCAAGGAGTTCAGCGACGTGCTGGTCGAAGGCGCCAACAAGCTGACGCTGGCCGACCAGAACGAGGAAGGCGCGAGCCTGCTGATGCTGCAGACCCGTCAGCAGCTCGGCACCATCGCCCTCTCGCTGGCCAACCAGTCGCAGCAGTCGATCCTGCGTCTGTTCTAACCGGCAAGGTCCAGCCGGCGACCACAGGCCAAGGCAAGGCATTGCGCAGCAGGCGCCCCCACCGGGGCGCCTGTTTCTTTTGGCCCCTGGCCCGCCCCGCCCCAGGGGGGCCCTACCGCAAGGCGGCCTCGACCAGGGCGCGCGCGTCGGCGGCCAGCTTCGCGCGCTCGGGCGCCCGCGTGTACATCATGTGACCGCCGTCATACACGGTCACGGCGACCCGGTCGGCCTGCCCATCCGGCAGTTCCAGGCGGGACGCCACCCAGCGCGATGCCATGTAGGGGGTGATCAGGTCGGTGCGCCCATGGGCGATCAGCACCCGGAGAGCGGGCTGCAGGGTCAGGGCGGCCTGGAGGTCGTCCACCGCGCTGGGCTGGCCCGAGCGCGGCCATTCCCAGCCCCGGTTGACCCGGTCGCTGAGCAGGTCGAACGGCACCTCCGTCCGCACGCCCAGCCACTCGTGGGCGTAGGCGGCAAAGGCGGTGGTGTAGGTCGGCACCGTGCCCTTCAGAAAGGGATCGAAGGGAAGGCGCGCCGCCGACGGATCGGGGTCCGCGGCGGTGAAGGTGCCGTCATAGACGCTGGCGACCCGCCCGCGCCCACGCAGCAGCTCGCGGGCGAAGACGTCGGTGGGGATCTCGCCGCGGAAGCGGGTGACCAGTTCCTCCGGCAGGCCGATGGTCCGCGCCACCTCGGCGAAGAAGTCCCGCGCCGCGCCGGGCCGGCGGTAGTCCAGCCCGGCCAGCCCGGTGAGATAACTGGTGACGGCGTAGCGCTCCGCCGCTTCCGCTGCCTGCTCCGGCGTGCCGGGAACCAGCCCGTTGGCCGCGGCGGAGGCGGCGTAGGAGGGCAGCCGCAGCGCCGGCACCAGAAGCCCGCCGCCACCGCGGATGGTGGCGAAGTCCACCACCGGCGACACCATGATCAGCCCGTTGACCGCGATGCCGGTGTCGTCGATCAGCTGGTTTGCCATCTTGGCGATGCGGAATCCGCCGTAGCTTTCCCCCACCAGGAACTTCGGCGACTCCCAGCGCCCGTTGCGGGTCAGCCAGAGCCGGACGATCTCCGCCATGGCCCGGCTGTCGGCATCGACCGACCAGAAGCGCTTGCCGGGGTCCTCCTCCCGACGCCCACCCCCCTCCTTTCCGCCATCGCGCTGGATGCCGCGGCTGTAGCCGGTGCCGACCGGATCAACGAAGACCAGATCGGTGAAGGCCAGCCAACTGTCCGGGTTGTCGAGCAGCGGGGCCGGCGGGCGGGTCAGCGACCCGTCCTCGTTGAAGCCGACCACCTTCGGCCCCAGGGCACCCAGATGCAGATAGGCCGACGACGCCCCCGGCCCGCCGTTGAACACGAAGGCGACCGGCCGCTGGCCGCGGGGCGCCCCGTCCAATGTGTAGGAGACGGTGAAGACGCGGGCCGCGACCTCCTCGCGCGGGCCGTCGCGCAGGGGCAGGAACTCCGCCACCGCGGTGTAGGCGAGCGGACCGGCCGGCAACGGAAGCTGGTGCCTGGTCTCGCTGCGCTGGGCGTCGAACCCGCCGGTGGCCCGCTCCGCCGGCTTCGGGGCGCCCTGGTTCTGCTCGTTCCGGGCCGGTGCGTTCTGAGGCGCCCCGTTCTGGGGCTGTGCGTTTTGGGGCGCCGCGTTCTGGGGCGCCGCGTTCTGGGCGCTCGCGACATGGAGCGGCGGAAGCGCCAGCGCGGCGAGCAGAGGCAAAAGGCGGAGGCGGCGGTTCATGGCACGTCGCATGGCGCATTCCGTCGGCTGTGCGTCACAGGCCCGCATATTGACCCGCACCCGGCGTCCGGCAAGGACACACCCTTTCGGCCTGCGCCATGGCCTGCCACCGAAACCGCGACAATTTATCTCAATTCAGACCATTGATGCACATACGACCGTGTTTATGATGCCCAGCTTCCACCACCTTAAGCCGAGTCATCGCGATTATGGACATGCCCACCGAGAATTTTCAGGATCTCGTCTGGAGCGACGATCTTGCGTTGGGCGTCGAGGAGATCGACGAGCAGCACAAGCATTGGATCGAACTGGTCCAGGCGTTCCATGTCGCCGTTGCCGAAGGCCGCTCCCGCGAGGAGGTCTATCGCACACTGGCCGATGCGGTGGTCTATACGGAGATTCACTTCGCGAGCGAGCAGAAGGTGATGGAGCAGGCCGGTTATCCCTTCCTGGCCGACCATCTGGTCCAGCATTCCCTGGCGTGGGAGCAGTTGCACGCATTCACCACCGGCAACGTGCCGGAGGAAAACATCGCCGAGTATCTGGCGACCTTCCTGCCGCAATGGCTGATGCTGCACATCAACTCCGCCGACCGCCAGTTCGCCCGCTGGCTGAAGGAGCGTGACGCCGTCCCGGCGGAGCTGGCCGACGCCCAACTGTCCGGCCGCGTCTTCCCCAACATTCCGGTCTGAACCCGCCGGAGCGCGCTCTCACCGGAGCCCGCATAAAAAGGCCGCATGAAAAAAGGGGAGGTCCGAGGACCTCCCCTTTTCCACGCCATGCCGGGGATGGAACCGGCTGGCCTCAGCTGCAGCCCGTGGTGGAGCCGCAGGTGTCGCACTTCAGGCAGGTGCCGTTGCGGACAAGCGTCATGTTGCCGCACTCCCCGCACTGATCCCCCTCATAGCCGCGGGCGCGGGCCTCGCGGATGCGGTCGTAGCGCTGGTCGCTGCTGCTCCCGCCGTAGGCCGTGCCGGTGGTGCCGCCGACCGGGGCGGTGCCGCCGGCATGGACCACCGCGGCGCCGACCGCCGGGCTGGAGGCCACGGCCGCGTGGGCGGCGGACGCCGTGGCCTGGACCGCGGCGCCGGTGGCGGCCAGGGCCGCCGCGGCCGACGCCCGCTGGGTCTGCCCGCCGTTCAGGACGCGCAGGTTGTTGCGGACATAACCGGTGGACGCGACCTTGCGGACGATGTCCGACGGCTGGACCGCGCCGGTCTCCGGCAGGTCGCCCTGCTTGTCGCCGCTGCCGACCGTGAAGGGCACCAGATCCTCCGGCGTGGCGTGCGCCAGATCGGTGCGGCCCAGGTAGGAGATGGCGATCTCGCGGAAGATGTAGTCGATGACCGAGGTCGCCATCTTGATGGTGTCGTTGCCGGTCACCATGCCCGACGGCTCGAAGCGGGTGAAGGTGAAGGCCTCCACGAACTCTTCCAGCGGCACGCCGTACTGCAGGCCGATCGACACCGCGATGGCGAAGTTGTTCATCAGCGAGCGGAAGGCGGCGCCCTCCTTGTGCATGTCGATGAAGATCTCGCCGATGCGGCCGTCCTCATACTCGCCGGTGCGCAGGTAGATCTTGTGGCCGCCGACGGTCGCCTTCTGGGTGTAGCCCTTGCGGCGGTGCGGCAGGCGCTCGCGCTCGGTGCGCTTGCGCTCGATGATGCGCTCCACGACCTTCTCGACGATGCGCTCGGAGACCATCTGGGTGCGGGCCGCGTTGGCCGCCTCGACGATCTCCTCGACCGCGTCCTCCTCGTCGTCCAGCAGGGCGGCGGAGAGCGGCTGGCTCAGCTTGGAGCCGTCGCGGTACAGCGCGTTGGCCTTGATGCCCAGGCGCCAGGACAGCAGGTAGGCGTCCTTGCACTCCTCGACCGTCGCCGTGTTCGGCATGTTGATGGTCTTGGAGATGGCGCCGGAGATGAAGGGCTGCGAGGCGGCCATCATGGTGATGTGCGATTCCCAGGACAGGAAGCGCTTGCCGATGCGGCCGCAGGGGTTGGCGCAGTCGAACACCGGCAGATGCTCGTCCTTCAGGAAGGGCGCGCCCTCCAGCGTCATGGCGCCGCAGCAGAAGGTGTTCGCCGCCTCAAGCTCGGCCTTGGTGAAGCCGAGAGCGGTCAGCAGGTCGAAGCCCGGCGCGTCCATCTGCTCGGCGGGAATGCCCAGCGTGTCGACGATGACGTCGGCGCCGACCGTCCAGCGGTTGAAGGCGAACTTGATGTCGAAGGCGGTGGCGAGGTTGCCCTCCAGCTTCTCCAGCACCTCGGCCGGGAAGCCCTTGGCCGCCAGCGTCTCGTGGTTGACGCCCGGCGCGCCCTTCAGCGTGCCGTGGCCGACCGCGTAGCGCTCGATCGCGGCGATCTCGTCAGCGGTGTAGCCCAGCGTGCGCAGGGCCTCCGGCACCAGACGGTTGACGATCTTGAAGTAGCCGCCGCCGGCCAGCTTCTTGAACTTCACCAGGGCGAAGTCCGGCTCGATGCCCGTGGTGTCGCAATCCATGACCAGGCCGATGGTGCCGGTCGGGGCGACCACGGTGGCCTGGGCGTTGCGGAAGCCGTGCTGCTCGCCCAGCTCCAGCGCCATGTCCCAGGCGCGGACCGCGGCCATCGCCAGTTCCTGTTCCGGGCACTCGTCGGCGACGAAGGGCACCGGCTTGACCGACAGGCCCTCGTAACCCTCCATCTCGCCGCAGGCGGCGCGGCGGTGGTTGCGGATGACCCGCAGCATGTGGTCGCGGTTCTGCTCATAGGCCGGGAAGGCGCCCAGCTCCTGCGCCATCTCGGCGGAGGTGGCGTAGGCGACGCCGGTCATCACCGCCGAGATGGCGGCGCAGTAGGCGCGGCCTTCCGCCGAGTCGTAGGGCAGGCCGGAGGACATCAGCAGGCCGCCAAGGTTGGCGAAGCCCAGGCCCAGCGTGCGGAACTCGTAGGACAGCTGGGCGATTTCCTTGGACGGGAACTGCGCCATCAGCACGGAGATTTCCAGCACCATGGTCCACAGGCGGCAGGCGTGCTCGAACGCCTCGACGTCGAAGGTGCCGTCCTTCAGACGGAACGACATCAGGTTCAGCGAGGCGAGGTTGCAGGCCGTGTCGTCGAGGAACATGTACTCCGAGCACGGGTTCGAGGCGTTGATGCGCCCCGAGGCCGGGCAGGTGTGCCAGTCGTTGATCGTGGTGTCGAACTGCACGCCCGGATCGGCGCAGGCCCAGGCGGCGTAGCCGACCTTGTCCCACAGGTCGCGGGCGCGGAGCGTGCGATGGACTGTGCCGTCGGTGCGGCGGATCAGCTTCCACTCGTCGTCGTTCAGGACGGCCTGGATGAAGTCGTCGGAGATGCGCACCGAGTTGTTGGAGTTCTGGCCGGCCACCGTCAGGTAGGCGTCGGAGTCCCAATCGGTGTTGTAGGTCTTGAACTCGATGCTGGTGAAGCCCTGGCCGGCGAACTGGATCACGCGCTGGACGTAGTTCTCCGGCACCTGCGCCTTGCGGGCGGCGACGATGGCCTTCTTCAGCTCCTTGTTGACCTTCGGGTCCTGGCCGTCCTGGGCGGCGGCCATGATGGCGGTCAGGTGCTCGCGGCAGATCTTGGAGCCGGTGACGAGGGCGGCAACCTTCTGCTCCTCGGTCACCTTCCAGTCGATGTAGGCCTCGATGTCCGGGTGGTCCATGTCCACCGTGACCATCTTGGCCGCACGGCGGGTGGTGCCGCCCGACTTGATGGCGCCCGCCGCGCGGTCGCCGATCTTGAGGAAGCTCATCAGGCCCGACGACTTGCCGCCGCCGGCCAGCTTCTCACCCTCGCCGCGCAGGCGGGAGAAGTTGGAGCCGGTGCCGGAGCCGTACTTGAACAGGCGCGCCTCGCGGACCCACAGGTCCATGATGCCGCCCTCGTTCACCAGATCGTCGGCGACGGACTGGATGAAGCAGGCGTGCGGCTGCGGGTGCTCGTAGGCCGAGGCCGACGAGGTCAGCAGGCCGGTCTTGAAATCGACGTAGAAGTGGCCCTGGCTCGGGCCGTCGATGCCGTAGGCCCAGTGCAGGCCGGTGTTGAACCACTGCGGGCTGTTCGGGGCCGCCATCTGGGCGGCCAGCATGAAGCGCATCTCGTCGAAGAAGGCGCGGGCGTCGGCCTCGGTGTCGAAATAGCCGCCCTTCCAGCCCCAATAGGTCCAGGTGCCGGCCAGACGGTCGAAGACCTGCTTGGCCGACTTCTCGCCGGAATAGCGCTTCTCCTTCGGCAGGGCGGCCAGCGCCGCCTCGTCGGCGGTCTTGCGCCACAGCCAGGACGGGACGGTGTTCTCCTCGACCGCCTTCAGGGCGACCGGAACGCCGGCCTTGCGGAAGTACTTCTGGGCCAGGATGTCGCTGGCGACCTGGCTGTAATTCTCGGGAACCTCGATGTCCGTCTGCTGGAAGACCACAGAGCCGTCAGGGTTGCGGATCTCGCTCGTCGTGCGGCGGAAGCCGAGAGCGGCGTAAGCATCCTGACCCTCTTTCGTGAAACGACGCTGGACCCGCATGTGACTCGTGCTCCCTCTGGCTGGCGAACAAAGGTGTCGCGCTCCGTGCGGCGCAGCTCGCGCTGGCTGACGAACGCAACACCCTGTATGTTGGTGCGCATCCTAGCCTCAAGCTTTGGACCAAGCAAGACCCGGCCCAAGATATTGTGTGCTTGACGCGGGGCTACCTCCTAGATATGGCGCGTCAGGTCAACGGGCCAAGCCGCCGGCGGTTCCCGGAAAAAATCCACCACCCCCCACATCTAGTCCCGCGCCGAGAGCCTCCGGCGCCCGGTTTCCGTAAGGAATCCGTCACTTTCGCGGGGTTGCCGGGCCCCTCCGACCCCAGGAGTCACGGGGGGCGAATCGGCGGTACGCCCTCCTCCCGATCCCCCGCTCCGCAACCCCACTTTTGCCCGCTGGACCGGTCCCCCGGCGAGGCTCCCGGACAGCGCCCCGAGTCGCCCCAGGATGTCACAGGCGGCCCTGCGTGACCTTTCCCGCTCTCCCGGTGTTGGAAGGGTCGGTTTCGTGCAACGAGGAGATCTTCCATGCACAAGACGGTGATCGCGACCCTGTCCGCCCTGGCGCTGATGACCGGCGCCGCCGCGGCCCAGACCGGCACCGGCGGCTCCGCCCAGGCCCCGAGCTCCCAGGCCCCGAATTCGGTCATCATGGACCAGGGGCAGAGCGCCCGCCCGGCCGGCTCCACAAGCAACGCCATGGGCGGCGCCAGCGTCGAGCATCTGATGAGCCGCACGGTGATCGGAGCGGACGGCGAAAAGGTCGGCAAGGTGTCCGACGTGATCCTCGGCCCGGACGGCAACGCGCAGCTTCTGGTGATCCAGAGCGGCGGCTTCCTCGGCATCGGCGGCAAGGAGATCGCGGCGGACATCGCGCTGGCCGACGTGCTGCCGGGCAACGGCCCGATCACGCTGCGCGACGTCACCCAGGCGAGCGTGCGCGACATGCCGGAGTTCCAGTACAGCGACAGCATGACCTCGCTGAACCGCGGACCGAAGCACAGCGGCGAGTCGAACAAGCAGTAACGCGCGAACATCCATATTCCCTCTCCCCCCTGGGGAGAGGGTCAGGGTGAGGGCGGTGCGCGTGGCAGTGCGTCCGGCAAAAGCGCCCCCCTCACCGGCCTTCCGGGCCACCCTCGCCCCAGGGGAAGAGGGTTATTAAGGCCTACGCCTCCACCCCGCGCTCGCGCAGGTAGGCGCCCAGCTTGGTGTCCACGCCCAGAATGTGGCCGGACAGCCATTTGGCGAGGAAGCCCAGCACGAAGGCCCCCTTCTCCCCACCCGCGTCCAGCGCGCTGTTCACGTCGTGAAGCTGGCGGACGAAGCTGTCGTGCAACGCCTTGTGGGCGGTGTAGTCGGGATAGCCGTGCTCGCGCATCAGCGTCTCTTCCCGGTCGAAATGGGTGTCGGTGTAGTCGAGCAGGTCCCTCAGCACGTCCTGGATCTCGCTGTCGGCGCGGAACTCGTTCACCGCGGTGACGAATTCGTTGAACAGCTCGAACAGGCGCTTGTGGTCGGCGTCGATCACGGCATTCCCGACGCCGAAGCCGTCCTGCCACGCCATCGTTTCCCAACGCGGGTCAGCAAGGTTCGGCTTCGTCGTCTTCGGCTGCGTTGTGTTTAATTGCATGACGTTTCCCCCTTCAGGAAACATCCTTATAATCCACCGCCCACCCGCAGCCGGGGCGGCAGATGGTCACACTGACAGTATGGTTATAGGATTGCCGGTCAGTTCATCTGCGACAGCGGCAGGTTGACCAGCAGATTCTGCGGCTTCAGGCGCAGCTTGCGGTCGGCGGTCATCGCCAGGGCCAGATAGACGGGCCGTCCGGCGATGTCGGCGCGCATCGCCGCGGGATCGGCGAACTCCAGCCGGAACAGCGACAGGATGCGGGCCAGCCGCTCCTCCCCCACCTCGGCCCCGTTGTAGAGGTCGTTGAGGATCGCCGTGGCCTCCCCATCCAGCCCGACATGCCAGACCCAGCGCTCGTCGCTGATCCGCTGCACGGGATGGATCGACACCGCCACCCCCAGGAAATGCTTCACCCACCCTTCCAGGACGCGGCACAGCGCGTCGAGACCGGCCGCGGCGAAGGTCGCGTCCAGCACGGTGTCGTGCCGCGAGTCGCGCTCCCAGTAGCGGGAGTGGTTGGTCTCGTCGAGGATGTCGAGATCGACGGAGCGCGGGGCGGTCCCGGCCTCCACCACCAGCCGGCCCAGGCTGCCGAAGCCGCCGGTCGCGGCCAGCATCTCCACCGTCTCGCTGTCGGCCAGCCGGACCCGCCCGTCGTCCACCGACACCGTCTGGGGCCGGAAGAACAGCTCGCCCGCCCGCGCCCGCAGGCCCGACGGCGTGCCGTCCAAAAGGTTGCGCAGGATCACGTGGGCCATCTGGTCGATGAACAGCCCCGGCACGCCCCGCGCGCCCTCGCGGAACAGGCGGAGGTAGCAGCCCTCCACCGTGCCGGCGGCGAGCAGCCGGTCACGGAAGCCCAGCCAGACCGCCCAGTTCTCCCGCGCGTCCGCGTCGGCCAGCGCCTCCACCATGCCCGGCGGCACGGGGCGGGCGGGATCGTCGAGCAGGCCGGCGAACAGCGTGTGCTCGGTCTCGCAGGCGTCCTCGGGCGGGCGCATCTCCGGCCGCATCAGATAGGCGCGCAGGAAGTCCGGCGTGACCGCCAGCCAGCCGTCGGCGTCGCGCGTCAGCAGATGGAAACCGGACTCTTTCCAGAAATCGGACATGGAAGGCAGACCCTTGAGCAGAGAAGCAGGCGCAAAGCGTCCCTCATGTGGGCGCGCGGGCGCCCGCGCCAAGGACCTAGCACAGCCCGGCCTACAGATGCCCGACCTACAGATGCAGGGCGGCCAGAAAGGCGTCGACGTCGGCCCACACCCGCTCGCGGATGTCGTCACGCTCCATCAGCAGCTCGTGCTTGGCGTCGGGATGCTCCTTCAGCACGGCGTTGCCCAGCCGGGCAGCGGCGAGCCGGTGCGACTCCGAGCGGACAATGGCGTCGGCCGGGGCGCTCAACAGCAGGATGGGAGTCGTCACCCGCTCCAGCGGCGCGGTGAAGCGGATGTGGTCGGCGGCGCGCAGGGCCGCCCGCACCCAGCCGAAGCTGACCCCGCCCACCCGCAGCTCGGGCCGGTCGCGGAAGGCGTCGTGGTAGGTGGCGTAGCGGCGGGGGTCGGAGGTGATCGGGTTGACCGGGGTGAACAGCCCCTCCACCGGGTCGTAGTCGTGCTGGCCGAAGGCGTATTCGGCGGCCCGCCCGCGGGCGCAGAGGCGCTCGGCCAGCCAGACCGCCATGCGGCGCGGCACCGGGCCGGTGAAGATGTCGAACATTGGCGCCGTCAGCACCGCCGCGTCGCACAGGGCCGGGTTGCGCAGCAGAGCCATCAGGGCGACCAGCCCGCCCATGCTGTGGGCGACCAGCAGCAGCGGCCCACGTTGCCGCGGCCTCACCAGCCGCTCCACCACCTCGTCGAGATCGCCGGCCAGCGTGTCGAAGCTGTCCAGGTGATGGATCTGGCGGTTGGGCAGGGGCCGGTCGGACAGGCCCTGGTTGCGCCAGTCGAAGGCGAAGACCTCGAAGCCGCGGGCGAGCATTTCCCCCGCCGTCTCGGCGTATTTCTCGATGAACTCCGCGCGGCCGGTCAGCAGCAGCGCGGTGCCGCGCGGGGTGGCGGCGGTGGCCGCCCAATGGGCGGTGCGCAGCCGGGTCCCGTCCCCCATCGTCACCCAGCCGAATCGTGGCTCCACACCCAGATCCGCCACGCTCACGGCCATTCCTGCGCTCTCCCTCGCTGACGGGACGATTGAAGCATCAACGCACCGGGCGGGTCCAGCGCCCGGCGGCGGGGCCGGCCATCCGGTGGAACCGCCACGCTACCCCGGATGTTGTCCAGGACCGATGGGAGGTACATTCGAATGCACATGGCGCGTAAACTGTCCATGGCGCTCTGCGCCCTGTCCCTGACCTTGTCCCCCATGGCCGCCCAGGCCCAGCCCTCCTCCAAATCGCAAAGCCCCAAGGACGCGTCGGTGCCGCCGATCGCCGTGGAGCGCACGGACGAGGGCGAGCCGGTGATCGTCCATGAGGGCGAGGCGTCCTTCTACGGCGGCTCGTTCCACGGCAAGAAGACGGCCAGCGGCGAGCGCTTCGACCAGAACAAGCCGACCGCGGCCTCGCGCGAGCTGCCGCTGGGCAGCAAAGTCACCGTGACCAACCAGGACAACGGCAAGAGCGTTGACGTCATCGTCAACGACCGCGGCCCCTATGTGGACGGGCGGGTCATCGACCTGTCGAAGAAGGCCGCCAAGCAGCTCGACATGATCGAGGACGGCGTGGCCCCCGTGCGGGTCGAGGCCAAGCCGTCCGAACAGCCGACCGAAGCCGTCAAGGAGAAGGTCGAGGCCAAGGCCGAGAAGGCGGACAAGACCCAGGTCGCCGAACAGCCCGGGTCCGAGAAGAAGGGCAACGGCGCCGCGCTCTCCGGATCGTCGGGGGCCGGATCGTCCGGCGCCGACCGGCAGAGCGGTTCGGGGTCCGACCGCTAAGCCCCTCCGCGCGGCGGACGGACGGTCCTGCGCGCGCGCTGGCCGCGGTCGAAGGCGGCCAGCAGCGCGCCCAGCCCGTCCGAGGCCGCATGGCGCGACCACAGGAAGGGGCGCAGCATGTTGCGGGTGCCGAAGCCGTGCACATGCACCGTGCGGCGCCCCAGCGCCTGCAACCCCTCCCGCGCCACATCCAGCGGATCGGCGGCCCCCGGCAGGGCGTTCAGGGCGAAGCCGGCCCGATTGCCGAAGGCGGTGCGGGTGGCGCCGGGACACAGGACCAGCACATCGACCGGCTTGCGCTTCAGCTCCGTCGCCAGCGCCTCGCCATAGGCCAGGACGAAGCTCTTGCTGGCGCAGTAGGTCCCGAGGAACGGGATCGGCTGGAAGGCCGCCGTGCTCGACAGCAGGATCAGCCCGGCCCGCCGCCCGTCGCGGGCCGCCCGCTCGATCATGCCGGGCAGCAGCGCGCGGGTCAGCACCGTCGTCGCCACCACGTTCAGCTCCACCGTCGTGCGCTCCGCCTCCGGGCTGTTGTCGAGCACCGGCCCGAAGGCGCCGGACCCGGCGTTGTTGATGAGCAGGTCGATCTCAAGCGTTTCCGCCTTCTGGATCAGGGCGTTCCGCCCCGCGTCGGTGGTCAGGTCGGTGGCCAGCACCTCCACCCGGCGCCCGGCGGCCTCCAGCTCCGTCTTGGCGGTGTTGAGGGCCTCGGCGTTGCGGGCGGCCAGCAGGAGGCCGGTGTCGGCGGACAGGGCGCGGGCGAAGCCGGCGCCGATGCCGGAGGTGCCGCCGGTGACCAGCGCGAAGCGGTGGGGCATGGGTCGGGTTCCGTCGCGGTTCGGGGGGATAAGAGGTGACGGTTGGCCGCGGCGACGCGAAGTCAAGCCGTCCGGCCCCGAGTCGCCCCGTATTCCGCGGTGCAGCAGGCCGAATTGTCAGTGTACATATTAACTGGAGCCGCTCCGCACTTTTACTGTCACGGGACTGAAATCGCCAGACCGGAGGAAATAGGCAGGACGCCTCCACTGCCTCCTCTTTCGAAAGAGGTTAGCGGTTTTTTCACTTTTTCAGGCGAGTCGTGTTGCCATCACGTGGTTGCAGTGCATATATCGCGTTGCACCATACGTGTTGTCGCACCGCCCGGCCGGTGCTTGATGAAAAGGAACCGCGGTATGGATGATGTTCGCCAAGTCCTGAAGGACAACGAGGGCCACTGCATCGAGGATTTGACCGTCGGCATGACGGCGTCCTTCGCGAAGACGGTTACCGAAGCGGACATCGTGCTGTTCGCCGGCATCTCCGGCGACACCAACCCGGTCCACCTGAACCAGGAATACGCCAGCGGCACCATGTTCCAGGGCCGCATCGCCCACGGCATGCTGAGCGTCAGCTTCATCTCCGCCGTCCTCGGCACCAAGCTGCCGGGCCCGGGCGCCATCTACATGAGCCAGACCGTGCGCTTCAAGGCGCCGGTCCGCGCCGGCGACACGGTGACCGCCCGCGCCACCGTCACCGAGATCATCCCGGAGAAGCGCCGCGCCGTCGTCCGCACGGTCTGCACCGTCGGCGAGACGGTGGTGATCGAGGGCGAGGCCCTGCTGATGGTTCCGTCGCGCGGCTGATCCTGCAGGGAAGCCTTTAACAAGTGAAATGACTTGCCGGTCGCCGGTGCGTAGACCACGCGCCGGCTCCGGTCTATATAAGACGCCCATGGCATGGCCCGCCCCGGCGGGCCGCCATCGTTTCCGGGGGCCGTCCGCGGCCCGCAGACCATCAGGGCGTGACGCATGCGATTGTTCCGACACACCGCCGACCTGCCGGAGGACGCCCGTGGGGCCGTCGTCGCCCTGGGCAACTTCGACGGGGTGCACCGCGGCCATCAGGCGGTGATCGCCACCGCCCAGCGGATCGCCCGCGATCTCGGCGCGCCCTCGGCGGTGATGACCTTCGAGCCGCATCCCCGCTCGGTCTTCCGCCCCGCCGACGCCCCCTTCCGCCTGTCGCCCTTCCGCGTCAAGGCCCGCCACATCGAGGCGCTGGGGGTCGACCTGCTGTTCGTCTGCCATTTCGACGAGAGCTTCCTGCACAAGACCGCCGACGCCTTCATCCAGGAGTATCTGGTGGCCGGGCTTGGCGTGCGGCACGTCGTCTGCGGCTACGACTTCCTGTTCGGGCACGGCCGCGGCGGCGACCCCGCCCTGTTGCGCCAAGCCGGCGCGGTCCACGGCTTCGGCGTGACCGAGGTCGGGCCGGTGGCCGACGACGCGGACGGCGTCTATTCCTCCACCCGCGTTCGCGACGCGCTGGTCGCCGGCAACCCGCGCGAGGCCGCCCGGCTGCTCGGCTCCCCCTGGGAGATCGAGGGGCGCGTGGAGCATGGCGACCACAAGGGCCGCACCATCGGCTTCCCCACCGCCAACGTCGAGCTGGCCGACTATCTGCGTCCCGCCTTCGGCGTCTACGCGGTGCGCACCGGGGTGGACCAGGGAGCGGGCACGGTCTGGCGCAACGGCGTCGCCAACCTGGGCCGCCGCCCGACCGTGGGCGGAACGGTGGAGCGGCTGGAGACCCACATCCTCGACTTCGACGGCGACCTCTACGGCCAGCACCTGCGCGTGCAGCTCATCGAGTTCCTGCGGCCGGAGCGCAAGTTCGGCAGCTTCAACGAGCTGAAGGACCAGATCGTCCAGGACGCCGCCGCCGCCCGCGCCGTGCTGGCCCGGGAACCGCGGTCGGAAGGCTGAGCGACGATGGACCGCGTGATCCTGCTGCTCTTCATCCTGAACCAGGGCGGCCCGACCACCATCGAGTTCCAGACGATGGAGCAATGCAAGGCCGCCGAGCCCGCCATCGTCCAGGCCTACCGCGAGATGACCGGCAACCCGGTGCTGACCCGCTGCATCACGCTGGCGCTGCCGGGAAAGTGACGGCGCAGGGTAAGCCCGCCCCATTGCGATTCGCACGCCGGGGGGCTACACACGGGGCAGTTTGAGCCTCCCTGGGAGCCGTTAGGCCATGACCACCGCCGCTGCCCTGCCCGACCGGGCCACAATTGCCGCCACCGCCGCGAAGATCCTGCTGGAAATCAAGGCGCTGCATTTCAACGCCGAGACGCCCTTCATCTTCACCTCCGGCTGGGCGAGCCCGGTCTACACCGACTGCCGGCGCATCGTGTCCTTCCCGCGCGCCCGCAAGGCTCTGATGGACTTCGCCGTGCAGACCATCGAGCGCGAGATCGGCTACGAGAGCATCGACGCGGTGGCCGGCGGCGAGACGGCGGGCATCCCCTTCGCCGCCTGGATCGCCGAGCGGCTGGAACTGCCCATGCAGTATGTCCGCAAGAAGCCGAAGGGCTTCGGGCGCAACGCCCAGATCGAGGGCGTGCTGACCGAGGGGCAGCGGGTCATCCTGGTCGAGGATCTCGCCACCGACGGCAAGAGCAAGGAGAACTTCGTCACGGCGCTGCGCAACGGCGGCGCCACGGTGACCGACAGCTTCGTGATCTTCCATTACGGCATCTTCCCGCAGTCGAAGACCAACATGGACCGCATCGGCGTCCGCCTGCACGAGCTGTGCACCTGGTGGGACGTGCTGAAGGTCGCCCGCGAGAACCGGTACTTCGACGAGAACACTCTGTCGGAAGTCGAGAAGTTCCTGAACGACCCGGTCACCTGGTCCGCCGCCCACGGCGGCAAGGCGAGCTTCGACTGACGCACCCGGAGGCGCCGCGCCTTGACCGCACCGCCCACACCGCTAATATCCCGCGCGATGCTGCATCCGGCGTGGGTCATGGCGCGTATGGCGCGAATTACCAACCCGGCCTCCTGAGGGGGGCCGGGACCGCCTCGTTTGTGCGTGCGTCGGGGGCCTGACCGCTGCCGCCCGACGGTTCTGCTTCAGGTTCAGGAAATCCCCGACATGACCCGCGACTACAAGTCCACCGTCTTCCTGCCCCGCACCGACTTCCCCATGCGCGGCGGCCTGCCCACCAAGGAGCCGGAGCTGCTGAAGCGCTGGGAGGACATGGGCCTCTTCCAGCGGCTGCGCGAGACGGCGAAGGGCCGCGAGAAGTTCGTCCTGCACGACGGCCCGCCCTACGCCAACGGCAACATCCACATCGGCCACGCCGTCAACAAGGTGCTGAAGGACGTGATCGTCCGCTCGCGCCAGATGCAGGGCTTCGACTCCAACTACGTCCCCGGCTGGGACTGCCACGGCCTGCCCATCGAGTGGAAGATCGAGGAGAAGTACCGCGCCGAGGGCAAGGACAAGGACGAGGTTCCGCTCAACCAGTTCCGCGCCGAGTGCCGCCAGTTCGCCCAGAAGTGGGTGGACATCCAGGCCGGCGAGTTCCGCCGCCTGGGTGTGGAAGGCAACTGGGCCGACCCGTACCTGACCATGACGCTGCCCGCCGAGGCGCAGATCGTCCGCGAGATCCACAAGTTCGCCATGAACGGCGGCCTCTACAAGGGCGCCAAGCCGGTCATGTGGTCGGTGGTGGAGAAGACCGCGCTGGCCGAGGCGGAGATCGAGTACCACGACCACACCTCGACCACCGTCTTCGCGCGCTTCGCCATCTGGGGCTCGCCGGCCCCGGAGGTCGACGACGCCAACATCGTCATCTGGACGACCACCCCCTGGACCCTGCCGGGCAACCGCGCCATCGCCTTCGGCGAGGACATCGAATACGCGACCTACAAGGTGCTGGCGGTCGAGGAGGGCAGCCTCGCCGAGGTCGGCGAGCGGCTGGTCGTCGCCACGGCGCTGGCCGAGAGCGTCTTCAAGGAAACCAAGATCGCCGACGCGCGGCTGCTGCACCGCTTCCCCGGCTCGCGTCTGGCCGGCGGCTACTGCCACCACCCGCTGACCCGCAGCGGCTACGACTTCAAGGTGCCGCTGCTGGCCGGCGACTTCGTGACGACCGACGCCGGCACCGGCTTCGTCCACATCGCGCCGGGTCATGGCGAGGACGACTTCCATCTCGGTCAGGCCAGCGGCATCGAGGTGCCGCAGACGGTCGGCGAGGACGGGCGCTACTACGACCACGTCCCGCTGTTCGCCGGCCTGCGCGTCTACACCGCCGAAGGCAAGCCGGGCGAGGCCAACGGCGCCGTGCTGAAGGCCTTCCAGGAGGTCGGGGCGCTGCTCGCCAAGGGCAAGATCAAGCACAGCTACCCGCATTCCTGGCGGTCGAAGGCTCCGCTGATCTTCCGCACCACGCCGCAGTGGTTCATCTCCATGGAGACGAACGACCTGCGCAAGACGGCGCTGCAGGCGATCTCCGACACGACGTGGTTCCCGGCCCAGGGCGAGAACCGCATCCGCGCGATGATCGAGCAGCGCCCGGACTGGTGCATCAGCCGCCAGCGCGCCTGGGGCGTGCCGATCGCCCTGTTCGTCCGCAAGGACAACGGCGCCATCCTGCGCGACGCCGAGGTGTTCAACCGCATCGCCGACATCTTCGAGAAGGAAGGCTCCGACGCGTGGTTCGCCCGCCCGGCGCAGGACTTCCTCGGCAACGCGTACCGCGCCGACGATTACGAGCAGGTCAGGGACATCGTGGATGTGTGGTTCGAGTCCGGTTCGACCCACGCCTTCGTGCTGGAGCAGCGGCCGGAGCTGAAGTGGCCGGCCTCGCTGTACCTCGAAGGTTCCGACCAGCACCGCGGCTGGTTCCACTCCTCCCTGCTGGAAAGCTGCGGCACGCGCGGCCGGGCGCCCTACGACGCGGTGCTGACGCACGGCTTCACGCTCGACGAGCAGGGCCGCAAGATGTCCAAGTCGCTGGGCAACGTGGTGGCTCCGCAGGAGGTCTGCGACAAGTACGGCGCCGACATCCTGCGCCTCTGGGTGGTCAGCACCGACTACACCGAGGACCAGCGCATCGGTCCGGAGATCATCAAGTACCAGGCCGACCATTATCGCCGCCTGCGCAACACGCTGCGCTACATCCTCGGCGCGCTGGCCGACTACACCCCGGCCGAGCGCATCGCCGTCTCCGAGATGCCGGAGCTGGAGCGCTGGGTCCTGCACCGCCTGTCGGAGTTGGACGCGCTGGTCCGCGCCAAGATCGAGGCCTACGACTTCCACGACCTGTCGGTGGCGATCCACAATTTCTGCGCCGTGGAGCTGTCGGCCTTCTACTTCGACGTCCGCAAGGACAGCCTGTACTGCGACGCGCCGGGCTCGGTCCGCCGCCGCTCGGTCCGCACGGTGATGGAGCATCTGCTCTCCACCCTGACCGCGTGGCTGGCCCCGATCCTCTGCTTCACCGCGGAGGAGGCGTGGCTCGCCCGTCCCGAGGGCCTGACCGGCACCGAGGGCTGGAGCGAGGAGAGCGTTCATCTGCGCGTCTTCCCGGCCATCCCGGCGGAGTGGCGCGACGACGATCTCGCCGCCAAGTGGGAGTCCATCCGCACCGTCCGCCGCACCGTCACCGGCGCGCTGGAGTTGGAGCGGGCCAACAAGAAGATCGGCTCGTCGCTCCAGGCCAACCCGACCGTCTTCGTGGACGCGGCGACCAAGGCGCTGCTCGACGGCGTGGACTTCGCGGAGATCTGCATCACCTCGCAGATCACGGTGGCGGAAGGCACGGCCCCTGAGGGGGCGTTCGTCCTGCCCGACGTGGCCGGCATCGCGGTAGTGCCCGGCCTCGCCGAAGGGGGCAAGTGCGAGCGCTGCTGGAAGATCCTTCCGGAGGTCGGCACGAACGCCGCACACCCGACGCTGTGCCTCCGTTGCGCCGAAGCCGTGGACGCGGACCCGGCGTTCTGATTTGCAGCAGGCCCCCTCCCCATCCCTCCCCCGCTTCGCGGGAGAGGGAGCGTGATCCCCTCCCTCGCCGAAGGCGGGGGAGGGTTAGGGAGGGGGCCCGAACGCCTTTCACTCTTCGGAGCACTTCATGAGCAGCCTCTCCACGTCCGGCAGCCGCAGCCACACGGTCTTCGGCCTGTCCGTCGCCGCGCTGGTGGTGGTCCTCGACCAGCTCACCAAATGGTGGATCCTCGACGTGGTCATGCAGCCCTATCCACGGGTCGTCGAGGTCACGCCCTTCTTCAATCTCGTGCTGGCCTGGAACACCGGGGTCAGCTTCGGCACCTTCGGCAGCTCCCACGCCTTCATGCCCTACGTGCTGGCCGCGGTGGCCTTCGCCATCGTCGTGGCGCTGCTGCTCTGGCTGCGGCAGGCCGACCGGCGCTATCTGGCGCTCGCCCTGGGCATGGTCATCGGCGGGGCCATCGGCAACGTGATCGACCGCTTCCTCTACGGGGCCGTCGCCGATTTCCTCGATTTCCACATCGGGGGGTGGCATTTCTGGGCCTTCAACGTGGCAGACAGCGGAATCAGCGTCGGCGTGGCGCTTCTCGTGCTGGATGGGCTGTTCGCCGGCCGCGAAAAGTCGTAATAGTTCACGCGACGGAGCCGCTATAAGGGACGCGGCCCGACGACAAGCGGCCTGACGACTAGACGACGGGACTCGAACGTGACCATGCTTTCCTTCGCCTCCTCCATCGCGCGGCGCTCCACCCGTTCCCTGGGGCGGGGTCCGCTGCTGGGCTTGGCGCTCGTCGCGCTGGCGCTTACCGGATGCACCGACGTCCGCCGCTCCATCGGCCTCGACCGCACGAGCCCGGACGAGTTCACCGTCGTGTCCCGCGCGCCGCTGACCATGCCGCCGAGCCTCGCCCGCCTGCCGGAGCCGCGCCCCGGCGCGGCGCGCCCGCAGGACGCCACGTCGGCCGCGGTGGCCGCCGCCTCGGTCTTCGGCGGCTCCTCCCGCGCCACGGCCGCCGCCGCGGGCGGCCGGACGACGGGCGGCACCGCCGGCGAGTCGGCGCTGATCGCCCAGGCCGGCGCTAAGAGCGGCATCGAGCCGGGCATCCGCAACAAGGTCGATCAGGAGACGACCCAGCTCGTCGTCGCCGACAAGAGCTGGATCGACTCCCTGCTGTTCTGGCAGACGCAGGAGCAGCCCTACGAGGTCGTCGATCCGAAGAAGGAAAACCAGCGCCTGCGCGAGGCCCAGGCCACCGGCAAGGCGCTGAACGACGGCACCGTCCCGACCATCGAACGCAAGCGCCGGGCGCCGCTGGAAGGGCTGTTCTAAGCCGATTTCAGAGCCCCGGTTCGGGGCCCCAACTCGGGGCATTGTTCCGGGCGCTTCGCCGCACCAGTATCTAGGGGGCGTTCCCAGACGGGGACGCCCCCTTTTGCATTCCCGTCCCCTTCGCTCCCAACGAGAGGCCCATGCTCCCCAACGGCCCCACCGCTCCCCCACCCTGGAAACGGCCCTGGCGACGGCTCGCCGCCGCGGGCGTCCTGGCCTTCGCCCTGACTGGCACCCTGACCGGCGCCATCCCCGCCGCCATCACGCCCGCCTTCGCCGCCGAGAAGGGAGTCTTCTTCCCGGAGACCTTCACCCTGTCCAACGGCATGCAGGTCGTGCTGGTGACCAACCAGCGCGTGCCGGTGGTCACCCACATGGTCTGGTACAAGGTGGGCGCGGCGGACGAGCCGCGCGGCGTGTCGGGCATCGCCCATTTCCTGGAGCATCTGATGTTCAAGGGGACGGAGGAGGTTCCGCCCGGCGCCTTCTCCCGCATCGTCGCCAAGAACGGCGGGCGCGACAACGCCTTCACCTCCTGGGACTACACGGCCTATTTTCAGAACGTGGCGCGCGACCGGCTGGAGCTGGTGATGAAGATGGAGGCCGACCGCATGTCGAACCTCCGCCTCACCGATCAGTTGGTCTACCCGGAGCGGGACGTCATCATCGAGGAGCGCCGCCAGCGCATCGAGAACGAGCCCGCCGACCGCATCGGCGAGCAGATCAACGCCACCCTCTACGTCCACCACCCCTACGGCACGCCGATCATCGGCTGGCCGCAGGAGATGGCCACGCTGACGCGGGAGGAGGCAGAGTCCTTCTACAAGAGCTGGTACGCGCCCAACAACGCCGTGCTGGTGGTGTCCGGCGACGTGACCGCCGAGGAGCTGAAGCCGCTCGCCGAGAAGTACTACGGCAGCATCGCCGCCCGCCCGGTGCCGGAGCGCGTCCGCGTGCAGGAGCCGCCGATCAGCGCCGCCCGCCGGGTCATCCTGCGCGACGACGAGGTGCGCCAGCCCTCGATCCGCCGGAACTGGCTCGCCCCCTCCTACCGCACCGACAAGGAGGGCTACGCCTACCCGCTCCAGGTGCTGTCGGAGATCATGAGCGGCGGCCCGACCTCACGCCTCTACCGCAGCCTCGTCGTCGAGCAGCGCATCGCCACCTCGGCCTGGCTGGGCTACAGCCCGTCGTCCTGGGACATGACCTCGCTGGCGGCGGGCGCCTCGCCGGCCCCCGGCGTGACCATGGAGAAGCTGGAAGCGGCGCTGGAGACCGACATCCGGACGCTGGTCGAAAAGGGCGTGACCGAGGAGGAGGTGACCACCGCCAAGAAGCGCATGCTGGCCGAGGCCGCCTACGCCCGCGACAGCCTGACCGGCCCGGCCCAGACGCTGGGTGCGGCCATCGCCACCGGCCAGAGCATCGACGACGTGGAGAACTGGCCGGTGCGCATCGACGCGGTGACCGCCGATCAGGTCAACGCCGCCGCCCGCGCCGTTCTGGGCCAGACCAACCACGTCACCGGCCTTCTGCTGCCGCTCCAGGACAAGGGAAGCTGAGATGATCGTCCTATCCAAGCGCCTCATGTCCAAGCGCGTCTTCGGCGCCTGTCTTTTCCTCCTCGCCTTCGCCATCACCACTCCGGCAGCCGCCATCGAGATCAAGCGGGTTGTCAGCCCAGGCGGGATCGAGGCGTGGCTGGTCGAGGACCACAAGGTTCCCATCATCGCCCTGGAATGGGCCTTCGAAGGGGCCGGGGCGTCCGACCCCAAGGGCAAGGAGGGCCTCGCCAACCTCGCCGCCCGCACGCTGGACGAGGGCGCCGGCCCCTATGACAGCCAGGCCTTCGCCGCGCGGCTCCAGGACAACGCCATCGCGCTGGGCTACGACGCCGGGCGCGACGGCTTCGGCGGCAGCCTGCGCACGCTGAGCGACCGCCGCGACGAGGCGTTCGAGCTGACCCGCCTGTCGCTGGCCGAGCCGCGCTTCGACGCGGAGGCGGTGGAGCGCATGCGCGCTGCCGTGCTGTCCAGCCTGCGCCGCGATCAGGCCGATCCTAACTACGTCGGGCGGCGGCTGTTCTATTCCACCGCCTACCCTGGCCATCCCTACGGCGATGAGATCCGCGGCACGCTGGAATCGCTGCCGACGATCACCCCGGACGACCTGCGCGGCTTCGTGAAGGACGGCTTCGGCCGCGACCGGCTGGTCGTCGCCGCGGCGGGCGATATCACGCCGGAGGATCTGGGCCGCGCGCTCGACCACGTGTTCGGCGGCCTGCCGGCCACCTCCGCGAACGCCGCCATCCCCGACGTCGAGCCGAAGGGGCTGGGCGAAACGCTGGTCGCCACCCGCCCGACCGCGCAAACCGTCATGCTGATGGGGCAGACCGGGCTCAAGCGCGCCGACCCCGACTGGTACGCGGCGACCGTGATGAACTACGTCCTGGGCGGCGGCGGCTTCGGCTCCCGCCTGATGGAGGAGGTTCGGGAGAAGCGCGGCCTCAGCTACGGCGTCTACAGCTACCTGATCCCGATGGACCATTCCGCGCTGGTGATGGCCGGCGGCAACACGGTGAACGCCAAGGCGGGTCAGGCGCTGGACATCATGCGCCAGGAATGGAAGCGCATGGCCGACGAGGGCGTGACGGAGGAGGAGCTGGCCGACGCCAAGACCTACCTCACCGGCAGCTTCCCGCTGCAGCTCGGCAGCACGCAGGCGATCGCGCGCATCCTGCTCCAGGTCAAGCGCGACCGGCTGGGCATCGACTATCTCGACCGCCGCGACGCCTTCATCAACAGCGTCACCCAGGCGGACGTGCAGCGCGTCGCCAAGCGGCTGCTCGACGCGAACCGGCTGCTGACCGTGCTGGTCGGCCGTCCGGAAGGCGTGACCGCGACGCGGACGATTGACGGGGGAAGCTGAGGAGCGCTGTTGCGGTGCCCCCTCCCAACCCTCCCCCTGCGAAGCGGGGGGAGGCCGGGAGGGGGGCCCGCCGCGACCACGCCCCTCAGGCCAAGTCCGGCTGGCTCCCCGGAAAGCGTGGATCACCAGGGTCGATGGGGCGGCCCGGCACCTTGCCGGGGATGATCCCCACCTGATCGGGCCGCTCGTCCTCGCGGCGCTCCTCCTCCGCCGGAACCGGCGGATTCCGTTCGGGTTTGTTCGGATCGCTCATCGTCACCTCCTGTCCCGAAAAGAACACAGGGCGGCGGTTGCCGGTTTCATCGTCCGCCCCGCATAGTCCGCTCAACCTAGTCCTTTGTGCACGTTGGATGCGCCGCTTTGGCGCGTACCCGGCGCGCACCGATCGGTGCTAGGCTCCGCGCACGCGAGAAGGAGGCAAAATCCCGATGTCAGCGCTCACCCGTTCGCCCGCCTGGGAAGCCCTGGCCCGTCATCGCCAGGACGTTTCGACCCTCCATATGCGCGACCTGTTCGCCGCCGACGCCGACCGCTTCAACCGCTTCTCCCTGGAAGCCTGCGGCCTGCTGTTCGATTATTCGAAGAATCGCATCACCGAGGAGACGCCCGGCCTGCTGCTCGACCTCGCCCGCCAGCAGGACGTGGAAGGCTGGCGCGACCGCATGTTCGCCGGGGAGCGGATCAACATCACCGAGGACCGCGCCGTCCTGCACACCGCGCTGCGCAACCGCTCCAACCGCCCGGTCATGGTGGACGGCCAGGACGTGATGCCGGAGGTGAACGCCGTCCTCCACCGGATGGAGCGGTTCGTCCGGCAGGTCCGCGACGGCGCCTGGACCGGCTACACC
Source organism: Azospirillum brasilense (assembly GCF_005222205.1). Lineage (NCBI taxonomy): Bacteria > Pseudomonadati > Pseudomonadota > Alphaproteobacteria > Rhodospirillales > Azospirillaceae > Azospirillum > Azospirillum brasilense. Next base: position 2,288,999 of record NZ_CP032345.1, on the reverse strand, counting down.
GGCCACCCGATCACCGACATCGTCAACATCGGCATCGGCGGGTCCGACCTTGGCCCGGTGATGGTGACGGAGGCGCTGACCCCCTACCTGCACCCGCAGATCGGCGTGCATTTCGTCTCCAACGTGGACGGCACCCACATCAGCGAGACGCTGGAATGGCTGGACCCGGAGACGACGCTGTTCGTCATCGCGTCCAAGACCTTCACCACCCAGGAGACGCTGACCAACGCCCACACCGCGCGGCGCTGGTTCCTGGAGAGCGCCGGCGACCCCGCCCATGTCGCCAAGCATTTCGTCGCCGTCTCCACCAACGAGGCGGAGGTGCGCAAGTTCGGCATCGACCCGGCCAACATGTTCGGCTTCTGGGACTGGGTCGGCGGGCGTTATTCGCTGTGGTCGGCGATCGGGCTGTCCATCGCGCTCGGCATCGGCATGGACCGCTTCACCGAGCTGCTGGCCGGCGCCCACGACATGGACGAGCATTTCCGCACCGCGCCGCTGGAGCGCAACATGCCGGTGCTGATGGCGATGCTCGGCGTCTGGTACGTCAATTTCTGGGGCGCCAAGTCCCACGCCGTGCTGCCCTATGACCAGTACATGCACCGCTTCCCCGCCTATCTCCAGCAGTTGGACATGGAGAGCAACGGCAAGACGGTGGACCGCCAGGGTGCGCGCGTGGATTACGCCACCGGCCCGGTGGTCTTCGGCGAGCCGGGCACCAACGGCCAGCACGCCTTCTACCAGCTGATCCACCAGGGGACGGAGCTGGTCCCCGCCGACTTCCTGGCCCCGGCGGAAACCCACAACCCCATCGGCGACCATCACCGCATCCTGCTGTCGAACTTCTTCGCCCAGCCGGAGGCCCTGATGCGCGGCAAGACCGCCGACGAGGTGCGCGCCGAGATGGCCAAGTCGGGCAAGCCGGCCGACACCGTGGAGCCGCTGGTCCCCCACCGCGTGTTCGAAGGCAACAAGCCGTCCAACAGCATCCTGTTCAAGAAGCTGGACCCGCGCACGCTGGGTGCCCTGATCGCGCTGTACGAGCACAAGGTGTTCGTCCAGGGCATCGTCTGGAGCATCAACAGCTTCGACCAGTGGGGCGTGGAGCTGGGCAAGCAGCTGGCCGGCAAGATCCTGCCCGAACTCCAGAACGGCCCGACCGCCGCGCTGGGGCACGACGGCTCGACCAACGGGCTGATCGGCTGGTACCGCAAGCACCGCTGAACCACCGCTCCCCCGTCCCAACGCCGGGGGAGCCTCTCTCCCGCTGCTGCCCCGCCAGGATGACGTCGGAGTCCCCCAGGAAGCTCTTGTGCGGCACGGCGATCCGGCGTAGGGTGCAGGCCATGAACCCCGTGCGCCTCACCTCTCCCGCCCTTCTGGGGCGATTTTGGTACCGCTGGTACATTCCGGCGGCATAGGTATCGCACATCCACGATGCACCCAAAGCCGCCCGACCCGAGGCGGCTTTTGTGTTTCCAGCACGCGGTGCACGCAAAATCCTCCTGACGGTCACGGCGGCCTCCCTTACCAACCGGAGGTCCCATCATGTCCGATTTCGATTTCGACGTCGTCACCGGCCCGTCCCGCGCCAGCTGCCCCGCCACCCCCAGCGAACCGGAAACGCAGGAGGACGGCCACCCCGCCGACAAGACCGGCCCGGCGTGACCGCCCCCGGCCTGGAGCCGCCCCGCCCTTCCCGCCGCGCCACGGCGACGGGGAAAAGCGGGGCGGCCCACAAGCGAGGACGTCAACCGTTTACGGCAACGTGACCGGCGCGGTGGGTGCGAAGCCGAGCTGGCCCAGCTGCGCGTCGAAGAAGTAGTTGTAGGCCAGCAGCAGGTTGATGCCCGTGTTGACGAAGGCGATGTCGCCGTCCGGCAGGACCGGCTCCAGCGACGCCGGGGCCGCCGCGGTGGACAGCGCGGTGTCGATGGCGAAGATGCCCTTGACCGGGGCCGCGCTGGACATGGCGAAGCTGTAGGACATCACCGGCTCCGCGTCGGGGCTGGACCCGTTCGGCACGGCGATGGTGATTTCCGCCCCGCCGAGACTGCTTGCCCAGTTCTTCACCTGCGGAACGCTCATCATCGCGCCGGTGACGCCGCTGTCGAGCAGCAGGGTGGCCTTGAGCGGCAGCGCGTCGTTGACCGTGCTGATGGTGATGGTCGCCGGGCCGGTCAGCCAGTAGGGCTGGGTCGGGGCCGCCGGCCAGGAGGTTCCCGACGCCGGGGCGCAGTTGCAGTCGTTGGTGACGTTCGGCGTGACCGGCGGCTTGGCCGAAGTCAGCGCGACGGTCTGCCCGTTGAGGGGGGCGGCCGTGAACTGGGCGGTCGTGACGCCCAGCGATATGTAGCCGCTCGCCCCGCTCCCCGCCGAGGACAGCAGGTAGGATGGGTAGAGCGGCTGGCCGCCCACCGACGCCGACAGGAACGGGTTGCTCAGCGTGTAGACCACCTGATCGGACTGGCCGGCGTTCGCGGTGTAGCTCAGCGCCGGGCGGCCGAAGCCGACGCCCATCATGCCCATGCCCGGATCGACCGGGTTCTGGACGCCGGGCGTGCTGGTGTTGCCGGCATATTGCGCGCCGAAGACCACCAGCGGCCCGGCCTCGCAGACGGAAACAACCTGCTTCGAGTCGTTCAGCGACGCGCCGATCAACAGGCTGGGCACGAGATAGAGGCAACCGGCCAGCGTGTTGCCCGACGGGTGATAGGTGATCTGCGCCGGCCCGAGCGACACCACGCCCGCGGCCAGTCCCTTCGACGTGTCACCGTCGACCATCAGCAGAGTTGCGGGGATGACGATGCCGGTCGAGCCGGTGTCGACCTGCACCTCGTGCAGCAGGCCGCTCGGCGTGCCGATGGTGACGTTGAGGGAATTGTTGTAGCCCTGCAGGTTGAAGGGCTGGCGGGCCACCGGAACATCGACTGGCGCGGCGTAGGTGATCGGGGTATCGGACATGGACTGCTCCCACAGAAAATCGGGTGGAGCAGCACACTTCCTTATATCTAAATAATATTCAAACATCTCATCAAACCACATGCATTTGCATTCTTATAATTCCTTCGGGAAAAAGGGAGAAAAGATCGAGGATGCTTGATGACATATATTTTCACGGATCATAATGATGCTTCGTCCTTCAATTTATTGCCTCAAGGGAAGAGGCGGGCCGGACACGCGCCATCCGACCGGTCGCTTCCGCCGCATGGACAACCGACCCCGCCCACGGCATCATCGCTCACCACCTCGGGATGCGTCCCGAAGGCCACGCCGTCGAAAAGCGGGGGGAAGCGCATGTCCATCACCGACGTCACCAGCAGCACGCCCGCCGCTTTCGGCGCCAGCGCCAAGCCCGGTCCGGCAAAGGGCCCCGGGGCTGCCACGTCGGGAACCGCCGCGCCCACGATCGGCCGCAACGGCACGGTGGACACGGTCAGCCTGTCTCCCGACGCGGTCCGGGCCATGAAGGCCGGGGTCATCTCCTTCGCGGTGCCAAAGGCCGGCGACGCGGCGGCGAGGGACCCGGTCGCGGCGGGCATGGACGCCGTGCTCGCCCGCCGCGATTACGACCTCAAGCAGGCCGACTACATGCGGGAGGCGATGGGCATGCTGCGCCAGACGCTCAACCTGCCCGAGGACCAGCCCATTGTCCTGGGTGGTGCCGCGCATGGCCTGCTGGACAAGCTGGCGGCGAAGAACGGCCTCAGCAAACCCGAGTTGCCGGACGCGCTGCGCGCCGCCGGAGTGAAGGACCCGTTCGCCGAGGATGCCGAGGCCGAGTCCGGGGTGATCGGCATCGGCATGCCCAACAGCGGCAAGGAATTGCAGGTCGTCTTCGACCGGCTCGGCCTTGCCGGCCGGTCCGCCAAGACGGACGATCCGCTGCGCATGATCGCGCTGAAGGATGGAAACGACCACAGCAACCCGCTGCTCGGCGCCATCAAGGGAGGAACGCTGGGACGCCTCACCGACACCCGGCCGGGCCAGGGCGCCAACCTGTGGGCGGTGACCGACGGGGATGGAGGATCGAACGCCCGCGTCCTCGCCTCCGTCCGCTCGGTCGGCATGGATGACGTTGCCACCGACATGGCCGCCGGCCTGCTGCAGGGATTGAAGGGGCTGTTCGCCGGAGCCTGAGGACCGCCGCATCCGTTCGCCGCGCACGCCCCCGCTCATGGTGGCATTCCGCTCCTGAGCCTACTATATTTGGCGGATGCCGATCCGCATGTTGCCCGACACGCTCGTCAACCGCATCGCCGCCGGCGAGGTGATCGAGCGGCCCGCCGCCGCCGTCAAGGAACTGGTGGAGAACGCCATCGACGCCGGGGCCACCCGCATCGACGTGGTGGTGCGTGATGGCGGCAAGTCGCTCATCACCATCACCGACGACGGTTGCGGCATGGGGCCGGACGAGCTGGCGCTCGCCGTGGAGCGGCACGCCACCTCCAAGCTGCCGTCCGACGACCTGCTGGACATCCGCTCCCTGGGCTTCCGCGGGGAGGCGCTGCCCTCCATCGGGGCGGTCAGCCGCCTGACCCTGACCAGCCGCCCGCGCGGCGCCGACAGCGCCTGGGCGCTGACCGTGGACGCCGGGCTGAAGGGCGCGCCGCAGCCCGCCGCGCTGGCCCAGGGCACCCGCGTGGAGGTGCGCGACCTGTTCGCCGCCGTACCCGCCCGCCTGAAATTCCTGAAGGCCGCCCGGACCGAGTTCGACCACATCGGCGACTGCATCGAACGGCTGGCCATGGCCCATCCCGGCGTGGCCTTCACACTGGATGGCGACAACCGCTCGACGCTGCGCCTGTCGGCGGCGCAGGGCGACCTGCTCGACGCCCGGCTGACCCGGCTGGGCGCCCTGATGGGCCGCGATTTCCAGGACAACGCCGTGCCGGTGCAGGCGGCGCGCGAGGGGGTGACGCTCGCCGGCTGGATCGGCCTGCCCACCCTGCACCGCCCCACGGCCCGCCACCAGCACCTGTTCGTCAACGGCCGCCCGGTGCGGGACAAGCTGATGGTCGGCGCGGTGAGGGCGGCCTATGCCGATTTCCTGCCGCGCGACCGCCACCCCATGCTGGCGCTGTTCCTCGACCTCGACCCGCAGGAGGTGGACGTGAACGTCCATCCCGCCAAGGCGGAGGTGCGGTTCCGCGACCAGGGCCTGGTGCGCGGGCTGATCGTCGGGGCGCTCAAGCACGCGCTGGCCGAGGCCGGGCACCGCGCCTCGACCACCGTCGGGCTGGCGACGCTCGGTGCGCTGCGCCCGGAGAACGGCGAGACGGGTACGGACGGGGCCATTCCGTCGCCCTCCCCCCTGCCCTACCGCAGCCCGGGGCATCAGCCGGCACAGTCCTGGGGCGGCGGCTACGGCTCCGTCGTGCCGCGCGGGCTGGCCGACCGGGCAACCGCCTTCCAGGCTCCCCATCAGGCGCCGCTCCCTCCCCTGCAGGGCCGCCTCGCCGGCTGGCAGGCCGCGCCCGCCGCGCGCCCGCCGGAATACGCGGCGCAGGCCGCCGCCGCTGCTCCGCCGCTGGACAGCCACCCGCTGGGTGCGGCCCGCGCCCAGGTCCACAACACCTACATCGTCGCCCAGACCAGCGAGGGCATCGTCATCGTCGACCAGCACGCCGCCCATGAGCGGCTGGTCTATGAACGCATGAAGACCGCCCTTCTGGAGGGCGGCGTGAAACGGCAGGCCTTGCTGATTCCGGAGCTGGTGGAGTTGGACGAACCGTCCGCCAACCGCCTGCTGGGCCGCGCCGCGGAACTGGCGGAACTGGGCCTTGCGGTGGAAGGTTTTGGCCCCGGCTGCGTCCTGGTGCGCGAGGTGCCGGCGTTGCTCGGCCAGAGCGACGTGAAGAGCCTCGTCCGCGACCTTGCCGAGGAGTTGGCGGAGCTGGGCGACGCGCTGTCGCTGAAGGAACGGTTGGAGCATGTGTGCGGCACCATGGCCTGTCACGGCTCCGTCCGCGCCGGGCGCTCTCTCGGCATCGAGGAGATGAACGCCCTCCTGCGCCAGATGGAGGCCACCCCCCACAGCGGTCAGTGCAATCACGGCCGCCCCACCTATGTCGAATTAAAGCTTTCCGACATCGAGCGGCTGTTCGGGCGCCGCTAGGGCCTGTTCGCGCTTGATCCAATCGAGGGCGGCGGCGAGGCAAAGGATGCCCGTGAAGGAGTTGGCAGTTTTCTCGTAGCGGGTAGCAATTGCCCGCCACTCCTTGATCCTGGCCCAAAAGCGCTCGACGAGGTTGCGGTTGTTGTAAATCCATGCCGGACAGGCGACCGGTGCATCGGTCTTTTTGTGCGGGATCGCTGGTCGCGCACCCAGGCTCCAGATCCGCTGGCGAAAGGCGTCGGAAGCTTAGCCGCGGTCGCCCACCGCCATCCACGATCACGCAGGCTTTTGTGCCATAGCCGCCACGAGAACGCCCAAGCGCTTCACGCACGTCCCGCTGTGCTCCAGATCCCCTTTTTTTTGACGCGCCCGCCGCCTTCGCGTGCGCTCGGATATTCGTGCCGTCCAGGAAGGTCATGCCAAGCGCGACGCCGCGCTGCTGGGCCAGATCGAGCAAGCGCTCCCACACGCCCAACCGAGCCCAGCGGATGAAGGTCTGCGCCGCCATCCACCACGCCCGCAACTCCGACGGGATGGCGCGCCGCTTGGCTCCGTTCCTATGCCGCCAGAGGATCGCCGTAACGGTGCGGCGCAGATGCTGGGGGGTGTCTTGCCGCGCGGGCGGCAGGCTTCGATCAGCGGATGCAGTATCGCCCATTCCGCGTCCGTCAGAACCTCGTTTCCGTACTCAACTCCCATCCCGAACAGATGCGTCAGACATCACGCGCTAACAGCGCCCTAGAACTGCCAAAGCAGTGCTAGGTAAATGGATAATATAGGCCGGAAATCCGTAGCGTTTTTTGGGCGTTGCGTTCGGTGTTCCTTCCTCACGCTGTTCGAGTTGGCCTGACACCTACTCCGGATCGTACACCACCTCCAGACGCTCAGCGAAGGCGCCGCGCTTGCGCAGATGGCCGTCCGGTCCGGGGGCTCGCCGCAGCCCGCGCCGTTCCAGAAGTGGCTTGAGCATCATGGGCAGAATTGCGTGGTTGATCTGCAAGCCGAAGCAGGTGTGGAGACCATGCCCGAAATGCATGTACTCATGGGCCAAGCGACGGGGGTTGAACCGCCTGGGATCGGGCACGCGCCGTTCGTCCATCATCGCCGAGCTGAAGGCAACGAGCAGAGTGGCCCCTTCGCGCACGTTGGTGGCCCGGCGGCTGCCGGCCGCGATGAGCTCGTCCCTCACCGCGACCCGCGGCAGTGTCGGGGCGAGCGGGTCAAAGCGCATGGCCTCCAGTACGTATCCGAGAAGCAGCGCGTCGTCACCGGCCAGCGCTGCCTTCCGTGCGCCCTCCAACTCGGCTGGCCGGCGCAGCAACTGCTCGAGGGCCTGGGGCACGACCATCGGTGGCTGCGGCGGTCCACCAACCACGAAGCCGGTCAGGGCGGCACGGATCTGGCCGTCGGAGAAGCCCGGATCGCCGCGGCTCTGGCGGTCCAGGCAGCGCCCGAGAACGTCGTCCCCGAACGCGCCGGAGGCGCGGCGGGCTTCGATCAGCCCTTGGATGTGGGCGCGCAGGGCCGGTGCGATCGCGTCGACCTCGGCGCGCAGATCCGGGTCGTCGCCGGGGTCGGCAAACTGGAATTCGAAGAGCCGGGACGCCCAGATTCTCAGATCGCCGTCCGGCGGGTCGGACACACCGAAGTACCGGCCCAGGACGGCGAAGGTGACTTCGCGGACGAGGTCGTTCACCACCTCGATGCGGCCGCCGCCCGCCCGCACCGCCTCAGCGGCGAGACGCCCAGCCTCCGCAGCGAGCGTGGGAAGGTCGTCGGAGCGGACGACCGTCCTCATCGCCGCCGTGTCGCGGCGGTAGTCGGACGTATCGCGCATCCCCAGAAAGAACGGCTGCCCGCCCATGATGACGTCGAGCTTCCTCGCGTAGGGAACCGCGAAGGCGTCGTCGTTCAGGAACACCTCGCGCGCGTCATCGTAGCGGGTCACCACGACCGTATCGCCAATGCGCAGAACCGGCGATACGGCGCGCAGGACCCGGAACACCGCCGGAAGGCTTCGCATCATCCAACCGGCGAGCGCGCCTTTCAGCCCGCCGGGCCGCCCCCTGGGTCCGACGCCTTCGACCCGCATGATCACAGGCTTTCCAGATAGGCCAGTGCCCGGATGCCGGGAAGGAAGAAATATTCCCCGCCCACCAGCTCGATGTAGGTTTCCACGTCCACGATCCTCCGCAACGGGTCCTGGGGGATCGTCAGCGGGCCGTTGGGACCGACCAGCGGGTCCCTTTCCTGATAGAGCGTGGCAAAATTCGGGTTGAGGAGCCACGTCTGCTGCACGAACTCGAACTGCCGGGCGATGTCCGTGTTGAGGCAGATGAAGAGGAGGCCGCGCTCCTCCCCATCGTCGTGGCGCGGGTCCGCGATCACCCTGCCGAACTTGCGGCCGCGACGCATGATGCGGTGGTTGTTCGCCGCCGCCCGAAGCGTCTCAGCGGAGTCTTCGTCCGGGGCCAGCCCGTCCCGCGGATTGGCGCGCCGGACGTGGGAGCCGAGGGGGCACCCGAACCCGTGCGGGTCCCGGGAACGGAACCCGAAGCGGTTGTCGCCCTCCGCCACCGAGGTTCCAACGGGGCACAGGAGGCGGCCGTCCCGGTCCCGCCCGACGATGCGCTCCGCCAGCCACTCCGCCGTGACCTGACCAGCGTCGCCGCCCTGCCGCCGCAGGATGGCAGCCTGATTGTCCAGCGAGGTCCAGAAGCGGCCGACATCCTGCCGGAGTTCGCGCACGACCATATAGGTGCCGTTCAGGCCGAGATCGCGGAATCCCTCGGGTGCGTTTCCGGAATCCAGGAGTTCCCAGCGGGCCGCGCTGTCCGTTGCCGGAACCTGTGGACCCGGCGCGATCTCCGCATGGGCGTTCCTGTAGCCGATCAGGATCTCCCCGAGGGGGATCTCGTTCCAGGGATCGTGGCCGGGCGGCCCGTCGCGCCCGTTGTCGAGGTATGGCAGCGGCTGGGAGACGCCGTCGGCGAAGCCGAAATGCTCGCGCACCTTCCCGCGCTGGTCGGGTTTTATGTCCAGATTGATCTCGCGGACGATCGCGACCTTTTGGGCCAGAAGCGTTCCGCGGGCCTCCTCCGCGTATCGGTCGAGGTCCGCTTCGCTGCGGTGGTAGACGAGGAGCAGGGCATGGACGGTGTCCGGCGTCTCCAGCGACGTGGGGGTGTTTCCGCTCCACTGCGGCCCGCCGTCGACGACGGTCGGCCCGTCGTCGCCCAATCGACGGCGCCGGTTCTGCTGGTGCATGCCTTCCCGGAAGGGCCGCGAAAAGGTCCTGAGCGCATCCTCGCCAAGGCCCATCGCCGCCAGGCCGGCGCCGGTAAAGGCGATGGCCGCCGCCTTGTCGACACAGACCTTCGGCTCGACGATCGGACGCCCGTCGGTGATCGGCGCCACGGCGCGCAGCGACGTGAGCCAGCCGGACTGCGCGTGCGTCAGGTCCAGGAACAGGGCCCGAGCCCATGGCAAGGTACCGTATCCGCTGTAGACCAGCCCCTGGACGTCGGCCCACGCGTCCGTTGCAAGCCCCCAGCCGTGCGTGGAAACGGCGTCGCGGTCGACGTCGTACTCCTGGCCCGCCGCCACCCGGGCGTCCGGCGCTACAGGTCCCGAGCCCATAGGGCGCCCTCCTCATTGGTCAGGGAACGCCGGCGCAACCCGTCGGCAACGCGCGCGTGGCGTTCGATCTGGTCCACGGTGTAGTCCTTGTAGGCGCTGTACCAGAACAGGCTCACCGTCATGGAATGGCGGGCCCAGGCCTTGAACTTCCGGCCTTGGGTCGCCCCATCCAGCAGCAGGAAGCGCGCGGGCGGGAAACCCGTGGCGTTGCCCCACGCCAGTGTGAGACCGGAATGCGCCTTCTCGATGAAATCGTCGAGATAGCTCTCCCAACTGCCGTCGAAGTTGCTGAAGAACATCAGCCGACCGCCGTTGTCGATGAGCGCCCAGTGCGCGAAATGAATGGTCCGCATGCTGCCCAGATACCCACGCCGCGCCCACTCGGTCACGCGCAGCACGAGCCCAAGTCCGCGCAGGCCGACGCGCAGCAGCACCGCGCGCAGCACCCCGGGCTTGACGAGGACCAGGCTTCCCATGTGGTTCTGGGCGATGTGATCCTCGCGCTCCATCATCGCCCGCAGCTTCCCCTCGTCGAGGCGGGGATGGTCATGCGACGCGTCGCGCGCTTCCAACCGGCGCAGCCACCACAGGATTGCGAGCGCACTGGCGGGCATGCTCGCCAGACCGGCGCCGAGGACCTGGGCCGACGCGCGGAAGATGTCGCCGAAGCCGGCGCCGGTCAGCGGCGCCACCGCCGCCGCCGCGGCGGCTGACGGAATGGCGAGATAGACCCCGATCATGGCCACGACACCGGCCAAGCCCTTGAGGGCGGTGACGAGGCGCGAGCCAGCCGTCGGGCGTGGGCGCGCATCGGCCGGCGCCGCGCCGTCCGGCGCACCGAAAAAGCGGAGCAGGTCGCCGAGATCCCGGATCGACGCCGCGAACGCCGCAGCCGCGACGAGGGACAGGAGAACCGCCACCCACCACGGGCGGAGCATGAGGCCGAGCAGCACCCCGGGAAGCGACAGGACGAGAAGCAGGAGGGCGAGGAAGCCGCCGAGCCGCAGCCAGTCGCTCCGGTTCTCGTCGGCCGGAATGCGGGCGGGCGCCGGCTCGTCGAGCCAGGGGAACGACTCCAGGAGCGCGCCACGAAGGCCGGCGTGGATCGCCGTTGCGCTGGTTGCGGAGCGGTACGGATTGGGGGCGGTTCTGTCGGCGTCCGCCAGGATCGTCCGCGCGGCATGGAAGAGTTCGGCTTCCCGCAGGATGCGGTCGCGGTCGAGGCCACGGTTTCCGATGTGGACGATCAGGGGCTGGAAGCTGTGGCCCTCCAGCAGCGACGCGATCGGCTGGCGAGAGCCCGCCGCGACGACGCGGTCGAACAACGCTCCGGTCGGGCCAGAGGGCCTTTCGCAGAAGCGCAGGATCGCGCGGAGATCCTCGCCGACGGCCGCCTCGAGCTGAGCCCAGAACGGGCCGGGCGGTCCATCGAAGTTCGTTTCGATGACGAGGATCGGATCGTAACGATCGTCTTCGAACACGCTGAGCGCCATGAAATGCAGCAAGGGAACCCGGACCTTCAGCCGCCCGTATTTCTCTCCCTGCGGATCGACAAGGCTCTCTTCGTCCTGCCGCAGTTGAACGATGCGGGCGACGAGCATGTCCTTGCTGTCGGGCTGGACCTCAAAGACGGTGGAAAGCACTGACTGCATGTGTCTGCGCCTCGAATGTCGGTGGTGCCGCAAAGCCCTCACCATTCCGCCGCGTGGCGAACCGTGCCCCGGCACCGGGTTGGGGAGCGGCTCCCGGAGATGAAGGTCCTGGCGTGGCGGCGGGGTTGTGGGAGCGTGATTGCATCCTTGATCCCGCTCCCCACGATTGCCGATGTCGCTTCAGCCAAGCTTGGCGACGCCGGTCAGCACACGATCGGTCGGCACAAATCCGGGGAGCGGGGGTGCCGGCACCGTCTTGCGCAAGCCGCGAGCCGCGTTCTGCTTCTGCTGCTCCTTGGCCTTATTCTGCTGATTCCTGGCGTTACTCCGCACTTCCAGGAATTTGCACATGTGCTGGCGCAGGCCTTCCCGCGGGTCCCTGGCACCGATCTGCTCATGTTGGGCCGGACACCAGTCCGCAATGGGCTCCCGCCAGGAATTTGAGCCCGCTGACAACTCGAGAAGATCGCTGCAGAACTCCATGACATCCTTGATATCGCCGGAATCTTGCGGCAGCAACGCGCTCTCGGCCGTAAAGACGAGGTTCGTACCGGCTCCGGCGGCCAAGGGCCGCGGGAATTGGGACGACAGGGAGGTCCCACCCAGTGAACCGATGGCGAGCGTCGTGTGGCCGCCCGCCGCCTTGCCCGTTTCCCCGCCCGTCACGCTCGCGAGCAAGGCGTTGACCGCGGCGCGGACACGGGCTTCGCTGCCCTCTGCCGCAGTCGGTGTTTCGATTTTGCCGGTCGGCAGGCTCGGCACAGTGGGAGCTTGCGGCTGGCCTTCCAAGACGCTTGTCGCATGGATCGCGAGACGGAGCGCCATCTCGGCGCTTCGGGAGAATTGGTACTCGACTTTGCCGGCATAAAGAACGCGCGTGACGATCGCGACGGACATTCCGTCGCGGATCTTCGCGAAATCTCCCCGGCACAGGTGCTTCGTCCCCTCGGGCCAGCGCCGCGCCATGATGCGCACGACGGCACCGGGGCGCACGGCCGTATCAGCAACGACCAACCGACGCAGCATGTCAATCGCGATGGGAAGCTCAAGTTGAAGTTGCTGGAGATCCTTCAGCTCGATCGTCAGCGCAACGTTGCTGCTGCTGGCGAATCCCAGGTTTGCGCCGAAGTTGCCAAGCAGGCCGGATGCGCCGATCTGCGCCTCCGTGAGTCGGGCCACGGTGAGTTTCGGAATGCTTGCATGGCCCAGTCGAAAATCACTGGTACTGTCCATAGCGTCGGCGAGACGGATCGATGAAGGAAGCGTGTCGCCTTTCTCCAAGGTATCCATAATCATCGGACAGGGGCTGGACGCCGGTGACGCCAGGACGGTTGGCTTCTTGGCATCAACCGTCTTCTTGGAATCGGCGGCCTTGGCCTCCTGGTTCTCCGTCGCCACGCCGCGCGGTTCGGCGAAGGCTATGAATAGCCTTTCCTTTTGGCTGTCGCAGAGTCCCCGCGCCACCTCGATCTTGGGAGTCCGGGCAATCCGCACGAGATCGAAGTTGCCGTCATCGCGCGACGTCGGCGCTCCTCGTGTGTTCAGGAAAACGTCGCCGACCATGACGTCCTCGTCGAGCGGAAAGAACGCGAACATGGACTGGCGCGCCATTGCATTGGTCCATTGCTCCTCAATGTCCAACTCAGGCAGCGATGGCGTGCCGCAGCCTATAAGTCCTCCAACGCACAGACCCATAGTAGCGACGTTCGAAAGCATTCTCCTGCCTTTCATGCCCCCCTCCCCCACACGTCACTTTGAAGGTTTCCAGGTTTTTGTACGAAGCTCTGGAGCAGCCTCTTATGCTGCGCGGAGCAAGCGCGCCTAGAGAGGCAGAACAGTACGATTTCTATCCAACCCACCAAGTGCCAGAGCGGATTGTCCTATGCACGGCAATTCATTGTGATGAGCCATTCAAGAATTGAGGTTGTTTTTGTCTTCATCATTCAAAAAATCCGATTTATCAAAATATAAAAGTTATAAACCAAGTTTTGTTCTCATCCTTTTAAATGAATAAGCCGCAGAAATTGCTTCAGTATTTCAGATACCGCTAAGTTTTCATTTGATGAAATGGAATGAAAAATAATACGCCCACCGCCAAGTGTTTCGTAATCCAATCTTGCATTTGATAATATATCGCCAGCAATTCGCTTAACGGAGTATATCCTAAAGAAATTAGAAATCTGCATACTACCGTATGCCAATTGCAAAAAGGCTCCAAGCTCAAGAATGACTGAACCCATGCGAGGTTTCTTTGCCATTAACCAATGATCCACGGCAACCAATGATCCACGACATGACCTGAGAATTGGTCTTTTTCGACCTCCGAAACAAAATTTTGGACGATGATCGGCAGCGCGCCCACTGGACTCGAAGGAAGGCTCTTCCTGGCTCTGGCGCCCGCAGAATGGACGGCAGCCCCCTACCCGGCTGACCCGACGGCTGTTGACGATGCTCAACCGTTACCTGGACACTGTTACCTGAACGGCCATCCGGCGCAGCCGCCACCGCAGCTTGAAAGCGCATCCCGCGCGGCGCCGGCGGGGATGCCCCCGCCACGGACAGAATCAGTGAAACCCTCAAATCCCTATGGCGTATGCCACCAAGGAGGTGTCGCATCCGGACACCGCACAAAAAGCCGAAGCCAACGTCGCCTGCGCCGTCATCAATCGCATGACCAACCTCGGCATGCCAACCTCCCGGAGGACCGGCTGATCTCCATCGCCTTTGGGCGAAATCCGTCCGCAGGCCGAGTTCTGCACCAAAGTCGTCCGGACCCAAAGGGGTTGGCGCATAAAGCGAGGATCTGAGCCGGGTCGGTCTTGTTGTGGAAGTGCCGGAATCAGGTCAGTCCTACTGTGGAAACCGGGACATGACAATTCAGGTGAGCTCAGCCTTTTCAGCAGGCCAATCGGGTCAGTCTATCTGTGGCCTGACATAGGTCGTCGGTGTCAGACCACAGATGGAGTGACCCTGAACCCCGCACGAACTGACCCGGAGACGGCCCGCTTCGACGTCGCCAGGACGGCCCTTCCACCTTCTTGTATCAGTGGCAAGCTGATGCCATCGAAGAAGCCGCCTCAACCAGAGGGTGGCGGATGAATTGACAACCGGCCACAACATTCCCCATTCATTTCACTCGCGGACACCAGCATGGCTGAATGCCATCACGCCGCCGGGGGAGGCCGGGTTGAAAAGTTCAGATGAGCACAACGAACCAATTCCGGATTCCAACTCGCTGGTGCGCGTCAACGCCACTCTGGAAAGCGGTGTATCCAACGAGTTCTTCGTCACGGACGATGCCACCCTCGACGACGGCATGGGCGTTCTGCAGTTCAGCAAGACGGATCTCGCCGATGGCGGCAACCTGTCGATCAGCCGCCTCATCCCGGCCGAGGATATGGTCATCAGCTTCGACCCGATCGACAACGGGTGCCTGAACAATCTGCTGGTGCTGTTTTCCGGACGGGCATCCCTTTCCTATGCGGGCAGCGGCCGGCAGATGGTTACCCCGGCGCAAGGTTGCGGCTTCCGGTATCTCGGGTCTCCCGTGAGCTTCGAACTGGAGAAATGGGTCGAGGTGCGGTCGTTGAGCGTCTCGCTCCCGCCTCATCGGCTCGAAGGGTACCTGGACGACGACGTTCCACAGTTCTTCCGCCGGTTGATGGGGATGGCGGAGAATGAACCCTGCGTCATGCCTTTTCCCGTATCCGAGGAGATGCGGGTGGCGATCGAGCAGAACATAGCCCCAGGCCTGACCGGAGCGCTCCGCCAGTTGCAGTTGGAAAGCGCCGCCCTGATGCTGATCACCCTGGTCGCACAGGCGATGAGCGATGCGGGGACGCAGCCGCATCCGCTGTCGAGCCGGGAGCACCGCTCGGCTCAGGACGCCTTCGAGCGCCTGAAGGCGTCCTTGCGGACCCCTCCGTCGCTGAGCGAACTGTCCCGGTCGGTCAATCTCTCCGACAAGCGCCTGAACGTCGCGTTCCGCGAACTGTTCGGTGGAACCGTGTTCGAGGTTCTGCGGAACCTTCGACTTGAACAGGCGCGGACTCTCATCGAGCGCGGTGAGCTGACGATCAAGGAGGTCGCCTGGCAGGTGGGATACACCCATGTCAGCAACTTCACCTCCGCCTTCACCACCATGTTCGGCACGTCACCGGCATCCTACGCCAGAAGGCTGCCCCGGCGTTCGAAAGCGGATGAAGCGTGAGACCTCCGCTCCGCTTCGATCCCGCTCACCCGCCAATACCCGATGCCATCCGCAGGCTCGCTCGACCGCTTCAGAACATGGCACGGCACGACGCGCATGCCCTTCAGGCATAAAAAATGGCGTCTTGCGCATAAATCCGAACGCAATTACTGACCTCCCCCCAGCCTTAAGTTTGGCACCGTAGGTGGTATCTGCCAGAAACGGGCGCTGGGGGAGAGGCTGTGCGGTTTGATTTGAGATTTCTAAAATTATTATTATCATCCGACTGGCGACGCCATGCCCTCACAGCCTTCATCGTCGCCACGGCCGCCGGCAGCGCCCACGCACAATCAGCGTCGCAAATCACGCCGCCTTCCTTCGAGCCTTCGCCGCCCGCGCGGGGCGGTGAGATCCTCATCCCGGACAGCGCCGGTCCCGAAGCGCCGGCGGGTGCCGACGCGCTGTTCGTGGACATTGCCGGCGTCACGGTCGAAGGCGGCCTGCCGGAACTCCGCGCGCAGGAGCAGGCGATCGGCGGCGAACTCGTCGGGAAGCGCGTATCGGCGGCGGAGCTGTTCGCCGCCGCGCGCCGGCTGGAGCAAGCCTACATCGCCGCGGGCTACGGCTTGGCGCGGGTGGTGCTGCCGGCCCAGCGGCTGAAGGACGGAGCGGTCCTCCGCCTCGTCGTCATCGACGGCTACGTGGAACGGGTCGACACCGACGCCCTGCCGGAGGCCATCCGCCGGCGCGTCGCCGATCTGCTGGCGCCGCTGGTCGGCCGGCGCGGCCTGACCATGGACATCATCGAGCGCAGGCTGCTGCTGGCCGGGGACACGCCGGGCACACTGCTGCGCTCGACCCTGGCGCCGGGATCGAAACCCGGCGCCACGGTGCTGACGGTCGAGGCCCGCCACCAGCCGGTCACCGGCTTCCTGGCGGGCGACAACACGCTGGCCGAGGAACTCGGCACCTACACGGCGAGCGTCGGCCTCGACCTGAATTCGCCGACCGGCCAGGGCGAGCTGATCTATCTGCGGGCGTCCGGCTGGCCGTCGGGGGGAAGCGCCGGGCTGTTTGCCGACCAGCCGCGCAACCGGACGCTGGCGGCCGGCGTCACGGTCCCCCTGGGAGACGACGGGCTGACCGCCAATCTGGAACTGACCGACGCCCGCGCCACGCCGACGACGCGCGCCGACGGCTTCGGCAGCACCTCGGTCTTCTCGCGGGTTTCGGCGCGGCTGCACTATCCGCTGATCCGCAACCGCGATCTGACCCTCTCCCTGCAGACCGCCTTCGACGCCGAACAGGAACGGGTGTCGGCGACCGGCCCGGTGGAGCAGGACCTGTCCATCGACCGCCTGCGCGTCCTGCGCGGCGGCGGCAGCCTCGTCTGGTACGCGCCCGGCAACGGCCTCGTCACGGCGCGGCTGACCGGCTCGTTCGGGATCGGCGGGCTGGGCGCCCGCCAGGCGCCGCCGAACGTCTCGACGACCACGCCGCTGTCCCGGCAGGGCGCCGACCCGGTGTTCCAGAAGCTGGACGTCAGCGCCGGCTACACGCAGCCGCTGCTGCCCCATCTGGCCGTCGATCTGGCCGCGCGGGCGCAGACCGCCTTCAACCACGCCATGGCGAACGCCGAGCAGATCAGCCTCACCGGCACCACCGCCCTGTCGTCGCTCGCGTCCGGGACACTCCAGGGCGACAGCGGCTTCGTGCTGCGCGGAGAATTGCAGTTTCCCGTCTCCGCCGCCTTCACCCTGCCGTCCGTCGGCACGGATGCGGTCGAGCGCGACGCGGGGGCGGTGCTGTCACCCTATCTTTTCGGCGCCTACGGGAACGCCACACTGGCCCGCCCGACCGCGCTCGAAACGGGCACCAGCCATGGCACCGCCTATGGCCTCGGCCTGCGCGTGGGTGCCGCCCAACGGGCGAGCTTCAGCGCCGTGCATCTCAATCTCGAATACGGGCTCTACCGGCTCGGCCAGGGCGCCGGGGACGGTCAACGCCTGATCTTCATCTCCTCCCTCCAGTTCTGAGGCGAGAACCATGACCGCCATCCGCGTCCGCCTCACAACCCGCACCGGCCGCCCCCGTCACGGCGCGCTTCTGGCTGCCCTGCTCGCCACCACCGCGCTGTCGGGCGTGCCGCGGGCGATGGCGCAGGATCTGCCAAGCGGCGGCCGCGTCGCCGCCGGCAGCGCCACCATCGGCACCGCGGCCAACGGCGCAATGACCGTCACCCAGTCCTCGCCTTCGGCGGTGGTCAACTGGCAGAGCTTTTCGGTCGGCCAGGGCAACAGCGTCAATTTCATCCAGCCGTCGGGCAACACAGCGATCCTCAACCGCGTCACCGGCGCCACCCCGTCCACCATCGCCGGGGCGATCAACGCCAACGGCCAAGTGTATCTGGTCAACCCCAACGGCATCACCATCACCAAAACCGGGACGGTCAACGCCGCCGGCTTCGTCGCCTCGACGCTCGCCATCGGCGACGACGACTTCATGGCCGGCAAGCGCGACTTCGCCGGCAACGGCGCCTCGGCGACGGTGAGCAACGCCGGGACCATCACCATCGGGCGCGGCGGCTATGCGGCGCTGCTCGGCGGCGCGGTGGACAACGCCGGCACCATCACCGTGCCCTTGGGCAAGGTCGGGCTGGGCTCGGGCGAGCGGGCGACGCTCGACCTGTCGGGCGACGGCTTCCTCCAGGTGGCGGTGCCAACCAAGGCCGAGGGCAAAGGCGCGCTGGTGCGCAATTCCGGCAAGATCGCCGCCGACGGCGGTTCGGTGCAGCTTTCGGCGGCGGCGGCCAAGGACATGGCGCGCCAGACGATCAATCTGTCCGGCACCGTCGAGGCCAGGACGGTCGGCGGCCGGAGCGGCGACATCCTGCTGGCCGGCGGCGACGGGGAGGTCGAAATCTCCGGCACCGCCGCGGCGACCGCGCTTGACGTCGGCGGCGGCACCGGCGGCACGGTCACCGCCACCGGCCGGACCGTCGCGCTCAAGGGGGCCGTGCTCGACACCTCGGGCAAGCACGGCGGCGGCACCGTCCGGGTCGGCGGCGGGCGTGAGGGCAAGGGCACGCTGCCGCGCGCCGACACGGTCACGGTCGACAGCAAGAGCCGGATCAAGGCGGACGCCGCCGTGGCCGGCAAGGGCGGCGACGTGGTGGTGTGGTCGGACCGCTCGACCCGCTTCGACGGCACGATCTCCGCGCGCGGCGGGGCGCTGTCCGGCGACGGCGGGCAGGCGGAGGTGTCCGGCAAGGCGACGCTCGCCTACACCGGCTTCACCGATCTCTCGGCCGCCCGCGGCGCCTTCGGCACCCTGCTGCTCGACCCCTACAACGTCACCATCTCGAACGGCGGCGACGTCAACCACACCGGGTTCACCGCCACCGGAAACGATTCGGTGATCAACGCCACGACGCTGCTGACCGCGCTCAGCGGCGCCAACGTCACGGTGTCCACCGGTGCCGGCGGGTCCCAGGACGGCGACATCACCGTCGCGGCCCCGCTGTCGTGGAGCGCCGCCACCACGCTGACGCTGAGCGCACACCGTTCGATCGCGATCAACGCCGACATCGACATCACCGGCGGCGGCGGGCTGTCATTGATCACCAACAACGGCGGCAGCAACGGCACCCTCACCTTCGGCAACGGCGCCAGCGCCAGCTTCGCCGCCGGCCAGAGCGGCCAGTCGCTGACCATCAACGGCCAGGGCTACACGCTGCTGCGCTCCATGGCCGACATCGACAGCATCGACAGCACCGGCCTGGGCGGCCGCTACGCGCTGACGCAAAGCCTCGACGCTTCGGGCACCACCTACACCGACGCGCTGGTCGGGATCAATTTCGCGAACGGCTTCACCGGGACCTTTGAGGGTCTGGGCCACACCGTCAGCGGGCTGACCATCAACAAGAGCGGCAATTACGCCGGCCTGATCGGCCGTGTCGGCATGAACGGGGTGGTGCGCAACATCGGGGTGGTCGGCGGTTCGGTCAGCGGTGCCATGTTGGTCGGCGGCCTCGTCGGCTCCAACGCCGGCACGATCGCCAACGCCTACGCCACCGGCACGGTCAACGGCACCGAGCGGGTCGGCGGCCTCGCCGGGCAGAGCGAGGGCATGGTCACCAACGCCTACGCCACCGGCGCCGCCAGCGGCTCCAGGAGCGTCGGCGGCCTCGTCGGCTACAACACCGGCCAGATCACCAACGCCTACGCCACCGGCGCCGTCACCGCCAGCAGCTACAGCGCCGGCGGTCTCGTCGGAACCAACGGCGGCTCCATCGGCAACGCCTACGCGACGGGCGCCACCAACAGTCCCCTGTACGCCGGCGGCGTGGTCGGGGAGGGCTCGTCCGGAAACCTCTCCAACCTCTACTGGGACACCCAAACCACCGGTCGAAGCGCTGGCGTCGGCATCGGTCCTTCCGCCGGCACCAACGCCCGGACCAGGGCGACTCTCCAAACCGCCGCCGCCGCCACCAGCCTCGGCGCCGCCTTCGGCGGCGGTGCCGGCCTCTATCCCTACCTGACCAGCCTCTCTCCCGGCGGCGTGCAGGCGATGTCGGGCACCGTCTACAAGGATGCCGGGACGACCGTCGCCGCGTCCGGGTCTGGCGGTGCCGTGACGGTGACCGGCTTCGCCAAGGGCAGCGCCTTCGGCACGGCGACGACGGGAGCCGACGGCTCCTACTACATCGCCGGTCGGGCCGGGTCCTTCGGCGGCGGCGACAGCCTGCTGGTCACCACCGCCGCCAACGCCACGACCGGATCGACCGACGCGGCAACGCTCGCCACCGCGACCGGGACCGGGCTGCAATCCGGCATCAACGTCTACGGCAAGACGCTGACCCTCTCGACGGCGGCGACGACCCTGTCGGGCGCACCGACGCCGGCGGTGGCGCGAAGCTCCGCCATCGCCGCCGCCGGCAACGACGCGGCCGCCGCCGCGGTGATCGACGCCATCGCCGGGCGGGGCTTCCTCGCCACCGGCGCCGGCTTCACCATCGACCAGGCCGTGGACACGGCGGGCGGATTCCTGGTGCGCACGGCGACCGGCGCGCCGCTCACCGTTTCCAGCCCCGTCACCATCCAGTCGGGCGGCAACCTCGGCCTGCTGTCGGGCGGCGCGCTGGCGATCAACGCCCCCGTCACCGTCCAAGGCGCGGGCGCGGGCGCGGTGGCGCTCGCCTACGACACCGGTTCCGTCACCAACCTCAGCTTCGGCAACGGCGCCGGCCTGACCTACACCGACGCCGCCGGCGCGGCCATCACATCCAGCGCCGGCGGCACGCTGACCGTCAACGGCAACGCCTACACGCTGCTGTACTCCATGGCCGACATCGACGGCATCGACAGCGCCGGCCTGTCGGGGCGCTACGCGCTGGCGCGGAGCCTCGACGCCTCGGGCACGACCTACACCGCCGCGCCCGTCACCGGAGTGTTCACCGGGGTCTTCGAGGGGCTCGGGCACAGCATCGCCGGGCTGACCGTCAGCGCGCCCTCCTCCTGCGCCGGCCTGTTCTGCAATATCGACACGAGCGGAGCGGTGCGCGACATCGGCCTCGTCGGCGGTTCGGTCAACGGCGGCACCTTCGTCGGCATCCTCGCCGGGTCCAGCGACGGCACGATCGCCAACGCCACCGCCACCGGCACCGTCAGCGGAAGCCAAGCCGTCGGCGGCCTCGTCGGGTACCACTACGCCAACGGCACGATCACCAGCGCCCACGCCACCGGCGCCGTCAGCGGAACCACCGCGATCGGCGGCCTCGTCGGAGCCAATTACGGTACGATCACCAAAGCCTACGCCACCGGCGCCGTCACCGGCACCACCAACGTCGGCGGCCTCGCCGGGGCCAACACCGGCACGATCACCACCGCCTACGCCACCGGCACCGCCAACGGGAACCAAGCGGTCGGCGGCCTCGTCGGATTCAACACTGGTACGATCACCAACGCCCACGCCGGCGGCGCGGTCAGCGGCGGCACCCGCGTCGGCGGTCTCGTCGGAGACAACAGACCGGGCAGCGGGATCACCGCCGCCTACGCCACCGGCGCCGTCACCGGCACCACGGACGTCGGCGGCCTTGTCGGGTCCAACGCCGGGACGATCACCGGCGGCTTGTGGAACACCGCGACCAGCGGCCGAAGCGCCGCCTTCGGCACCAACAGCAGCGGCCAGTCCGCCACCGGCCTGACCACGGCGCAGTTCCAGGACGGCACGGCGGCGGCGGGGCTCGGCGGCGGCTTCACCCTGTCCTCCGGCCTCTACCCCTACCTGACCAGCCTCTTCCCCGACGGTGTGCAGGCGGTGTCCGGAACGGCGCCCACCGGCGGCACGGTCCATCTGCGCGCCGACACCGGCACGGTCGCCATCGTGTCCGTCGGAGCCGATGGTTCCTATTACGTGGCGCTGCCGTCGGGCAGCATCGCCACCGGCGGTTCGTCTTTGCTCGCCTGGTCGACCGGAGCCGCCACCAACGGCGCCACCTTCCGGACCGGCGTCACCACCGGCCGGGTGACGGATTTCGACATCACCGGCGGCATGTTCCGCGAGTTCACCGCGCTGACCACGCTGTCCGCCCTCGACACCGCCTATGCCGCCAGCAGCGGCGGCAGCGGGATCACCGGAACCTTCGCCAACCGCGCGATCACCGCCTCCGGCGCCTTCACCATCGACGACGCCCTGACCGCCACCGGCACGGTGAGCGTCGGCACCGCCGGCAACCTCACCATCGGCGCCACCGGCACCGTCAGCGGCACCGCGGTGACCCTGTCCGCCACCGGGGCCTTCGTCAACAACCGCGGCAGCGACGCGGTGACAGCGACCTCGGACCGTTGGCTGATCTATTCGGCCAACTCAGTTGGCAACACCTTCGGAGGTCTCGACAGCGGCAACACCGCGGTCTGGAACACGTCCGCCGGCGCCACGGTGGGCGCCGCCGGCAACCGCTACGTCTTCGCCGAACAGCCGTTGGTGACGGTGACGACCGTCAACGCCGGCAAGACGTATGGCGACGACGGAACCACCAGCGCCGGCGCCTCCTACACCATCACCGGCCTTTCCCCCGGCGTCACCGGCGCCTATCTCGCCGACACCGCCGCCGCCGTCCTGAGCGGCGCCCCATCCGTGTCCTCCTCGGGTTCCGCTGCGACGGCCGGGGCTGGTGACTACGGCTACACCCTTGGTCTCGGCACGCTCGCCGCGTCGGGCGGCTATGCCATCAGCTTGTCGAACACGGGCCTGTTCACGGTGACGCCGCGGAGCCTCACGGTCACAGCCGACGCGCAAAGCCGGACCTATGGCGACGCCAACCTGACCCTGACTTACGCCATCACCAGCGGCTCCCTGGCCAACGGCGACACGCTGTCGGGCAGCCTTGCCACAGCAGCCACCGGAGCCAGCGGCGTCGGCACCTACGCCATCACCCAGGGCTCGCTGGCCGCATCGCCGAACTACGCCCTCACCTACACCGGCGCCAACCTCACGGTGACGCCGCGGAGCCTCACGGTCACGGCTGACGCGCAAAGCCGGAGCTACGGCGACGCCAACCCGGCGCTGACTTACGCCATCACCAGCGGTTCCCTGGTCAACGGCGACGCGCTGTCCGGCAACCTTGCCACCACAGCCACCGGAGCCAGCGGCGTCGGCGCCTACGCCATCACCCAGGGCTCGCTGGCCGCCTCATCGAACTACACCCTCACCTACAGCGGCGCTAACCTCACGGTGACGCCGAGGGGTCTTGCAGTCACAGCCGGCGCGCAAAGTCGGAGCTACGGCGACGCTAACCCGGCGCTGTCCTACAGCGTGGGTGGTGGAGGGCTGGTCAATGGCGACGCACTGTCGGGCAGCCTCGCCACCACGGCCACTGGAACCAGCGGCGTCGGCGCCTACGCCATCACCCAGGGCTCGCTGGCCGCTTCGCCGAACTACGCCATCACCTACAGCGGCGCCAACCTCACGGTGACGCCGCGAAGCCTCGCGGTCACAGCCGATGCGCAAAGCCGGGCCTACGGCGACGCCAACCCGGCGCTGACTTACGCCATCACCAGCGGTTCCCTGGTCAACGGCGACACGCTGTCGGGCAGCCTTGCCACAGCAGCCACCGGAGCCAGCGGCGTCGGCGCCTACGCCATCACCCAGGGCTCGCTGGCCGCCTCATCGAACTACACCCTCACCTACAGCGGCGCTAACCTCACGGTGACGCCGAGGGGTCTTGCAGTCACAGCCGGCGCGCAAAGTCGGAGCTACGGCGACGCTAACCCGGCGCTGTCCTACAGCGTGGGTGGCGGAGGGCTGGTCAATGGCGACGCACTGTCGGGCAACCTTGCCACCGCGGCAACCAACGCCAGCGGCGTCGGCACCTACGCCATCACCCAGGGCTCGCTGGCCGCATCGCCGAACTACAGCCTCACCTACAGCGGCGCCAACCTCACGGTGACGCCGCGAAGCCTCGCCGTCACGGCCGACGCGCAAAGCCGGAGCTACGGCGACGCCAACCCGGCGCTGACCTACAGCGTGGGTGGTGGAGGGTTGGTCAACGGCGACACGCTGTCGGGCAGCCTCGCCACCACGGCCACTGGGACCAGCAACGTCGGCGCCTACGCCATCACCCAGGGCTCGTTGGCCGCTTCGCCGAACTACGCCCTCACCTACACTGGCGCCAACCTCACGGTGACGCCGAGGGGTCTTGCGGTCACAGCCGACGCGCAAAGCCGGAGCTATGGCGACGCCAATCCGGCGCTGAGCTACAGCATTTCCGGCGGCTCTCTGGTCAACGGTGACGCGCTGTCCGGCAACCTTGCTACCGCGGCAACCAATGCCAGCGGCGTCGGCACCTACGCCATCACCCAGGGCTCGCTGGCCGCATCGCCGAACTACAGCCTCACCTACAGCGGCGCCAACCTCACGGTGACGCCGCGAAGCCTCGCCGTCACGGCCGACGCGCAAAGCCGGAGCTACGGCGACGCCAACCCGGCGCTGACCTACAGCGTGGGTGGTGGAGGGTTGGTCAACGGCGACACGCTGTCGGGCAGCCTCGCCACCACGGCCACTGGGACCAGCAACGTCGGCGCCTACGCCATCACCCAGGGCTCGTTGGCCGCTTCGCCGAACTACGCCCTCACCTACACTGGCGCCAACCTCACGGTGACGCCGAGGGGTCTTGCGGTCACGGCTGACGCGCAAAGCCGGAGCTACGGCGACGCCAACCTGACCCTGACTTACGCCATCACCAGCGGCTCCCTGGTCAACGGCGACGCACTGTCGGGCAGCCTCGCCACCACGGCCACTGGAACCAGCAACGTCGGCACCTACGCCATCACCCAGGGCTCGCTGGCGGCGTCGCCGAACTACAGCCTCACCTACAGCGGCGCCAACCTCACGGTGACGCCGCGAAGCCTCGCCGTCACGGCCGACGCGCAAAGCCGGAGCTACGGCGACGCCAACCCGGCGCTGACCTACAGCGTGGGTGGTGGAGGGTTGGTCAATGGCGACACGCTGTCGGGCAACCTTGCCACCGCGGCCACCGGAGCCAGCGGCGTCGGCACCTACGCCATCACCCAGGGTTTGCTGGCTGCATCGCCGAACTACGCCATCACCTACACCGGCGCCAACCTCACGGTGACGCCGCGGAGCCTCACGGTCACAGCCGACGCGCAAAGCCGGGCCTACGGCGACGCCAACCTGACCCTGACTTACGCCATCACCAGCGGCTCCCTGGTCAACGGCGATACGCTGTCGGGCAGCCTCGCCACCGCGGCCACCAACACCAGCGGCGTCGGCGCCTACGCCATCACCCAGGGCTCGCTGGCCGCTTCGCCGAACTACGCCATTGCTTTTGTGCCGAACCTGCTGACGATCGTTGCGGCACCTTCCGAGGCGCGGGAACTCACCGCCAGCACCCTCGCCAAAAATCACTCCCTCGTATCCACCGCTATGCCCTGGGTGGTCTCGCTGCAACCGGGCATCAAGAATGTCGGTACGGCAACCGGCGTCAATCTCATGGCGGGCCGCCGATTCAACAGCGTGCTTGTCTGCGTTTCAGAAGCATCGAATTGCTCCGCCGGCCCCTAAGATTGCCCAAGGATCAATGAGGAGCGCATGGACGTTGCCGAGGCCGTGGTCACCGTCGCCGCTGTCAGGATCATGCTGCACCGCCTCGTTCATCCAGACCACAGGCGGCTTCCTTCGCCAGCCGGGGAGCAACCGGCGATCAGGCCCTGCATGGCAATGGCGTCGTCGCGGGCGCCCAGGCCCGGCTTCTGCAGGACGACCATCAGACCGCCCCTGATCTGGAACAGCTCCTTGGTGAGGCGCTGTCCGTCCTGCCAGCTCCAGTCGGTGTCGATCGCGGTGATCTTGCCCGGCGCCGCGGCGGCGACGTGGCTGAACATCGCCAGCAAGATGTCGAAGTGGGTGATGGAGGCCCCCAGGTCAGGCCCCATTCATGGCACATCGTCGAACAGGGCCGCGGCCACCGGAGTCGCGGTCGGAGAAGGCCTTGCGGGCGGCGTTCAGGATGTTGTTGTTCGAACTCAACGGAGCTTGGTTTGCCCGGAACGATTGTCCCGCCGAACGCGGACTTCGGACACCCCTCGTCCCCAGGCTACAACGACCCCGCCCACCCCATCGAGGGTCCTCCCGTACGAAACACCGCACCGCCCGCACCGTAGGACACGCCGAAGAACCGTGCCCCATTCCCGAAAGGACCGCTGCAGAGCAATCCAGTGCCTTTGCGGCGGTCGAAATGGGGCGAAAGCCGCGGCGAGCCCGTCTCCAAACGGAACCACCCGGCAACGGCCCCTATGTGTGGCCCGACATGGGAGGGCTGGCGGCAGGGATGCCCGTCACCGCACCAGCGTCGCGGCCGGTCGAACAAAGCTCTTGCGGCCGCGCTTGAATCCCATGAGCGGCGTGGCTATTCCGCCGAAGGCGTCGGCCTCGTCATCGGCGTCGAGCACGACCATGTCCGCCTGCCCGCCGACCGCGATGCCATAGTCCGCGATCCGCATCAGCCGGGCGGCCCCGGTGGAGATCATGCCGAGGCAGTCGCCGAAGCGTTCAGGCCCCAGATGCATGAGGTTCGCGTAGAGATTGCCCATCCGGATCAGCGAGCCATCGCCAAAGGGCGTGAAGGGATTCAGGACATTGTTGGTCGCGACCGAGACGGTGACGCCCCCTTCCGCCAGCCGATGAACCGGCGCCACCCCGCGCGGGGCCCGGTGGTTGGCATCGCGCCCGTTGAGGTAGAGATCCGTCGCGGGCAAGGCCGTCACCCCCACGCCGGCGCCGGCCAGGAGCGCGGTCATCCGCTCCAGCGCGGCATCATCGATGGCCGCGAGCTTGGTGGCATGGCCGACGGCGACCCGCCCCTGCCAGCCCGCCGCCATCGTCCTCCGGCAAATCTCCTCGAGATGGGACCAGCTGGGATCGAGATCGAAGTCCAGATGGAAATCGAGATCGACGTCGTGCGCCACCGCCAGGGCGAAGATCCGTTCCATCTGCAGGGACGGATCGGCGTCGGTGTAGGGACAGCCGCCCAGAAGATCGGCCCCCTCCGCCAGGGCCTGGATCAGCAACCGCTCGACCGCCGGATCATGGGTCATTCCCTCCTGCGGGAAGACGCAGATCGACAGATCGATGGCGAAGGCGTAATCCCGCTTGAGCCGCTTCATGGCCTCGAAACTGCGCAGACCGACCAGCGGATCGAGTTCCACATGGGCCCGCATGTGCATGGTGCCCTGCGTGATCGCCCGCTCCAGGGTGCGGGCGCCGCGATCGTAGACATCCTCGATCGTGAAATCCCTTTTCAGGCGGGACACCGCGGCGATTGCCCCCTTGAGTCCGCCGCCGGCATCGCGACACCGGCAGAGCAGGCAGGATTTGTCGAGATGGATGTGCGTATCGACCAGCCCTGGCAGGACGAGACGCCCGCCAGCGTCCTCTTCGACGACGGCGGTACCGGCCAAGGCAGGGCCGATGGCGGCGATCCTCCCTTGCCTGACCGCGATGTCCTGCAGGCCTTGCCCTCCCCACAGGCGGGCGTTGCGCACGAGAAGGTCGAAATTCTGGTTCTGCGGCATTTCAGATCCGGCGTGACATTTGCATGCATAAACCGTATGCACTTTCGATGCCATCATGACCACACTTGCGGAGTTCCCAATGAGTGAGATGACCGAACGCGACCTGCAGGCCGTGAAGGATTATCTGGACGCCTCCATGGCCCCCGATCCCGTGCGCGCGGCGAAGCATGTGGCCCCGGGGTTCATCTGCCGCTTCACCGGGCATCGCGTGTTCGATACGCCGAGCGGGCCGACCGGCTTCAACGCCGCCCGCTACAAGTGGGTGAAGAAGCGGATCGAGCGCTATGACGTGGTGCCGGGCGAGACGGAAACCATCGTCTACAGCCTCGGCTACCTGTACGGCGCCTGGCCGGACGGCACGCCCTTCGACAACAACCGCTATGTCGACCGCTTCGTGGTGCGGGACGGGCTGATCGTCGAAACCGATGTCTGGAACGACAGCGCCGAGTGGATTCTCGACCCCTCCTGCGCGCGCTGACCAAAATGCCTGGCGCCCTCACTCGGTGTAGGGCGCCAGGATATCCATGAGGTCCCGGCTCCTGGCGCCCGAGCTTTGCAGCAGCGCGCGGGACGCCACGGCCTCCAGATGCTCATCCATGAGGGCGCAGGCCTTGTCGGCGGGGCCAGTCCGGATCGCCTCGATCAGTTCCAGATGCTCATTCACCGCGCATTCGGACGAATGGGGCCGGCTGAAAACCGCCAGAGACAATCCCGCGCGGTAGCAGATCTCCGTCACGTAGCGGATCAGGACGGGCTTGCCGGTCATTTCCGCCAGCCGGACATGGAATTCCGTCGCCAGGCGGATCGAAATCCCCTCGGCGCCATGCCGGGCCTGATGTTCGGCGTCGACAATGGCCCTCAACTGCTTCACCTGGGCCTCGGTCAGCTTGCCGGCCAGATGCCGGACGACCTGACGCTCAAGATCGACCCGGATGTCGAAGATGTCCCGTGCATCCTCGAAGGACGGCACGGCGACCACGGCGATGCGGTTCCGGCGCAGATCGACGAGGCCTTCCGCCGCCAACTGCCCGAGCGCGCTGCGGGCGATGGTCCGGCTGACGCCGAAGCGTTCGCCCAGCGAATCCTCCGGCAGCCGGTCTCCGGGCGACAGCGCACGCTCGATGATCGCGCGCCGCAAGGCCGTGCAGATCACCGCGACACGGTCGCCCCCGGTTTTCCTCGAACGTTTTTCCTCGGCCATCACCGCCCTCTCCCACTCCGCTCTGCATAAGGGAGGTCAGGCGGGAATTCAACTCGCCAAGTGCCGCATTTGAATGCAACAGCCTCACCACCCTGCACAAATGAAGTGCATGCATTGATTGTACACACTTTTGCTTGCCAAAAGCCTGTCACCCCTGACGTGGAGTGCGACCGATCCCGGAAGTTGGCGCACCTGTTGCATACAGTTGATCAGTCCGTCACGAGGTGCGCCGCATGTCCCCATCCCAAGCCATCCAGCAAGGCCGCTCTTCCATCGCCGTCGAGCTTTCGCAGGCCGCCGTTTCGTTCGGCAAGCCGGGCAAGGCCGTTCCAGCCCTGCAGGAGACGAACCTTCGGATCGCCGATGGCGAATTTGTCGCCCTGGTCGGCCCGTCGGGCTGCGGGAAGTCGACGATCCTGCGGCTGACCGCCGGCCTGTTGCAGCCGACCCGGGGGGCCGTCCTCGTCGGCGGGCGCGAGGTGGCGGCCAAGGCCCTGCGCATCGGCATGGCCTTCCAGAATCCGACCATGCTGCCCTGGCTCACCATCGAGCGGAACGTCATGCTGCCGCTGAAGATCGTGCGGCCCTTCCGCTCCGACTACCGCGCCAAGCGCAAGACGGAGTATCGCGACCGTGTGCACGCCCTGCTGGCCGATGTCGGGCTCGACAAGTTCGCCGGCCATTACCCCTGGCAGCTGTCGGGCGGGATGCTGCAGCGCGCGAACCTCTGCCGCGCCCTCATCCATGAACCGAGCCTGCTGCTGCTCGACGAGCCGTTCGGCGCGCTCGACCAGTTCACGCGCGAGGAGCTGTGGGGGACGATGCAATCCCTGTGGCTGAAGCGCAAACCCACCGTCCTGCTCATCACCCACGACCTGAAGGAAGCGGGGTTCCTCGCCTCGCGCGTCTGCGTGATGAGCGCCCGCCCCGGCCGCATCATCAACGACAGCGCCGTCGACTTCCCCCGCCCGCGCACGATCCAGATGACCTTCGACGCCGACTTCGTCGCCCTCAACCAGCGCCTGCGCGACCTCATCATCGACGCGCGCACCGACACCGCCATCCGCGGAGCCTGAGCCATGAGCTACGAACTGCGCCGTCGCCTTTGGGCGGCCATCCTCATCCTCGGCTTCTTCGCGGCCTGGGAATTCCTCTGCCTCGCCCTTCAGGTTTCCGACCTGGTCCTCCCCCGCCCGACCCAGGTCTTCGCGACGCTGGTCGACCGCCTCGGCATTCTCTGGCCGCATGTGCTTCAGACCCTCTGGACCACGATGATCGGCTTCGTCCTGGGCGTCACCGTCGGGGTGGTCATCGGGGCGGCCATCGGCGTCTCCCGCACCGCCTACGACACGGTCTATCCCCTGCTGATCGGCTTCTCCTCGATCCCCAAGGTCGCCGTGGTCCCGATCTTCGTGCTGTGGTTCGGATCGGGCGCGACGCCGGCCATCCTCACCGCGCTCGCGATGTGCTTCTTCCCGATCGTCGTCAACATCGCGACCGGCCTCGCCACCACCGAGCCGGAACTGGAGGACGTCCTCAAGTCGCTCGGCGCCAGCAAGCTCGACATCCTCTGGAACGTCGGGCTGCCCCGCACCATGCCCTTCTTCTTCGCCTCGCTGAAGATCGCCGTCACCTTCGCCTTCGTCGGCAGCGTGCTGTCCGAAACCGTCGCCTCCAACAAGGGCATCGGCAACGTGATGATGACGGCCTCCTCGAACTTCGACGTGCCGCTGGTCTTCGCCGGCCTCTTCCTGCTCGCCGCCCTCGGCATCCTGCTCTACGTCGCCTTCTCGCTGGTCGAGGCGCGCGTCACCGGCTGGGCCACCCGCCGCCAGGGCTTTGCTGCCGCCTGAACCTTCACCCCGAAACGGAGCCTCCCATGTTGAAAAAGCTTCTCTCGACGCTTGCGCTCGGTCTTTGTCTGACCGGACCGGGTCTGAGCGGGCCGGCGTTGGCCGAAACCAACATCAAGTTCACGCTCGGCTGGAAGACCCAGGGCTCCGACGCTCCCTTCCTGCTGGCGCAGCAGAAGGGCTACTTCAAGGCCGAAGGGCTGAACGTCACCATCGACCAGGGCGAAGGCTCGGCGGCCACGGTGACCCGCATCATGTCGGGTGCCTACGACGCCGGCTTCGGCGACATCAACGCGATCATCCAGAACGCGGCGACCCGCCCCGGCGAGGTGCCGATCATGGTCTATCAGCTCTGGAACAAGCCGCCCTTCGCGATCGTGTCGAAGAAGACGACCAACATCACCAAGCCCGCCGATCTCGTCGGCAAGAAGCTGGGCGGCGCCCAGGGCACCCCGACCACCCGCCTCGTCACCGTGCTCGGCACGCTCAACAAGGTCGATATGACCAAGGTCGCCATCGAGAACATGGGGCCGAACCTGCAGGAGCCGATGCTGATCAAGGGCGATATCGACGGCGCCCTGGTCTTCAACATCACCAGCTGGTTCAACCTGATCAACAACCGCCAGGACCCCGCCAAGGACTACAACTGGCTGCTGTTCGGCGAATTCGGCCTCGACCTCTATTCCAACGGCATGATGGTCTCCCAGAAGCTGATCAAGGAGAACCCGGACGCCGTTGCCGGCCTCGTCCGTGCGGTCAACAAGGCGGCGGTGGAGATCGGCGTGGATGCCGAGGCCGGCGTGAAGGCGGTCCTTGCCTACGACAATCTGGCCAAGGAGGAGCTTGAACGGGCCCGCATGAAGTTCTCCTACGAGCAGCTCATCCTGTCTCCCGAAGTCGACCGGCTCGGCCTTGGCGACGTGGACGACGCGCGCCTCGCCCGCTCGATCGGCATCATGGTCGAAGGCTACCAGCTGACCGCCACGCCCAAGCCGGAACAGGTCTTCACCCGCCAGTTCCTGCCGCCGGCGGCCGACCGCAAGCTCGCCTACAAGGCCGACTGACCGCGGGCAGCAAGGCCCGGCCGGAACAGCGGCCGGGCTTCATGCGCCGCGCTTCACGCATGGGGAGGAACGATGAACGTCGCCCGGCCGGGAATGGTCACCAGCCCGCACCCCCTGGCGTCCGAGGCCGGGGCCGCCGTCCTGGCGAGGGGCGGCACCGCCATCGAGGCGGCGGTCGCCATCGCCGCCAGCCTGTCCGTCGTCATGCCGCATTTCTGCGGGATCGGCGGCGACGCCATCTGGCTGGTGGCGGACCGGCAGGGTCGGCAACGCTGCTTCCTCGGCATCGGGCAGGCGGCGGGCCGGCTTCCCGCCCATGACGCCGCGATCCCCCTGCGTGGCCCCGCCTCGACCATCACCTCGGCCTGCGCGGTCGACAGTTGGGACCGTGCGCTCGCCTACAGCGCCGCTCAATGGGGCGGCACCCAACCCTTCGCCGACCTCGTCGCCCCCGCCATCGCCCTGGCCCGGGACGGCTACATCCCCGCCCGCTCGCAGCATTTCTGGTTCGATTTCCGGCGCGACGAGATCCCGCACTGGGGACGCTTCGCGGAACATTTCAGCGCCGTCCCCGGCGAACCCTTCACGCAGCCCGGTCTTGCCCGCAGCCTTTCCCTGCTGGCCGAGGACGGCTGCCGGTCCTTCTATGACGGGCGGCTCGGACGGCAACTGGCCGAGGGATTGGCCGACGCGGGCTCTCCCCTCCGTGCCGCGGATCTGGCAGCGACCCGGACGCGGGAAGAGGCCCCGGTCAGCCTGGACTACCGCGGGCTGACCCTGCTGGCCCCGCCCGCGCCGACGCAGGGCCTTTCCACATTGGCGATCATGGGCATCCTCGGCCACTTCGACCTGGCGGCCCTGCCCCCCTCCAGCCCGCTCCGCTACCACCTGCTGGTCGAGGCGGTGAAGCAGGCCTTCCTGGATCGACAACTCATCGCCGATCCCGACGGCTCCGCGCCACCGCCCTGGGACGTCCTCGACCCGCGGCGTCTGGCCGACAAGGCCTCCGCCATCGAACCGGGACGCGCCCTGGCTTGGCCCCATCCCTACCGCCACGGCGACACGGTCTTCTTCGCCGCAACCGACGAGCAGGGGCGCTGCGCGAGCGTTCTGCAGAGCACCTATTTCGATTGGGGCAGCGGTGTGCTGGTCGGCGACACCGGGGTCCTCTGGCAGAACCGCGGCGCGGCCTTCTCGACCGTTCCCGGCGACCGCAACGCGATCAAGCCCGGCAAGCGGCCCTTCTACACCCTGAACCCCGGCATCGCCCTCAAGAACGGGAAGCCCCACCTCCTCTACGGCACCCAGGGCGCGGACGGCCAGCCGCAGACGCTTTCCGTTCTGCTCACCGGTCTGATCGATTACGGCATGACGCCCGAGGAGGCGCTCGCCCAGCCCCGCTTCCTGCTGGGACGGACGTTCTCCGACAGCCGTGACAGTCTCAAGATCGAGGCGTCCCTGGGCGAGGCCGCGATTGGGAGGCTTGCCGCCCTGGGGCATGAGGTGGCGCCCCTGCCGGCCCTGTCGCCGATCTTCGGTCAGGCCGGGGCCATCCGCCTCACCGATGCGGGGACCGTTTCAGGCGCCCACGACCCACGCGGCGAAGGCGAGGCGCTTCGATCCATCGATCCGCCGCGGACGTGACCATCGGGATTCCCGTCGTTACGGTTCCCCCGTCTCGCATGACTGGCGTGGCGGGGCGGCGTGATCCGCATCAAACAGGGGGGAATGGTTCGATCCGGCGAACGCGCGGGAAATCGGCAGCCCGTGCCGGTACGGGGACGTCAACAACCTGACGACCGGGCGGTCGACCTCGAAGCTGGCGCAGGCCAATTGCGGGCACACCGGGGTTGCCGAGGTGGAGCGGTTCAAAGGAGGCCTGCCATCCGTCGTGGTCTTCAGCCAGCCGGCGTGAAGACCGGGGCGAGAGCTGATGTGATGGGTGGCCGCCTTGCCATTACATCAGCTCACTCGACGACGATCGCCAGGGGCGGGCTGTTGCGCGGATGTACGGACCGAACCCATCGGCGGGCACCGATCACCAGCGTCGATGAACGGCCGCCTCGGGACCCATGTCCGGCAGGCGGACCTCACCATGGCCTGGAAACGCCGTTTTCGGCCATGCCGCGTTCCCCCATCCCGGCAGTTTGCTCACTTTCGTGCGGTGACCCGTTCAGAGGCGAGCCCGACGCTCCACCGGGGATTCGGCGTCCGCCGGTGGGGGAAGGGGCGGCCTGTCTCACGGGCGGGCGACCTCCGGGGGTGCGGAGGCCGCCCAACCGGCCGGTCAGGCGAACCAGCGCGCGACATCCCCGGTCTGGCCCTGGATGGTGACGCTGCTGCCGGGCCGCAGGTCGAGCACCGTGCTGCCGCCGACGACCCGCGCCGAGGCGATCACGCCGGCGAGGCTGATCGAACTGTCGGTCAGGGCCAGCCGGTCGGTGCCCGCGGTGAAGTCCATCACCACCGATCCACCGCCCCCGGTGCCGAGCGCGAAGAGGTCGCTTCCGGCTCCGCCCCACACGGTGTCGGCACCCTCGATGAGGAAGATCACGTCGTTGCCCGCCCCGCCGTCGATCAGGTCCGCACCGGCCCCGCCGAAGAGGGTGTCGTTGCCGGCCCCGCCGAGCAGCGTGTCGTCACCCGCCCCGCCGTCCGTGATGTCGTTTCCGGCATCCAGCGACAGCAGGTCCGCACCGGCCCCGCCAAAGAGGGTGTCGTTGCCATCGCCGCCGAAAAGGGTATCGCTGCCGTCGCCGCCGTCCACAATGTCGTTTCCGGCCTCCATCGACAGAATATCGTCGCCCTCTTGGCCAAAGGCGATGTCGTTGCCGTCGCCGCCGAAGACGGTGTCGTTGCCGGCCTCGCCGAACAGCAGGTCATTGCCGGCTCCGCCGGACAGGATGTCTCGGCCATCACCGCCGATCACCCAGTCCTCGCCGTCCTCGCCGAACAGCATGTCGTCACCGGTGCCGCCGAACACATAGTCGTTGCCGGTGCCGCCGCCGACCGTGTCGTTGCCGGTGCCGCCGATCACGGTGTCGTTGTCATCCCCGCCGTGCACCAGATCGTCGCCGTCGTCGCCGGACAAAAGGTCGTTGCCGGTGGTGGAGGCGATGGTGTCGTTGCCGCCGCCGCCCGACAGCGTGTCGTCGCCGGGCCCCATGCGCATGAACTGGGCGCTGGAGTCGCCGTAGGCCGCGTTGTTGCCGGCACCGCCGCCGATCCGCGCCTCGCCCAGGACCACCGCGATGCTGACGTTGTCGAGGTTGACCTCGGTGCTGCCCGCGGCCTGCCGGGTGTCCAGCACGACCGCTGCGACACCGTCGCCCTGGTCCGCCGTGCCGCGGATGGTCACCGGACCGGTGGTCGCGCCGCCCGAACTGGCGGTCACCACGATCTGCCGCACCGTGACCGGCGTCGCCGAGCCGAGAGCGGTGGTGGCCGCCGGCATCCGGGAGGCGAGTTCCTGCAACGCGGCCTTTTCGGTCTCGTCAGCGCTGGCGGCGAGCGTCAGCAGGCTGGCGCCGAGCGTCTGGCCGGCCGCCGCGCTGCTCTGCTGCGTCGCCGGGCCGCTGGCAACCAACCGGGTGCCCGCCGACACGCTGGCCGTCAGCATGGGCTCGCCGTCGTCCTCGGTCTGGTCGGTCAGCACCACCTCGGCGAACGCACCGGCCTGCTCCGACACCGCCTCGACGTCCACCCGCTCGTTGCCGCCGCTGTCCACACTGCTTTCGTTGGTGACGTTGGTGCCGGAACCGGTCTCCACCGTGCGGAAGCGCTGGGTCACGTCGAGCGGAGCGGAGCGGTGCCCATCGGCGTCCACCGCCACCAGGATGAGGTCGGTCAGCGCGTTGCTCGGCAGCGGCACGTCGATCGTAAAGGCCGTCTCCCCCGCTCCGAGCTGGACCGAGGTCAGCAGCGTGTCCTCCGGATCGAGGACGCCGTCGTTGTCCAGGTCGCGCCACGCCTCCACCTTCGAGCCGGCGTCCGCGGTGCCGGTGAGCCGGGCCGTGGGGTCGCCGGTGGTGCGGTCGTCGCGGGTGGCCGTGGCGAGCGCGATGGACGGCGGATCGTCGTCGGCGTTGCTCAGCGCCACGTCCGCCGGATCGAGCCCGGCGTAGCGGCTGTCGGTGCTGGTGATCGCGCCAAGCACGAGGCTGTAGGCCTGCGCGCCATCGTTCACGCCGTCGTCCAGGCCGGTGACCGTGACCGTCTGCGGGGTGTCCCAATTGGCCGCGGTGAAGGTCAGGCTGCCGACCGAGATCTGCGCCTCGCCGGGCCTTGAGACCGACAGCGGAATGGTCACGTCGCCGCGCGGCCGGGTCGCCAGGACGACGGCGACGGTGACGGCGCCGCCGGCCTCGCTGGTCACCGTTCCGGACGGGGTGGCGATGACGCCCGCCGCGCCCAGCGTGTCGATGGAGAAGGCGGGGGAGGACGCCGTGGCCGCCGGCGCGTTGCCCGCCGCGTCGGTCCAGCCGGTGCCGAGCGTGACGGTGCGGCCCGTCGCCTCAACGTCCAGGTTCGGCGTCAGGGTGGCGGTGTAGACCAGCCCGTTGGAGCCCGCCTGGACCGTCAGGTTGGACAGGGTGGCGTCGCTCACCGACAGGTCGTCGAGCGCGAAGCCGACCGGAGCCTCGGTGAAGGTGATGGTGAGGGTCGCGGCCCCCGTCTCGTCCAGGCTGGTGTCGCTCAGCGTCAGGGTGGCGGACGGGGCGCCGGTGTCCACCGTGACGGTGAAGGGCGACGAGGCCGTGGACACGTTGCCCGCGGCGTCGGTGGCTGTGGCGGTGAAGCTGTGCGTGCCCGCCGGCAGAACCGAGCCGGTGTAGTCGAAGGTCCAGGCGCCGGACCCGTTGGCGTTCGCCGTGCCGATGGAGTTCCCTCCCAGCTTGACGGTCACCAGGGCGTTGGCCTCCGCCGTGCCGCTCAGCACCAGTGTGGTGTCGTTGGTCAGGTGGTCGCTGGACGAGCTTCCGGTGTCGCTGGAGAAGCCGGTGATGGCCGGCGCGGCGGGCGGCGCGTTGTCCACCGTGGCGTTGGTCGTGTCCGCCCGCGTGGTGACGTTGCCCGCATTGTCGGTCACGGTGACCGAAACGTTGCGGTTGGCCGCCTCCAGCGAACCGGTGGTGATGGTGTGGGTGGCCGTCCACACGCCGTTGCTGTTGGTCGCCGCGATTGCGGAGCCGCCGCCGAACTGGCTGAAGTCCACCGTCACACCGGCCAGCGTGTCGGTGTTGTTGTCACCGCTCAGCGTGTTGTTCCACGTCATGGTGACGGTGTCGCCAGCCTTGTAGGCGCCGCCTGGGCCCGAACCCCCGGAGATGGAGATCGCCGCGTCCGTCACCGTGGGGGCGACGTTGTCCACACTGGCGTTCGTGCCGTCCGCCCGCGTGGCCGTGTTGCCGGCGTCATCGGTAACGGAAACCGAAACATTGCGGCCCGTGGCATCGATGGAGCCCGCGGTGATCGTGTAGGTCGCGGTCCAGACGCCGTTGCTGTTGGTCGCGGCAACCGCGGAGCCGCCGCCGAACTGGCTGAAGTCCACCGTCACGCCCGCCAGCGTGTCGGTGTTGTTGTCGCCGGCGAGCGTGTTGTCCCAGGTTGCGGTGACCGTGTCGCCGGCCTTGAAGGCGCCGCCGGTGCCGGTCCCGCCGGAGATCGAGATGTTCGCGTCGGTGACGGTGGGGGCGACGTTGTCCAGCGTGGCGTTGGCCGTGTCGGCCCGCGTGGTCGTGTTGCCGGCATCGTCGGTGACGGTCACGGAGACGTTGCGGCCCGTCGCGTCGACGGAACCGCCGGTGATGGTGTAGGTGGCCGTCCACACGCCGTTGCTGTTGGTCGCGGCAACCGCGGAGCCACCGCCGAACTGGCTGAAGTCCACCGTCACGCCGGCCAGCGTGTCGGTGTTGTTGTCGCCGCTCAGCGTGTTGTCCCACGTCATGGTGACGGTGTCGCCGGCCTTGAAGGCGCCGCCGGTTCCGGTCCCGCCGGAGATGGAAATGTTCGCGTCGGTGACGGTGAGGCCGACGTTGTCCACCCTGGCGTTTGTCGTGTCGGTCCCCGTGGCCGTGTTGCCGGCATCGTCCGTCACGGTGATCGAGACGTTGCGGTTGGCGGCGTCGATGGAACCGGCCGTGATCGTGTAGGTCGCCGTCCAGATGTCGCCGGTCTGGGTCGCCGCGACCGCGCTGCCGCCGCCAAAGGCGGAGAAGTCGAACGTCACGCTGGTCAGGGAATCGGTGTTGTTGTCTCCCACCACCGTCCTGTTGTCCCAGGTGGCGGTGACGGTGTCGCCGATCTTGTAGGCCCCGCCGGTGCCGGTGCCGCCGGAGATCGCGATGAAGCTGTCCCTCGCCCACGGCTCCCGGTTGTCCACGACGGCGTTGCTGCTGTCGATGCCGGTCTTCGTGTTGCCGGCGTCGTCGATGGCGGTGACGGACACATTGCGGCCGGTGGCGTCGATGGAACCGCTGGTGATCGTGTGGGTGGCGGTCCAGACGCCGTTGCTGTTGGTCGCAGCAACCGCGGAGCCGCCGCCGAATTGGCTGAAGTCCACCGTTACGCCCGCCAGCGTGTCGGTGTTGCCGTCGGCGGTGCCGTTCCAGACCACCGTGACGGTGTCGCCGATCTTGTAGGCCCCGCCGGTCCCGGTCGCGCCGGAGATCGAAATGTTCGCGTCGGTGACGGTGGGCGCGATGCTGTCCACCGTGGCGTTGCTGGTGTCCGCCGTCGTCTTCGCGTTGCCGGCATCGTCGGTGACGGTCACCGAGACGTTGCGGTTGGTGGCGTCAATGGCGCCGGCGGTGATGGTGTGGGTCGCCGTCCAGACGCCGCCGTTGTTGACGCCGGCCACCGCGCTCCCGCCGCCGAAGGCGGAGAGATCGAACGTCACGCCGGACAGCGTGTCGGTGTTGTTGTCGCCGTTGAGCAGCGTGTCGTCCCAGGTCGCGGTGACGGTGTCGCCGATCTTGAAGGCGCCCCCGGTCCCGGTCGCGCCGGAGATCGACAAGTGGCCGTCGGTCACCGTGGGCGCCACGTTGTCCACCGTGGCGTTGGTCGTGTCGGCCGTCGTCTTCGTGCCGCCACCTGCCAGAGAGGCGGAGACCGAAACGTTGCGGCTCGTGTCGTCGATGGCCCCGGAGGTGATGGTGTAGGTGGCGGTCCAGACGCCGTTGCTGTTGGTCGCCGCGACCGCCGAACCGCCGCCGAACTGGCTGAAGTCCATCGTCACACCGGACACGGTGTCGGTGTTGTTGTCGCCGTCGATCGTGTTGTCCCAGGTCGCGGTGACGGTGTCGCCGATCTTGTAGGCGCCGCCGGTGCCGCTGCCGCCGGAGATCGCGATGTTGCCGTCCGTCACCGTGGGCACGGCGACCTCCAGCGTTGCGTTGGTGGTGTCCGCCGTCGTCTTCACGTTGCCGGCGTTGTCGGTGGCGGTGACCGACACGTTGAGGTTCGCGGTGCCGCCGGGTGCCGACGTGATGGCGTGGGTCGCGGTCCAGACGCCGTTGCTGTTGGTCGCCGCGACCGCGGAGCCGCCGCCGAACTGGCTGAAGTCCACCGTGACGCTGGCCAGCGTGTCGGTGTTGTTGTCGCCGCTAACCGTGTTGTTCCACGTCATCGTAACGGTGTCGCCGATCTTGTAGGCGCCGCCGGTTCCCGTCCCGCCGGAGATGGAAATCGCCGGATCGGTGACCTTGGGCGCCTGATTGTCCAGGATGGCGTTGGCGGCGTCGGCGGTGGTGGTCTTGTTGCCGGCGTTGTCGGTGACGGACACGGACACGTTGCGGTTGGTGGCGTCGATGGAGCCCGCCGTGATGGTGTAGGTGGCGGTCCAGACGCCGTTGCTGTTGGTCGCCGCGACCGCCGAACCACCGCCGAACTGGCTGAAGTCCATCGTCACGCCGGTCAGCGTGTCGGTGTTGTTGTCACCGCCCAGCGTGTTGTCCCATGTCGCCGTGACCGTATCGCCGATCTTGTAGGCGCCGCCGGTGCCGGTACCGCCGGAGATGGCGATGTTGGCCTCCGTCACCGTGGGCGCCACGTTGTCCAGCTTGTGGTTGGCGGTGTCGGTCAGCGTCTTGCTGTTGCCGGCGTTGTCGGTGACCGTGATCGAGACGTTGCGGCCGGTGGTGTCGAAGCTGCCGGCGACGATGGTGTAGGTCGCGGTCCAGACGTCGCCGCTGTTCGTCATGGCAACCGCGGAACCGCCGCCGAACTGGCTGAAATCCGCCGTCACGCCGGCGATCGTGTCGGTGTTGTCGCTTCCGTCGCCGCTGCTGCTGTTGTCCCAGATCGCCGTCACCGTGCTGCCGATGCGCAGCGTGCTGTTCGTGCCGACCAGCGACGCCTGGCCCGCCATGTTGCCCAGCGTCAGCGTGGGCGCCACATTGTCCACCGTGGCGTTGGTGCCGTCGGCTTGCGTGGTGCTGCCCGAGGCCGTGGTCGCGGTGACCGACACATTGCGGTTGGTGGCGTCGATGGCGCCGGCCGCGATGGTGTAGGTCGCGGTCCAGACGCCGTTGCTGTTGGTTGCCGCGACCGCCGAACCACCGCCGAACTGGCTGAAGTCCATCGTCACGCCGGTCAGCGTGTCGGTGTTGTTGTCGCCGCCCAGCGTGTTGTCCCACGTCGCCGTGACCGTATCGCCGATCTTGTAGGCGCCACCGGTGCCGGTGCCGCCGGAGATGGCGATGTTCCCGTCCGTGACGGTCGGGCCGGTCTGGGCGGCCCCCATCCGGATGTCGGCGTAGATGTCGATGTCGGTGACCGAGAAGGTCGTCAGGCTCGGCGCGTTGGTGAAGGTGATGACGACGTCGCTCCCTCCCCCGAAGGTTCCGTTCTTGTCCCAGTCCACCGTCAGCGTCTTGGTGCCGCTGTCGTATTGCAGATGGCTGGAGGTGAGGGCCTTGGCGGCGCCACCGGTCAGCCGGATGACATCGCCGCTTTCCAGCGTCTTGATGACGTCGCCGTTGGGGTCGAGGAAAATGTCGTCCCCGGCGCCGCCGTCGAGCACGTCGGTTCCGGCCTCGCCGTTCAGGGTGTCGTTGCCGGCCCCGCCGTTGAGCGTGTCGTCGCCGTTTCCGCCTTTGAGCGAGTCGGCCTGCGCCGTGCCGGTGAGCACGTCGGACCCGCCGCCGCCATTTATCGTGAGACGGCCCGAGAGCGTCACGGCGGACGCGTCGATTTTCAGCCCCGTGGTGGTGGTCTGGCTGCTGTATCCACCCGTGATGGCAACGGTGAGGGTGTTGTTCGAATCCGTCAGGGTGCTGGGAAGAACCAGCGTGTCGCCAGGCGTCGTGCTGTAGAAGCGGATGATGTCGTTGCCGTCCCCGGTGTCGATGAAATCGCCGGCGCCGAGTTCGGAGCCGCTGGTGTAGCCGATGACGTCGTTCCCGGCTCCGCCGACAATGGAATCGTTTCCGGCCCCGCCAACGATGGTGTCGTTGCCGGCGCCGCCCTCGATCGTGTCGTCGCCATCGCCGGCCTGGATCGTGTCGTTGCCGGCATCGCCGTTGAGTACGTCGTTTCCGGCGCCGCCCACCAGGCTGTCGTTGCCATCACCCCCGTTCAGCGTGTCGTTGCCGACCTCGCCGTTCAGCTTGTCGTCACCCGCACCGCCGTCCAGGCTGTCGTTGCCGTCACCGCCGGAGATGGTGTCGTTGCCGTTACCGCCGTTGATGGTGTCGGCGCCGTCGCCGCCGAGGAGGCTGTCGTTGCCGTCGTTGCCATTGATCACGTCGTTGCCGGCAGTGCCGGTCAGCGTGTCGTTGTTGGCGCCGCCGGTGAGGGTGTCCAGCGCATAGGCATAGCTTTGAACCGCCAGGGAAGAGGCTTCCAGGCTACCGGTCCCGGCTTCCAGGGTCCAGTTCGCCCCGATGGCGAAGCTGCCCGTCCGGTCGGTGGAAGCGGCGACGTCTGCTCCGGTCGCTTCGGCCAAGGCGGCGATGAAGGACGCGCCGCTTCCGCCCGCCACATCGCAGCCGTAGAGCAGCAGGTCGCCCGTTTGCGTCAGGGCGCCGCCGAGCGCGGCCAGCTCGGCGGAGCGGTCCGCCACGGCGGCGGTGTCGAGCAGGAGCGCGCCCAGCCGGACCCGTCCAGCGGCGCCATGGCTCAGCACATGGATGGCGTCATAACCCGACCGCCCCGCCGCCCAAGCCGCCATCTGGGCCAACCCGTCCGCCGAGCCGTCGAGGAGCACGATCTCGATCCCCGCCGCCACGCCCGCCATGAGCGTCTGCCAATCGGCAAGGCCGGTATCGATGAACACGGCCTCCAGGCGCCCGCCGTTGGCGGTGGGATCGGCAGGACGCTGAATCGTCCAGGTGACGGTGGAAGCGATGAGGTTGGTCGTGTCCATGACTGTGCCCTTGCTGTTTCCATCGCTTAGGGCAACCGGCCTATCGCATTCGCGTAAAGATTGTTTTGCAATAGATAGATTGCCGACAAATTTCTATCTATCAGAAGGCCTATTGCGTGTTCAATCGACAGAGCGTTATGTCAAAAATTGAAATATTTTGTCACAACGCCAGGAAGTCCCGTACACCCTGATGGGCGGCTCGGAACAGGGCACGCTCCTGCCCCTACCTCTGGTTAATCGGCGCCGTCGGAGCGCAAAGAAAAGGCCAAGGATGCAAGGCTGGAGCAAACCGGCCGTCGAAACGGCTCGACCCGGTTGCCACGATGTCCCGACCAACGTCCATCGCGGCGCCGGCCCTACCTCGCATTCAGCACCGTCCGGAACCCCAGATGGCTTGCTCCCAGGCCGGCTTCCTGCGGGTGGCGTGACGCCGGCCGGTACCGCTGGCAGAAGTTCTGCGCGCAGAGGAAGGAACCTCCTTTGATCACCCGGCTGGGGACCCCGGGCTGTCGGGGGTCGTAACTGTCCTCTTGCCGGGGACCGGTCGGGTTGACGCCCCCCAGACCGTCATGCCGCGGCCGATACCAATCCGACGTCCATTCCCAGACATTGCCGATCATATCCCGCAGCCCGTAACCATTCGCCGTGAAGCAGCCCACGGGGGCGGTCGCCAGATAGCCGTCGCCCCGCGTGTTCTGGATCGGGAAAAACCCCTGCCACGTGTTGGCCATCGCCACGCCCTGAGGCGTGAACTCGCCGCCCCAAGCGTATGGCGCCCCATCCAGCCCGCCCCGGGCCGCGTGTTCCCACTGCGCCTCGGTGGGGAGTTCCCGACCGAGCCATCGCGCATACGCGACCGCATCGTTGTACGTGACATGCACCACGGGGTGGTTCTCCCGCCCCCTGATGTCGCTGCCGGGGCCTTCCGGATGGCGCCAGTTCGCCTCGGGAACCAGGTGCCACCACGTGTCGCTCCTCCCTGCCTGGGAGGTCGGATCGACGAAGACCACGGAGCCGGCCAGCCGCCGCGCACCGGCGCCGGTTCCGTCCACGAGGCGTTCCGCCTCGGTGGCGTACCCCGTCGCCTCGACGAACCGGCGGAACTGGGCGTTGGTGACTTCGGTCCGGTCCATCCAGAAGCCATCGACGCTCACCCGCGTCACCGGCCCCTCCTCGCGGTAGTGCTCGTCGGAACCAATCCGGGTTTCCCCTCCCGGAATCCACACCATGCCGGGAGGCGCCTTATTCATGGCAGGGGTCGCGGCGGAGCCGTCGCACAGCACGTCCTGCGCGACGTTTGGCATGGCGGGGGCCTGAACAGGCCAAGCGAACATCCCCAGTCCCGTGGCAACACCAAATCCAGCCGTCACAAGCGCCGTGATGAAGACTGCGTTTTTGTTGACCATGAGTCTGTCTTTCCTTGCGGTCGGCCGCATCCCGGTCGTGGCCGGCGGCCGTGCATGCCCGGCCGCCGAGGTCGCATCGCTTACCACTCAAGCTCCTGGTAGTAGCGCGTGCCATTGCTGTACTGAAGCTGGCCGGCGATCTTCTCATCGAAGATCACGCCGTTCTTCTCCCGGTACTCATTCCAGGAGGCCATCATGTCCTTGGCCTTTTCCGGCCGGGCATCGACGAGGTTGCGGGTCTCGCCGGGATCGTCGGCAAGATTGTAGAGTTCCCAGCCGCCGGTTCCCCAGGGCTGGTTCACCCAGACCAGCTTCCAGTCGCCCTTCTTGACGGAGGCACGGCCGAACAGCTCCATACCCAACGCGTAATCCTTCGGGTGGGCGCGATCGGACCGCCCGTTCAGGTAGGGCCAGAGGGAGGTTCCCTGCATGGGATGGACGGCGCGCCCCTTGTGGCTGCTTCCGGGGTGCTTGACCCCGGCGGCCTCGAGAAAGGTCGGCGCCAGATCCATCACCGAGGCGATCTGGCCGTCGATCTTTCCGCGATGCGCCAGCTTGGGGTACGAAATGATGGTCGGCGACCGCACGCCGCCCTCGGTCGGGAACGCCTTGAACAGGCGGAAGGGGGCGGCGCTCACATGGCCCCAGCCCGGCCCATAGCCGACGTAGGAACCCGGCCGTCCGATGTTGTCCAGGCTGTTGTCGAAGGTCTCCTCGACCCACGCGGCGGGGACGAGGTCGAGAATGTCGTTCCCCTCGGCGCCATTGTCGGACAGGAAGACGATGATGGTGTTGTCGAACTCGCCGATCTCCTTCAGGTAGGACACCAGCCGGCCGACGTTCTGGTCCAGGGCATCGACCATGGCCGCGTAAACCGCCATCCGGCGCGCTTCGACATCCTTCTGCTGCTGGGAAAGCTGCTCCCATTTCGGCCAGTGCGCGGGCGGCTCGGACGGCGTCATGGTGGCCGGAATCAGCCCTGCCGCCTGCATGCGCTTGAAGCGCTCGTTCCGGATGACCTCGTATCCCGCCTTGTAGGTGTCCTTGTACTTCTCGATGAGGTGGTCGGGCGCCTGCAGGGGGAAGTGCGGCGCCGTGTAGGCCGCATAGGCAAAGAAGGGTTTCCCATCGGCCTTGTTGCTGCCGATGTATTCGATGACCTTGTCCGTGTAGAAATTC
This sequence comes from Azospirillum brasilense, assembly GCF_005222205.1. Lineage (NCBI taxonomy): Bacteria > Pseudomonadati > Pseudomonadota > Alphaproteobacteria > Rhodospirillales > Azospirillaceae > Azospirillum > Azospirillum brasilense. The sequence continues at coordinate 2,244,240 of NZ_CP032345.1, read as the reverse complement.
GTCGTGTAGTCGATCTTCGGCAGTTCGACCGGCTTGCCGTTCTCGCGGTAGCGCGCCTTCGTCGTGCCCTTGCCGTCGGGCGGCGGCGCGTTGCCGGTCTGGTCGAAGAACCCCGCCCCGCCCTGGAGCATGGCGTAGGACTGATCGAAGCCGCGCGCCGGAGGGCTGAGCTCTTCCGTCATGCCCAGGTGCCATTTCCCGGCCATGTAGGTGTGGTAGCCCGCGTCGCGCAGCAGTTCCGGGAACGGCACGACGTTGGTGCCGAGGGTGCCCTCGTAGCCCGCCTTTCCTTTCTGCTCGGGCGTCGGCAGTTCCGCCATCGTCCCCAGCCCGGCCACATGATTGTCGGTGCCGGCCATCAGCATGGCCCGCGTCGGCGAGCAGGCCGGCGACACATGGAAGTTGGTCAGTTGGAGACCGGAGCGCGCCAGGGCGTCGAGATTGGGCGTCTGGATCTCGCCGCCGAACGCACCGATGTCCGAATAGCCCAGATCGTCGGCAAGGATCAGCAGGATGTTGGGACGCTTGTCGCCCCCCGACGGGCCGGCACCCGTCCGGACGTCCGCCGCCATGGATGGGCAGGCCAGAACGGCGCTGGCGGTCACCGCCACGATGGCTCCCAGCGCCAGCCTCGCCCGGAATGATGCCCGGAATGATGCGGATCTGCGCATTGCCTCTTCCCCCCTCTTTCTGATTTCAAAGTCCGCCTTTGCAGGCCGGCCCACGCCAGCCGCAAGGTCGTCAGGCGGCATCACCATGCCGCGTCGGTGTGGATGCGCGTTCGGGAGCCCGCGCGCGGGCCAGCGTGCGCCGCATGGCGAGCACGATCGGGCGCTCGACCATTTTCCCGTCGAGCTGAATGACGCCGTCCGGAGCGTCCTTCCAGGCCGCGACGATCCGCTCGGCGTCGGCGACCTCGTCCGGTGTCGGTGTGTAGGCTTCGTTGATGGTCGGAACCTGGCCCGGATGGATGGCCATCTTCGCGGTGAAGCCCAAAGCCAGGGTGCGTTGCGCCTCGGCGCGGCAGCCCTCGGCATCGCGCACATCGACGAAGGGCATGTCGATGGCCGGGATGCCGGCCCGTGCGGCGGCATGAACGACCCGCGATCGACCGTACAGAAGCCCGTCCCAGGACGCCGGGACACCGAGTTCCGCCGCCAGATCCAAGCCTCCGAACATGACGGCGCTCACCCGGCGGGACGCGGCCGTGATGGCGGCGGCCTGATCGACCCCGCGCAACGTCTCGATCTGGGCCACCAAGCGAAGATCGAGCCCGGCCTCGGTCAGCAACTGGTCGACCCAGCCGACCTCGTCGGGCGAGTCGATCTTGGGGACGACCACGGCGCCACCCGAGGGACGCGCCTCGATGAGGGCAAGCGCGTCGCGCATCCCCGCCACGCTGCGCGGCGTGTTGATGCGTATCACGCGGTCGGGGCCACCGTCGCCTCCATCCGCCAGGAAGCGCATGGCCGCGGCACGGGCATCCTGCTTGTGAGCCGGCGCCACGGCGTCCTCCAGATCCACACAGACCGCGTCGGCGCCGGCGGCGAGCGCCTTGTCGAAGCGGTCGGGCCGCGATGCCGGGACAAACAGCACGCTGCGCCAGCCGAGATCGTCCATCGCGCGTCCCCCTCCTTTGCTTGGCCTGTGCGGCGACCCGGCCGCTGCGGGCGTCCATGCTCCCGGAAAAAAGGCGGAGCCTCCGCCGGGAGGCGATGAGCTGGGAACGGCCGGGTCGGGTTTGGTTTCAGACGCGCTCGCGCGGGGCGAGGACTTCCGGCGCCTTGTGGAAGACGCCGTCCTTCATGATCGCCAGAAGACGCTTCCGGTCCTGCAGGATGGTGACGTCCGCGAGAGGATCGCCATCGACCAGCAGCAGGTCGGCCAGACAGCCTTCCCGGACCATGCCCAACTCGTCGCCCATGCCCATGATCTGCCCGGCATACCGGGTCGCCGCAACCAGCGCCTCCATCGGCGTGAAGCCGAGCATATTCACGAAGATCTCGAGGTCGCGGGCGTTCGTGCCGTGCGGCTGCCACGCGAACCCGTAGTCACCGCCGGGGAGGACCCGGATGCCGCGCTTGTGCATCTTCCTCATGCTGTCGACGGCGATCTCCAACTCGCGTTCGTACTGCTGCGACAGCGGCGACCCGGGGGCGATGCCATACGCGCCCGCTTCCCGCGCCGTAGTGAGCAGCCACGCCAGGCCGGGCGCCACGAAATGCCGGTCCTTCACCGCCTCCGGCATGTCCAGGGCTTCCTCGTCCGCGTAGGAGGCGTGGAAGATGCCATCGATGCCGAACTCGACGCAGAGCTTGACCGATTTGGAGGAGCGCGCGTGCGCGCACAGGGTCTTCCCATGCATCTTGGCTTCGCTTACCGCCACCGCGATCTCTTCGCGCGCCATCGGGGTCACCTCGGCCCCGACGCCGGTGATCTCCTCGCCCGACAGGTTCAGCTTGATGTTGTCGACGCCGTATTTGATGAACTTGCGGACGGCGCGGCGGACCTCCTCCGGCCCGGACACGATCATGCCGAAATTCAGGCCCTCATGCTCGATGTGCGGCGGCGAGGTGTCGCCAAGCCCGCCGGGCGTGGCGATCTCCTGGCCCGCCGCGCGGTACCGCGGTCCGGGGATCTGGCCCGCGTTGATCGCGTTGCGGATCACCACGTCCAGGCGGGGCTTGGCGGCGGCGGCGCCGAAGCCCGCCGTGAAGCCGGCGTCCAGCACCAGCTTGGCCATGTCGGCGGCGAAGAGGACATGCTCTTCCGGCGGCATCTGCTGAATGGCCGCGAGCGTGGGCTGGTTGTTCCACGACAGGTGCAGGTGCGAGTCGATGAGGCCCGGCATCAGCGTGGCGCCGCCGCCGTTCACATGGCGGTGCGCGTCGCGGGAGATCGTCCCTTCCTGTCTGGAAATCTCGGCGATGCGGTTGCCTTGGACCAGCACTTCGCCGGCGAAAGGCTGCTCGCCGGTGCTGTCGAGGACGCGCACGTTGGTGAAGAGAGTCGTTTGCATCGTTTCCTCCTGGTCGATCGGGGATGCCGGTTGGCCGGCTTATTGTCTCGTTCGTGCTGCGGATGGCTTTGCCGGGACCGTGGCTCCGCCCTCCGAACGGCACCGCCGCTTCCGTGATCGGCACGCGTCACGGCGGTGCGCTTTTCCGCAGGGCGTTCAGGCGACGGAGAACAGGAAATTGACCAGCGCTTCGTTGACCGCCGCCGGACGCTCGAACGTCGTCCAATGGCCGCAGCGATCGAGAATGCGCAGCGTCGACCCTGGGATCTTCGACGCCAGCGCCCGCACGGCCGGGGGTGGCGCCGTGCCGTCCTCGTCGCCCGTGATGAGCAGCGTCGGGCAGGCGATCCGTGCCACGTCGGCGGGCTCGGCGGCGGCCAAGGCCTCGCAGGTGCGGGCATAGCCTTCCGGGTCCTGGCGCATCAGGATCTCGCGCACGAACGCCGCCACTTCCGGCCGGTGGGCCTTGGTGTCGGCCGAGGTGCCGCCCTGGACGACCGCATCGGCGATGCCCACCATGCCGTCGGCGCGCGCCTTGGCGGCGCGGTCGCGGAGAGCCGGGCGGGCGGCGTCGGGCGGTGCGTGAAGCGGCCCGATCAACGCCAGGCTGCGCACCCGCTCCGGCTGGCGGACGGCGAGATGCTGGCACACGACGGTGCCGAGCGAATGGCCGACCACATGGGCGCGCTCGATGCCGCGGCTGTCGAGGACCGCCACGACCGCATCGACGAAGCCGGAAATCGACACGTCGTCGGTGATGGCGCTTCGCCCGGAACCGGGCAGGTCGAAGCGCACGCACTGGAAGAACCGCGACAACGCGCCGACCTGCGGGGTGAACACGTTGGAGGTGCCGCCCAGGCCATGGACCAGGATCACCGGGTCGCCCGCGCCATGAACCTCGACAGCCGGATGCTGTGCCATAAGGTGTTTCCCTTGTTGCCGTTGCAGAATGGCCGCCCGTGCTCAGTCGAGCATGTTGCTGAGCCGGCCGAGCCCGTCGATCTCGATCGTCACGCGGTCGCCCGGCTTCAGGAACTTCGGCGGGTTGAAGCCGATGCCGACCCCGGCCGGCGTGCCGGTAGCGATGATGTCGCCGGGGTACAGCGTGATTCCGGCCGACAGGGTCTCGATCATCGTCGGAATGTCGAAGATCAGATCGCGCGTGTTGGCGTTCTGGCGCAGTTCGTCGTTCACCCAGCAGCGCAGCGCCAGATTGGCCGCGTCGACCTCGTCGGCCGTCACCAGCCAGGGACCCATCGGGCAGAAGGTGTCGAAGCTCTTGCCCAGGAACCACTGCTTATGGCGCGACTGCCAGTCACGCGCCGTCATGTCGTTGATGATGACGTAACCGAAGACATGGTCGTAGGCGTCGGCCTTGGTGATCCCGCGGCCGCCCTTGCCGATGACCACGCCCAGCTCGGCCTCATAGTCGAGGCTGTCGCTGACCCCGTGCGGATAGCGGATTGGATCACCATTGGCGATCACCGTCTCCGGCGGCTTCGTGAAGAAGATCGGCGCCTCCGGGATCGCGTCGGCCGCCACCTTCGACCCGGCGTCGAAACCGCTGCGGGTAAACTCGTGGGCATGGTCGTGGTAGTTCTTGCCGACGCAGAAAATGTTGCGGTCGGGGCGCGGGATCGGCGCATCGACACGGACGTCGGCCAGCGGAATCCCCACAGAGCCGAGCGTCATTTCGCCCTTGGCCGCGTCGTAATGGCGGATGAGGTCGATCATGTCGCGGACCGGCCCGCCGAGAACGGATTCGATCGGCCAAACCCGCTGCGTGTCCGGATCGATCACCCCGACCATGCGGCGTCCATCATGTTGGAAGGTGACGAATTTCATGCGCTGCCTCCGCTGATCCAATTATGAGCCATTATCGGGTCCAATGCGGCGCTATCAGCGCCATAAGTGATCCAATATGACGATTAAGGCTCATAATTGGTCAAGAAGAAAATGCGTCTGGTCCATTTTTTCTGAGCCGGTTGCCTGAACCTCTGCGCCACCTCTGCGCTGGCAACCCTAAGATTGAGATTGCACGGCGGCTGCGGAGGCGCCATATTGGATGAAGAATGGATCAAGAATGCTGGTGGAACGGGTATGGACGCGCTGAATCTCAGGGATCGGGCTGCTTCCGGAGCGAGCGCGGTTGTTGCGTTGATCGAACAAGGCATCGCCGACGGAACCTGGGGTCCGGGCACCAAGCTGCCGACCGAGCGCGAGTTGGAGAAGCGCTTCAACGTTTCCCGCAACACGCTGCGCAAGAGTCTTCGCGTGCTTGAGGAGCAAGGCAAGATCGTCCGCCATGTGGGCCGCGGCTCGTTCGTCACGTCGGAGGCGACGGCGAAGGCCCCGGCCGAGGACCAAAGCCTGACCAGCCGCATCATCGGCGCCAGCCCGGCGGAAATCATGGAGCTGCGCCTGATGGTCGAGCCGCAGGCGGCGGAACTGGCGGCCGGCCGGGCCACCGCGGCGGATCTCCACCGGATGGAGGAATGCCTGGCCCATGCCGAGCGCGCCCAGGACGTTCCGGAGTTCGAGCACTGGGACGGCATGCTGCACGTGGCGATCATCGGGGCGGCCAAGAACGGCCTGCTGGCGGATGTGTACGACGCGATCAACGCCATCCGGAACCAGCCGGAATGGGCGCGGCTCAAGGTGCGCAGCCTCACGCCGGCGCGCCGCGCCGTCTATGAGGACCAGCACCGGCGCATCGTCAGCGCGCTCAAGGACCGTGACGGGGATCAGGCCCGTGCCGCCCTTCAGGAGCATCTGCTGCAGGTCCGCACCAACCTTCTGGGAAGCTGATACTGAACCGCTACTGAACCGCACCGGGCTTTTCGGAGGCGGTCGGGCGCGGCGCCTCGACGGTCGGCAGGAACTTCCGCGCGCGCGCCGACCGGATCTGTCGCCGTAGCTGCGCAGCCAGACCGTGCCAGAGCGTGATGGATGCGATCCGGACGGAGGCAAGGTGGTGGGCGTCGAGCTTGTCGTAGCGGGTCGCCACACGACGCTACTGCGTCAGCTTTCCGGCTTGGCGCTTAACGAGGTGCCGCCGCCGACATGCCGCGCGGTCAAAGTCCGGATTTGCGGACTGGTCGGCGCGACTGGGCATGATCGGCGCTCGGACCAAATGCGAACAGATCTGCCCTGCGCAACCCCGACTTTTTCAACACCGTCCGCCAGGAGCCGGCCTTCAAAGGACTTCAACGCGACGCGGCCGTGCTCAAGAGCGTCAGGCCTTCCAGGAGCCGAGCAGCACCTCCAGGAAGCGCGCCGCCATCGGTGAGAGGATGGCGCCGTGTCGTCGGACGACGCCGATCGTCCGGGAAATCTTCGGGTGGCTCAGTGGGATGGTCCGGATGATCGGGTGCCCTGAGGCCGGGGTGGCGAGCTTGGGGAGCACCGCGACGCCGAGCCCCGCCTCCACCAGACCGAGCGAACTGGCGAGATGCGTGATCTCGTAGGACCAGCTGAGCTTCAGGCCGTGCTGCGCCAGGGCGTTGTCGATCAGCGCCCGGTTGCCGCTGGTCCGGCCCACGGTGATGACCCGGTGGGCGGTCAAATCCTCCCACGTGGCGGCCTCCTGGGAGGCCAGCGGATGATCGTGCCGGCAGGCGACGACGAACGGGTCCTCGGCCAGCGGCGTGAACTCGATGTCCGGGTGTGACGTGCCGATGAAGTTGATGCCGAAATCGGCCTCGCCGCGGGCCACCGCCTCCAGCCCCTCGTTGGCGCCGAGGTCCAGGATGCGGAAGCGGATGCGCGGGAACGCGACGCTGAAGCGGCTGATCGCGTTCGGCAGGAAGTAGAACACCGCCGTCGGGACGGAGGCGATGGTGATCTGCCCGCCGCTCCGCGCCCCCAGGTCGCTGATCCCCAGCAGCGATGACTCGAACTCGTCCAGGAAGCGCCGGACCTTGGGGATGAAGTCGCGTCCGACCATGGTCAGGGCGACATGGCGGGTCGAGCGCTCGAACAGGGCGACCCCCAGCGTGTCCTCCAGCTTCTGGATGCGGCGGCTGAGCGCCGGCTGCGAGAGGTTCAGCAACTCGGCGGCGCGGTTGAAGCTGCCCAGTTCGGCCACCGCCACGAAGGCTTTCAGATCGACCAGTTCGAAATTCATGCCCGGCTCCGCAAGGCGGCGCTCATTGATGCGTGTTCCGGAATAATACCCCGAATCATTGCATTTAACAAATACGGTTCCGAGGCTGAATATCGGTTCATCGGCTTTCTTCGCCGTCACGGCGAGATCAAGAGACACCAAGCGCCATGAACCACCTGACCAGCCGCCAGATCGGCATTCCCTGTGTGATGATGCGCGGCGGGACCTCCCGCGGGCCTTTCTTTCTGGCATCCGACCTTCCGGCGACACCGGCGGAGCGCGACGCCCTTCTGCTCTCCGTCATGGGGGCGGGGAACGACCTGGGAATCGACGGAATCGGCGGCGGCAATCCTTTGACCAGCAAGGTCGCCATCGTCGGTCCCGCCACGCTCGCCGGCGCGGACGTGGACTATCTGTTCGCCCAGGTGCGCGTGCAGGAAGGGATCGTCGACACCTCGCCCAACTGCGGCAACATGCTCGCCGCCGTCGCCCCCTTCGCCATCGAGGCCGGGCTGGTCCCGGCGACGGACGGCGTGACGGTGGTGCGCATCCACAACGTCAACACCGGCAAGCTGATCGAGGCGCGCGTCCAGACCCCCGGCGCCCGGGTGACCTACGAGGGCGGGGCCGCCATCGACGGCGTGCCCGGCACCGCGGCGCCCATCCATCTCGCCTTCCTCGACGCGGCGGGCGCCAACACCGGCCGGCTGCTGCCCACCGGGGCGCCGGTCGACCGGATCATCGGGATCGATGGAATTGATGGGGTCGAGGTTTCCTGCATCGACGCCGCCATCCCGGTGATGCTGGTCCGCGCCGCCGACCTCGGCAAGACGGGGCATGAGCCGATGGACAGCTACCGGCTCGATCGCGGCTTCATGGCCCGGCTGGAGGCGTTGCGCGTGGAGGCCGGCCGCCGCATGGGCTTCCCCAACGCCGCCGGCATGGTGATCCCCAAGCCCGTCCTGCTGGCGCCACCGACGCGCGGCGGCACGCTGGCCGTGCGCTATTTCATGCCGCACGACTGCCACCGGGCGATGGCCATCACCGGGGCCGTCGCCACCGCGACCGCCTGCACGATCCCGGGAACCGTAGCCTCCGCATTGGCCGGACACCTGGCCCTGCCCGGCGACGTCACCTTCGAGCATCCGGCCGGCCGGCTGACCGTCCACCTTGATCCGGGCGCCGGTCAATCCGCCCCCACCGCCAGCATCCTGCGCACGTCACGACGCCTGTTCGAGGGAACCGTGTTCGCACGGCCATTGGAGCCACCACGGGCCGCCATGGCCGCCTGACCCATAACGCACCGAGGAGGAAACACCATGCGCCTACAAACGGGAGATCAAACCCCGGCGCCGACCGATCCCAAAACCATCGACCCCAAAGTCGTCTACCCCAAAGCCATCTACAAGGCCCTCTACTTCCAGGTCGTCATCGGCCTGATCCTGGGCATTCTGGCCGGCCACTTCTGGCCGGACTTCGGAGCCTCCCTGAAGCCGCTCGGCGACGGGTTCGTCAAGCTGGTCAAGATGATGATCGCGCCGGTGGTCTTCTGCACCATCGTCAGCGGCATCACCAGCCTCAACGACACCCGCGAGATCGGCAAGACGCTGGTCAAGTCGATGGCGCTGTTCTACGCGCTGACGGTGGCGGCGCTCCTCATCGGGCTGGCCGCGGTCTTCATCATCGAGCCCGGGGTCGGCATGCACGTGTCGCCGGCGTCGCTCGACACCGCGGTGGCGGCGCGCTACGCCAAGCAGGCGGCTCCGGTCGGCTTCACCGACTTCCTGCTGCACATCATCCCGCATTCCTTCTTCGGCGCCTTCGCCGAAGGCGAGGTGCTGCCGGTGCTGCTCATCTCCGTCCTGGTCGGCTTCGGGCTGACGCGGGTCGGCAAGGCCGGCGAGCCGGTGGTCCAGGGCATCGAATCCTTCTCCCACGTGCTGTTCGCCGCCTTCGGCTTCATCATGAAGCTGGCCCCGATCGGCGCCTTCGGCGCGATGGCCTTCACCGTCGGCAAATACGGCATCGACTCCATCGGCTCGCTCGGCCTGCTGATCCTCACCTTCTACGCCGCCTGCGGCTTCTTCCTGGTGGTCGTCATCGGCACGCTGGCGCGGCTGCACGGCTTCAGCCTGTGGAAGGTGCTGCGCTACTTCCGCGAGGAACTGCTGATCGTCCTCGGCACCTCCTCCTCCGAACCGGTCCTGCCGCGCGTGCTGCAGAAGCTGGAGGCGCTGGGTTGCAAGAAGGGCGTCTCCGGCCTCGTGCTGCCCATGGGCTACTCCTTCAACCTGGACGGCACGGCGATCTACCTGACGCTGGCCTCCCTGTTCATCGCCCAGGCCTGCGACATCCACCTGTCGGCCGGCCAGATCATCGCCATGCTCGGCGTCATGCTGCTGACCTCGAAAGGTGCGGCGGGCGTCACCGGCAGCGGCTTCGTCGCCCTGGTCGCCACGCTGACGGTGATGCCGGACCTTCCCGTGGCGGGCGTCGCGCTGCTCGTCGGCATCGACCGCTTCATGTCCGAGGCCCGCGCCCTGACCAGCATCATCAGCAACTGCGTCGCCAGCATCGTCGTCTCGATCTGGGAGAACGCCTGCGACCGCGAGGTTCTGCAGCGGGAGCTGAACCAGAGCTACGCCAGCACCGAGCGGATCCTGGAGGAGAAGGGCGACATCACCGTCCTGCCGCTGAGCCCCCAGGCCCCCGCCCAGCCGTCGCACTGATCCCGCACAGGCCGCTCCCACGCATCGAGGACGCCACCATGACCGCCCCCGCCATGACCGTTTCCGCCACGGACGCGAAGGACTGGATCGGCCGGACCGAGACCGTGTCCGACACCGTCACCCCCACCCCCTACGCCGCGCTGTCGGCCACGCTGGACCGGCCCGCCGAGCGCCCCGCCCCCGGCACGCCGCTCCCGCCGCTGTGGCACTGGCTGTACTTCCTGCCGCTGCACCGCCAGTCGGAGATCGGGCCGGACGGTCATGCCAGGCGCGGCGGCTTCCTGCCCCCGGTGCCGCTGCCCCGCCGGATGTGGGCCGGCAGCCAGTTCGAGTTCCACAGCCCCCTGCGCGTCGGCGACGCCCTGACCCGGACCTCGACCATCCATGACGTGACCGAGAAGTCCGGGCGCACCGGTCCGCTGGTCTTCGTCAAGGTCCGCCACGAGATCCGCCGGGCCGGCGAGACCGAGGTGGCGCTGACCGAGTTCCACGACATCGTCTACCGCGAGGCGGCCAATCCGGACGACGCGCCGCCCGAGCCCCAGCCGGCCCCGGCGGACGCGGCGTGGGAGACGCGCTGGGTTCCCGATGACGTGCTGCTGTTCCGCTACTCGGCGCTGACCTTCAACGGCCACCGCATCCACTACGACCGCCGCTACGTGACGGAGACCGAAGGCTACCCGGGGCTGATCGTGCACGGTCCGCTGATCGCCACCCTGCTGCTCGACCTGCTGCGCCACCGGCGGCCGGAGGCCGAGGTCGCCTCCTTCCGCTTCAAGGCGGTGCGGCCGACCTTCGACATCAATCCCTTCTCGGTGTGCGGCACGCCCCAAGACCATGGACGGGGCCCCGACGGCAAGACGGTCCACCTGTGGGCCAAGGACCATGACGGCTGGCTGACCATGGACGCCACCGCGGTCCTGAAGTGAGGACGAGCATCATGAAACCCCTGGCCGGACTCACCGTCGTCACCCTGGAGCACGCCATCGCCGCCCCCTTCGCGACGCGCCAGCTCGCCGACCTCGGCGCCCGCGTCATCAAGGTGGAGCGCCCCGGCGTCGGCGACTTCGCCCGCGGCTACGACGAGCGGGTGCGCGGCGTCGCCTCGCACTTCGTGTGGACCAACCGCTCCAAGGAAAGCCTGACGCTCGACGTCAAGCACCCGGAGGCCCAGACGATCCTCAAGCGCCTGATCCGCGAGCAGGCCGACGTGGTGGTGCAGAACCTCGCGCCCGGCGCGGCCGCCCGCCTCGGCCTGTCCTACGAGGCGCTGTCCGCCGAAAAGCCGGGCATCATCGTCTGCGACATCTCCGGCTACGGCGGCGACGGCCCCTACCGCGACAAGAAGGCCTACGACCTGCTGATCCAGGGCGAATCCGGATTCCTGTCGGTGACCGGCACGCCGGAGACGCCGTCCAAGGCCGGCCCGTCCATCGCCGACATCTCCGCCGGGATGTACGCCTACACCAACATACTGGCGGCGCTTCTGCAGCGTCAGCAGACGGGACGCGGCTGCCGCATCGATGTCTCCATGCTGGAGTCGCTGGTGGAGTGGATGAGCTACCCGCTCTACTACGCCTTCGACGGCGCGCCGCCGCCGGCCCGCACCGGCGCCAGCCACGCCACCATCTACCCCTATGGCCCGTTTCCGGCCGGCGACGGCAAGACGGTGCTGCTCGGCCTGCAGAACGAGCGCGAATGGGTGGCCTTCTGCGAGACGGTGCTGCAACGCCCCGAGCTGGCGCGGGAGGAGCGCTTCTCCAGCAACTCCCGCCGCAACGCGGCGCGCGACGAGCTGCGCGGGATCATCGTGGCGGCCTTCGCCGGCCTGACCGCCGAGGAGGTGGTCGCCCGGCTGGAGCGGGCCTCGATCGCCAACGCCCAGGCCAACGCCATGCAGGACGTCTGGAACCACCCGCAACTGGCGGCCCGCGACCGCTGGCGCACGGTGGAGACCCAGAACGGGCCGGTGCCGGCCCTGCTGCCGCCGGGAGTGGCGAGCGGCCGAGGCGCGCAGGGGGAGGCGCGCATGGACCCGGTGCCGGCGCTCGGCCAGCACACCGAGTCCATCCTCGCGGCGTTGGGCTACGCGCCCGGCGACATCGCCCGGCTGCGCGACGCGAAGGCGGTCTGAGCCACATCCCGCGCCGCGGCCCGAACGGAAAACCATTTTAGGGAGGACCCGATCCATGCCGTCCACGATCATCGACTCCGCCATCTTCGGCGACATCTTCAGCACCCCGGCCATGCGCGCCGTCTGGTCGGACGAGAACCGGACGCGCAAATACCTGGACATCGAGGCGGCGCTCGCCCGCGTCCAGGGCCGTCTGGGCATCATCCCGCAGGAAGCGGCCGACGAGATCGTCGCCAACTGCTCGCTCGACAAGATCGACATGGCGAAGCTGAAGGCGCAGACGGAGCGCATCGGCTACCCCGTGCTGGGCGTCGTCTCGCAGCTCAACGCGCTCTGCCGCGACCGGCTCGGCGAATACTGCCACTGGGGCGCCACCACGCAGGACATCACCGACACCGCCACGGTCCTGCAGATGCGCGAGGCGCTGGCCATCGTGGAGGAGGACCTCGCGGGCCTGTCGGCGGCCCTGGCGACCCTCGCCAAGCGCCACCGGGACACGCCGATGATCGGCCGCAGCAACCTCCAGCAGGCGGTGCCGGTGACCTTCGGCTACAAGATGGCCGGGCTGCTGTCGGCGGTGGAACGCCATCGGGAGCGGCTGGCGCAGCTCCGTCCGCGCGTGCTGATGGGCGAGTTCGCCGGAGCGTCCGGCACGCTGGCCTCCCTGGAGCACGGCGCCATGGAGACCCAGGCCGGGCTGATGGAGGAGCTGGGCCTCGCCCAGCCGGTGATCGCCTGGCACACCATCCGCGACACCATCGCCGAAGTCGGCTGCTTCCTGGGCCTGGTCGGCGGCACGCTCGGCAAGCTGTCGATGGACGTGAAGCTGATGATGCAGACGGAGGTCGGCGAGGTCTACGAACCCTACGCGCACGGCCGCGGGTCGAGCAGCACCATGCCGCAGAAGCGCAACCCGATCTCCAGCTGCTACATCCACGCGTCGATCTCCGTTCTGCGCCAGCACACGGCGGCCCTGCTCGACGCCATGGTGGCCGACCACGAGCGGTCGACCGGCCCGTGGGAGATCGAGTGGATCGTCCTGCCGGAGGCCTTCTGCCTGCTGGCCGGCGCCTTGAAGCAGGCGCGGTTCGTGGTGAGCGGCCTTGAGGTCGACGCCGAACGGATGCGCGCCAATCTGGAGATGACCAACGGGCTGGTGGCGTCCGAGGCCGTGATGATGGGGCTTGGCCGCCACATCGGCCGCGAATACGCCCACGACCTGGTCTACGACCTCTGCCGCGAGGCGGTGCGGCAGAACCGGCCGCTGCTCGACCTCCTGGCCGAAACCCCGGAGATCAGCGCCTGCCTCAGCCGCGCCGAACTGGCCAAGCTGTGCGATCCGGCCAATTACCTCGGGCAGTCCGGGGTCATGGTCGATCGTGTGCTGGCCCGCGTGAACGGCTGACCGGGCCAGTGTTGCTGGTTGCGCGAACCGTTCCGCCTGCACGGTGCCTGTCGAGGACTCCTCCAGAAGGGGGCGAGGATGCGTTCTGAACGATCGTGAGGTTTGTCCGGAAACCCCGTCGCCGAAACGGGTTGCCGGACACCTTTCGCAAACCCAAGGGTAGGAACGCCCCACGCTCGGGAGCTGCGGTTGCGGATGTGACGAAAGGGGAACCTGCACCGAGAAAGCCACCTCCTTGCCGGCACGCGCGTTCACCGTCATCACCTTGCCGGACCGGTGCGTGCAGAGGGGCTTGCCCCGTTCCAGTCGAAACCCCGACAGCGCTGTGACGGGGCACGCCGCGGCGACAGCCGCCGGTCTTCGGACCAGCGGCTCCACCCGGCCTCTCGCTGTATGGTCGAAGGGGGGTGTGACCTGTTCCCCTGAAACCCTTCCACCCCTGGGATCGAGTGCGTGCCTCTCTCCTCGATGCCGGCTCCGGCCACTCATGGCTGGTTCGATCTCGACGAAATCTGGTTTGCGCGGAAGGATCGTCTCACCGAACATGGGCTTCGGACTCCGTCATCGTCTCCGCAAGCCATGTCCATGGCAACTCGCATCACCCACAGCCAGGATGACGGGCAGCGCCGGCCAAAGCAGAACAACGGGAGGGTGGCAAGGATGGACTACCGCAAGCTCGGCCGCAGTGGCGTGAAGGTGTCGCCGCTGTGCCTTGGCGCCATGATGTTCGGCGGTCCCACCGACGAGCCGACGGCCGTGCGCATCATCGCGCACGCCGCGGAAGCGGGCATCAACTTCATCGACAGCGCCGACGTCTACAACGAAGGCCGGTCGGAGGAAATCGTCGGCCGGGCCGTGAGGGGCGACCGCGAGCGCTGGGTGGTGGCGACCAAGGTCGGCAATCCCACCGGGCCGGGCCCGAACCAGCGGGGCCTCTCGCGGCGGCGGCTGATCGTGGCGTGCGACGCGAGCCTCCGGCGTCTGGGCACCGATTGGATCGACCTCTACTACCTGCACCGCGAGGACCCCGACACCCCGCTGGAGGAGACCGTTGCCGCGCTGGGCGACCTGATCCGCAGCGGCAAGATCCGCGCGTTCGGCGTGTCGAACTTCCGGTCCTGGCGCATCGCCGAGATCTGCCGTCTGTGCGACCGTCTGGGCATTGACCGGCCGGTGGCCTGTCAGCCCTATTACAACGCGCTCAACCGCATGCCGGAGGTCGAGATCCTGCCCGCCTGCGGCCATTACGGCTTGGGCGTGGTCCCCTACAGCCCGCTCGCCCGCGGCGTGCTCACCGGCAAGTATCGCCCCGGGGATGAACCATCCGCCGACACCCGCGCCGGCCGCAAGGACCGGCGGATGATGAACACGGAATGGCGCCCGGAAAGCCTGGAAATCGCCCAGGAGATCAAGAGCCATGCCGAAGCGCGCGGCATCACGCCGGGGCAGTTCGCCGTCGCCTGGGTGCTCAACAATCGCCTCGTGACCGCTCCGATCGCCGGGCCGCGCACGGAAGAGCAATGGCGCGCTTACCTCGGCGCGCTGGATTACACCTTCACCGCCGAGGACGAGGCGTTGATCGACCGGCTGGTGACGACCGGACACCCCTCGTCTCCAGGCTACAACGACCCCGCCTACCCCATCGAGGGTCGTCCCGTGCGAACCACCTCACCGTCCGCACCGTAGGCCTCGCCGAAGAAGCGTGCCCGAGTCCCGAAAGGACCGCCGCAAAGCAATCCAGTGCCTTTGCGGCGGTCGGACTCGAAACCAATCCGCTCTGAACCGAACCACCCGACAACAGCCCCGTCAAGGCGTTGGCGCATAAAGCGAAGACCTGAGCGGGGTCGATCCGGCTCCGGAAGTGCCGGAACCAGGTCAGCCCCACTGTGGGAACCGGGTCATGACACCTCAGCCTATTCCGTACGTCATCAGGGTCAATCCATCTGTGGCCTGACACCGGCCCGCCGGCCGGAACGGCGGGGAAGCGCCGACCAGATCGAGCAGCGGCAGCGGCAGCGGCAACGGACCGTCATCCGTGGTTGAGCCTTTCCCCGCGAGCGACCTCAAGGCCCGGTGCGGCCCGCGTCGCCGGACGCCCGCGCTCCCCCTTGGCGACGCGGGCGCACGGCGCCATCGAATGACATCGGCATCACCGCGGGCAGCCGCCGGTCGGCATCGCGGGTCCGCCATGGGCAGGGCATCCGGCGTCCACGCGCGGGTTCCGCCACCGCGTTTCGCAAATTCTGAAAAAAAGTCCGCCAGCTTTTCCAGTCCCCTCCGTGGATAGCCACAGAACGGGACAACGCTCCGCCCCGCGGCGCCTCCTCCCGGACCACACGCCGGACCATCACGCCGAAACGGACGCGGAATCCCCGATTCCCGCGACGGGGAGGCCGCATCCTGGAGGCCGCCATGCAGGTTGACTCGCTCAGCTCCTCGACCGTCACCACCACCTCGTCCGCCAAAAGCTCCTCGGCCTCGCTGGCCGGCAGCTACCAGTCCTTCCTGACGCTGCTGCTTAAGCAGCTTGAGGTGCAGGACCCGACCAACCCGGTGGACACCGCCCAGTACACCAGCCAGCTCGTCCAGCTCTCCTCGCTGGAGCAGCAGATGTCCATGAGCGACAAGCTGGACGAGCTGACCTCGGCGGTGCAGGCGCTGGGAACCGGCAGCTCGGCGCTGGGCTATCTCGGGCGGACGGTGACGGCGGAGGGCGACACGACCGCCCTGCAGAACGGGGCGGCCAACTGGGAATATTCGCTGAACAGCGAGGCCGCGTCGGTCACCCTGACGGTGCGCGACGAGGACGGGGCCATCGTCTACCAGGACAGCGGCGCCACCGGGAAGGGCAGCCACGCCTTCACCTGGGACGGCACGGGGCGCGACGGCGCAATCCACACTTCGGGAAACTACAGCCTGACCGTCACCGCGGTGGACTCCAGCAAGGCCGCCATCGCCACCGAGACGCGGATCAAGGGCACGGTCACCTCCGTGGATACCTCCGGCACCACCGCGGCGCTGGGCATCGGCGGCGTGAGCGTGCCCGCCGACGACGTGCTGTCGCTGAGCTGATCCCCCTCCCCCATCCATCTCCTTGCGACAGGTGCGACGATGAGCATCACCAGCGCGATGTACAGCGCCACGTCCGGCCTGATGGCGCAGAGCAAGGCGCTCGCCTCCATCTCCAGCAACATCGCCAATTCCAGCACGACCGGCTTCAAGAGCACCGGCACCAACTTCAACTCCTACATCAACAAGACCTCGTCCATCGACGAGCAGACCGGCGGCGTGCTGGCCTTCACCTACCGCAACATCAGCGGGCAAGGCGAGATCCAGTCGTCGTCGGTCTCCACCAACATGGCGATCAACGGCGAGGGCTTCTTCGTGGTGTCGGAGGAGACGGCGGACGGCACCGTCGCCTTCACCCGCAACGGCTCCTTCTCCACCGACGCCCAGGGCTACCTGTCGAACAGCGAGGGCTACTACCTCTACGGCTGGGCGCTGAATGCCAACGGCACCGTCGCCGCCGGCAACAAGGGGTCGGTTGACAGCCTCGTCCCGGTCAACGTCGCCAACATCAAGGGCACGCCCAAGGCGACCTCGACCATGGGCATCGACGCCAACCTGCCCTCGGACGCGGACACCGGCGACAGCTTCACCACCGACATGGAGATGTTCGACAGCCTGGGCGTCAGCCACTCCATCACCCTGAGCTGGACCAAGACCGGCGAGAACAGCTGGGAGCTGGACGCCTCCGACCCCGTCCTGTCCTCCGACGCCACCCGGACCACCGGGACCATCGCCGGCTTCCCCATCCAGCTCTCCTTCAACACGGACGGCACGCTGGCCTCCGCCGCCACGGTGGCCGCGGACGGCACGACGACCGCCGCCGACCTGTCCGCCCTGTCCTTCACCGTCGACGGATGGACCACCGGAGCCGGCGGCAGCGCCGTCGCGCTGAACCTCGGCACCGCCAACAGCAACAACGGCCTGACCCAGCACGCGTCGGGCGACAGCACGCCCTCGGTCAGCGTCGAGACCACGACGCAGAACGGCTACAAGCCCGGCTCCCTGACCGGGACGACCATCGGCAAGGACGGCATCGTCCGCGCCGTCTTCGACAACGGCGAGACGCGGGCGATCTACCAGATCCCCATCGCCACCTTCGCCAACGCCGACGGGCTGGAAAGCGTCACCGGCACCACCTTCACCCAGACGGCGGCGGCCGGGCAGTACCAGCTCCGCACGGCGGGCGACGCCAAGGCCGGGACGGTGACGGCGGGCGCGCTGGAAAGCTCCACGGTCGAGCTGACCGACGAGTTCAGCCGCATGATCGTCGCCCAGCAGGCCTATTCCGCCGCCTCCAAGGTCATCACGACCTCGCAGGACATGATGGACACGCTGATCGCCATGAAGCGCTGACGGCGGTGACGGCCATGCAGCCCGCGCAACCGCTTCTCGACGGCGAAGCCGCTCTGGACGGCGAACTGCGCCGCCTCGCCCGGCGGGTGGACCGTCACCGGTCCCGGCCGGTCCCGGAAACGGCGGAGCGCCTCGCGCTGATCGACGACCTGCTCAGCCTGCGGGCGCGCATCGCCTCGGCGCGGGCCGCGGTGCAGGCGGCGATCCGCCAGACCGGCAGCGCCCAGCGCGCCGCCACCGCCTACCGCCGCACCGGCGCCCTGCGCGGCTGACCAGATCCCTCTCCCGGGACGGGAGAGGGAACACCTCAAGGAGACACCCTATGCTCCCCACCCCGCACGTCTCGCCCGCCGCCCGCCCGGACCCGGTGGCGGTCATCACCCGCTTCGTCGCGGAGATGGAAGGGCACGCGCAACGCGCCGCCAGCGCCGCGCGGGAGGGGCGCGCGGTGGACGCCCTGCGGGCGGCCGGCGCCATGCAGATGCTCCTGCACGCCCAGGCCGGGACGCTGCGCGACGCGCTGACCGCGGCGCAAAGCAAGCGCGTCCCCCTGGAAACCCGGCTGGCGGTGCGCAAGGCCCTGGACGGCGCGCTGGCCCCGCTCGGGCGGTCGGTGCGCGCGCTGGAGGCGCAGGCCAAGGCCCGGCAGGCCCGGCAGGCGGCCATCGGCGCGGCGCTGCGCGCCGCCGCCTCCGTCTCCGCTCCGTCGCGCTCCTACGCGGCGCTCGGTCGCGCGGCGGGGGCGAAGCACCTCGCCGTCACCGCCTGACCCGCCGCACAGGAGAACCGTCATGTCCCTGCGCGTCGCCGGCAGCATCGCCACCTCCGCGCTGCGCACCAACGAGGTGGGCATGGCGGTCGCCTCGGCCAACGTCGCCAACGCGGACACGGAGGGCTACACCCGCAAGACCGCCAAGCCGACGGCCAGCGACACCGCCGTCGGCTTCACCGGGGTGGAGGTCGCCGGCATCGGCAGCACGGTGGACCGCTACCTGATGACGTCGCTGGTGGCGGCACAGTCGGGCTTGGGCCTCAGCCGGACGGTCAGCGACTATCTGGACCGCTTCCAGGAGCGGCTGGGCGCCACCACCTCCGCGTCGTCGCTCGGTTCGGTCATCGACACGCTGGGCGAGACCATGGCCACCCTGGCGACCTCCCCGGAAAGCGGCAGCGCCAAGGCGGCGGCGGTGGACGACCTGACCGCGGTGGCCGAGACGCTGCGCTCCACCGCCAAGGCGGTGCAGGAGCTGCGCGGCGAGGCCGACCGCGCCGTCGCCGACACGGTGACGCGGATCAACGGGACGCTCGACACGCTGAAGGACCTCAACGACCGCATCCAGACCGGCAAGGCGCTCGGCCAGGACACCGGCGACCTGGAGGACCAGCGCAACACCGCCCTGAAGAGCCTCGCCGGGGACATCGACATCCGCTACCAGACCGACGCCAACGGCATGGTTCGGGTCTCCACCTCCTCCGGCACGTCCCTGCTGGACTCCGCGGTGCACCGGCTGTCCTACACGCCCGCCACCGCAGTCGGCGCCGGGACGAGCTTCGGCCCGATCACCATCGACGGGAAGGACGTCACCGGCTCCGTCTCCTCGGGCACGCTGGGCGGGCTGATCCAGGTCCGTGACAAGGACCTGCCGGCGCAGCAGGCCCGGCTCGACGAGTTGGCCCTGACGCTGAAGGACACACTGAACGTTCTCCACAACCAGGGCACCGCCTTTCCCCCGCCCAACGCGCTGACCGGCACGGCCACGGTCGCCGGAACGGACGCTCTGAACGGCGGCGGCACGCTGCGCGTCACCGTCGCGTCGGCGGACGGAACGGCGGTGGAGGTTCTGGACCTCGACCTCTCCGCCTACGCCACCGTGCAGGACGCGGTGGACGCCATCGACGCCATGGACTCGCTCTCGGCCCATCTCGACGCCCAGGGGCGGCTGGTCATCCAGGCCGACAACGCCGCGAACGGCGTGGCGCTGGGCGGCGACGGCACCGTGGGGGCGGACGGCCAGGGGTTCTCCGCCCGCTTCGGGCTGAACGACCTGCTGACCGGCACCGGCGCCGCCGACCTCAGGGTGACCGACGCGATCGCGCAGGACAGCGGGCGTCTGGCGACCGGCGCGCTCTCCACCGCCGCGACGCTCGCCGCCGGAGGATCGGCGCTGGCCGCGGGGGAGGGCTCGGTGGCGCAGGCGTTGAAGACGGCCTTTTCCGGTGCGCAGTCCTTCGACACGGCGGGCGGCCTGTCCGGCCGGTCGGGCAGCTTCTCCCAGTATGCGGGCGCCATCATCCAGGGGGCGGCGACCGCCGCCTCTCGCGCCGCCACCGCCTACGAGGACCAGGACTCCTACGCCAGCGGGCTGGAGTCGACGATGGCCTCACAAAGCGGCGTGAACGTCAACGAGGAAACCGCCGCGATCAGCAACCTGCAATCTGCCTATCAGGCCGCCGCCGCGGTCATGAAGGCGGTGCAGGAGATGTTCGACACGGCGCTGAATTTGGTTCGTTAGGAGAGCCGGCATGGAACGGATCGCGACCTTCAACCATCAGAACCAGCTCGTCCGCTTCATGCTGGCGGCGGAGTCCAGGGTGGCCGCCGCCCAGGTGCAGGCAGCGACCGGCGAGGCATCGGTTGATTACAAGGGCATCGCCGGCGACAGCGGGCGCCTCGTCAACCTGGAGAGCCACTACCGCCGCTCCGAGCGCTATGTGGACGAGGGGGAGGTGGTCAACGGGCGCATCCAGACCATGCACGACGCCGTGGGCGGCATGGTCGACCTCGCCAACCGCGTGCGCAGCCTTGTCGCCAGCCTCCAGGGGGCCGGCGGCGGCTCCGCGGAGGGGATCAAGAGCGAGGCGCAGGCCCTGATGTCGGAGTTCGCCGGGCTGCTGAACACCCAGCAGGAAGACCGCTACCTGTTCGCCGGGGGCCGCATCGACCGGGCGCCGGTGTCGCTGGACGGCCTGCCCGCGGCCACCAGCCCCTCCACCGCCGACACGAGCTATTACCGGGGCGATCAGAGCGTCTCCTACTTCCAGGCCGCCGACGACCTCATCGTCCAGTACGGCGTCACCGCCGACGACCCGTCCATCGAGAAGGCGCTGCGCTCCATCAGCCTGATCGCCAACATGCCGACCGACCCGGTGGACACCGCCCTGGTGGACGAGGCGTCCGACCTCGCCGACGCGGCGGCGGACGGGCTGACCGTGGTGCAGACCAAGCTCGGCTCCGCCTCCGCCACGCTGGAGCGGACCATCGACCGCCACCTGGAGGAGCAGCTTGTCCTGCAGACCCATGTCGAGGACATCCGCAACATCGACCTCGCGGAGGCGACGACGCGGCTGTCGCAGCTTCAGGCCAACCTGGAATCGACCATGAGCCTGATGAAGATCCTCCAGCAGACCAACCTCAGCGATTTTCTCTGAGCCCGAAGAATCCGCGCCAGCTTTCGCCGCGCCGGCCGTGAGACGCCATGAGGGCTGATGCACAGGCGGCCCCACCATCCGATCAGGCTCCGACCAGGAGGCACATCATGCCCGTCATCTCCACCAACACGGCGGCGAATTCCGCGCTGCGCTACCTGAACATCAACTCCGACAACCAGGCCAGCTCGGTCTCCAAGATCGCCAGCGGCTCGCGCATCACCAAGGCGTCGGACGACGCGGCGGGCCTGGCCGTCGGCACCTCGCTGACCTCCGACATCACGGTGCTGAAGCAGGCGGCGACCAACGCCGCGCACGGCTCCTCGATCCTCCAGGCGGCGGACGGCGGCATGTCCCGCGTTTCCGACATCGTGCAGCGCATGCGCTCGCTGGCCACCCAGTCGCTCTCCGGCGCCGTCACCGACACCGAGCGCGGCTATCTGGACGCCGAGTTCCAGCAGCTCATCGAGGAAATCGACGGCATCGCGTCGGGCACCCGCTTCAACGACGACCCGCTGCTGGACGGCACCGGCAACTGGGCGACCGGCGTGGATTTCCGCGTCGGGACCGAGGCGACGGACAAGATCACGGTCAGCATCTCCGACGTGAGTTCGACCGGGCTGGCCATCGGCACGCTGGCCGTCGGCACCTCGGCCACCGCCAGCGCGGCACTGACCGCTCTGGACACGGCGGTGGAGGCGCTGTCAAGCGCGCGGGCCGACGTCGGCGCCCTGATCTCCCGCTTCGAGTTCCGCGGCGAGGTGCTGGACACCTCCATCGAGAACACGGAAGCCGCGCAGTCCGCCATCATGGACGTGGACGTCGCGGCGGAGCAGGCGGAGCTTGCCTCCACCAAGGTGCTGACCCAGGCGGCCATCGCCGTGCTGTCCCAGGCCAACGAGATGCCGCAGAACCTGCTCTCGCTGCTGCGGTAAGGCGCCTTCGCAAGACCCCTCTCCCTTCGCCAGGAGAGGGTCAGGGTGAGGGGGATGGGCGTGTGCCGAACGCATCACACCGCCCTCTCTCTCACCCGCCCCTTCCTCCGCCGGACCAACGCCCATGACGACGGTGTCCTCAACCTCATCCTCGACCGCCGCCTCCACCGGCAGCTCGTCGCTGATCGCCAGCGGGTCGGGCACGGGCATCGACTATTCGGCGCTGGTCGAGGCGTCGGTGCAAAAGCGGCTGTCCCGCGCCGACCGCATCGACACGACCATCACCACCAACGAGGCGAGGATCGCCGCCTACGAGGACATGCAGGATCTGCTGCAGGCGGTGAACACGTCGCTGGACGGGCTGCGCAACCGCAACGTCTCGACGGGCGGCGGCAGCAACCTGTTCGAGGGACGGACCGCCTATCTGTCGGGCGGCGGCTCCACCTCGCCGGACAATCTGCTGTCGGTGACGGCGGCGGACGGTGCGGAGACCGGCACCTACTCCATCGTGGTGGAACAGCTCGCCACCCGCCACAAGATCGGCGCTGCCACGACGTCCAGCCAGACCGCCGCGCTCGGCCAGTCCGGCACCCTCTCGCTGGGGATTGCGGGCGGCACCGCCGTGTCCATCGACGTGGATGCCGGGGACTCCCTGACCGACATCCGCGACGCCATCAACGCGCACAAATCCACCAGCGGCGTGACCGCCAGCATCGTCAAGGTGACGGACAGCCAGTACCAGCTCATCCTCACCGCCACCGATACCGGCAAGGCGATCACCCTGGACGACGGCGGCAGCGGTGTCCTGACGGGCCTCGGCCTGACCGATGCGGACGGCGCCTACGCCAACGAACTGGTGGCCGCGCAGAACGCCGTCATCACGGTGGATGGGGTGCGGGTGGAGCGCAGCGGCAACAGCATCGCCGACGCCATCGACGGGCTGACCATCGACCTCTACGCCGCCCTGCCCGGCGAGACGATCGGGGTGGAGATCAGCACCGATCTGTCCTCCATCAAGAGCGCCATCACCGGCTTCGTCGACGCCTACAACGCCTTCCGCGACTTCGCCAAGACGCACCAGAGCGTCGGCAGCGGCGGCACCGCCGGCAGCGACGCCACCCTGTTCGCGGACAGCCTGCTGCGGCAGGTCACCAAGACGGTCTACGATGCCCTGAACGCCAAGGTGACGACGGCGGACGGCGGCACCCTGTCGCTGGCCAGCCTGGGCATCACCTTCGCCAGCGACAACACGCTCAAGGTGGACGAGACGGCGCTGAACGCCGCCCTGACCGGCGACATCGACGCGGTGCGCAAGCTGCTGGGCCTGGAGATGACCAGCTCCTCCGCCGACCTGAAGCTGTTGCGCTACGACCGCAGCCTCGGCCGTACGGACTTCACGCTCGACATCACGGTGGCGGAGGACGGCACCCTGTCCGGCGCCTCGGTGGACGGCGACGGGTCGCTGTTCCGGGTCAGCGGCAACCGCATCATCGGCAACGACGGCACCGCCTTCGCCGGGCTGGTGCTGGTCTACACCGGCCAGACGGGATCGGTGGACGTCAGCTTTTCCCAAGGGCTGGCCGACCGGCTCTACACCACGCTGAACGGCATCGCGGCGGAGGACGACGGCGACGTCGCCCGCATCGTCTCGCAGCTTGAGGCCGACAACACCGACCTGACCCGGCGGTCCGACGACATCAAGACCAAGGCCGAGGACTACCGCACCCGCCTGACCGCCTACTACGCCCGCCTGGAGGCCAAGGCGGAGGCCGCGAACCTCCTGCTCCAGCAGCTGAAATACAAGGAAAGCAGCGACGACTGACGGCGCCGCGCGCCCGCCAACGTCCCCGCATCCCCATCCGGAGAAGCCGCGCCATGCGCAACCCGACCCTGACCAAGGCCCTGTCCGCCTACGCCTCCGCCAACAGCGCGGCGCTGCCGCCCCTGGTCGCCGTCGTCCGCCTCTACGAGACGGCGGCGGCGCATCTGCACCAGGCGCGCGACGCCGCGCGGGACGGCCGGTACGACGCCCATTTCCAGGCCATGGACCGCGCCATCACCATCCTCTTGGGGCTTGATTCCATTCTGAAATTGGATAAAGGTGGGGATGTCGCGGCGACGCTGCGGCGCTTCTACCGGTCCCTGGTCCGGCAGGCCGGTTTGGCCGCTGCGCGCCGGGACCCCGTGGCCGCGACCGAGGCCATCATCCGCCAGCTGTCCTTCATGACGAAGGCATGGCAGACCATCGCCGCAGAACGCGGCGTGGTCCCCAGTTCAACCGGTGCTTCGGCCAAAGGGTCGCACGCATCCGTGATCGGGAGATCCATGGATCATGCGCGCGGCGGCCTGTTTGGCTGAGGACGGCACGCGTCCGTCCGGCACCCTTTCCAATTCCGTGTCCGGCAGGGGCGTGGCCGGCTTGGCGGCGGAGACCGACGAGGTCCTGATGGCGCGCATCCGCGCCGGGGACCAGGCGGCCTACCGCGTGCTCGTCCACCGCCACCTGAAGCGCGCCTACGCGCTCGCCCGCCGCATGTCCGGCAGCGACGCCGAGGCGGAGGACATCGCCCAGGACGCCTTCCTCCAGGTCTGGCAGCGGCGCGACCGCTGGACCGACGAGGGGGCCAAGTTCACCACCTGGCTCTACCGGGTGGTGGTGAACCGTTGCATCGACCACAAGCGCCGCCCGGCGGGGGAGGATCTGGACTCCGTGCCCGAGCCGCCGGACCACGCCCCTGACGCCGTCACCCACATCCAGCGCCGGCAGGTGGCCGCCCGCCTGCGCGACGCCCAGGACCGGCTGCCGCCGCCGCAGCGCGCCGCCCTCGCCCTTTATTATAACGAGGGCTTGAGCAGCGCGGAGGTTGCGACCATTATGCAAATCAGCGTAACTGCTGTGGAATCGCTGCTGAAACGCGCCCGCCAGCAGCTTCGCACGCTGTTGCGCGCCAGCGCGCAGGCCGCCAGGGATTCGTTCGAAGACGGATGACGCGATGACCGAAGACGAGTTTCGCGAGCTGCTGGACCGCCACGGCGGCGATCTGGAGCGCTGGCCCCGCGCGACGCTGCGGGAGGCGCGCCGCCTCCTCGCCCAATCCGTCACGGCCCAGGCCATGCTGGACGAGATGGTGGCCATCGAACTGGCGCTCGCCGAAACGGACGGCGACGAGGTTCCCCCCGATGGTCTGGCCGACCGTATCTTCGAACGCGCCTTCGGCGCCCGGACGGCGTCCTCCGACGCCCTGTCGCCCGACGCGGCCCCCGTCCCCGGCACGATCCGCCCGGTCTGATCCGCCTGATCTGATCCGCTTGGTCTGATCCACGACCACGCAATCAAAGAGAAACGACGCGACCAAAGAGAAACGACGCCGCCGGCATCCGGCCGCGGCGGCTCAATGCCGCCGCAGCGAGGGGGCCTGGGGATGGTTGCGATGGGCCGGGCGGGCGGGAAGACGCGGCCCCGGCGCCTCCGCACCCGCCCGGCGCGCCAGGACGGCGGCGCGGCGAAGCTCCGCCGCGATGCGCCCCAGCGCCGCGGACAGCGGCTCGCCCGCGCGGGGATGGAAGACCCGCATGGACGGGTACCAGGGACGCACGCCGCTGCCGAGATGGGTCCAGTCCCGCGCGCCGAAGCGCCAGACCGGCACACCGAGGGCGCCGGCCAGCTCCGCCACCGAATTGGCCGGCGCGATGACCAGATCGAGGCTGGCGATGAGCGCCGCCGTTCCCTCGAAGTCGTTTTTCAGATCGAGCCGCTCCAACTCGTAGATGGGCACGCCGAAGCGCGCCTCCGCCCGCAGGATCTCGGCCTCGCAGTCGTCGTACTGGAGGTTCACGAAGGTCACCCCCGGAACGCCCAGCACCGGCCCCCAATCGTCCAGCGGCAGATAGGCCCATTGCCGTTCCATGGTCATCAGCTGGCTGCGCCACGCGATGCCCACGCGCAGGTCGCCGCCGATGCCATCCAGCTGCCGCCGCCGCTCCAGCACCCGCGCCGGGTCGGGGAACAGCCAGGAGGACCGCGGCGGGAAGTCCGCCAGCCGGCCGCGCAGACAACGCGGCAGCGAACCGGCGGGAATGTGCAGGTCGCAGTCCACCGTCTCCACCAGCGCCCGCCCGCGCAGCGGCTGCTCGGCCCGAACGACGGCCTTGGGGAAGGAACGGGCGAACAGCGGCAGCAGGCGCGGCTCGCATTCGATCACCACCTGGCCGGCCTGCCGGATGGCGTCGGCGTAGCAGGAGGCGAACAGGAACTCGTCCCCCACCCCCTGCTCCCGCCAGATGAACAGGCGCTTGCCGGCCAGCGGCTCCCCCCGCCATTCGGGGATGGCGAAGCGCCGCTCCCGACCGGCGCGGCCGGCGGCGAAGCGGCAGGCGTAGTGGCTCCAGCCGTCGGCGAGCGCGCCGTTCTCCAGCTCCGCCAGACCACGGTTGAAGCGGGCGAGCGGGTGGCCCGGCGACGCCACCGCGGCCCGGTCGAACCAGCGCAGGGCATCGGCGCCGCCGCGCCGCTGCGTCGCCAGGCCGAGCGTGCACAGCGGGTCGGCCAGCGCCGGCGCCAGCGCCAGCGCGCGGCGGCAGGCCCGCTCCGCCTCCTCCAGCCGGCCTTCGCCGCTCAGCGCGTAGGCCAGGACGCCGTGAAGCGCCGCGTGCTGCGGCGCCAGCGCCAGAGCCCGGCGCAGCAGAACCCGCGCCTCGGCAAAACGGTCCTGGTCGCGCCGCACGCCGCCGAGATTGCCGAGCGCGTCGGCCTGCCGCGGGTCGAGCACCAGCGCCGTCCGCCACGCCGCCGCGGCCTGGACGGTCGCACCGAGATCGCGCAGCGCGCTGCCGAGATTGTTCCAGGCCCCGGCCTGCCGGGGATCGAGCGCCAGGGCACGGACGAGCCGGCGCACCGCCGCCCGCGGATGCCCGGCGGCCCGCTCCAGCAGCGCGAGGTTGATCAGCGCCGCGCCATGAGTGGGAGACAGGGACAGCAGCACGGCGAAGGCCGCCGCGGCCTCCTTCCAGCGTCCGGCGCTGCGGCAGGCGTCGGCCAGCGCCGCCCAGCCGTCCGGCCAGCCGGGTTGCAGCCGGACGGCGCGCCGGAACCAGCGGATCGCCGCCTCCGCCCGCCCCAGCCGCGCCGCCGCCAACCCAAGCAGGAAGGCGCCCTCCGCCCGTGCCGGGTCGTGAAGGACCGCCGCCCAGGGCGAGCCGTGCCCGCCGCGCCGGCCGGTCGCCGGCGCGCTGTCGTGATGATCCGCCATGATCTTGCGTTTTCTTGTGAGGACCGGCAGCGCCGTCAGACCGCCCACTGTCCCGCGGCGGTCCGCCCGGAGGGGGCGGCACCGTCGCTGATGGAGCCGGTCAGGCCCGACACCATGGAATTGACACCGGCCAGCGCGTCCGACATGCCTCTGCCCCCGATTGTCCAAGAATGTTCCCGCCGTTGATACGGGCCGCCCCGCCGGACTCCTGCGCCGGACCGGAGCAATTTTTGCATCGGCTGACGAAAACAATCGGTCGCGCGGACGGGCGGTCCGGCCCGGACATGGCTGCGGAGCCCGACCGGACGACGCGGGCTTTTCCCGCTCTCAACGCCGCTTCCATCCATAAACGGCGTTCCGGACATCGGTCGGAAACACCCCCGCCATGCCCTCGAACGCGGTGTTCGTCAGCGCGACCACCGAAAGGCCGTTCCCGCGGTCGATGAACCAGGAATGGCCGTAGGCGCCGCCCCATTGCAGGGTGCCGGCGGCCGCGCCGACCTGATCCCGGACCATCAGGCCGACCGTCTCGGGTTTCAGGATCGGCGAGCCGCCCATGCGGATCGCTTCGAGAAACCGCAGAACGTCCGCAGCCGTCCCGGCCATGCCCGCACCGCCCGATTGATAGGAGGCGGCCTTGAGAATGCGCGACGGCGCGAAGGTCGCGGCAAATCCCATCAGCGGAACCCATGCGATTGCCGAGATCGAGCGGCATCGCGCGTAGCGCCTCCGGCCGACCCCAGGGCCGACGAAGGGGGTCAGCGGCGCGGGTGGCCTCCTACCGCTCCCACCGGCGGACGATGGCGTCGATGGTCCCGTCCCGCTTGAGCTTCTCGTAGGCCGCCTGCAAGCGCTCAGCCTTGTCCGTCCGCGGCTTGGGGACGGATATGTAGCGCGGCACCATGGCCAGCGGCGTGGGCAGGATCTTGACCGAACCCGTCCGGCCCTCGCTGTCGGCCAAGAATCGGAGCACCTGCCGGTCGCCGGCGATGGCATCGACACGGCCGAGCAGCAGGCGGCGGAACGACACGACGTTGCTGCTGCTGGAGACCCGCTCGAACAGAGGCGACTTGTCGAATTCGGGGGTGTATTCGAAGCCGTCGACGACGCCGATCCGCAGGCCCTGCAAATCGTCGATGCGGGTGTAGGTGATCTCCGAATTGCTGCGGACCATGAGCACGGTCGCGCCCACACGGTAGGGACCGATCAGATGGCCGCGCTCCAGACGGCGCGGCGACGTGAAGAACTGAAAGGCGACATCCACCTCGTTCTCGTCGTGCGCCCGCACCACCTCCGGCCAGGCCATGGGGCGGTGAACCGGATAGACGCCGATGTCCTTAAGCATGGCATCGACGATTTCCGTGTCCATTCCCGTGCGCTTGCCGCGCTCGGTGAAATTGTACGGCGGGAAATAATCCTCGGACGCGACCGTCCAGTTCTCCGCGCGCGCTGGGGCCGAAGCCAGAACCAGAGCCGCGGCGAGCAATCGGGCCGCCGCCGCCAAACACACGCGCACCGTCGTCCTCATCAACCCTCTCCACTCACATCCTGGAACCGCCTGTCGCTGGGCACCGCGTACAGGGCAATCCGGTCGTCCTCAATGGGAAAAGAACGGGCGGGTGTGATATCGCATCGGGGACGGCGCTCACGGCTTCCTGCCGGGTGGGGAATGGGACCGGCCCCGCCCGCGAACGGGGGGAACGGCCCCACTCACCACGCCGGTCCGGTCAGGCGGCGGCGCGCAGACGCATCGCCCCGACCAGATCCTCGATGGTCACCACCGGCATGCCCTGGCGTTCGGCGAAGGCCACCAGCTCGGGCAGGCGGGCCATGGTGCCGTCGGGGTTCATCACCTCGCACAGCACCCCCGCCGGACGGCGCCCGGCCAGGGTGGTCAGCTCGATGGTCGCCTCGGTGTGGCCGCGCCGCGCCGCCAGCCCGCCGGCGTGGGCGCGGATCGGGAAGACGTGGCCGGGCCGGGCGAGGTCCTCCGGCCGGCAGCCGTCGGCGATGGCGGTGCGGATGGTGGTCACCCGGTCCGCCGCCGACACGCCGGTGGACACGCCCTCCCGCGCCTCGATGGAGACGGTGAAGGCGGTGCCGAAGCGCGCCGTGTTGCTGCCGACCATGGGCGGCAGGTCGAGGCGGCGCGCGTCGGCGTCGGTCAGGATCAGGCAGACGATCCCCGACCCTTCGCGGATCAGCAGGGCCATCTGTTCGGCGGTGATGGTCTCGGCGGCGTAGATCACGTCGCCCTCGTTCTCGCGGTCCTCGTCATCCACGACGACGACCCCGCCACCCTTGCGGATGGCCTCCACGGCGCGGATCACCCGCTCCTCGGCGGTGCCGAAGCGGTCGAGAAGGCCGGCGGCGGAGGTGGTGGAAAGCGGGTTGCTGGCAAAGGTCTGATTCACGGTTCTCACTCCGGTTGGGGCGAGCCTGAATCAGGGCGCAAAGAGACATCCGGCGGTCCGCGCGGGTTGCCCCGCGCGGACCGCCGTCGCAGGCCAGCGCACGCGCCCCACACGCCACGCCAGGCGCGACGCGCGGACCACGGTCGATGACCGGCTCGTCCTCTTCCATCCGGACTGTCACCGTCGGCTCCGGCCTTGAACCGGATCTGCTGACCTCCCCGCCTGACGGCCGGGAGCGCTCGCGGGCTCCCCCTCTTGCGAGGGGCTACCGCCGGTCGGGATTTTCACCCTGCCCTGAGAACAAGCGTCTGTTGCGCCGCCCCCGGATGGGGACGGCACCGGCAGCGTCCCCCAGCGGACCGGGCAAAGTCAAGACCGCTTCGCCCCGCCGACCGGCCCCTCCGTCCGGCGCAGCAGATAGTCCAGCCCGCCCAGCCGGTACCAGCGGTAGCCGTAGGGCTCCAGCACCAGCCGGTGCCGCCCGTCCTCCTCGGGGTCGTTGTGGTCCTCGGCCAGCAGATTGACCAGCCGCGGCGATTTACCCTCGCCATCGACCGCCAGCGCGACCTCGTGGGGACGGTCGTCGAGGTTGTGGACGACGAGCACCGAGTTGTTCCGCCAGTCGTAGCGGATCGCCAGCACCGCGTTCGATCCGGTGGGCAGCACCTGGAAGTCGCCCCAGCCGATCTCCGGGCATTCCTTGCGCATGCGGATGATCCGCTCGGTCCAGTTCAGCAGGGCCGAAGGGTCGCGGCGCTGGTGGGCGGCGTTGATCCGCTCGTAGCCGTAGGCGCCGCCGCTGATGACCGGATGCACGGGGTCGTCCGCCTTGGTGAAGCCGCCCTGCGGCTCGTCCGACCACTGCATGGGGGTGCGGGCGCACTCGCGCTCCGGCAGGGACAGGTCGTCGCCCATGCCGATCTCGTCGCCGTAGCGCAGGACCGGGGTTCCGGGCAGAGTGAACAGCAGGCTGTAGGCCAGTTCCAGCCAGCGCCGGTCGCCGCGCAGCATCGGGGCGAGCCGCCGCCGGATGCCGCGGTCGTAGAGCTGCATGTTCTTGTCCGGCCCGAAGGCGTCGAAGACGCGCTTGCGCTGCGCCTCGGTCAGGCGGCCGAGGTCCAGCTCGTCGTGGTTGCGCAGGAACAGGCCCCACTGGTTGGAGCTGGGGCGCGGCACCCGGGTGACGTCCAGCGCCTTGGCCAGCGGCCGCGTGTCCGCCGTCGCCAGGGCGTAGAACAGGTTCTGGTTGACCTGGAAATTGAAGACCATCTGCATACGGTCGCCGTCGTCGCCGAAATACTCCTGGTCGACGGTCGGCAGCACGTTGGCCTCGGCCAGCAGCACGGCGTCGCCGCACCGCCACTGCACGAACTCCCGGAAGGTGCGGAGCATGTCGAACTGCTGCTTGGGCTTCTTTACGTCCGGCCCCTTGGTCGCGATGACGAAGGGCACGGCGTCCATGCGGAAGCCCGACACGCCCAGCTCGATCCAGAAGCCCATCACCTTCAGCAATTCGGCCTGCACCTCCGGGTTGGCGGTGTTCAGGTCCGGCTGGAATTCGTAGAAACGGTGGAAGTAATAGGCGCGGGCCTCCTTGTCCCAGCTCCAGGTCGTCTTCTGCACGCCGGGAAAGACGACGCCCTGGTCGGCGTCGTCCGGCTTCCTGTCCGACCAGACGTACCAGTCCCGGTAGGGGGAGTCCGGGTCCTTGCGCGCCGCCTGGAACCAGGGGTGCTGGTCCGACGTGTGGTTGACCACGAGGTCGATGATGACGCGGATGCCGCGCTGCTTGCAGGCGTGGCTGAACTCCACGAAGTCGCCCAGCGTGCCGTAGCGCGGATCGACGTTGTAGTAGTCGGCCACGTCATAGCCGTGGTCGCGCATCGGCGACGGTTGGAACGGTCCCAGCCAGAGGCAGGTCACGCCCAGCCCCTGCAGATAATCCAACCGGCGCTGCAAGCCTTGGAAATCGCCGATCCCGTCGCCGTTGGCGTCCATGAAGGTGCCGACCGACAGGTTGTAGATGACCGCGTTCTTGTACCAGAGATCCTTGATCATGGCCCGCCCCCGCACCGGACGCGGCGCCCGCCGCCGCTCGTCCTAGGCCATAACAGGACCGACCGGCCGAGGTCCCGCCATCCCGCCGAGCCAACCGTAAGGGGGTGTCCTACGCCCTTAGGAAAAAGGTTAATGTATAGTTAAGGTCACAAGAAAGCCTTCAATCCTGCCCGCATGATGTCCCCCAAGACGCACAGAACCAGGGGAATCGTGCCATGAAGCGTGCCATGCGCCAGACCGCCGCCCAGAACGGCACCGCCCAGAACAGTGCCACCCAGACCACCACGACGCAGGCCGTCAGCTACAGCTACGGGAACAACGCCGGCACCCTGGCGGCGGCTCCCGCGGCGCCGGTTCCCACCAGCTTCGCCCCGGTGACCATCAACTACGCGGAGACGCGGGCGGACGGCGGGTTCGGCTGGGACGTGAAGTACGACCTCGCCTTCGACGGCACGGCCTTCACCGTGCAGACCCGCATCCACCTGACCGGCGACGACGCCGGCGCGCTGAAGCAGGTCTGGGAGCAGGGGATCGAGGGGATCTGGAGCGACAAGTACAGCCTGTCGGACGGCACCAGCAGCTACGCCATCCGCTTCGACGTGCAGTTCGTGGCGGCCGGGAACCAGCATTACAACGTGAACGTCAGCAACAGCTACGGGCGCTGCGACATGCTGAACTGGTGCACCCAGACCGACTGGGGGCCCGATTACCAGGACGAGCTGGCGGCCCACGAATTCGGCCACATGATCGGCGCCTTCGACGAGTATGCGGGCGGCGCCACCTACGGCAATTTCGCCGCCACCGGCACCATCATGTCGGACCTGACCCCGACGCTGCGCCCCAACTACATGAACTCCATCGATTATTACGCCGAGCAGTTCACCGGCAAGACCTTCCAGATCGTGGAGATCCCGAAGAACCTGACGCTGACCGGCAACACGTGGGCCGACAGCCTCTATGGCGGGGCGGGCAACGACACGCTGAGCGGGCTGAGCGGCAACGACCAGCTCTTCGGCGGGGCCGGCAACGACCTGCTGTGGGGCGACGCCGGCAACGACACGCTGCGCGGACAGGCCGGCAACGACGCGCTCCATGGCGGCTCGGGCGCCGATCTGCTGATGGGGGACGAGGGGAACGACACGCTGTGGGGCGATGCCGGCAACGACACGCTGTGGGGCGGCTCGGGGGCGGACCTCTTCGTCTTCACGCGCGGCGGCGGTCAGGACCGCATCGCCGATTTCAGCCGCACGCAGAACGACCGCATCCAGATCGCCTCCAACATGACCTACCGGCTGGGATCGGACGGCAGCGGCAGCGCCCTGCTCGACTTCGGCGGCGGCGACCGGCTGACCCTGGCCGGCATCGCCCCGAACCAGGTCACCTCGGCCTTCTTCACCTACGGCTGAGGCATCCCGTAACGCAGGAACTGGACGCGGGTGTCGCCGTAGCGGCGCTCGTCCAGGTCCGCGAAGCCGGGCGGCAGGGGCAGCGAGTCGCGCCCGGCGACCTCGACCACCAGGACGGCGCCGGGGGCCAGCCAGCCGGCCTTTGCCAGCCCGGCCAGCGCCCGCGGCGCCAGATCCTGGCCGTAGGGCGGGTCGAGGAAGGCCAGCGTGCAGGGGCGGCCCGGCGGAGGCGGCGGACGGGTGGCGTCGGCGCGCAGGATCGCGGCGTTCGCCCCCTCCCCCAGCGCCGCGACGTTGGCCCGCACGGCGTCCAGCGCGGCGCGGCCCAGGTCGAGGAAGCTGGCGTGGGCGGCCCCGCGGGACAGCGCCTCCAGCCCCAGGGCGCCGGTTCCGCAGAAGGCGTCCACGACGACGGCGCCCTCCAGCAGGTCGGCGCCGTCCGGCCCCCAGTCGGCGTGGGACAGGATGTTGAACAGGGATTCGCGGGTGCGGTCGGTGGTCGGCCGCGTGTCGCTCCCCCCCGGGGCGGCCAGCCGCCGCCCGCGGTGCTTACCGCCGACGATCCGCACGGGTCCGCTCCGGCCCGCGGCCACCCTCGGAGGCGCCTCCGCCGCCGCGCGGCTTCGGCCCCGGCTTCCCACCACCGCCGGGCTTGCCGCCCTTCAGCGTCAGCGTGCCGGGCTTGCCCGCCGGCTTGCCATCCGTCCTGGCGGAGGCCGGCTTCCCGGAAGCGTAGCCCCCCGAGGCCGGCTTGGCCGGGCCGCGCCGGTCGGACGCGGCCTTCGGCTCCGCCTTGGCCCAGCCGGCCTTGGCGTCGCGCGGCTTGGATGCCTTCGCCGGAGCGGCGGAACGGCCCTTGGCGCCTTCGCCGGCGCCCTCGGTCCTGGCGGCCTTGGCGGCGGAGGTCTTGCCCGCGCCCTTGGCCTTGCCTTCCTCCGCCGGATCGGCGCCAGTAAAGAATCGGGACACCTGCTCGCGCACCACGCGCTTCGGCACCTCCTCGACGGCGCTCTCCTCCAGCTTGCCGAGCTGGAAGGGGCCGTAGGCGACGCGGATCAGCCGGTTCACCTGGAGGTCCAGCGCCTCCATCACCTTGCGGATCTCGCGGTTCTTGCCTTCCTTCAGGCTGACGGTCAGCCAGGCGTTGCGACCCTGGATGCGGTCCAGAACGGCTTCGATGGGACCGTACTTCACCCCGTCGATGGTCGGTCCCTTCGCCAGTTCGGCCAGCTTCACCTCGTTCACCTCGCCGAAGACGCGCACGCGGTAGCGGCGGGTCCAGCCGGTGGCCGGCAGTTCCAGGAAGCGGGCCAACTCGCCGTCGTTGGTCAGCAGCAGCAGCCCTTCGGTCGTCAGGTCGAGCCGACCGACCGAGATGACGCGCGGCATGTCCGGCGGCAGCCGTTCGAAGACGGTGGTGCGGCCCTTCTCGTCGCGGGCGGTGGTGACCAGCCCGGACGGCTTGTAATAGCGCCACAGCCGCGCCGGTTCCGGCTCGGGGATGACCTTGCCGTCCACCTGCACGACGTCGCCGGACCGCACGACGCAGGCCGGGCTGTCCAGGGTCGTGCCGTTGACGGCCACGCGGCCGTCGGTGATCCAGCGCTCGGCGTCGCGGCGCGAGCACAGGCCCGCGCGCGCCAGCCGCTTGGCGATGCGCTCGCCGGCATCGGGCTCGCCCGCGTCCGCATCGGCGGCGCCGGGCATGGCTTTGGAATGGTCGAAATCGGGGGTGTCCATGGGCACGGACCATAGGGCTTGCAAGCCCCGCCCGCAACCCACGGCACGGGGTCCCCGCCGTTATTCTTCGAGGCGGAAGCCGACCTTCATCACCACCTGGAAGTGGGCGACCTTTCCACCGCTGACGTGGCCGCGGATCTCGCCCACCTCGAACCAGTCCACGTTCTTCAGCGTCTTGGACGCCCGCTCGATGCCGTTGCGGATGGCGTCGTCGATGGTGGTCTCGGCGGTGCCGACGATTTCCACCTTCTTGTAGACATGGCTGCTCATGACCGTCCTCCCTGTTTCGTCCGATGCTTAACAACGCCGAAGGGCGTTCCGCGGCTTGACGAAAACAGGGACCGCCGGGCAGGGTGCCCCGCATGAGCCGCCCCCCCTCCCCCATGGACATCGCCTTCGACGAGGCCGAAGCCGCCGCCGCCCGCGGGGAGGTGCCGGTGGGTGCCGTGGTGGTCGATCCGGCGACCGGCGCCGTGCTGGCCCGCGCCGGCAACCGGACCGAGGAGCTGAAGGACCCGACCGCCCACGCCGAGGTGCTGGCGATCCGCGCCGCCTGCGCGGCCATGGGCGAGCCGCGCCTGCCCGGTCTGGACCTCTATGTGACGCTGGAGCCCTGCGCGCTGTGCGCCGCGGCGATCAGCTTCGCCCGGCTGCGCCGGGTCTATTTCGGCGCCTACGACCCCAAGGGCGGCGGGGTGGAGCACGGCCCCCGCTTCTACCACCAGCCGACCTGCCACCACGCCCCGGACGTCTACGGCGGCATCGACGAGACGCGGGCGGGGGACATGCTGAGGGAGTTCTTCAGGGGGCGCCGCCCCGGTTGAAAGCCGGGGCGGCGCACAGGTTACCGCGGCGGGGACAGGCTGGCCACCGTCGCCTGACTCCACGCGTCCTCGCACTCGCGGACGACCGGGCCTCGCACCGCGCGGCAGCGCTCGACCACGGACCCGGCCTCCGGCATCCGTCCGGCCTCGACCAGCAGCCGGATACGGAGCGGATAACCCCGCTCGCTCCCGCCAAAACGCCGCTCCTTGGCGTCGAGGGCGGCCAGCGCTTGGGACGCCCGGCCGGCGGCCCGCTGCTCGGCGATCAGCAGGTCGAACGCCTCCGGCGGGGCGGAGGAACTCTTGACGGCGACCTCAAGGTCCTTCACCGCAAGGTCCGGGCGGTTCTGCTTCGTGTGAAGCCGGTAGTAGGTTATCCGCAGATAGGGATCGGATTCGAAGCCTCCCTTGGCGACCTCCTTCAGGGCGGCCTCCGCCTCGGCAAGACGCTCCTTCGCGATCAGGCTGTCCGCGCGCTGCACCAGGACGCTGCGCGACAGCGCCTTCAGCGCCGTACCCTGGAACACGGCCTTTTCGTAACCCACCGTGTTCTTGTCCCGGGCCGCGCTCTCGAACAGCTGCTCACGGACCGCATAGGCGCTCAGATCCGCGAACCGCTGCTCCGCGGAGTTATGCCCCACGCGCAGCTGCTTGCCGATTTCCCCCAGGATCTTGGACGGGCCGGCCGACAGCTCCTTGAAGGCGGCGTTGATGCCGGCGCTGTATTGCCCCGACGCCATCAACCCGTTGATCTGGTCTTCGAGCTTCTTGCGCTCTTCCTCGGCCTTGGCGGACTGCTTGCGCGCGTCGTCGGCGAAGCGCTCCATCACGACCTGGAAGACATTGGTGTTGTAGCCGGCCTTCTCCAGAAGATCGAAGCCGAGAAGGTCGGCCTCGTCCTCCTGCTGGCGAGCCCAGGACGGGTGTGCCACGGTGTCCTGGAAAGTCCGGTAGGTCGTGTAGATCAGCGCCGCGTTCCTGGCCATCTCCGGGTTGGAGCGGGGAGCCGCGGACAGCAGCGTCCCCATCCCGGTGTCCTCCACCGTCTTCTGCGCCGCGTGCTCGCGGTCGGCATCCATGTGGTTGAGCAGAAGGTGCGACACCTCGTGGGCCAGGATGAAGGCGAGTTCGTCCTCGTTCTCGGAGTTCACGAACACACCCTGCGAGATCAGGATGGTGCTCGCCGGAACGGCCTCCGCCACATAGGCGGGGTTGTTGGTCACGACGATGGTGACGGACGGTTTGGCGTGGGGCCACGCCTTGAGGAGACGCGCCAGGACCTGGTTCGCGTAACGCTGCAGCGGTTCCGCCCCCGCCAGTTCGCGGGTGCCCGGCGGCAGCGGGTCACGGCCGTCGAGCGACCGCGCCGACGCGCCCGACGGCTTCTGCAGCGACGCGGCGAGCGCCGCCATGGAGCCGCCCCCGGCGTCGGGAAGACGCCGCTGGTCCGCGACCTCGACGAACCGCGCGGGAACGGATTCGTAGGTTCGCTTGCCGCTGAGTTCCGTGCCCAGCGTGTCGAGCGACTTGCATCCGCCGGCAAGCAGGGTCAGGCCGAGCAGGGCGGGAACGAGCGGGCGGCGCAGGGCGGCGTTCACTTGCATTCGGAAGCGCCCCGCGACGAGAAGGTCGTTCCGCTGACCCGTTGGGCGGTCTGGCATTCGGTGAGCACCTGGGCCTTGGCCGACACCTGCACCTGGAACGGGCTGAGCCACACCTCCTGCCCGCCCGCGTTCACCTTCACATAGCGGGTGTTGCGGTTGTAGTCGGCCGCGTCGAAGGGAACCGATGGGAAGGCTTCCTTGGGCAGTTCCCCCTTCTTGCCGCCCTTTTCATCGAAGACGGCGACCTTGCCCCCGGGTCCGGACATGATCTTTTCGATCTTCACCATATCCTGCGCCATCGCGGACACCGCGAACGAGCACAGAGCGGCCAAGAGCGCAGCGGACATCCTGATCACGCCATTCCTCCTTTGTTTTGGGATTTTTCCTGTGCTTCCAGCACGCGAAGCTCTTCGAAGCGCTTGGCGAGCACGATGCGCGCCGGGCCGGCGATCGCCGCGCCGGCAACGGCGACGCCGATCCAGTTCGCCGGTTCCAAGCCGGTGAGCCATACCAACAACGCCGAGAACGCGAGGCCAATGAGCGAACCGGCCGCCATGAGCAGCAGGGTCCATGCGACCGCCGACAGCAACGTCCGCGGGGCAAGCCGGATACCGATCCTACGGGCGACGAAAGCGAAGACCGCCATGGCGATCAGTTCCACCAGCACCGACAGGTCGAGATCGCCAAGCCCGAGCTTGCTCCACTCCTTCATGTAACCGGCGCCGCGCACGATCAGGTTGTCGATCGCCATGGCGTGCAGAAACATTCCCGGAAGGATGCCGTACACCGGAGAGGGGCCGACATCCTGGACTCCGGAGAACATGGCCCCCACCACGACGATCCGCCCGGCCAAGGTGGCCGACACGGCGTCACGGTTGACGTCCTTCGCCGTTTCCGGCGCCGTCAACCACTCCGCCCGGATCACCGGATGGTAGGTGCATCCCGCCGGCGCGTTGGACAGCGCACCGCTCTCGAACGGCGTCAGGGTCCGGAGAATATTGCCGAGTCCGTCCGCAACGGATCCGTCGGGACAGTCCGCCGCAAGCCGCCGATGGTCGGGATGCATGGCCTCCGCCCCGGCCGGCCAGACACGCCCCCATTCGATGGTCAGGGCTGAGTTCCTGAAGGCGTCCGGGTTGGCCAGGGGATCGTTCTTGCCGCCCTTGCACGCTTCGTCCCGCCCGCAATGCTCGATGTAGGCCGCCAGTGCCGCCGACAGGCGCGGCGAACCGCAGTAGTTTTCGGCAAACAGGTCGACATGGGATGCGCCGTCGCGGATAAGGGGATGGACCTCCAAATTCACCGCATCACGCAGTTCCTGGAGGTTCTGCCGTCCGGCCGTGGCGCATCCGGACTCATCCTGCTGGCTGCTCCGCGCCACCGTCATGAAGACGGGGAAGCCATCCATCTGCTTGGCAAGCCGGCCCAGGCCACCCGGATCTCCAACCCTGTTCCTGTCGATGATCATCAGGTCCAGGAGGATGCTTTCGGCGCCGGCTTTCTTGATCTCCTCGATCAGGCGCGCGTAGAAATCGAACGACGGCGGATAAGACTCGCCGCTGGCGGCAAGCGTTTGGTCATCGATCTGGACGACGGCGATTTTCCTCTGCCCCTCGCCGGGATAGACGCTGGCGGCAAGCCGCCGATAGGCATCCAGCGATGTCCGGCCGCTGGAACCATTGATGTCCAACGGGTTCAAGACCGCCGCCAGAACGACCAGAAGCGGCACCAGCGAGAGCTTGAGCGATCGATCGGCCAGCCGTCGCCACCCGGCGCAGCTCGTGGGCAGGCGAGCGACGAGGCCTTGCCAAACATCGGCCACGGCCGGCAAACATTTCTTCGCGTCAGGAGCCGGCATGGCGGTGGCTCGGAGTCCTCAACAAAATCGCCGGCCAGCCTCGCCCGCAAGAGAAGCAACGCTGGAAACTATGCAATTTTATCGGGATGACGGCGAAGAACAATATTAATTTTGAATTAGTTTTTGTTCGTCATGCATATCTTAGAATGCAGTCCGCCGGCGGACAGGCGCGAGACGCACGGCCGCCCACCGCTCGCTTCCGACCGCGACAGGGAGGCGGAACAAGCGCACACGCAAAAAACGGAGGAGCGTCGCTGCCCCTCCGCAGTCATACGGCCGGCGCATGAACAGTTCCATGATCGGCCGGCCGTATGACCCTTTCGCACATGGCTGCGCCATGTGCTGTCGGGTTTGAACCGAAGGCGTTTGATGGAAGCCATCAAACGCCTTCGGTATCAGACGGGACCGGATGCGGCGCCGTCAGCGCCCCACCGCCCGCCAGCCGATGTCGCGGCGGCAGAAGCCGTCCGGCCAGTCCAGCGCGTCCACGCCCTGGTAGGCGCGCTTCTGCGCCTCGGCCACGGTCGGGGCCTTGGCGGTCACGCCCAGGACGCGCCCGCCGGTGGACAGCACCCGCCCATCGACCCGCTTCGTGCCGGCGTGGAAGACGGTCACGCCCTCCACCGCGTTGGCGGCGTCGAAACCCTTGATCTCCGTGTTCTTCACGTAATCGCCGGGGTAGCCGTTCGCCGCCATGACAACGCACAGCGCCGTCTCGTCGTGCCAGCGCAGGTCGATGTTCTTCAACTGGCCGTCCGCCGCCGCGATCAGGGCCGCCAGCGCGTCGGACTTCAGCCGCATCATCAGCGTCTGACATTCCGGGTCGCCGAAGCGGACGTTGAATTCCAGCGTCTTCGGCACCGGCTTGCCGTCGGCGTCCTTGCCGATCATCAGGCCGGCGAACAGCACGCCCTTGAAGGGGCGGCCCTCCGCCCCCATGCCCTTGACGGTCGGCTCGACGATTTCGCGCATCACGCGGGCCTGGAGGTCCGGGGTCAGCGCCGGGGCCGGCGAATAAGCGCCCATGCCGCCGGTGTTCGGGCCGGTGTCGCCGTCGCCCACCGCCTTGTGGTCCTGGGCCGAGGCCAGCGGCAGCGCCGATTCGCCGTCGCACAGCGCGAAGAAGCTGACCTCCTCGCCGTCCAGGAACTCCTCGACCACC
The DNA here is from genome assembly GCF_005222205.1 of Azospirillum brasilense. Classification (NCBI taxonomy): domain Bacteria; kingdom Pseudomonadati; phylum Pseudomonadota; class Alphaproteobacteria; order Rhodospirillales; family Azospirillaceae; genus Azospirillum; species Azospirillum brasilense. Next base: position 2,203,750 of record NZ_CP032345.1, on the reverse strand, counting down.
ACCTCGGCCCCGGCGGCGCCGAAGCGGCCCTCGACCAGGGCCTCGTCGATGGCGGCGAAGGCCTCCTCCTGGGTGCGGGCGACGGTCACGCCCTTGCCGGCGGCCAGACCGTCGGCCTTGACCACGATGGGGGCGCCGTTCTTGCGCACGAAGTCCTTGGCGGCCTCGACGTCCTTGAAGCGGCCATAGGCGGCGGTCGGCACGCCGTACTTGGCCAGGATGTCCTTCATGAAACCCTTGGAGCCCTCAAGCTCCGCCGCCGCGGCGCTGGGGCCGAAGGCCTTGATGCCGATGGCGGTCAGCTTGTCGACGAGGCCGAGCACCAGCGGCCCTTCCGGCCCGACGACCACGAAGTCAATGGCCTTGTCCTGGGCGAAGCGGACCAGGGCGTCCACATCCTCGGCGCCGATGGCGACGCATTCGGCCACGTCCGCGATGCCGGCGTTGCCCGGCGCGCAGTAGAGCGTGTCGCACAGCGGCGAGTTCTGAATGGCCCAGCACAGCGCATGCTCGCGCCCACCCGACCCGACCACCAGGACTTTCATGGCACCTCGTCCTTCCACGCTTGTTGCCGACACCGCGCCTTGTATCATGGTGCCGCCATGACTCAAGACCTTGATATGACCTCTCCGCTGATCGCCCCCGAGCCGCGCCCCGGCTCGAACCTGCCGGAATTCTCGGTGGGCGACCTCGCCCGGCGCCTGAAGCGCAGCATCGAGGAGGAGTTCGGCTTCGTCCGCGTGCGCGGCGAGATCTCCCAGCCCAAGCGCCACAGCTCCGGCCACTGCTACCTGCGTCTGAAGGACGACACGGCGGTGATCGAGGCGGTGTGCTGGCGCGGCACCGCGTCGAAGCTGGCCGTCCAGCCGGCGGAAGGGCTGGAGGTCATCGTCACCGGGCGCATGACGACCTACCCCGGACGCTCGCAGTACCAGCTCATCATCGAGTCGATGGAGCTGGCCGGCGAGGGCGCCCTCCTGAAGATGCTGGAGGAGCGCAAGAGGCGCCTCGCGGCGGAGGGGCTGTTCGACGCCGGGCGCAAGAAGCCCATTCCCTTCCTGCCCGACGTGATCGGCGTCGTCACCTCGCCCACCGGGGCGGTCATCCGCGACATCCTGCACCGGCTGCACGACCGCTTCCCGCGCCGGGTCCTGCTCTGGCCGGTCGCCGTGCAGGGGGAGCGGGCGGCGGCGGAAGTCACCGCGGCCATCGACGGCTTCAACCGCATCCCCCCCGGCGGGCCGGTGCCGCGCCCAGACCTGCTGATCGTGGCGCGCGGCGGCGGCTCGCTGGAGGACCTGATGGCCTTCAACGAGGAGAACGTCGTCCGCGCGGCGGCGGCCAGCCGCATCCCGCTGATCTCCGCGGTTGGGCACGAGACCGACACCACCCTGATCGACTTCGCGTCCGACCGCCGCGCCCCCACCCCAACGGCGGCGGCGGAGATGGCCGTTCCGGTGCGGGCGGAGCTGCTGGCCCAGGTGCTGGACGACGAGCGGCGCATGGTCGGCGCCGCCACCCGCCTGCTGGCCGAGCGGCGGACGCGGGTGGAGGGGCTGGCCCGCGGCCTCGGCGACCCGCGCGCCCTGCTGGAAAGCCACGCCCAGCGGTTGGACGACCGGGCCGAGCGGCTGGCGCTGGCCGCCGCCTCGCTCCTCGACCGTCGCCGCACCCGCCTGAACGAGCTGGGCGCCGCTCTGCGCCACCCGCGCGAGAAGCTGGCGGAGGCCGGGCAGCGGCTGGCGTCGGAATCCCGCGCGCTCGACGGCGCGCTGCGCCACGCCGTCGTCGCCGCGCGCGGCCAGTATGAGCGGGTGAGCGGGCGGCTGACGCTCGGCCCGATCCGCGTGAAGTTCGGCGACGGCCGGCGGCGGCTGTCCGACCTGACGCCGCGGCTCGACCGCAGCTACGGCAAGGCGGTAGAGGAGCGCGCGGCGAGGCTGACGGCGGTGGGGCAGCTTCTGGAAAGCTACTCCTACAAGGGCGTCCTGGAGCGCGGCTTCGCCCTGGTGCAGTCCGGCGACGGCCGGCCGCTGACCAGCGCCGCCCAGGCCACGCCGGGTTTGGCGGTGTCGCTGGTCTTCGCCGATGGCAAAGCCGCCGCGACGGTGGACGGCGGACCGCGGGTGGACGCCCCGCCCGCCACGGCGGAGCCGAAGCCCAGGAACGCAAGACCAAAGGCGGAGCCCAAGAAGCCGCAGCGCCCGCCGACACAGGGAAGCCTTTTCTAGTCCGTTGGCTCGACGGTAAATCCGCTCCATTCTGGAGCACCGGACTGGAGCGGACTGCCGAACGACTTGGGCATTTCCACCGCAAGCCCCCTCCCCACGTCACCTATAGTGGTGCGCCGCCGGCCCTATGCCCGGCGATATCGGAGGGAAAGGACATGGAGCAACGCGCCGCCTCGACCGGCCCGTTGGGGCGGGCCGGAGCCTGGATCGAAAGCGAGCGGGGGCAGAAGGCCGTCTTCGGGTTGATCCTGCTGAACGCCGTCGTGCTGGGGCTCGACACGTCCGCTAAGGTTTCGGAGGCCATCGGGCCGCTGCTCAGCGCACTCGACAGCCTGATCCTGATCGCCTTCACCGTGGAACTGGCCCTGCGCATCGGCCACCAGGGGCGCGCCTTCTTCCGGGACGGCTGGAACCTGTTCGACTTCGCGGTGGTCGTGATCACGCTGGCCCCGGTCGGTCCGGAAATCATGGTCCTGCGCACCCTGCGCGTCCTGCGCGTCTTCCGCCTCGTCACCGTCATGCCGCGGCTGCGGATGATCGTCCACGCCCTGGTCTCCTCGTTGCCCGGGCTGGCGATGATCGTCCTGCTGCAATGCCTGCTGTTCTACGTGTCCGGGGTGATGGCGACCAAGCTGTTCGGCGCGGACTTTCCGGACTGGTTCGGCACGCTCGGCGCGTCGCTCTATTCGCTGTTCCAGATCATGACGCTGGAAAGCTGGTCGATGGGCATCGTGCGCCCTGTGATGGAGGTCTATCCCTACGCCTGGACCTTCTTCCTGCCCTTCATCCTGGCCGCCACCTTCACCATGCTGAACCTGTTCGTCGCGGTGATCGTCAACGCGCTGCAATCCCTTCAGGATCAGGACGGCAAGGAGGTCGGCGACGCCATCCTCAGCGAATCCCACCAAGTGGTGGAGGAGCTGCGGAGCCTGCGCGACGAGGTCGCCGCCCTGCGCCTGACGCTGGACGACCAGCGCCGGACGGCGGCGGACCGGCTTGCGCTCCCGGAGCTGTCCGCCGCCGGCGACTGAGAAAGGGCATCCGGCCTCAGGCGGGCCCGGCGAAAGTCCAGCGCGTCGTCTCGCCGCTGCGGAAGGGCAGCACGGCCTCGCCGTCGGCGGTCAGCACGATGTCCGGCGCCGTGGACGGCGTGCGCTCCAGCACCACCTTGTCCTCGTTGGCCGGCAGGCCGTAGAAGCGCGGGCCGTTCAGGCTGGCGAAGGCCTCCAGCTTGTCCAGAGCGCCCGCCTCCTCGAAGGCTTCGGCGTAGAGTTCCATGGCGTTGGCGGCGGTGAAGCAGCCGGCGCAGCCGCAGGCGCTCTCCTTCGCGGTCACCGTGTGCGGGGCGGTGTCGGTGCCCAGGAAGAACGGCCCCTCGCCCGAGGTCGCGGCCTCGACCAGCGCCACCCGGTGCGTCTCGCGCTTGGCGATGGGCAGGCAGTAGAGGTGCGGGCGGATGCCGCCGGCGAACAGGTGGCTGCGGTTGATCAGCAGGTGGTGCGCCGTGATCGTCGCCCCCACCCGGCCCGAGGCGGCGTGCTCGCGCACGAAGGCCACGGCCTCCGCGGTGGTCGCGTGCTCCAACACCACGCGCAGCGCCGCGTAGCGCTCCAGCAGCGGGCCGAGGACGCGCTCCAGGAACACCGCCTCACGGTCGAAGATGTCGACGTGGGAGTCGGTCACCTCGCCATGGATCAGCAGCGGCATGCCGATCTCCGCCATGCGCTCCAGCACCGGGGCGATCCTGCCGAGGTCGGTCACGCCGTGGGCGCTGTTGGTGGTGGCGTTGGCCGGGTAGAGCTTGGCGGCGGCGAACACCCCGTCCTCGAAGCCCTGGGCCAGATCGTCGGCGTCGGTGCCGTCGGTCAGATAGGCCGTCATCAGCGGCGTGAAGGCGTGGCCCGCCGGCAGGGCCGCCAGGATGCGCTCCCGGTAGGCCACGGCGTCGGCCGTGCGGGTCACCGGCGGCTTCAGGTTCGGCATGATGATGGCGCGGCCGAACTGGTGGGCGGTGAAGGGCAGCACCGCCTTCAGCATGGCGCCGTCGCGCAGGTGCACATGCCAGTCGTCGGGACGGCGGAGGACGAGACGGTCGGTGGGCATGGCGGCTCCGGGCGCGGGAGAAGGGGACTGGCCGGAGTTCTAGACCCTTACGGCCCCCGCTCAACGGTATCAGGGCGGTATCGGGGCGGTATCGGGGCGCTATCCGGCCACTGCGCTGGTGACGGGACCGGCGAAAGCCGCTAGAACCCTAGCCGAATCCCTAGGGACATTCGAAGCCGGACCCGCGCCGATGAGCCTCATTACCCCCCGCACCCCGCCCGGAACGATGGAGCTGCTGCCGCGCCAGCAGGTGGCCTTCCAACGTCTGCTCGACACCATCCGCCGCGGCTACGAGCGGTTCGGCTTCGTGCCGGTGGAAACCCCGGTGTTCGAGACGGTGGACACCCTGCTGACCAAGTCCGGCGGCGAGACCGAGAAGCAGGTCTATTTCGTGCAGTCCACCGGCGCCCTCCAGCAGGGGAACAAGCCGGACATCGCGCTGCGCTTCGACCTGACGGTGCCGCTCGCCCGCTACGTGGCGGAGCATGAGCGCGACCTCGCCTTCCCCTTCCGCCGCTACCAGATCCAGCGCGTCTACCGCGGCGAGCGGGCGCAGCGCGGGCGCTTCCGCGAATTCTACCAGTGCGACATCGACGTGATCGGCAAGGACAGCCTGTCCGCCCATTACGACGCGGAGATCCCGGCGGTCATCTACCACGTCTTCAAGGAACTGGACTTCGGCGGCTTCACCATCAACGTGAACAACCGCAAGGTCCTGCTCGGCCTGCTCGACGGGCTGGGCGTGGACGACGCGGAGAAGCGCGTCCTGGTCCTGCGCGAGATCGACAAGCTGGACAAGATCGGCCGCGACAAGGTGCGCGACAGCCTGACCGGCCTCGGCATGGCCGCCGACGCGGCGGAAAAGATCCTGTCCCTGATCGACGCCAAGGGCACGAACGAGGAGACGCTCGCCGCCCTCACCGCGCTTGGCATCGAGAACGAGACCTTCCGCCAGGGTGTTTCGGAGCTGACCACCGTCGTCGAGGGGCTGAAGGCCCTCCAGGTGCCGGACGGCGTGGTGCGCATCAACCTCGCCATCGCGCGCGGCCTCGACTACTACACCGGCACGGTCTACGAGACCTTCCTGAACGACCATCCGGGGATCGGCAGCGTCTGCTCCGGCGGGCGCTACGACAACCTCGCCAGCCACTACACCAAGTCGAAGCTGCCGGGTGTGGGCATCTCCATCGGCGCGACGCGGCTGTTCTACCAGCTCATGGAGGCCGGCATCATCAAGGACGGCGGTGCCACCGCCCAGGTCCTGGTGACGCAGATGGACCCGGCCCTGTCCGCCGACTATTACGGCCTCGCAACGGCGCTGCGGGCGGCGGGCATCAACACGGAAATCCAGCTCGACGGCGGCAAGCTCGCCAAGCAGATGAAATACGCCGACAAGGCGGGGATTCCGCTGGTCGTCCTGATGGGCTCCGACGAGAAGGCCCGCGGCACGGCGACGCTGAAGCATCTGGTGAAGGGCGAGCAGGTCGAAGTCCCGCTGGCCGACCTCGCCGCCAAGGCGAAGGAACTGCTGGGGGCATAGTCCCCACCACAGAAGGCCCCGCCCATGGCCAGCGTCGCCGAAGCCCTCAACCTCGCGCTCGATCATCACCTGTCCGGGCGGCTGGAGGAGGCGCGGCTGCTCTACGGCCGCATCCTGGAGGTGGACCCGGACAACCCCCACGCCCTGCATTTCGCCGGGCTGCTGGCGGCCCAGACCGGCGCGGTGGCGGACGGGGTGGCGATGATCGGCAAGGCGGCGGCCCTCCTGCCGCTCACCGCCGACATCCACGGCAACCTCGGCAAGGCGCTGATGGCGCTGGGCACGCCGGACGGGGCGGCGCGGGCCGCCGCCGCCTTCCGCAACCTCCTGGCCCTGCAACCGGAGGGCGCCGGCGACTGGTTCGCCCTGGGCGGCGCCCTGACCGAGGCCGGCGACGGTCCCGCCGCCCACCGCGCCCTGACCCGCGCCCTGACGGCCAGCGCCGCCACCGACAGCGAGCCGCTGGCCGAGGCCTTTGAGCGGGCCGGCCTGCGGCTCTACGCCGCCGCCGACTGGGCGGGCGCCACCGACGCCTTCCGCAAGGCGCGTAGCCTCGCCCCGCAGCGGGCCGGGGCGCACCGCATGCTCGGCGCCGCGCTGGCCCAGACGGGCGACCCGGAGGGCGCCGTCGCGGCGCTGGGCGAGGCGCTGCGGCTCGATCCCACGCTGGCCGACGCGCAAACCAACCTCGTCCATCTCCTGGTCACGCTGGGCCGCTTCGACGAGGCGGAACGGGCCGGACGCCGGGCCGTGGCGCTGGACCCCGGCAACCCCGACGCCTACGGCAACATGGTGCCGCTGCTGGAGCAGACCGTCCGCGTCGCGGAGGCGCTGCGCCAGTGCGGGCGCGCATCGCGCATCGCCCCCGAGCGGGCCGCCTTCCACCGCAACCGCCTGTCCCTCCTGCTGCACGAGGGCCGCCGCGACGAGGCCGTCGCCGCCGGGCGGGAGGCCATCCGGCTCGCCCCCGCCGACGCCGACGCCCATCTGGCGCTCGCCGTCGCCCTGCTTGCCTCCGGCCAATTGCGCGAGGGGTGGGAGGAGTTCGAGTGGCGCTGGGAGACCCGGCAGCTCGACCCCGTGCACCGCGGCTTCCCCCAGCCGCAATGGACCGGCGCGGAGGATGTGGCGGGCCGGACCATCCTGCTCTACGCCGAGCAGGGGCTCGGCGACACCCTGCAGTTCGTCCGCTACGCGCCGCTGCTGGCCGCACGCGGGGCGCGGGTGATCGTCGGCTGCTCCCCCGCGCTGGTCCGGTTGATGGAGCGGGTGGACGGGGTGTCGGCCGCCGTCGCCTGGGGGGACGAGCTTCCGGCCTTCGACCTGCACATCCCGATGATGAGCCTGCCCCGCGCCTTCGGGACGGATCTGGACAGCGTCCCGGCCGCGGTGCCCTATCTGCGCGCCGATCCCGCCGACGTCGCGGCGTGGCGCGCGCGCCTTCCAGCGGCGGAGGGGCGTCCACGGGTCGGGCTGGTCTGGGCGGGGTCGCCGCGCACGGTGCGCGGGGTGGCGAGCCCGATCGACCGGCGGCGCAGCCTGCCGCTGGCCGCGCTGGCTCCCCTGGCGGAGGTGCCGGGGGTGCGCTTCGTCAGCCTGCAGATGGGGCCGGGCGCGGCGCAGCTGGCCGAGGCCCCGGCGGGCATGGACATCGCCGACCCCATGGCCGGCGTCCGCGATTTCGCCGACACGGCGGCGCTGGCCTCGACGCTGGACCTCGTCATCACGGTGGACACCTCCGTCTGCCACCTCGCGGGCGGGCTGGGACGGCCGACCTGGACGCTGTCGCGCGCCGACGCCTGCTGGCGCTGGCTGGGCAACCAGGAGAAGAATCCCTGGTACCCGACCATGCGGGTGTTCGGCCAGGACCGCTCCGGCGACTGGTCCGGCGTGGTCGCACGCCTGCGCGCGGCGTTAACGGATTTCGTGGCGGCGCACGGTCACGTTTCTTAACCACACAACCGCTGGGCGTATCCGTGGCGCTGGCGCAACGGTCCGCTACGATTTTGAGTTACGCCGATTTCGGGGCGGACTCGAACACCCGAAGGGCAAGGGATTACACCGGTTGTTAACCAAGGTGCCTTTACATTCCGGCCATATCGCTCGGCCAGTTTGCCGAGCATTTTAACCAATTCGCGGGCGTCGCCCGCGGTCATGGCTGGAGCCGGACATGACACGGTTGTGGGTGCGGCGCGCGATCTGGGGTGTGACGCTGGCGGCGACGCTGGGCGGCGGTGCCCTTCTGGCGCAGGAGGAAATGCGCACGTCGCGGTTGCAGGCCCGCCTGCTCGCCGGCTACGCCAAGGACATGACCTACACGCTGAGCGAGGGGCCGAATCCCGCCGCGCGTCACCCCACCCAGGGCCCTTACAACGAGCGGATGGGCTATGTCGGCCTGCCCGGCTACCTGCGCTCGCTGACCTCGGACATGTACGCGGTGGAGATGCAGGCGCATCTGTCGCCGACGCTCGACCAGTTCATGGCCGCCGGCGGGTTCCCGATCTACCATGAGAAGACGCGCGCCGGCCTGACCCTGCTGGACCGCAACGGCACCGCGCTGTTCTCCGCCCGCTACCCGGAGCGGGTCTTCGCCAAGTTCGAGGACGTGCCGCCGCTGGTCGCCGCGACGCTGCTGTTCATCGAGAACCGCGAGCTGCTGAACACCGACGAGCCGCGCCGCAACCCCGCCGTGGAGTGGGACCGCTTTGCCGGCGCCGTGGCGATGCTGCCGGTGCAGTGGGTCAAGCCCGGCCAGCGCTCCCCCGGCGGCTCGACCCTGGCGACCCAGATCGAGAAGTACCGCCACTCCCCCGACGGCCAGACCAGCGGCGCCACGGAGAAGCTGCGCCAGATGATCTCGGCCAGCACCCGCGCCTATCTGGACGGTGAGGACACCGGCGCCCACCGCCGACGCATCCTGATCGACTATCTGAACTCCACTCCGCTGACCGGGCGCCCCGGCTTCGGCGAGGTGAACGGGCTGGGCGACGGGCTGTGGGCCTGGTTCGGCACCGACCTCGCCATGGCCGAGAAGGTGCTGTCGGAGGAGCCCGCCGACGCCCGTGCCCTGCAGCTGAAGGCGCTGGCCTACAAGCAGGTGCTGAGCCTGCTGCTGGCCCAGCGCCGCCCCTCCTATTACCTGATCCAGGACCGGCAAGCGCTGGAGCGGCTGGCCGACAGCCATCTGCGCGTGCTGCACGGCGCGGGCGTGATCGACACCGCGCTGCGCGACGCCGCACTCGGCCTGACGTTGAAGTTCCGCGAGGACCCACCGCAGGCCCAAACCGCCAATTTCGTGGAGCAGAAGGCCCCCAATGCCATCCGCGCCCGGCTTCTCTCCATGCTCGGCGTGTCCAGCCTCTACCAGCTCGACCGCATCGACCTGACCGCCGAATCGACGCTGGACGCCCCGGCGCAGCAGCGCGTGGTGGAGGTTCTTGGGAAGCTCGGCGACCCGGCCTTCGCCGCGCAGATGGGGCTGACCGGCGAACGTCTGCTCGACACCAAGGGCAGCGACCTGTCGAAGATCATCTACTCGGTCACGCTCTACGAGCGCGGGCCGGACGCCAACTACCTGCGCGTCCAGGCCGACAACCTCGACCAGCCGCTGGACATCAACGAGGGCGCCAAGCTTGACCTCGGCTCCACGGCGAAGCTGCGCACGCTGGCGACCTATCTGGAGATCGTGGCGGAGCTGCACACCCGCTACGCCCACCTGCCCAAGGACTTCCTCGCCGACGTGGAGGAGGAGGCGTCCGACAACCTGACGCGCTGGGCCGCCAACTGGCTGGCGACCTCCGGCAACCGCGGACTGAGCGCCATGCTCGACGCCGCCATGGAGCGCCGCTATTCGGCCAACCCCGGCGAGGCCTTCTTCACCGGCGGCGGGCTGCACAGCTTCGTGAACTTCAACCCGCGCGACAACGGCAGCATCCTGACCGTGACCGAGTCGCTGCGCAATTCGGTCAACCTGCCCTTCATCCGCATGATGCGCGACGTCGTGCAGTTCTATCTGTCCGAGGGCGGCGACGACAGCACCGACATCCTGCACAACCCCGACCACCCCGCCCGCCAGGCCTATCTTGCCCGCTTCGCCGACAAGGAAGGCAGCGACTTCCTGAACCGCTTCTACAACAGCTACCGGAAGCACACGCCGGACGCGATGCTGAACATGCTGGCCGCCCGGTCGCGGCCGATGCCGCACCGCCTGTCGGTGATCTTCCGCACCGTGCGCCCGCAGGCCGGGGTGAAGGAGTTCGGCGCCTTCCTGCGCGCCCGCCTGCCCGACGCCAAGCTGGACGATGGCGACATCGCGTCGCTCTACGGCAAGTACGGGCCGGACAAGTTCCCGCTGAACGACCTCGGCTATCTGGCGCGCGTCCATCCGCTGGAGCTGTGGCTGGTCTCCTACCTGCAGAAGCGCCCCGACGCCAAGCGGCAGGAGGTGCTGGAGGCCAGCGTGCAGGAGCGCCAGGAAAGCTACCGCTGGCTGTTCAAGAAGGGCCAGTCGGCCCAGAACACCCGCATCCGCATCGGGCTGGAGGAGGAAGCCTTCCAGCGCATCACCGAGCAGTGGCGCAAGCTGGGCTATCCCTTCGAAACGCTCGTCCCGTCCTTCGCCACCGCCATCGGCAGCTCCGCCGATCGCCCGGCGGCCCTGGCCGAGCTGGTCGGCATCATCCAGAACGACGGCGTGCGCCAGCCGACCGTGCGCGTGCGCAAGCTGCATTTCGCGGCCGGCACGCCCTACGAGGCCGTCGTCGGCCTGGGCGAGCTGCGCGGCCAGCGCGTGATGAAGGCGGAGGTCGCCGCCACCTTGCGCAAGGCGCTGATGGACGTGGCGCAGAACGGCACGGCCAAGCGTGTCTGGGGCTCCTTCAAGGACTCCTCGGGCGCGGTCATCCCGATCGGCGGCAAGACCGGCACGGGCGACCACCGGCTGGACCGCTACGGCCCCGGCGGGCACCTGATCGAATCGCGGGCGGTGAACCGGACGGCGACCTTCGCCTTCTACATCGGCGACCGCTTCTTCGGCACCATGACCGCCTTCGTCCATGGGCCGGAGGCCGACAACTACCGCTTCACCAGCGCCCTGCCCGCCCAGCTCCTGAAGAGCATCGCGCCGGCGCTGCAACCGCTCATCGACCCCGGCGTGACCAAGACGGCGGACACCGGCAAGCCGCAAACGGGGCTGTGACCCCCACACCCGGACCACACCCCTGGAATTGAAAAGGCCCGCCCCGGGAAGCCGGAGCGGGCCTTTTTGATGAGCCGAGCCGAAGACGGCCGGGCGCGCCTTACGCCAGGGCGGGCTCCTGCGAAGCGGAGACGGCGGCCGGCAGGGAGGCCAGCAGCAATTCCAGCTCCGCCGCGGCGATGTTCAGCGGCAGGCCGGGACGGTAACCGCGCAGCGTCTCCAGCGCCCGATCGAAGGCGCTCTCGTGATCGCCCTGATCCAGATCGCTCTCGTCCAGCGCCGCCAGATAGGCGTGCGCGACGGCGGCGGTCTCCTCCGGCGTCAGGTCGTCAACCTGCAAGGACGTAATGGGGAGCATGATGGCGGTTCCCATACAAACAGAAGCGGAAACCGGCAAACTACAAGAACATGGTTAACAAGGCGTTGCCGACCCCACCCCGCCGCCCCACGAAAAAGGGGGAGACGCGCCGGGGGCGCAGCCCGCGGCCACGCCCCTCCGATCGGACCAGAACGGCTCCGGGCGGCTCAGCTCTCGCCGTAGATCTGCTCCTGCTGGTAGGCGACGACGCCCACGCGCTGGATCAGGTCGAGCTGCGTCTCGATCCAGTCGATGTGCTCCTCGGTGTCGTCGAGCAGTTCGGTGAGCTGCGCGCGCGTCTCGTAATCGCGGACCTGCTCGCACAGGGTGATGGCGTCGATCAGGTCGGTGCGGGCCTTGTGCTCCACCTTCAGATCGTTGCCGAGGATTTCCGGCACGTCCTCACCGATCATCAGCTTGCCCAGGTCCTGAAGGTTGGGAAGACCCTCCAGGAACAGGATGCGCTCGATCATCTTGTCGGCGTGCTTCATCTCGTCGATGGATTCTTCGTAGATCTTGTGCGCAATGCGCTTCAGACCCCAGTTCTTCAGCATGCGGGCATGCAGGAAGTACTGGTTGATCGCCGTCAGCTCGTTGGTCAGGATCTTGTTCAAATGGGTGATGACCTGCGGATCGCCCTTCACGTCCTGCCTCCATGCGGTTTGTTTGTCGAATCGCGACGTTTCTGGAATGACCATGCCCCATTTGTGGAGCCTTGGCAACCGCCTGGAAAGCAGAAGTCAAAACAATTGCATCAGCTTTTCCTAAATCATTGAATGACACTGAGAGTGAATCTCAGAACTGACTGTCATGCGCGCGCACGAGCCACCGTATGACAGAGACTGATGCGACCAATTCTTAATAATCTTCTTTGCAGACTGGCCGGGGCCGTCATGCCCGCAAGTCGAAGCGCCGCGAACCAACGCCTCTTGACCCTGCCGGGCGCTCTATCCCGCCACCGCGCGAAGCGCCTTCTCCAGCCTCCTGACCGCGGACTCGATTTCGAAAGGCGTGTAGGCCGCGAAGCCCATCAGGAAACCGGCCTCGCCATCGCCGCCCGCGTGCAGCGCCGAGAGGCCGAGCAGTTCGATTCCGGCCCGTCGCGCGGCGTCGACGGCGGTGTGCTCCGCCAAGCCGGACGTCAACAGGCAGGGCATCTGCAGGCCGCCGATGGGAACCTGCGGTTCGACGAAATCCGACAGGTGCATGCGCACGAGGTTCGTCAGCGCGTCGAGGCGTTCGGCGTAGACGCCACGCATGGTGCGGACATGCGCCCCGAAATGCCCGCCCTCCATGAAGCGGGCCAGCGTGAGCTGCGCCATCGGCGCCGTGTGGCCGTCCAGCAGGGTGCGCGCGACGGTCATCGGCTTCACCAGTTCGGGCGGCAGCACGGCATAGCCGATCCGCAGCCCGGGAAAGAGCGACTTGGTGAAGGTGCCGATGTAGAGGGTGCGGCCATGCGGATCGAGCCCCTGAACGCAAGCCGTCGGCTTGCCCGCGTAGCGGAACTCGCTGTCATAGTCGTCCTCGATGATCCAGGCCCGATGCCGGGCCGCCCATTCGATCAGGGCCATGCGACGGTCCAGCGCCAGCGTCGCGCCGGTCGGGAACTGGTGCGACGGCGTCAGGAACACCGCCTTCGCCCGCTGCGGCTCGGCGAGGATCTGATCGACGACGATGCCCTGCCGGTCGACGCGGATCGGAACGCAGTCCAGCCCAGCCGCTTCGAACGCCTTGCGCGCCCCGTAATAGGCCGGGTCCTCCAGGAAGATCCCGTCGCCGGGATCGAGCAGCATGCTCGCGCAGAGCGACATGGCCTGTTGCGAGCTGGTCAGCACCAGCACGCGGTCGGCACTCGCGCGCGCGCCGCGTTCGAGGTTCACGTAGTCGGCGATGGCGCGGCGCAGCGGCTCGGTCCCCTGCGGATCGCCGTGAAACAGGCTCTGCGCGCCGACCTCCTTGCGCACCTGCCGCTCCAACCGTTCCCAAAGCGCCAGGGGAAAGGTCCGGGTTTCCGGAACGCCATGGGCGAAGGGCCGCGGCGACGCCGTCTCGCGCACACCGCCGCCACTGAACACGGCGGCCCCACGCGCGCTGAGAGCCGGCGCCGGATTGCTCGCAGGCGCGTCGCGCCGGGACCGGCGGCGGCCGGGGGTGAACTCGCTGATCTCCGCGACGAAGCTGCCGCTGCCGACGCGCCGGTCGATAAAGCCTTCGGCGTGAAGCTGGGCGTAGGCCGCCTCGATCGTGTCGCGCGACACCCCCAGCGACGCGGCGAGCGCGCGCGAGGCGGGCAGCGGCTTGCCCGGCCCGAGCGCGCCGTCGACGATGAGTTGCCGGACGGCCCGCTGTATCCGCGCGTGGAGCGGCATCGCCGCATGGGCGGGGTTGGCGATCCACGCCTTCACGGACTCCAGTTGCGAATGCCTGAACAAATGGTCTGGTCTTCTTAAGAAAAGCGGATGGGCACATCAGGCCATTGTCCGGGTAGTTGTCAAGGCCGCTCATCGCCCTTTCGGCGCGAACCGTCTGGAGGTCCCGCACAACCATGCCACCCAGTCCATCCCCCATCCGCCTCAACGATCTCACCCACCCCATCGTGGCGGGCCTGATCTCCGTCATCGTCAATTACGGCGGCACCTTCATCCTGGTCTTCCAGGCGGCGAAGGTCGCCGGCCTCGGCCCCGACCTCACCGCCTCCTGGGTCTGGTCGATCTCCATCGGCGTCGGATTGACCGGGCTGTTCCTGAGCTGGCGCCATCGCGAACCGATCATCACCGCCTGGTCCACCCCGGCCGCGGCGTTCCTCGTCACCGCGCTGGCAACGACGCCCTACGCCGAGGCGGTCGGCGCCTACATGATCTCGGCGGCGGCCTTCGTCGCGCTCGGCCTGTCGGGCGGCTTCGAGAAGGTCATCCGGCTGATCCCGCCGGGCATCGCCTCCGGCCTGCTCGCCGGCATCCTGCTCCCCTTCGGCATCGGGGCGTTCGGCGGCGCCAGCGTCGATCCGCTGCTGGTCGGCCTGCTGATCGTGGCCTATGTCGCGCTGAAGCGGTTCTCCGCCCGCTACGCCGTGGTCGGCATCCTGATTCTCGGGCTCGCCTTCCTGCTGACGCAAGGCCGCGTCGATCTGTCGGGGCTGTCGCCGGAATTCGCGGCCCCGGTCTTCACCGCGCCGGAATTCTCGCTGAACGCGCTGCTGTCCGTGGCACTGCCGCTGTTCCTGATCACGCTGTCCGGCCAGTACATGCCGGGGATGCTGGTCCTGCGGAGCGACGGCTTCACGACCAGCGCCAACCCCATCGTGACCGTGACCGGCCTCGGCTCGCTGCTGATGGCCCCCTTCGGCTCCCACGCCTTCAACATCGCCGCCATCACGGCCGCCATCGCCACCGGCAAGGAAGCGCATGAGGACCCGTCCAAGCGCTGGATCGCCGGGATCGCGGCGGGAGTCTTCTACGTGCTGGTCGGCGTGTTCGGGGTGACGCTGGCCGCCGTCTTCATGGCGTTTCCCGCGACCTTCATCACCGCGCTCGCCGGTCTGGCGCTGCTGGGCACCATCGGCGGCAGCCTGGCCGGAGCGATGTCCGACCCGGCGTCCCGCGAGGCGGCGCTGATCACCTTCCTGGCGTCCGCCGCGAACATCAAGCTGCTCGGCATCGGCGGGGCGTTCTGGGGCCTGCTGATCGGACTCGTCGCCCACCTCGTCCTCAACGGGCGCCTCCGCCTGCCGCGCCGCGCGCCGGGCGATCGCCGCGGGCGCTGGCGGCTTGCAACGACGATGCGGGGCGGAAGGGAGCAGGCCTTTAAAGCGGATTGCAATCCGCTTTGGACCGCGACGGCGGCCCCGGCCGCACATGCGGCCGAAGCCCGCCGGCAATTGAGGCGATGTGAGTCTAAAGCGAACGGAAGTTCGCTTTAGGAAATCCCGGTGACCCGCGTTCCGCACTCCCGCCCCACCGTGGCGCCACGCTGCGGCCCGCTGGCCGGTTGGTTCGGGGTGGCGCGGCCTATGGGCTTCGGTGACAGCCGGCGCGTTCCGAGCCGATGAGGCCGGAAACGCGGCGGCTGCGATGGCCGCAGGGGTGGGTCCCGAAGCGAGAGCGTCCCGTGGGGCCTTAACAGGGCCTCATGGAGCGCTCCCCGCCCCGCCCACAAGACGGAAGCGAAGGATAAACCATTGTTTCCAGAATGGTGCGGGCGGCGGGACTCGAACCCGCATGCCGTTGGCGAAGGATTTTAAGTCCTTTGCGTCTACCGATTCCGCCACGCCCGCGCACCGTCGCGGCTCGGCTCGGAGAACGGGTTGCCCCCGCCCGCCGGAGTTGCATATCATCGTATGCAGCCTGCCGTTCCGCTGGATTGACTTAGACAATCGGCGGGCGTTTGGTCAAGGATTGAGCGCGCTTAAGGTGCCGGACGCGCGAAATTCCCCGCAACCCTGGCGTTCAAGGGAGGTGAGTTTGGAATCGATCAACTGGTTGGGTGTGGTGAGCGTGCTGATGGTCGCCGTGCTGGTCGTCCCGGCGGCCTTGCGGCGCAACCGCAACACCTGGCTGCCCTACGCGGCGGTCTGGGTCGCCGCCATCGTTGCGCTGGTCTGGGCGTACGACAGCTTCGGGCCGTTCTGAACGGCCCCAAGCCCGGGCGGTCGTCGCCCGGCGCCGGTCAGGGCCGCGTGTCCTCGTTCAGGGTCATGATGCCGATGCCCATCGCCACGCTGCCGAAGGTGAGGATGAGGCTGGCATACAGCATGATCGCGGCAATAATGCCGTGATCGCTGTTTCCCATCAGAGTCGCCAGATTGGCGACGTCGAGAATCAGAAGGCCCGTCGCCAAGACAACGGCCCCGGCCACGCCGGAGGCCAGATGCTTCAGCAAGAACAGGATCGCCGCTTTTTCAAAGGGTTTCATGGCACGACTTTTCATGACCGTCACGTCCCAGTGCTCAACATAGAATTACCCATGGCGGCGACAATATGACCAAGGATGGCTTGGCGTCCTAGAGACCTCTCTAGCCTTTGGTCCCCACCGTGACGTTCGGCGTACCGCCCAAGCGCAGGACGATGCCCGCCAGCTCCTCCGTCGCCGCCTCCACGCGGGCCTCGTCGATGCCGCGCAGCACGAGGCTGACGCCGAAGAAGCCGTTGCGGAAATAGGGGTAGCTGCCGATCTCCAGGTCGGCATAGCGGTCCTGCAGGGCGCCGAGGTCGGCGGCGATCTGGCCCTCGGCCAGCTCGCAGGCCACCGTGCGGGCGTGCAGGTCCGGCCCACCCTCCAGCTGCGGCAGGACGCCGTCGAGCATCGCCTGCATGATGTTGGGCACGCCCGCCATGACGAAGACGTTGCCGATGCGGAAGCCCGGCGCGGCGCTGATCGGGTTGTCGATCAGCGAGGCGCCGGCCGGGATGTTGGCCATGCGCAGCCGCGCCTCGTTCAGCTTGGACGGGTCGCCGTAATGGCGCTCCAGCCGGGCCACGGCCTCGGCGTTGCGCTCCAGCGGCACGCCGAAGGCCTTGGCGACGCAGGCGGACGTGATGTCGTCGTGGGTCGGCCCGATGCCGCCCGTGGTGAAGACGTAGCCGTAGCGGCCGCGCAGGGCGTCCAGCGCCGCGATGATCTCCTCCTCCACGTCCGGCACGACGCGCGCCTCGCGCAGGCGGACGCCGATTCCGGCCAGCTTCTCCGCGATGTGCGGCAGGTTGGCGTCCTTGGTGCGGCCCGACAGGATCTCGTTGCCGATGACGAGGACGGCGGCGGTCGGGTTGGGCATTGCGGGGGAGGCGGGCGAGGACATGCGGAGTCGGCTCGGTTCTCGGTTGGGGCGGGGATGGCGGGACCGGCGGGCTTGCCGGACGGCGGAGGCGCGCTTTAACCTAGGGCCCAAGATGCGCTTCCCCACCCCCCTCCTGCAAGGCCGCCTCGTCCGCCGCTACAAGCGGTTCCTCGCCGACGTGGACCTCGACGGCGCCCTGGTCACCGCCCATGTGCCGAACTCGGGCAGCATGATCGGGGTGGACGCCCCCGGCTCCGCCGTCTGGCTGTCGCGGTCGGACAACCCCAAGCGCAAGCTCGCCCACACGCTGGAGCTGGTCGAGGCGCTCGACGATCCGGATGTCCCCTGCCTCGTCGGCGTCAACACCTCGCATCCCAATGGGCTGGTCGCCGCCGCCATCGCCGCCGGCACCATCCCGGAGCTGGCCGGCTACGCCTGGCTGCGCCGCGAGGTGACGTACGGGCGCAACTCCCGCATCGACATCCTGCTGGAGGACGAGGCCCGGCCGCCGGCCTATGTCGAGGTCAAGAACGTCCATCTGCGCCGCCCCGCGCGGGGCGACGGGCGGGCCGCCGAGTTCCCGGACTGCGTGACCACCCGCGGCGCCAAGCATCTGGTGGAGATGGCCGAGATGGTCCGCCAGGGCGCGCGGGCGGTCATGGTCTATCTTGTGCAGCGCGCCGACTGCACCCACTTCCGAGTCGCCGCCGACATCGACCCCGCCTACGCCGCCGGATTGCGCCTCGCGCTCGAATCGGGGGTGGAAGCCGTGTGCTGGTCCTGTAGGATCACCCCGCAGGCGATCGAACTGGAACGGCCGCTGCCGATCCGCACGGATTGACCGCGATACGTGTTCACCGCCGGGCCTGCCGGCGCCTTTTCCTGGGACCTGATCTGTAAGGGACGACTCTCTTGGACCACGACGACCTCGATTCCCATCGCATCCGGATTCATGGGCCGGAGGATTTCGAGGGCATGCGCAAGGCCGGACGGCTGGCCGCGGCCACGCTCGATTTCATCACGCCCTACGTCCAGCCGGGCGTCACCACCGGCGAGCTGGACCGGCTGCTGGAGCAGTATATCCGCGACCATGGCGGCGTCCCGGCCCCGCTCGGCTACCGCGGCTTCCCGAAGGCCAACTGCATCTCCGTCAATCATGTGGTCTGCCACGGCATCCCCGGCGACAAGCGGCTGCAGAACGGCGACATCCTGAACATCGACGTCACCCCGATCCTGGACGGCTGGTACGGCGACAGCAGCCGCATGTATCTGTGCGGCGACGTCGGCGTGAAGGCGAAGAAGCTGGTCGACGTCACCTACGATGCGCTGATGATCGGCATCAATCAGGTGAAGCCGGGCGCCACGCTGGGCGACATCGGCCACGCCATCCAGACCTTCGCGGAAAGCCACCGCTATTCCGTCGTCCGCGACTTCTGCGGCCATGGGCTGGGCCGCGTCTTCCACGAGCCGCCGTCGGTCCTGCATTTCGGCAACCCCGGCACCGGTGCCGTCCTGCGCGAGGGCATGATCTTCACCATCGAGCCGATGATCAACGCCGGCCGCTACGACGTGAAGATCCTCGGCGACGGCTGGACCGCGGTGACCAAGGACAAGTCGCTGTCCGCCCAGTTCGAGCATTCCATCGGCGTGACCAAGGACGGCTGCGAGATCTTCACCCTGTCCCCCGCCGGCTTCCACAAGCCCCCCTACGCCGTCCCGGCCGAGGAAGCGACCGCAGCCGTATGATATTCCCGCGGCTGTGATTTTCCCGCGAAAGGGGTATAGTCCCGACGCACACATTCGTATGGTGGCGTCGGGATGGCGGGACGGAAGAGCGCGAAGCGATCGGGGGAAATGGAGGAGGCCCAGCCGCTTCCTGGGCTGGAGACGCCCCCGGACGTCTCCATGGAGGAGGCCCATCACGAGGCCCATCACGACGCCCATCACAAGGGCCACCGCCAGCGTCTCTACAGCCGCTTCCTCGACGCGGGACCGGACGCGCTCCAGGATTACGAACTGCTGGAGATGATCCTGTTCGCGGTCAACCCGCGCCGCGACGTGAAGCCGCTGGCCAAGGCGCTGATCCGCGATTTTGGCGACATCTGGAGCGTCGTCAACGCTCCGCCGCCCCGCCTGCGCAGCTATTGCGTGGGGGAGGTCTCGCTGGCCTCCGACAAGGCGGTCGCGACGCTGCGGGCGGTCGGGGCGGCGGCGCTGCGCGGGATGCGGCAGCGGGTGATGGACCGGCCCGTCCTGGCCAACTGGCAGTCGCTGCTCGACTACTGCACCGCCGCCATGGCCCACCAGCCGATGGAGCAGTTCCGCCTGCTCTTCCTCGACCGCAAGAACAAGCTGATCGCCGACGAGGTGCAGCAGACCGGCACGGTGGACCACACCCCGGTCTACCCGCGCGAGGTGGTGCGGCGGGCGCTGGAGCTGTCGGCCAGCGCCATCATCCTGGTGCACAACCACCCCTCCGGCGACCCCACCCCCAGCCGCGCCGACGTCGAGATGACCAAGGAAATCCTGCGCGCCGCCCACAGCCTGGGCATCGCCGTCCACGACCACGTCATCGTCGGCAAGGGCAAGCATGTCAGCTTCAAAGCCCAAGGGTTGATGTAGCCGCAACCCTGTCCTGCAGTCCCATCTTGTTGCCCGGACCGGCGCCCCCATATGTGCGGCGTTCGTCACCACAGAGGTAGCACCATGGGCCTTTTCGACATGTTCAAGGGATCGGCGCCGCTGGATCTCACCCCCCGCCGGACGCTGGTCGTCTCGCTGATCTACTGCATGGGCTCGGACGGCGAGCTGGACCCGGAGGAGGTCGGCCACCTGCTGTCCGTGATGGGCCGCAGCGCGACGCGGGAGGAGCTGGACCGCTGCTTCAAATACGCGCGCAGCACCCCGCCCGACGCCTTCCTGGCCGCCGCCACGCCGAACCTGAACGAGCAGCAGCGGCTATGCATCCTGCTGAACATGATCGACAGCGCGATGGCCGACGGCCAGGCCGAACAGGGCGAGCGTGACCTGATCGCCCGCTTCCAGCAGGCCTTCGGCCTCGACGACGCCAAGCTCGGCCCGTATTTCCAGGCGCTGGTCGCCAAGAACGACCGCAGCGTGCTGGGCGCGTAAAAGCCCTCGCAGGCATCGCCCGTCAGCCGACCGCCTCTGGAGTGGCGGCGTGACGGGCGATGAAGGCCACGAAATCGTCGTAGGGCATGGGGCGGCCCAGCAGATAGCCCTGGATCTGGTCGCAGCCCAGCCGGGCCAGCCCGCCGAACTGCTCCTCCGTCTCCACCCCCTCGGCCAGCGTCTGCATGCGCAGCGAGCGCGCCATGCCGATGATCGCCTCGGCGATGGCCCCGCCGTCGGACCCGTCGGTCAGGCTGGTCACGAAGGAGCGGTCGATCTTCAGCTTGTCGACGCGGAAGCGCTTCAGATAGCTGAGGCTGGAATAGCCGGTGCCGAAATCGTCGATGGCCAGCGCCACACCCATCTCGCGCAGTCGGGCGAAGGTCCCGGTGACCATGTCGGACTCGTCCATCAGGACGCTTTCCGTCACCTCCAGCTCCAGACAGCGGGCCGGCACCTTGTAGGCGTCCAGCCAGAAGGCCACGCGGTCGGCCAGACCGGGACGGCGAAGCTGCACCGCCGACAGGTTGATGGCGATCAGCAGCGGATGGCCGCGGGCGAGCAGGTCGGCGGCGCGGCGGCAGGCCTCGCCCAGCACCCAGTCGCCGATCGGCTGGATCAGGCCGGTGTCCTCGGCCACCGGGATGAACTGGCCGGGCGGGATCATCGTGCCGTCGCGGCGGCGCCAGCGCAGCAGGCCCTCCGCCCCCACCAGACGGCGGCCGTCCACCGCGAACTGCGGCTGGAAATGCAGCTCCAGCTCGTTGTCGGCCAGGGCGTGGCGCAGGTTGGTCTCCAACCACATCCGCTCCGACGCGCGCTTGTTCAGCTGCGGCGTGAAGAACTGGTGATTGGCGCGCCCCGCCTCCTTGGCGGCGTACATCGCCATGTCCGCGCATTTCAGGAGCGCGTCGATGGTCGTCGCGTCGTCGGGATAGAGCGCGATGCCGATGGACGGGGAGATCTGCAGCTCATGCCCGTCCACCGGGAAGGACTCGGTCATCGCGCGCAGCACCTTGCGGGCCACCGAGCAGGCCGCGTCGGGACCGTCCAGGTCGTTGACGAGGATGACGAACTCGTCGCCGCCCTGGCGGCTGACGGTGTCGCTGGCCCGCACCGTCTCCAGCAGCCGCGCCCCCACCGCGCGCAGCAGCCGGTCGCCGACGCCATGCCCCAGGCTGTCGTTGATGGTCTTGAAGCGGTCGAGATCGACGAACAGCAGCCCCACCTTGGTGCCGTGCCGGTCGGCGGCGAGCATCGCCCGCTCCAGCCGGTCGCGCAGCAGGAAGCGGTTGGGCAGGTCGGTCAGGAAGTCATACTGCGCCAAATGCCGGATGCGCTCCTCCTGGGCGCGCTTCTCGGTGATGTCGGAGAAGGCGGCGATGTAGTTGACGGCCTCCCCCGCCTCGTTGCGCACGACCTGGATGCTGAGCCACTCCGGATAGACCTCGCCGGACTTGCGCTTGTTCCAGATCTCGCCGGACCAGTGGCCCTCCTCCTTCAGCTTCGCCCACATGTCGGCGTAGTAAATCCCGTCCTGCCGGCCCGAGGCGAGCATGGCCGGATCGCCCCCGATCACCTCCTCGCGGCTGTAGCCGGTGATCCGGCAGAAGGCGTCGTTGACCGCGACGATGCGGTTCTTCTCGTTGGTGACGACCATGCCCTCGGCGGCGTTGTCGAACACCTTGGCGGACAGCCGCAGCTCCCACTCCGCGCGCTTGCGCTCCGCGATGTCGCGGGCGATGGCGCAGTAATAGGCATCGCCCTCGTAGGTGACCCGGCTGGCCGTCACCTCCAGTTCCAGCACGCGCCCGTCGCGCGTGTGGTAGTGCGTCTCGTAATGGGCCGACGCCTCGGCCGCCGCGTCGCGGAAGCGCTCCAGCAGGTCGGCATGGCCGCCGGCCAGCACGGCCAGCGGGGCGCCCAGTGCGGCGCAGCCGAAGGGGTTGACGTAGGCGATGCGCAGCTCCGAATCGGCCAGCACGACGATCTCAGACACATGGTCGACGAAGAAGTTGGCGAGGTAGAGTTGCCGCGCCCGCTCGCGCAGCATGCTGTCGCTCTCCCGCATGTTGGACTGGTAGCCGCGGACGATGCGGCGGACCCAGCCGGTGACCAGCCAGGACACCCAGGCCGAGGCGCCCAGCGCCAGCGCCAGCACCGCCACCGTGGTCAGGATGCGCTTCTTCATGCCGGCGCTGATCTCGACCCGCCGCTGCGCCAGAACGGCGTCGATGTCGTCGGTGTAGAAGCCGGCGACCAGGACCCATCCCCAGACGTCCGGCGCCGTGGCGTAGGACAGTTTCGGCGCCGGGCGCCCGGTCACCGGATGCACCCAGTCGAAGCGCAGCTCCCCGCCGCCCGACAGCCCGGCCTCCAGCAGGCGGGTGACCAGGTCCCGCTCGGTTTCCCAGGGCAGATCGCGCGCGTTCCTGCCCTCCGCCGCCGGGGAGGTCGGGGAGAGCAGCACCTCGCCATCCTCCCGCAGGACGGCGATGAAGCCCGAATCCCCGAAGCGCCGGGCGCGCAGCCGCTCCAGAGTCTCGTGCTGGAGCTTCTCCTCCACCGCACCGATGTAATCGCCGGTGCCGATCAGCCAGTTGAACGGTTCGAAGCGGCGGACATAAGCGAACTTGTCGGACATGCTGTGCGGGTTGCCCGGCGCATACCAGCGGTAGCGGGTGAAGCCCTGCATCTCCGGATCGTCCACGGCGCGGATCAGGTTGCGCATGATCGGGCGCCCCTGGTCGTCGCGGTTGTCGAGCAGCGAGCTGCCCTCCCGCTGCGGGTCGGTGGGCAGCAGCACGCAGGTGCCCTGCAGGTCGTCGATGAAGTAGTAGCCGCGCCCGCCGAAGAAGCGCAGGGGCCGCAGGGTCTCCTTGATCGACTGCCGGATCGACACCTCCGGCAGATACTCCTTCTCGCGCTCGTAGATGGTCCAGGCGATGCCGTAGGCCTCGTCCACCTTGGCGCGCAGCTCGGCACGCAGCAGCGGCTCGGTGCGCGAGCGCATGTAGGCGAGGTAGGAGCGCGCGTTCTCCAGCTCCTCCTGCAGGGTCCGCCGCTGCTCCTCCCGGTAGCGGGCCTCGGTCTGCTTCAGGTCGGCTTCGAAATCCATCCGGTGCTGCCAGATGAAGTAGGCGCCCAAGCCCAGCACCACCGCCGCGACCAGGAACAGGGAGGCCAGGAACTGGAGACGGTACAGGCGCCTCTCGTCCGAAGTCCGGGACGGCTCGCGCATCAACTCGGCGATCGGATCGGACAACGAGAGCCCTCCTGGAACCACGCCCGGCGTTGCCCGGCCGCGGCGCATATTCCACATCATTAGTGCGCGTAGCCGGGACTCGGCAAGATCAAGGTGAAGAAGACGGCGCGACGAATTGCCAGTCTTTGCGACTTTTCCGGGAAGACGGGCCGGCCCTTGGAAACCTTGTGACGCGCATCCCTCGTCCAGCGGGGCTGCGAAGGGGCTTTGCAGCGCCGTCCGGCGCGGTTATGGTCCCGCGCGCGAGCAACAGGGGGCGGTTTTCGCCGCTGCAAAGTCCCGACGCGCCCCCGCCCGCCGCCGAAGCGTTCAGGTCCGCCACCCCCGGAGAGTCCGATGATCCCCCGCTACACCCGCCCCGAAATGGCCCGCATCTGGGAGCCGGAGAACCGGTTCCGCATCTGGTTCGAGATCGAGGCGCACGCCTGCGACGCGCAGGCGGAGCTGGGGGTCATCCCGAAGGAGGCCGCCGCCGCCGTGTGGGAGCGCGGGAAGTGGGAGATCGACCGCATCGACGAGATCGAGCGGGAGACCCGCCACGACGTCATCGCCTTCCTGACCAACCTCGCCGAACATGTCGGGCCGGAGGCGCGCTTCGTCCACCAGGGCATGACCTCGTCGGACGTGCTGGACACCTGCCTCGCCGTGCAGATGACCCAGGCCGCCGACCTGCTGCTCGACGACATGGACAAGCTGCTGGCCGTGCTGAAGCGCCGCGCCTACGAGCACAAGGACACCGTCACCATCGGGCGCAGCCACGGCATCCACGCCGAGCCGACGACCTTCGGCCTGAAGCTGGCCGGCCATTACGCCGCCTTCGCCCGCGGGCGCGAGCGTCTGGTCCAGGCGCGCGCCGACATCGCCACCTGCGCCATCTCCGGCGCGGTCGGCACCTTCGCCAACATCGACCCGCGGGTGGAGCAGCACGTCGCCGCCAAGATGGGGCTGACGCCGGAGCCGGTGTCCACCCAGGTCATCCCGCGCGACCGCCACGCCTTCTACTTCTCGGTTCTGGGCGTCATCGCCTCGTCGATCGAGAATCTGGCCGTGGAGATCCGCCACCTGCAGCGCACCGAGGTGCGCGAGGCGGAGGAGTATTTCCATCCGGGCCAGAAGGGCTCCTCGGCGATGCCGCACAAGCGCAACCCGGTGCTGTCGGAGAACCTGACCGGTCTGGCGCGCATCGTCCGCGCCGCCGTCGTCCCGGCGCTGGAGAACGTCGCCCTGTGGCACGAGCGCGACATCTCCCACAGCTCGGTCGAGCGCATGTTCGGCCCCGACGCCACGGTGACGCTGGACTTCGCGCTGGCCCGCCTGACCGGCATGATGGACAAGCTGGTGGTCTATCCGGAGCGCATGCAGAAGAACCTGGATGACCTGGGCGGGCTGGTCTTCTCGCAGCGCGTCCTGCTGGCCCTGACCCAGGCCGGGATGAGCCGCGAGGACAGCTACAAGGCGGTGCAGCGCAACGCCATGCAGGTGTGGGAGAAGGGTGGCAACTTCCTCGACCTGCTGTCGTCGGACGCCGACGTGGCGAAGCACATCTCCCGCGAGACGCTGGCCCCGATGTTCGACATGACCTACCACACGAAGAACGTCGACATGGTGTTCAAGCGCGTGTTCGGGGAGTGATCGGTCGGGGGCTTCGCTGATCCTCGGAGCCCCCACCCTTCCCGCTTCGCGGGCCCCTTCCCTCCCCCGCCTTCGGCAAGGGAGGGCGTTATCCCCTCCCCTGCGAAGCGGGGGAGGGTCAGGGTGGGGGCAAGACCCTTACTCCGCGTGCACCTGCTGCCGGGCGACGTCCAGCAGACGGGCCAGCTCCTTCTCCACGCGGTGGTCGGAAATGTCGACGCCCCTGGCGTGCAGGTCGGCGGCCAGACGGTCGCGGACGTCGTGCGGGCCGACGGCCGCGATGTCGGCGTCGATGATCTGGCGGACATAGGCGTCGGCCTCGCCCCCGGTCAGGCCCAGCAGACCCGCGGCCCACAGCCCCGCCAGCCGGTCGCGGCGCGCGCGAATCCTGAAGAGCAGGTCCTGGTCATGCTGGAACTTGTTCTCGAAGGCCCTCTCGCGCTCGTCGAAGGTCGTCATGGGACCCGGCTCCTTGGATTGGTTTTGCGCTCCCAGATACAAGACTATATAGCCGGTGTGCCGGGCGTCGTCATCGCCCCCACCCACCGGCCAATCGGCGAATCCGGCGTGCGGCGACATACCCAAGAGGGAAGCGGAAGGCAAGATTCCCCATGTGCAGCGTGATCCTCCTGCGACGACCGGACGCAACATGGCCCCTGATCCTGGGCGCCAACCGCGACGAGATGGCCGGGCGGCCCTGGAAGGCGCCGGCGCGCCACTGGCCCGACCGTCCCAACGTGGTCGCCGGGCTGGACGAACTGGCCGGCGGCTCCTGGCTGGGCATGAACGACGAGGGCGTCGTGGCCGCCGTGCTGAACCGCATGGGCACGCTGGGGCCGGAGGCCGGCAAGCGGTCGCGCGGGGAGCTGGTTCTCGACGCGCTGGATTTCGCCGACGCGGCGGCGGCGGCGGCGGCCATGGCGCAGCTCGACACGCGGGCCTATCGCCCCTTCAACCTGCTGATCGCCGACAACCGCGACGCCCGGCTGCTGGTCCACCGCGGCCCCTCCCCGCGCAACCGCCCGGAGGTGATCGAGATTCCCGAGGGCGTCCATATGGTCACCGCCAGCGACATGGACGACATGGCGGAGGACCCGCGGCAGGCCCAATATCTGCCCCTCTTCCAGCACGCGGCACCGCCCGACCCGGAGCGGGCCGGGGACCTGTGGGGCGGCTGGCCGGAGCTGCTGGCGAGCCGCATCTGGGACGACGGCGAGCGGGGCGAGCGCGGGGCGATGAACTTCCTGCTGCCCACCGGATTCGGCACGGTGTCGAGCGCGCTGATCGCCCTGCCCGCCGTGGAGCGCCCAGACCTCGACCCCGTCTGGCACTTCGCCGCCGGCCGCCCTCACGAGGCGCCGTGGCAACCCGTCTCCCTGGGGTGAGGCCGCAGCAGCCCCCGCGCATTGTGTTCCCTGGGCCAGCTTGCTATATCACTCGTGCATATCCCCTGGACCGGTCACCCATCGGCCCAGGCTACACGTTTTTGGACGATCTCTCATGACACGACGTCGGCGCATCTACGAAGGCAAGGCGAAGGTCCTGTTCGAAGGTCCCGAGCCGGGCACGCTGGTGCAGTACTTCAAGGACGACGCGACCGCCTTCAACAACCAGAAGAAGGGCATCATCACCGGCAAGGGGGTGCTGAACAACCGCATCTCCGAATACCTGATGAGCCGTTTGTCGGAAATCGGCGTGCCGACGCACTTCGTGCGCCGTCTGAACATGCGCGAGCAGCTGGTTCGCGAGGTCGAGATCATCCCCATCGAGCTGGTCGTGCGCAACACCGCCGCCGGCTCGCTGTCCAAGCGCTTCGGCATCCCGGAAGGGACCCCGCTGCCGCGCTCGATCATCGAGTATTATTACAAGTCCGACGAGCTGAACAATCCCATGGTCACCGAGGAGCACATCACGGCCTTCGGCTGGGCGGCTCCGCAGGACCTCGACGACATGGTGGCGCTGTCGCTCCGCGTGAACGACTATCTGTCGGGCCTCTTCCTCGGCATCGGCCTGCGGCTGGTGGATTTCAAGCTGGAGTTCGGCCGGCTGTGGGAGAACGAGGAGATGCGCATCGTCCTGGCCGACGAGATCAGCCCCGACAACTGCCGCCTGTGGGACATCAAGACCAACGAGAAGCTGGACAAGGACCGCTTCCGCCAGGACCTCGGTCAGGTCGAGGAGGCCTATCAGGAGGTCGCCCGGCGCCTCGGCATCCTGCCCGAAGGCGGCCCGGTGGACGTCAAGGGTCCCAAGACGGTCCAGTAATCCCCTTACCCCTACCCATCAGCACCATCAAGCGAGCGGACATCCGATGAAGGCGAAGGTTCACGTCACCCTCAAGCGCGGCGTTCTCGACCCCCAGGGCAAGGCCATCGCGCACGCGCTGCACACGCTGGGCTTCGACGGCGTCGAGGACGTCCGCGCCGGCAAGGTCATCGAGCTTCAGCTCAAGAGCACCGACGAGGCCGCCGCCCGCAAGGAGGTCGAGGCCATGTGCACCAAGCTGCTGGCCAACACCGTGATCGAAGACTACGCGATCGAGCTGGTGGCCTGAGAGTTCGATGGCCTGAGAGTTGATGGCCTAAGGCCGTCCTCGCTCAATCCTGCCTGTCGGAAAATGGGGGATGCGCAACCGCTGCGCATCCCCCATTTTCGTTCGACCATGTCCATCGACCATCTCTCCGCGCTCGATCCCATCTTCGCCGAGTCCCTGCGCGTCGGCGGCCCGACGGTGCGCGACTTCCGCCGCCCGGACGGCTTTTCCGGCCTGCTCTGCCTGATCATCGAGCAGCAGCTGTCCACCACGGTCGCTGCGGCGCTGTGGGCCAAGCTCCAGGCCATGGTCGGGGTGGTGACCCCCGACGCCATCCTGGCCCTGCCCGACGAGGATCTGCGGGCCTGCGGCCTGTCGCGCCAGAAGATCGGCTACGCCCGCGGGCTGGCTCAGACCGTCGCGGACGGTCGGCTGGACTTCGACGCCATTCACCAGATGGACGACGAGGAGGCCATTGCTGCCCTGATCGCGCTGAAGGGCATCGGGCGCTGGACCGCCGAGATCTACCTGATGATGGCGCTCGGCCGGCCGGACATCTGGCCGGTCGGCGACCTCGCCATCCAGCTCGGCGTGCAGCGGCTGAAGGGTTGGGCGGAGAAGCCGACCCAGGCGCAGCTCCTCGCCGTCGCCGAGCCCTGGCGCCCGCACCGCAGCCTCGCCGCCCAACTCGTCTGGCACCATTACGTGGCCCTGCAGGAGCAGGCCAGAGCCCTGAAGCCGGCCAAACAGAGGCCGGCCAAAGACAAGAAGACGCCCCAAGGAAAGACGACACCGTGACCGAGACCACCATCACCGCCGTCCTCGTCGGCAAGGCCGCCCCCTTCGGCCCGCCGGGGCGAACCAGCGCCATCGCCAAGTCCCCGGTGGACGGCCCGCGCGCGGTCGGCCCCGAAGGCTTCCTGGACGACGAGCAGGCCGACCGCCGCGTCCATGGCGGGCCGGACAAGGCCATCCACCATTACCCGCTGGACCACCATCCGGCGTGGCGGGACGAGCTGGGCGCAGAGGTGCCGCTGCTCGGCCAGCCCGGCGCCTTCGGCGAGAACCTCGCCACGCTGGGCCTGACCGAGGCCGACGTCTGCGTCGGCGACCGCTTCCGCGCCGGCACCGCCCTGCTTGAGGTCGCCCAGGCCCGCCAGCCCTGCTGGAAGCTGAACCACCGCTTCGCCGTGCCCGACATGGCCAAGCGCGTCCAGACCACCGGGCGCACCGGCTGGTACTATCGCGTGCCGGAACCCGGCCAGATCGCCCCCGGCGACCGGCTGACCCTGGTCGAGCGGCCCTACCCGCAATGGACGCTCGCCCGGCTGCTCCACGTTCTCTATGTGGACACGCAGAATCGTGACGCCCTGGCCGAGATGGCCGCCCTGCCGGTGCTGGCCCAGACGTGGCGGACGCTGGCCGAGCGCCGGCTGACCCAGGGCGTCGAGGATTGGAGCAAGCGCCTGAACGGCGGCGACTGATCCCTCAGCGGCGGGCGGTCGCCCACAGCACGCCCGCAGCACCCACCGCCACCAGCGCCAGGACGGCGGACAGCAGAAGCGCCGCCGTCTCCCCCGCCCGCTCGATGATGACCGCGTAGCCCATCGGTGCCAGCGCGGCGGCGTAGAAGCTCGGCACCAGCAGCCGCCCGACCGTCCGGCCGTAGCTCTGCGGGTCGAACAGCACCAGCGGCAGCGTGCCGCGCACGATGGTCGCCAGCCCGGCCCCCGCCCCGAACAGCAGGGAGAAGGCGACGCCGGCGGCCAGCACCGCGCCGCTCCATAGCCCGATCAGAAAGCCGGGCAGCAGCAGCCCGCAGGCGAGCAGCGCCAGGGCGGTGGGATGCAGGCGGGACCCGGACAGCACCTCGCACAGCCGGGCCGAGGACTGGCCGACGCCGCGCACCGTGGAGATCCACACCGCCGCCGCGGGCGCCGCCCCCAGCCCGACCAGGATGCCGATCATGTGCGCCGACATCGCCGAGGTCAGCACGCCGACCGCCGTGGTCATCACCATGTAGAACACGGGTGCCACCCAGCGCCGCCGCGGCGAACCCGCGGGTCCGGCGGGCTCCGTCCCGGCGGGCGGCGCCGGGCGCACGTAGCGGTCGGACGGGATGGCGGCGTGCAGCGGGATCGTCAGCAGCGCGATGACGGCGTAGGCGACCAGGGCGCCGCGCCAGCCCCAGGCGTCGGCCATCGCCTGCCCCACCGGCCACAGCACCGTCGAGGCCAGCCCGCCCAGCAGGGTGATCTGCGAGATCGGCACCCGCGCCAGCGGGCCGCCCAGCCGGGCCAGGGCGGCAAAGGCCGCCTCGTACAGGCTCGCCCGCATCGCCAGACCCAGCACCAGCCAGGAGGCGTAGTAGCTCACCAGCCCCGTCGAGGAGGCCAGCCCCAGGCACCCCGCCGCCGTCAGCAGCGAGCCGATGACCATCACCGGGCGTCCGCCCCAGCGGTCGATGGCCCGCCCGACGCTGCCCGACACCACCCCCATGACCAGAAGCGCCGCCGTGAAGCCGCCGAACGCCACCGGCAGGCTCAGGCCGAGATCGGCGGCCATGGGACTCCCGAAGATGGCGATCAGGTAATAGGAAATCCCCCAGCACAGCAGCTGCGAGACGCCGAGGAACCAGACCAACCGGCGGGTGATGTGCGACATGGCGGACCAGGAGAGGACGGAAAGCGGCAGGCACCCTAGCCAGCCGGTCGGACACCGACAAACGACTTGTCTTCCGCCAACCGGTGAGAAAAACTCAACGGATGCCCTCCCGCCTTCCGCCGCTGAACGCCCTGCGCGCCTTCGTCGCCGCCGCCCGCCATTCCAGCTTCCGCCTCGCCGCGGAGGAGCTGAACGTCACCCCCGGCGCGGTCAGCCGCCAGATCCGCAGCCTGGAACTCTTCCTCGGCATTCCCCTGTTCGACCGCAGCCAGCGGCAGGTCCGGCTGACCGAGGCCGGGGCGCGCTACTTCACCCGCATCGCCGACCTGTTCACCGAGATCCAGCAGGCGACCGACACGCTGCTTGACGGCGACGGGCGGCGGACGCTGCGGGTGGACTGCATCCCGACCTTCGCCATGCATTGGCTGTTGCCGCGCCTGCCCCTGTTCCAGCAGCGCTTCCCCGAGCTGGCGGTGTCGCTGTCCACCGCCCCCGGCCCGATCGACACCAGCCGTCCCTTCGACTACGCCATCCGCCGCGACCCCGCCCATTTCGCCGGGCTGAAGCCGCTGCCCCTGATGCGCGAGCATTGCGTGCCGGTGTGCAGCCCGTCCCTGCCGGGGCTGGAGACGCTGCGCAGCCCCGCCGACCTGACCCGTCGGACGGTCATCACCATCCGCGCCCGCGCCGACCTGCTGCCGGCCTGGAGCACGGCGCACGGGCTGGAG
Source organism: Azospirillum brasilense (assembly GCF_005222205.1). Classification (NCBI taxonomy): domain Bacteria; kingdom Pseudomonadati; phylum Pseudomonadota; class Alphaproteobacteria; order Rhodospirillales; family Azospirillaceae; genus Azospirillum; species Azospirillum brasilense. The sequence continues at coordinate 2,172,591 of NZ_CP032345.1, read as the reverse complement.
CTGGACGCCTTCCGCAGCCGGATGGAGGTCGACCACACCTATTTCGCCATCCAGGCGGCTGAGGACGGGCTGGGCGTCGCCATCGTGCCCCGGCTGTTCGTGGAACGCCCGCTGGAGACCGGCCGGCTGACCGCGCCGCTGGGGGCCGAGGGGGTGGTGTCCGGCCATTATTACCTGCTGGAAAGCCGCCAGCGCGGCCACACCGAGGCGCCGGCCTTTCCCGACTGGCTGCGCGAACAGGCCATGACGTCCGGCAATCCCTCTCCCGCCCCGGGAGAGGGTGCCTGCGAAGCAGGCGGGTGAGGGTCGTGCAAGGATCAAGGCACCGATCCTTGACGGCACCCTCACCCTCCCGCCGCAAGCGGCGGGCCCCTCCCTCTCCCGGGGCGGGAGAGGGGTTTCGCTTTGCGGAATGGGTCCTTGCCCTTGCTTTGGCGGGGCGGGGCCTTTAGTGTCCGGCCTCGAACCGTTCCCCCCACGACGCCGGATTTTCCAAGCCCCATGAAGGCCGCCGTCATCGTTTTCCCCGGCTCCAACCGCGAACGCGACGCCGTCGCCGCGCTGGAGGCCGCCAGCGGAACCAAGCCGCATCTGGTCTGGCACCGCGACACCGAACTGCCCAAGGTCGATCTCATCCTCGTGCCGGGCGGCTTCTCCTATGGCGACTATCTGCGCTCCGGCGCCATGGCGGCGCACTCGCCGATCATGCGCGAGGTCAAGGCGCGGGCCGATCAGGGCGTGCGGGTGCTCGGCATCTGCAACGGCTTCCAGATCATCACCGAGGCGGGGCTGCTGCCCGGCGCGCTGATGCGCAACGCCAAGCTGAAGTTCATCTGCCGCACCGTGCATCTGCGGGTGGAGAACACGGACAGCCCCTTCACGGCCAAGTACCGCAAGGGCCAGATCGTCCGCTACCCGGTGGCGCACGGCGACGGCAACTACTGGACCGACGCCGAGACGGTGAAGCGGCTGGACGGCGAGGGCCAGGTGGCCTTCCGCTACGTCAGCGACGAGGGCGACGCCGCCCCGCGCTGGAACCGGAACGACTGGAACCCGAACGGTTCGCTGGACAACATCGCCGGCATCTTCAACGCCAAGCGCACCGTGCTCGGCCTGATGCCGCACCCCGAGGACGCGGTGTCCGCCTTCCATGGCAACACCGACGGCAAGCCCATGTTCGACGGTCTGGTGGAGGCCCTGTCGTGACCACCGCGCAGCAGCCCGCAGTCTCCCTGGAGATGGCCCGCGAGTTCGGCCTGTCCGAAGGGGAATACAACAACGCCCTGGAGATCCTGGGGCGCCAGCCGACCTACACGGAGCTGGGCATCATCTCGGTGATGTGGTCGGAGCATTGCTCCTACAAGTCGTCGAAGAAGTGGCTGATGACGCTGCCGACCACCGGCCCGCAGGTCATCTGCGGCCCCGGCGAGAACGCCGGCGTGGTCGATGCCGGCGACGGCGACGCCATCATCTTCAAGATGGAGAGCCACAACCACCCGTCCTACATCGAGCCCTTCCAGGGTGCGGCGACGGGCGTGGGCGGCATCCTGCGCGACGTGTTCACCATGGGCGCCCGGCCCATCGCGAACATGAACGCGCTGCGCTTCGGCGCGCCCGAGCATCCCAAGACCCGCCATCTGGTGTCGGGCGTGGTGGCCGGCATCGCCCATTACGGCAACTGCGTCGGCGTGCCGACGGTCGGCGGCGAGACCAACTTCCACCCGGCCTACAACGGCAACATCCTGGTCAACGCGATGACCGTGGGCGTCGCCAAGGCCGACCGGATCTTCTATTCCGCCGCCGCGGGCGTCGGCAACCCGGTGGTCTATGTCGGCTCCAAGACGGGCCGCGACGGCATCCACGGCGCCACCATGGCGTCGGCCGAGTTCAGCGAGGATTCGGAGGAGAAGCGCCCGACCGTGCAGGTCGGCGACCCCTTCACCGAGAAGCTGCTGATCGAGGCCTGCCTGGAACTGATGGAGACGGACGCCATCGTCGCCATCCAGGACATGGGTGCGGCCGGCCTCACCTCCTCCTCGGTCGAGATGGCCGGCAAGGGCGGCCTCGGCATCGAGCTGGTGCTCGACGACGTGCCGATGCGCGAGGAGGGGATGACCCCCTACGAGATCATGCTCTCCGAAAGCCAGGAGCGCATGCTGATCATCCTAAAGCCCGGCCGCGAGGACGTCGCCAAGGCGATCTTCGACAAGTGGGAGCTGGACTTCGCCGTGATCGGCACGCTGACCGACAACGGCAAGCTGGTCATCAAGATGCACGGCCAGACCTGGTGCGACATGCCGATCGCGCCGGTCTCCAACGCCTCGCCGCTCTACGACCGTCCGTGGGAGCCGACCCCGGCCGCCGCGGAGCTGGAGGACGCCGTGCGCGCCCTGCCGGCCGACAAGTCGCTGGGCGACATCCTGGAAAAAATCATGTCCTGCCCCGATCAGGCGTCCAAGCGCTGGATCTGGGAGCAGTATGACAGCCTCGTGAACGGCGACACCCGCTTCATGTCCGGTCAGGCCGACGCGGGCGTGGTGCGGCTGCCCGGCCAGAGCAAGGGCATCGCCGTCACCACCGACTGCACCCCGCGCTACTGCCTCGCCGATCCGGTGCGCGGTGGCGCCCAGGCGGTGGCCGAGGCCTACCGCAACCTGTCCGCCGTCGGCGCCCTGCCGCTGGCCGTCACCGACAACATGAACTTCGGCAACCCTGAGAAGCCGCGGATCATGGGCCAGTTCGTCGGCGCCATCCAGGGCATGGCCGACGCCTGCCGCGCGCTGGACTTCCCGGTCGTGTCGGGCAACGTGTCGCTCTACAACGAAACCAACGGCGAGGCGATCCTGCCGACCCCGGCCATCGGCGCCGTCGGCCTGCTGCCGGACGCCATGATCGCCGTCGGCATCGCCTTCCGGAACGAGGGCGACACGATCCTGCTCGTCGGCGAGGGCACCGGCCATCTCGGCCAGTCGCTCTACCTGCGGGAGATCCTGGGCCGTGAGGACGGTCCGCCGCCGCCGGTCGATCTGGCGGTGGAGCGCCGCAACGGCGAGTTCGTCCGCAGCCTGATCGCCGAGGGTCTGGTGGTGTCGAGCCACGACATCCAGGACGGCGGCCTGCTGGTCACCGTGGCCGAGATGGCCATGGCCGGCGGCATCGGCGCCAACCTGTCGGGCCTCGACGGTGCCGACGCCGGCATCCTGTTCGGCGAGGACCAGGGCCGCTACGTCCTGGCCGTCCGTCCGGAGAAGGCCGCCGCGGTGCAGGAGAAGGCCCGGGGCGCCGGCGTGCCGGTGAGCGTGCTCGGCAAGACCAACGGCACGGCCCTGACCGGCCGTGGCGGCGAGGCGATCACCATCGCCCGCCTGAAGAAGGCCAACGAGGCCTGGCTGCCCGGCTACATGGCCGCCGCCGAGTGATCGGACGCGGTTGAGGGTTCGAAGAACGGAAGGCCGGGCCATCGCCCGGCCTTTTCGTTTTGGGGCGGAGTCTTGCCACCACCCTTCCCACGGCTGCGCCGCAGGCCCCTTCCCTCCCCCGCTTCGCAGGAGAGGGAGATCAGTCCCCTCCCCTGCGAAGCGGGGGAGGGTTAGGGAGGGGACAAGGCTCGATGGTGGGCAAGCACCACCAAACCCTTCGCACCGCGGAATGTCGTCGCTTCTCCGGTGACAAACCCGGTCGGTCCGCCTAATTATACGGGCAGTGCCCGCATGGGCAGGGTTTGACGGAACAGGATGACGGCCATGGCGATGGAAGCCGCGGTGATCGAGAAGCTCATCAGGGAAGGCATCCCGGACGCGACGGTGGAGATCGCCGACCTGCGCGGCGACGGCGACCATTACGCCGCGCTGGTCACCTCCGCCGCCTTCAAGGGCAAGTCGCGCGTGCAGCAGCACCAGATGGTCTACGCCGCCCTCCAGGGCAAGATGGGCGGGGAGCTGCACGCCCTGGCCCTGACCACCGCCGTGCCGGAAGGCGTGTAGGACGGCATCCCCGCAAGTCACGATGACATCGTAAGAAGGCCGAGAGACATGGTTGACCAGAACGTCAAGGATCGCATCGAGCAGGACATCAAGGGCAACGATGTCGTGCTGTACATGAAGGGCACGCCCGTCTTCCCGCAGTGCGGCTTCTCCGCCGCCGTCGTCCAGGTGCTCAGCACCGTCGGCGTGAAGTTCAAGGGCATCAACATCCTGGAGGACCCGGGCCTGCGCCAGGGGCTGAAGGACTACTCGAACTGGCCGACCTTCCCGCAGCTCTACGTCAAGGGCGAGCTGGTCGGCGGCTGCGACATCGTGCGCGAGATGTACGAGTCGGGCGAGCTGCAGTCGCTGCTGGCCGACAAGGGCGTCGCGACGGGCGCCAACGCCTGATCGGCCAGCCGCGCCGCAGACCTGTGACAAAGGGCTCCGCCACGGCGGGGCCCTTTTCCTTTGGCGGAACAGGCCCCGGCCGCCCTTGTTTTTCCATCGACGAACCCGCGGAGGTGTCGGCACGGAAAAGGAGGCCCGGTCATGGACAAGCGTGCGTTTCCAGCGGCGGCGCTGCTGGCTCTGATGGCTCTTCCCGCTCAGGCGCAGGGCCAGGACGGAACGGTCCCGAAGCAGGAGCGGCTGACCGCCTGCCGGGACGAGGTGTCCCGCTTCTCCGACCTGTTTCTGGGCGACAAGGTGGTGGCCGGCGGGCGAAACCACACCGCCCTGACCGGTGAGCAGAAGGACCGGCTGCGCGGCCTGCTGGGCGAGGCGCGGTCCGCCGCCGGCAAGGGCGATCCGGACGGCTGCGTGGACCGGCTGCGCGAGGCCCGCGCGCTGGTCCGCAACGAAGGCGTCGGCACCAACGTCCCGATCGGCCGGGGCTCCTCGGGGTCGTCCGGCGCGATGCCGCGGAGCAGCGCCCCCACCAGCAATGGAAGCGGAAGCGGCACCGCAGGCGGCGGAGGCGGCTGAGCGGGAAAACCCCTGCGCGAAATGCGGCATTCCCGGCGCGCAGTGCGGGCATGAGGGGGCGTTCCTATCGCCCATTTCTTGGGCATGGTAAAGGGGAGCCATGGCCCAGACTCCCTCCCCCTCCTTGCCGCAGGCCGACGGGCGCAACCCCGCCACCCTGGGCTTCGCCGCTGCCCTGACCGCCTTCCTGATCTGGGGGGGGCTGGCGCCGATCTTCTTCAAGCAGCTCGGCAACGTCGGGGCGGTGGAGGTCGTCGCCCACCGGGTGCTGTGGACCGTGGTGCTGGTCGGGCTGTGGCTGGTGCCGACGCGCGGCCTGTCCGGCATCGTGCGCGGGGTGGGAAGCTGGCGGCGGCTGGGCATCTTCCTGGTGACGACGGCGCTGATCGGCAGCAACTGGACCATCTTCATCTGGGCCGTGAACAACGGCCATTTGGTGCAGTCCAGCCTCGGCTATTACATCAACCCGATCATCAACGTGCTGCTCGGCATGGCCTTCCTTCAGGAGCGGCTGTCGAAGCGGCAGGGCGTGGCGGTGGTGATCGCGGCGGCGGGCGTGCTGAGCCTCGTCCTGTCCTACGGGGAGGTTCCCTGGGTGGCGCTGTCGCTGGCCTTGACCTTCGGCGTCTACGCGCTGGTCCGCAAGAAGGCGGCCATCGACCCGGTGATCGGGCTGCTGGTGGAAACGGTGCTGCTGGTGCCGCCGGCCATCGCCTATCTGCTGTGGCTCGGCGCCCATGGGCTGGGGAACTTCGGTGTCCACGGGCTGGGCACCGACCTGCTGATCATCCTGACCGGCCCGGTGACGGCCATCCCGCTGGTGCTGTTCATGGTCGGCGCCGCCCGGCTGAAGCTGTCGACCATCGGCATCCTGCAATACATCAGCCCGACCGGGCAGCTCCTGCTCGGCGTCGCGGTCTATGGGGAGGCCTTCACCTCCTCCCACCTGCTGGCCTTCGTGTGCATCTGGGTGGCGCTGGCGCTCTATTCGGCGGACGCGCTGTTCACCCACCGGGCGGCCCGCGCCGAGGCCCGCGCAGAGCAGAACCGGGCTGAACAAAACCGGGCGGAGCAGGCCCGCGCCGCCGCCTGCCGCGCCGATTGAGGCGGCTCAAGCCCGCGGCGCGAGGCCGTGGGCCATGGTGTGGGCGAGCGTCTTCACCACCTCGTTGACGCGGTCCGGGCAGCGCCCGAACACCACCTGATCGAGAAAGCCCAGCCCGAAGCTGAGCGTGGCGATGCCCGCCGCGACGTGGGCGAGGTCGGCGTCCGCCGCGATCGCCCCGCGCTCGCGGAAGATCTCCAGCCGGCTGAGCAGGCAGGGAATTCGGCTTTCCGACAGGGTGCGCGCCATCTCGTTCGCAATGTCGGGATCGACCAGCGCGCGCGCCAGCATCACCCGCGTGAAGTCGCGGCACTTCCAGGCGTGGCGGAGCTGGTGCAGCAGAAACGCCGCCAGATCCTCCTCCAGATCGTCGCCGGGCGGCGGCATGGCGCAGCCGCTCCCCTCCTCGCGCCCGTAGCGCTCGACGACGGCCAGCAGCAGGCCGGCCTTGCCCGAGAAATAGCGCTGGATCAACTGCTCGTTCACGCCCGCGCGTCCGGCGATGTCGCGCGTGGTCGCGGCGTCAAAGCCACGCTCGGCGAACACCATCTTGGCCGCGTCCAGCAGCACGCCCTTGGTCGCCTCGCGGTCGCGCTTGCGCGCGGGCATATCGGCCCCGGCGGCGCAACAGCCGTCGTCGATCGCCGGGGCGGTGTCCGGGGTGTTGGTCTTGTCCACGATGCAGGCCCTCTCACTGGCCGCCGATCCGTGCGGCGGCTGAAATGATAATAGGTATGCACGTGCATACTTGACAAGCCTGGATGGCGCAGGCAAGTATGTACGCACATACATACCGGGCACCGCCCAACCCGCGGAACCCCGGCCCCCACTCTGGGATGCCCCAACGTGGGACCCGATTTTTGAATCGAGAGGGCAACCGCATCATGACCACCGCCGATCTGTTCACGCCGCTGCGTCTGGGCTCCATGGAACTGCCGAACCGCGTCATCATGGCGCCGATGACCCGCAGCCGCGCGGGCGAGGGCAACGTTCCCACCCCGTTGATGGCCGAGTATTACGGCCAGCGCGCCTCCGCCGGCCTCATCATCACCGAGGCGACGCAGGTCTCGGCCACCGCCCAGGGCTATCCAAGCACGCCGGGCATCCACACCGACGCGCAGACGCTCGCCTGGCGCCGCATCGCGGAGGAGGTCCACGCCAAGGGCGGGCTGATCGCCGCGCAGCTCTGGCACGTCGGCCGCATTTCCCACACGGAATTCCAGCCGAACGGCGCTCTGCCGGTCGCGCCCTCGGCGATCGCCGCCGCCGGCGAGTCCTACACCAGCAAGGGCCTGGTGCCCTTCCCCACCCCGCGCGCCCTGGAGACCGACGAGATTCCCGGTCTGGTCAAGGCCTTCGCCGACGCCGCCAAGCGCGCGGTGTTCGACGCCGGGCTGGACGGCGTGGAGATCCACGGCGCCAACGGTTATCTGATCGACCAGTTCCTGCGCGACCGCAGCAACAAGCGCACCGACCGCTACGGCGGCGGCGTGGAGAACCGGGCGCGCTTCCTGCTGGAGATCGTGGACGCGGTGAGCACCGCCGTCGGCCCCGGCCGGGTCGGCGTCCGGCTGTCGCCGACCGGCACCTTCAACGACATGGCCGACAGCGACCCGCGGGCGCTCTACACCCACGTCACCGAGGCGCTGAACCCCTTCGGCCTCGCCTTCCTGCACGTCATCGAAGGCCAGCCGGGCCACCATATGGCCCCGCCGGAGGGCGCCCCGCATCTGGCGGCGGAGCTGCGCCGGATCTTCAAGGGTCCCTTCATCATCAATGGCGGCTACAGCAAGGAGCAGGCCGAGGCGGCCATCGCCGCCGGCGCTGCGGACGCGGTGAGCTTCGGCGAGCCCTTCATCGCCAACCCGGACCTGCCGGAGCGCTTCCGCCGCAACGCGGCGCTGAACACGCCGGACAAGGCCAGCTACTACGGCGGCGATGCCCGCGGCTACACCGACTATCCGGCGCTGGAAACGGCCGACGCCTGATCCCTCTCCCCCGCGGGGATTGCCCCCGATCCCCGCACCTCAAGGCCGGGACCCGCAAGGGTTCCGGCTTTTTTCTTTCTGCCGTCCCACCAGCGCGGACGTTGCCCATTCCGGGAATCGGCTGTTATCCTGAGCTGAGCGAAGGAGACAGGCATGAGCGTGATTCTGCCGCGCAACATCGAACAGATGGCTGAACGCCGCGCCAGCGAAGCCGGCTTTCAGGATGTCGCCTCCTATCTTGCCCATCTCATCGCCGCCGATGCCCGCGATGCATCCGACGAAGCTCTGGAAGGCGCCTTATTGGAGGGGCTTGAAGGAGACGGCGAAGAGTGGGATGCCGAGGCAATGCGGGCTGAATGCCGGGCCACGCTGAGCGCAACCCGCAAAGACATCTGAACGCCATGCGCATCCTTCCGAGCCAACGCGCGCGGAAGGACATTCTCGACCATTACACCTACATCGGCCTTCGGGATGAGGCGGCCGCCGAACGTTTCTTGACCGCCATCGACCGCAGCTTCGCCCGGATCGCCGAGCATCCCGACATAGGATCGACCCGGCTTTGGCGAAATCCAGCGCTTCGCGGCATCCGGGCGTGGCCCGTCGCCGGGTTTGACCGTCACCTGATCTACTACTGCCGCCAGGGGCCGGATGCGCTGAGGGTTCTGCGCATTCTCCACGGAGCGGCCCTGTCCGACGGGGTTTTGCGGACGCCGTACTGAAACACGGCCGCCCATCCCAAACGAAAAAGGCCGCGCCCGGAGGCGCGGCCTTTCGCGTGACGGCTGGGCCGAACGGTCAGCGCGAGTAGAACTCGACGACCAGGTTCGGTTCCATCTGGACCGGGTACGGAATGTCGGCCAGCAGCGGGACGCGCACGAAGCGGCCCTTCAGGGCGCCGGAGTCGACTTCCAGGTAGTCCGGGGTGTCGCGCTCACCCGAGGCGGCGGCCTCGAGGATGAGGGCCATCTGCTTGGACTTGGCGCGCACCTCGATGGTGTCGCCTTCCTTGATCTGGGCCGACGGGATGTTCAGGCGGCGGCCGTTGACCAGGATGTGGCCGTGGTTGATGATCTGGCGCGCGGCGAACGGGGTCGGCGCGAACTTCATGCGGTAGACCACCGCGTCCAGGCGGCGCTCCAGCAGGCCCACCAGGTTCTCGCCGGTGTCGCCCTTGCGGCGCACGGCCTCGGCGTAGATGCGGCGGAACTGCTTCTCGCCGATGTTGCCGTAGTAGCCCTTCAGCTTCTGCTTCGCCATGAGCTGCAGGCCGTAGTCGGACGGCTTCTTGCGGCGCTGGCCGTGCTGGCCCGGGCCATACTCACGCTTGTTGATCGGCGACTTGCCGCGGCCCCAGAGGTTGACGCCGAGGCGGCGGTCGATCTTGTACTTGGACTGTTGACGCTTGGCCATTTTGGTCCTCGGTGGAACACGAGTTGGTTTTGTCCCGGTAGTTCCGCGGAACAGGCCGCGGACGGGGCGCAAACAAGAGGCACGCCCGCTTTCCCAGGAGTGAAGGCGCGCACTATACGGATTCGGCGCGCCTTGTCAAACCATGAGTCGGGTCAAACCATGAGTCGGGTCAAACCATGAGTCGGGTCAAACCATGAGTCGTGTCGAACCTCGAAGCCTCAGCAGCACTCGTCCTCAAGCTGGCGCAGCATGGCCAGACCTTCCTCGTCTTCATACTCTTCGAAGAGGTCGGAGATGTAGTAGACGTTGGCGCAGAGCAGGCACAGCCCGTCCGCCTGACGCTTCAACGGGTCGTCGGCCACGGCCAGCTTCGCCCGGAAGCGTTCCCAGAAGGCGTTGGTCTTGGCCGGATCGTCGATGTGCATGTACAGGCGCTCGATGATGCGGCGGGAGTTGCCCTCGCAGTCGATGCCCTTGAAGGAGACGTAGCGGTCGGGAGTGTCGGTTGCGTCCACGGTCGTGATCCCACGAAGGAGGGTTGTGTTGACATCCCTCATCGCGGAAGGCGGGTCCAGGAACAAGACCCGCTGCACGAACGGCGGGCGGGCGGCGTGAACGGCGGGAGCCCTGCGCGAACGGTTCGCGCTCTTACCATTCAGGCGGCGTGCGACAGCTCTTCCTCGGTGAAGTCCAGCAGCGTGTTCAGCCGCTGCGGGGTCAGCGCCTCGATCCCCTCGTGCCACATCACCTCGCCGAACAGCGCGTGCAGGGCGGCCAGCCGTTCCGGCGAGAGCGCGGTCAGACGGTCGCCATAATACTCCACCACGAGCTGGTCCACATAGGCGTGGTCGTCGTCCAGGAAAGCCATGGCCTTATCTCCTCGTCATCGTGGCGCCCACCCGATGCGGGCGCCGGCCATGGCCTTGTTCTACGCCTGCGGCGGCACCGGACGATTGAGGCGGATCAACCGCCCCCGGAAGTCACAGGCCGGCCGGAACAACCCTGATGCGCGCAGGGGGAAAGGCTAAAGGGCCAACAGCTTCTTCAACCGCTCGATCCGTCCGCGGCTGACCGGCACGCGGGGGGAACCGGGGGCGGCCATGACGAAGGCGGCCCGCCCGTCGCTGCGGTCGATGGCCTGGGCGTGGCGCAGGTTGACCAGGTAGCGGCGATGCGCCCGCACGAATTGCCGCCCGTCGAGCCGCGCCTCCAGCTCCGACAGGGAGAGCGAGCAGAAGAAGGCGCCGTCCGCCGTGTGAACCCGCGTGTAATGGCCGTCGGCCTGCACATAGACCGCGTCGGCGGGGTCGATCAGCACCACGCCCTGCCGCGTCGTGATCGGCAGCTTGACCAGCGGCGTGACCGGTTCGGGCGCCGCGTCCACAGGCACGGGCGGAACTGGCTCGGGAAACGCCTTCCCGTTCACCTCGAACAGCATCAGGGCCAGCGCGGCCCCGCCGCCCGGCGGCAGGGCGGTGGCCTTCACCACGATGGTCCGCCCCGGCAGGGCCACCATCATGGAGCTGGCCGCCGCCGGGGAGTCCGGGTCGTGCGCCGCGGCCAGCAGCAGTTCCACCTTGGCGCGGCTGCCCGGCGGATGCAGGTCGTGCAGGCTGGCCCCCAGCAGCGGACGGTCGCGCCCCAGCATCCGCGCCACGGAGGCGTTGACCGACACCACGCGCCGGTCGCCGTCGAGCAGGACGAGGCCAACGTCCATATGCTGCAAGGTGTATTCCATGGGGCAGTATAGGCCGCGATTCGCCCCGGAAGGGAAGAGGTTAGGGAAGAGGGTTACGGTTCGCCCTTGCGCCGTCCGGTCAGCGCCGCGACGACGCCGTGGAAAGTGCGGACCTCCTGTTCGGTCATCTGCATCCGCTCCAGCGCGTTGCGCAGCGTGCGGACCATGGAGGGACGCTTCTCCGGCGAGGTGAAGAAGCCGGTGCGGTCGAGGTCGCCTTCCAGATGCTCGAAGAAGTTCACAAGCTCCGCCTTGGTCGCCGGACGGGTCTGGCCAGTGTGCAGAACGCGGTCCGGCGGGATCTCGCCGGTCTGGAACCACTCGTAGCCGATCAGCAGAACCGCCTGCGCCAGATTGAGCGAGGAGAAGGCCGGGTTCAGCGGCACGGTGATCAGCGTTGAAGCCAGCGTCAGGTCGTCGTTGACCAGACCGGTGCGCTCCGGCCCGAACAGCACGCCGGTCTTGTGCCCGGCGTCGACATGGGCGCGCAGCTCCGTCGCGGCGACGCGCGGGGTGACGAACTCTTGGATCATCCCGCGGGTGCGGACGGTGGTGGCGAAGACCACGTTGAGGTCGGCCACGGCCTCCGCGGTCGTCTCATAGAGCTTCGCCCCGTCCAGCACCAGATCGGCGCCCGACGCCGCGGCCACCGCCTTCTCGTTCGGCCAGCCGTCGCGCGGCTTCACCAGACGCAGCTCGGTCAGGCCGCAGTTGAGCATGGCCCGCGCGCAGGCGCCGATGTTCTCGCCGAGCTGGGGCTGCACGAGGATGATGGTCGGGCCGCCCAGGACGGAGGGCCGGTTGGGGTCTTTGCCGGAGGTCATGATCTGAACTTTGGTCTCAGCTTCGCGGTGTTGCGCCGCCTTTAAACAGCTTGAATGTGTAACTGTCCACCAGCGCCTCCATCGACGCCTCGATGATGTTGGTGGAGACGCCCAGCGTGGACCATTCCGCCCCGTCGCCGTTGCGCGAGCGGATCAGCACGCGCGGCATGGCGCCGGTGCCGTCCTTGGCCGCCAGGATGCGCACGCGGTAGTCGGACAGCTTCACCCCGTCGAGCAACGGGTAGAGCGGCTCCAGCGCCTTGCGCATCGCGGTGTCCAGCGCGTTGACCGGGCCGTTGCCCGACGCCACCTCGTGATACTCCTTGCCGCCGATCTTCACGCGGACGACGGCCTCGGACTCGACCACCAGTTCGCCCTTGGCGTTGTAGCGGCGCTCGTCGGTGACGTGGAAGCGCTTCAGGGTGAAATAGTCCGGCACCTCGCCCAGCTCGCGGCGGACCAGCAGCTCGAAGCTGGCTTCGGCGGTGTCGTAGGCGTAGCCCTCGGTGTCGCGCTGCTTCACGACGTCCAGCAGGCGGTTCAGCCGCTCGTCCTTCGGGTCGACGGCCATGCCCATCTCGCGCAGCCGCGCGATGACGTTGGAGCGGCCCGCCTGGTCCGACATGACGATCTGGCGGCGGTTGCCGACCGCCTCCGGCTCGACATGCTCGTAGGAGGACGGGTCCTTCTCCACGGCGGAGACGTGCAGCCCACCCTTGTGGGCGAAGGCGCTGGCGCCGACGTAGGGGGCGTGGCGGTTCGGCGCGCGGTTCAGCCGCTCGTCGAACTTGCGGCTGATCTCGGTCAGCAGCGGCAGGTCGGCGGGCCTGATGCCGACGTCGTAGCCCATCTTCAGCATCAGCGACGGGATCAGCGACACGAGGTTGGCGTTGCCGCAGCGCTCGCCCAGCCCGTTGATCGTCCCCTGCACCATCCGCACCCCGGCGCGCACCGCGGCCAGCGAGTTGGCGACGGCGTTCTCGGTGTCGTTGTGGCAGTGGATGCCCAGCCGGTCGCCGGGGATGCCGTGCTCGTCGATCACTTGCCGGACGATCGCGTCGATCTCGTGGGGCAGCGTGCCGCCGTTGGTGTCGCACAGCACGATCCAGCGCGCCCCCGCCTCGTAGGCGGCCTTGATGCAGGACGCGGCGTAGGCCGGGTTGCGCTTGTAGCCGTCGAAGAAATGCTCGGCGTCGAACAGCGCCTCGCCCTTGGCGGCCTTCAGCGCGGCGATGCTGTCGGCGATCAGCTCGATGTTTTCCTCGCGCGGGATGGCCAGCGCCACGTCGACGTGGAAGTCCCAGGTCTTGCCGACGATGCAGACGGCGCGCGCCTTGGACTGGATCAGGGCGGCGAGCTGCGGGTCGTTCGCGGCGCTGCGGCCGGGACGGCGCGTCATGCCGAAGGCGGTGAAGGTCGACCGGGCGAGGTCCGGCGCCTCGGCGAAGAACTGGTCGTCGGTCGGGTTGGCGCCGGGCCAGCCGCCTTCCACATAGTCGATTCCCAGCCGGTCGAGGTCGCGGGCAATGGCGATCTTGTCGGCGACGGAAAAATCCACGTCCTGGGTCTGCGCCCCGTCGCGCAGCGTGGTGTCGTACAGATGGATGCGTTCGCCCGTCATTGCCGCCGCCCGAAGAGATTGGTCGCCCGAAGGAAGGTCATAGGACTGTCCGGAGGGCCGGAAGAATGGACGATGCGCTCCGCCAGCTCAATGCTTTTGATCGGACCCTCCAGGAATGCGGGGCATTGCCGCGCCGGACATAGGCACGCAATGGAGGTAATAGGACAAATGTACTGACCGAACAAACCATCGTCTGTGCTACACAGCCGCCCCGCTGCATGGCGCCCGTCTCACGGGTGCGGTAGTCTTTTCTGGCCGGATGCCTGTTGGTCTGGCCTGTTGGTCTGTATAATCACCGGCCCTTGTGAACGGATGGATTGGACACAGTGACTGCCGCGGGTGACGATCAGGACAAGCTCGTCATGGTGATCGACGACGAGCGGACGGTTCTGCAGGCCCTCAACCTCCTGCTGGAGATGTGGGGGTACCGGGTCGTCACCGCCGAAAGCGAGGGCGAGGCCGTCGACCGCCTGTCCGTCGCCGGGGAAACGCCGCACGCCATCCTGGCCGACTACCGCCTGCGCGAAGGTCGCACCGGCGTGCAGGCCATCGACCGCATCCGGGCGGAGGCCGGCGCCGAGGTGCCGGGCGTCATCATCACCGGCGACACCTCCACCGAAGGGCTGCGCGACGCCCGCGCCCGCGGGCTGACCGTCCTGCAGAAGCCGGTGCTGCCGCCCCACCTCCAGGCGGTGCTGACCAAGGTTCTGCGGGATCACCCCGCCGGTACGGCGTGACGGGCCGGACCGGCATGGACGTGCCCTTATCGCCGCCCCCTCCCGCGCCGCCCCCTCCCGCGCCGCCCGGGCCAAGGCAAAACGGGCCGAAGCGCAAGCGCGCCGCCGTTCCCGACGGGCGGCTGTTCCGGTCTTGGGAAAGCTGGGCGGTCTTCGGGCTGGGGCTGCTGCTGACCGGCCTCGCTTGGTGGCTGCTGACCGAACAGAACCATCGGCTGGCCGAAGCGCGCTTCCGCGCGCTGGCCCGCGATCTGGCCGGCGACGTCACGGCGCGGCTCGACACCTATGAACAGATGCTGCAGGGCGCCGTGGCGATGGTGGACGCCGGCGGGGGGCAGGTCAGCCGCACGGAATGGCGAGCCTATGTCACCGGCCTGCATGTGGAGGACCGCTATCCCGGCATCCAGGGCATCGGCTACGCCAAGCGCGTGAAGGCGCCCGACCGCGAGCAGCACGAGGCGTCGCTGCACGCCGCCGGCTTCTACAGCTACCGCGTGACGCCGGAGGGGGAGCGGCCCGAGTATTTCCCGATCATCTACATCGAGCCCTTCGCCAGCCGCAACCTGCGGGCTTTCGGCTTCGACATGCACGCCGAGCCGACCCGCCAGGCCGCCATGGAGCGCGCCCGCGGCACCGGCACCGCCGCGGCGACCGCCCGGTTGCGGCTGGTCCAGGAGACCGAAGAGGACGTGCAGCCCGGCTTCCTCATCTATGTGCCCGTCTACGACCAGACCCTGCCGCTGACCACCACCGCCGACCGGCGCGAGGCGCTGCTGGGTTTCGTCTATAGCCCCTTCCGCGCGCATGACCTGATGCGCAGCATCATGGGCCGGGGCGCCTCCGAACTGCTCAACATCCGCGTCCATGACGGGACCGACGCCACACCAGACTCCCTGATGTTCGACTCGGCGATCGGCCTGGATTCCGCCTTTCGGGATGTCCTCCACATCGAGGTGTTCGGCCGCCCATGGACGCTGGTCCTGTCCGGCACCCAGGCCTTCCAGGAGAGCGTGGCCAGCGCCACGCCGCGGGCGGTGCTGTTCGCCGGCCTGATCATCACGCTGCTTCTGGTCGCCACCGTCAACTCCGTGCTGCAGGACCGTGACCGCATGGCGGAGCTGCGCCGCAGCTACGACGCGCTGGCGCGGGCGCGGGCCGAGGCGGAGCAGGCCAACGCCGCCAAGTCGCGCTTCCTCGCCGCCGCCAGCCACGACCTGCGCCAGCCGCTCCAGACGCTGGGCATCTATCTGCACATGATCGGCGAGCAGGCGGACAGCCCCCGGCTGCGCAAGCTGGTGGACGCCGCGGGCGACGGGTTCGAAGCGACGCAGCGCCTGCTGAACTCGCTGATGGACATCGCCACGCTGGAAACCGGGGTGATCAGCCCGCAGCTCTCCGAGCTGGACCTGCCCGTCTTCCTGGAGCGCATCTGCGAGGAAGGCCGGCTGGAGGCCGCCGGCAAGGGTTTGGGCTTCCGCGTCACCTGCGGCGGCACCCGCGTGACGACCGACCCGGCGATGCTGGAACGGATCGTCCGCAACCTGCTGAGCAACGCGCTGAAATACACCCACAGCGGCACCATCCGGGTGACCTGCCGGCAGGCGCGCGGCTTCACCGCGATCAAGGTGCAGGACACCGGCCCCGGCATCCCGCAGGACCGGCTGCATCTGATCTTCGAGGACTTCTACCAGATCGGCAATCCCGAGCGCGACCGGCGCAAGGGCCTCGGCCTCGGCCTCGCCACCGTGGCGCGGCTCAGCCGGCTGCTCGGCTACCGGGTGCGGGTGCTGTCGCGCCCGGGCCGCGGCGCCATCTTCCTGGTCGAGATCCCCGACGAGGCGTCCAGCCCCCGCCAAACCACCGAGACCGTGGCCTCGGTGATCTGACGCCCCCGGCCCTTTTGGCAATCGCCGACGCCGCGGACCTTCGGCGACACCGGGACGGTCCGCGGCGGAACCGGCGGGTCACCGAGTCGGCGATTGCCAAATCCGGGACTGGATCACGCCGTCGCCGGGCGGGTCGCCCGCACGCGCATCAGCATCCACACCGCCGACACGCCGGCCAGCTTGGACGCGAGGCTGGCCGCCCAGACCGTCGGGTCCCAGATGCCGAGCATGCCGAAGAACAGCGCCGTATCCACCGGCACCGACAGGGCGGCGCTGATCCACAGCCGGTCGCGCAGCGGGCGGCGGGTGACGGTGAAGACGCCCCAGTCGATCAGTTCCGACACCGCGAAGGCGGTGACGCTGGCCGTTGCGACGAAGGGGTCGGCCAGGAGGAAGGACAGAACCGTGGCGGCCAGCATGGCGGCCAGCGACCAGTGGCCGTAGCGGACCTGGACCATGTCGCGCAGGATGAAGATCAACCCGGCCCAGCAGGACCACACGAGGTCGAGATGCGGCGCCAGGCTGAAGGCGTAGTTGATGGCGAGTACGCTGCCGATGTAGGCGGCGAGCCAGAGCATGACGGAATCCTCCAAAAGCCACCCGCGGAAATACGGGCGCGAACGACGGCGCCACCCGCGTGAATGCGAGCGCTCCGCAGCGGTCTTGTAACAGGTTCGAACCCTCGGCGTGAACCCTCGGCGCGCGCCGGCTCGGACGGGGCGCAACCGGTGGGTCAACCGGCGGGAACGACTTACCCCCATATCGGTTCCCCGAATGCGCCGCCGCGTCTAGCGCATCCGGACGATGCCCTGGCGCGTTCGTTCGGGGAGGCGAGACGAAAGAGACCCCGAAAGGTGAGGGCGATGGCGGCGGCGGGCTTATCAATTGGAATGGGCGGCACACGGGATCACGCGCTGGACGCGGCGCGCAGCCTGCTGATGATCCTCGGCGTGCCCTACCACGCGGCGCTGATCTACACGCCGGGCTACGACTGGGTGATGAACTCCCCCGACGGCATCGCCTGGATCGGGCTGTTCGCCGACTTCATCCACAGCTTCCGCATGCCCGCCTTCTTCCTGATCTCCGGCCTGCTGATCACCCACAGCCTGCGCCGCCACGGGCCGCGGGCGACCCTGACCTCGCGCGCCTCGCGGCTGCTGGTGCCGCTCGTCGCCATGGCGGCGACGCTGAACGTCGCCCAGTTATGGATGGAAAGCCGCGCCATCGACCCGGGCCTGACAGCCGGCGAGTTCGTCACCCAGACCATCCCGGCGGCCTTCTGGAGCGGCGGGCTCGTCTATCACCTGTGGTTCCTAGTCGAGCTGTTCATCAGCGTGCTGGCGCTCTGCCTCACCTACCCGCTGCTGGTCGCCCTGCACCGGCGGCTGGCGGCGCGCGCGCCGGGGCCGGCCCGCTGGCTGGCCGACCCGCCGGACTGGCTGCCGCCGCTCCTGCTCAGCCTCGTCATGATGGGGGTGCTGGGTTTCGACAACATCTCCGACCTTCTGGTGACGCCGCTGGTGCCGACCAACTCCACGGCGGTGAGCATCGTCGTCTCGTCGGGCTTCTTCGCGGTCGGGGTGCTGATCGCCCATTGGCCGGGCGGGGCCGCGCGCTACGCCAGGGCGAGCTGGGGCGTGGCGCTGACCTATCTGGTGTGCTTCGCCATCCACATCGGCATGGTCGGCGTCGAGAAGCCCATGCCGGTCCGCTTCCTCGACGAGGCGCTGCGCGCCGTCGCCGCCTGGTCGGCCTTCCGCTTCGTCCTCGGCCTGACGCAATCCTTCTTCTCGGCGGAGAGCCGCCGGGTGCGGGCGTTGTCGCAGGCCTCCTACACCATCTACCTGCTGCATCATCTGGTGGTCATGGCCGCCGGCTTCGCCCTGCTGGCCGTTACCGCCCCGCCCCTGCTGGAGTTCGCCGCGATCACCGTGGTCGGCCTGTTCGTGCCGCTGGCGGTCCATCACGGGCTGGTCCGCCACTCGCCGACCCTGCGCTTCCTGATGAACGGCGTTCCGCCGGGCGACGCGAGGAAGCGAAGCACCCCGGCGCGCGGCGGCGAGACGATGGCGCGCCGGACCGGCTGAGCTTGGGCGACGCCAAGCCGTCTTAGACGCCAGACCGTCTTAGACCATGGTCGCATGCCCGCACCCCCGCGCCGGCTTTGCCCGGCGGGCGTCGCTGAAGTAACCTATAGGTCATCCGCCCACGTTCCCCGGCCGGCCTTCCGGCATCGGGTGGCGGCTTGGGGTGTTGGATGCCATGCCGATGCTTTTCGGGACCCGCATTGTGACCAGCCATCCGGCCTCGGACGCTCTCCTCTCCGATGCTCCGCCCAGCGCCTCCATGCCCAGCGCGCCCAGCCCGCCCCTTCCCAGGGCCGTCTCGATGGCGGAGGACGCCCGCGCCGCCGCGCGGGACCTCTTCGAGGGGCTGTGCGGGCGGAACCCCGCCGCCGTCGCCGAGCTGGAGATGGTGCTGGTCTTCTGCTCCGCGCACTATGACCGGGTGGAGCTGGCGGCGGCCCTGGCCGAGCTGTTCGGGCCGGTGCCGGTGGTCGGCTGCACCACGGCGGGGGAGATCACGCCCTTCGGCTACGCCGCCGGGTCGCTGGTCGGGATCGGCTTCCCGCGCGCCGACTTCACCATCGCCACCCAGCGCATCGACGACCTCGACCGCTTCTCCATCGCCGAGGCGCCGCGCGTCCTGCGCAGCCTCATGGAGCAGCGCGACATCGCCCTGGCCGCCCGCGCCGACGCGTTTCCCGACCATGGCAGCTTCGCCTTCCTGATGATCGACGGCATGTCGCGGGCGGAGGAGATGGTGGTCAGCGCGCTGCACAGCGTGCTGATGGACATCCCGCTGTTCGGCGGTTCCGCCGGGGACGAGCTGCGCTTCGAGCGCACCTTCGTCCTGCACGAGGGGCGGTTCCACACCAACGCCGCCGTGCTGATGCTGGTCACCACGGCGCGCCGCTTCGTGGTCTTCCGGACCGAGCATTTCGTGGCGTCCGACGCCAAGATGGTGGTGACCGGCGCCGACCCGCAGCGCCGCATCGTCACCGAGATCAACGCCGAGCCGGCGGGCCGCGAGTACGCCCGCATGGTCGGGCTGGAGGGGGAGCCGCTGACCCCCCTGATCTTCGCCGCCTATCCCGTCGTCGTGCGGGTGGGGGGCGAGTACCATGTCCGCTCCATCCAGAAGGTCAACGACGACGAGAGCCTGACCTTCTACTGCGCCATCGACGAGGGCATCGTGCTGACGGTCGCCCGCGGCGTCGACCCGGTGGAGAATCTCGAGGAGATGATGCGCAAGCTGGCCGCGGAGGTCGGCGGGCCGCCGGACCTCGTGCTCGGCTGCGACTGCATCCTGCGCCGGCTGGAGCTGGAGCAGCGGCAGCTCAAGCACGTCATGTCGGCGGCGTTGGCGCGGCACAACGTCGTCGGCTTCTGCGCCTACGGCGAGCAGTACAACGCCATGCACGTCAACCAGACCTTCACCGGTGTCGCGATAGGTGCGCGATGACGCTCATCTTCGACTGGCGGGAACCGTCCCGCCCACCCGCCGACCCACCACCCGCCACCCTTCCCTCCAACGGCGAGGACAAGCGGCTGGAGGCGCTGGAGCGCGAGAACGCCAAGCTCCGCCGCATCAACCAGGTTCTGATGGACCGGGTGGAGCGGTCGATGGACGTGCAGGGGGGCGCCTTCTCCCTGTTCCAGACCGCCATCGTCCTGGAGCAGAAGGTGCGCGAGCGCACGCTGGAGCTGGAGCGCGCCCTGCGCGAGCTGGAGGACAGCCACCGCGCGCTGGCCCGCGCCAAGGAGCTGGCCGACACCATGCGCAGCCGCCTGTCGGAGGCCATCGAGTCGGTCAACGAGGGCTTCGCCATCTTCGACGCCGACGACCGGCTGGTGCTGTGCAACAGCAAGTATCTGGCCCTGTGGCCGGAGATCCGCGACCGCATCCTGCCGGGCATCCGTTTCCAGGAGATCGCCGAGCTGGCGGCCTCCTCGCGCACCATCGCCGACGCCTACCCGCGGCCCGACCGCTGGCTGTCGGAACGGCTGGCCCAGCACCGGGCGCTGAAGGGCCCCTACGTCTACCGGCTGGCCGACGGGCGCTGGGTCCAGGTCAACGAGCGGCGGACCCGCGACGGCGGGGTGGTCGGCGTCTACACCGACATCACCGACATCAAGGAGCATGAGACCCGCCGCCGCGAGCGCGAGCTTGCCGAGAAGTCGGCGCTCCTCCAGGCGACGCTGGACAACATCGCCCAAGGGGTCGGGGTGTACGACCGCGACCAGCGGCTGGTCGCCTGGAACGAGCGCTTCACCGGCCTGCTGCGCCTGCCCGCCAAGGTGGCGGAACGCGGGGCGGGCTTCGCCGACTTCGTGCTGCATCACGCCGCCCTCGGCGATCGCGGCCTGTCGCTGAAGGCGCTGATGATGCCGAGCTGCCTCGTCGAGCAGCCCTGGCTGGACGACACGGTGCTGGAAATCAGCCGCAACCCCATGCCGGGCGGCGGCTTCGTCCTGACCTTCACCGACATCACCGAGCGCAAGCGCGCCGAGCAGGCGCTGCGCGACAGCGAGGAGCGCATCCGGCTGGTCACCGACGCGGTGCCGGCGCTGATCGCCTATGTCGACGCCGAGCAGCGCTTCCGCTTCGTCAACAAGGCTTACGAGGGCTGGTTCAACCGCAAGCGCGAGGAGATCGAGGGCCAGCCCATGTGGGCGGCGCTGGGCGACCTCTATTACGAGGTGCGGCGCTCCTACGTGCTGCGGGCGCTGGCCGGGGAGGAGGTGACCTTCGATCTGGAGCTGCCCGGCGAGAACGGCGCCCCGCGCTACGCCGTCGCCACCTACATCCCGCATTTCGGCGAGCGGCGCGGCGGCGGCAAGCCGGAGGTGCTGGGCTATTTCGGCCTGATCCACGACATCACCGAGCGGCGGATGGCGGCGGAGGCGCTGGCCGACGCCAAGGACAGCCTGGAGCGCCGCGTCGTCGAGCGCACCGCCGAACTGACCCGGCTCAACAGCCAGCTCCAGCAGGAGATCGCCGAGCGCATCGCGGCGGAGGAGGCGCTGCGTCTCGCCAAGGCGGAGGCGGAGCAGGCCAACCTGTCCAAGACCCGCTTCCTGGCGGCGGCCAGCCACGACCTGCTGCAACCGCTGAACGCGGCGCGGCTGTTCGTCTCGGCGCTGGGCGACCTGGAGCAGCCGGAGCCCAACCGCGGGCTGGTCGACAACATCGACGTCGCCCTGGCGTCGGTTGAGGACCTGCTGTCGGCGCTGCTGGACATCTCCAAGCTGGACGCCGGGGCGGTCCGGCCGGAGATCGCCGATTTCCCGATCAAGAGCCTGTTCGGCGCGCTGGCCACCGAATACGCGGCGGTGGCGAAGGAGCGCGGGCTGGAGCTCTGCGTCGTTCCCAGCCACGCCGTGGTGCGCAGCGACATCCGTCTGCTGCGCCGGATCTTGCAGAACTTCCTGTCCAACGCCCTGCGCTACACCCAGGCAAAGAGGGGGGCGAAAGGAGGCGCCGGGCGCGTGCTGGTCGGCTGCCGGCGGACGCGCGAGGGCTTGCGGATCGAGGTGTGGGACACCGGTCCCGGCGTGCCCGCCGACAAGCTGGACGAGATCTTCCAGGAATTCCGCCGCCTCGACACGCCCTGCGCCAACGAGCGGGTGCGCGGCATGGGCCTCGGCCTCGCCATCGTGGAGCGGGTGGCCCGGATGCTCGACCACCCGATCACCGTGCGCTCCCAGCCGGGACGCGGGTCGGTCTTCGCGGTGACGGTGCCCTTCGGGCGCTACGCCCGCCCGGTGCGCGCGCTGGAGGCGCCGGTGCAGACGGCCTCGAACCGGCTGGCCGGCACGCGGGTGCTGGTGATCGACAACGAGCCGGCGGTGCTCGCCGGGATGCGCGCGCTTCTGGAGGGCTGGGGGTGCAGCGTCGCCACGGCGGCGTCGGGCGACGAGGCGCTGGCCGGGCTGGGGGCGGTGGCGCCGGACGTGCTGTTCGCCGACTATCACCTGGACGACGGGGTGATCGGCTTCACCGAGATCGCACGGGTGCGCGAGCGCTGCGGGGCGGACCTGCCGTCGGTCCTCATCACCGCCAACCGCACCGCCGAGGTGGTGGAGGAGGCGCAGGCCAGGGGCTGCCACGTGCTCAACAAGCCGGTGCGGCCGGCCCAGCTCCGCGCGGTGATGACGGGGCTGCTGGCGTAAGGGGACGCGATGGGCCTCCACCCCGACCGCTCCCTGGGAAGCGGGAGAGAAGGGCCGGGGTGGGGGAAGACCGGCGCGTCAGCGCGTCAGCGCGTCAGGCGGATGATCGTCACCATCATGCCGACCGCGTACAACTCGGCCAGCGGAACGATCCAGGACGGGTGGAAAATGATCGACAGCGGCATGATCAGCAGAAGGATCAGCGCCGGGAACACGAAGTAAGGCGAATTGCAGTAAGCCGGCAGGCCATGCACCCGGCCCGAGACCCGATCCGAGACTCGGCCCGAGACATCGCGAGACTCTTCGCCAATCAAACGATCCGCATCACCAACAGTTTGGTCCACCATTCTCTAGCACCCACTGTATTTATGGTCTTTTTCTTCTCCATCTCTGGCGGACGGAGCGGCGTTCCTATAACACAGTTTGCCGCGGTGCAGACATGACTTCGCGCCGTCTTGCCGGATGGCGAAAACGGCGCGGGAAGTCCTGATTTTTATTGTGGCTTTACGCCGCTTCGGTCAGCGCCAGATGCGGGCGGCGGACCATCGACTGGATGGTGAAGGGGGCGCGCACGCCGCCGCTGAACAGTTCGGCGCATTCCAGCGCCTTCAGCACCCGCTCCTCCGCCGGCAGGCCGGCCGTGGAGGCGAGCGAGCCCAGCGCGTAGTCGGACCCGCAGCCGATGGCGTGATAGCCACGCACCGCCTCGCCCACCTGATAATCGGACTGGATGGAGAAGAGGCGCCCCTCATAGCCCACCATGAAGGTGCCGCCGGTCTCCACGTCGTTGGAGCGGTGGGCGTAGCCGCCGTCCTTCAGGCAGCCGCGCACGGCGTCCACGAAATCGACGACCATGTAGCGGAAGACGTCGGCTTCGGGGTCGCGGTGCGGCGGCTCCAGCCGGTAATGCAGAAGCTGGCCCATGCGGAAGCTGCTGGTGAAGCCGATCAGCATGTCGGCGTTGCGAAACACCTTGGTGTCCGCGCGCACGGTGATGTCCAGGCCGTTCACGCCCGCGCTGTCACCGCCCATCCACACACGATCGCCGTCCACCAAGCCAACAATGCAGGTCATCGCCGTCCTCGTCCCTGAATAAATTCGCCCGAAAGCAGGGACAGGGTGGGCTTTTATGGTTAACGAATTGTTGCGCGGCGGCGATGCCGAAGGAGGTATCCCGCTTCGGCACCCACCCCTTAGCGCAAGCGCGACAACAGCTTAGCGGGCCAGCCCGATCAGCGCGCGGACGGTGTTCTCGGCGCCCTCGGCGATCTGCGCGAGGCTGGCGTCCAGCATGTAGCAGGGGGAGGTGACGACCTTCAGCCGCCGGTCGGTCACGATCCCGCCATGGCCGGTGACGCTGTGCTTCGCCCCCAGGCTCTCCAGCGCGGCGGCGGTCCCGGCGTCGGAGCCGATGGTGAGTTCCACCCCCTCGGCGCCGAACAGCGTGGCCAGGATGGCCGGGGCGATGCACAGGGCGCCGATCGGCTTGCCGGCGTCGCGCATGGCGCGCACGGCCTTCTCGACATCCGGGTTGACCGTGCAGTCCGCGCCCTTGAAAGCGAAATCGCACAGGTTCTTGGCCGCGCCGAAGCCTCCGGGGAAGATCAGCGCATCCACCGCCGCCGCGTCGAAGGTCGCGAGGTCGGCGACCTTGCCGCGGGCGATGCGGGCGGACTCCACCAGCACGTTGCGGGTTTCCGCCGCCTCCTCGCCGGTCAGGTGGTCGACGACGTGGGCCTGCGGGACGTCGGGGGCGAAGCACACGGCCTCCGCCCCGGCGCGGCTGATCGCCAGCAGGGTGCACACCGCCTCGTGAATCTCCGCCCCGTCATAGACGCCGCAGCCCGAGAGCACGACCGCGATCCGCAACGGCTTCTCCGCCATGGGTGGTTCCTCCTTGTCCGTTTCTGGTGCCCGCCCGGTGGGGAGGGTTGCCGCCCACCCTACCCCACGGCCAAGCCCACGCCTACTCCCGCCCCTACTCCCGGGGCGCGGCGTGCAGGCGCTTCTGCCCCTGGACGAAGCGGGCCAGCGTGTCGGACAGCACGCCGCGCGGGATCATCGCCTCGATCAGCTGGAAGCGCCCGCGCGTGGCGAAGGCCTTGTCCAGCGCCGCCTTCAGCTCCGCCCGCGTGCGCACGCGCACGCCGTCGCCGCCCATGCCCGCCGCCATCTCGGCGAAGCGCCAGTCGTCCAGGTCGTTGAAGGCGGATTCGGGCTGGAAGGTGCGCAGCATCTCCCAGCTGGCGTTGTTGAACAGGATCACGATGGGGTCGATGCCCAGCCGTCGGCAGTTGCCAAGCTCCCACCCGGTCATCTGGAAGGCGCCGTCGCCGACCACCGTCAGGATGCGCTTGCCGCCCGATACGCACTGCGCCCCGATGCCCGCCGGCACGCCGAAGCCCATGCCAGCGTAATAGCCCGGCGCCATCAGCCCGGCGTCGATCATGTCCATGGCGGTGAACAGGCAGTCGCCCATGTCCGCCGCGATCAGCAGCGGTTCCTGCCCGGCGCGCACACGGTCGTTGACGGCACGGGCGATGTCCATCGGGGCGATCGGCTCGCCGTCCTCCTGGAGGCCGGTGGGGTAGGCGTGGGGCTCCTTGCCGCGGGTCGTCCGGTCGGACGGCGGCAGCCGCTCCAGCAGGGCGTCCACCAGCCCGTCCAGCGGGATGTCGGCGTAGGTGTGATAGCCCAGCGTCACCGCCCGGTCGAAGGCGTGGATGGTCTTGCGCAGGTCGATCTTGCGCTGGGACACCGCGAAGTTGGTGTCGCTGAGGATGGCGCCGAGCAGGAACAGCCCGTCCGACTCCTCGACCAGCCGGGTGATCTCCGCGTCGCCGGCGACGCCGATGTAGGTGCCGAGCGGCGGGGTCGGCGCGTCGGCCAGCAGGCCGCGCCCCATGAAGGTGGTCACCACCGGCACGCCCAGCCGCTGCGCCAGCTCCGCCACCTTGGCCTCCAGCCCGTAGCGGCGGACCTCGACGCAGACCATCAGCACCGGCGATGTGGCCGAGCGCATCGCCGCCAGCACCTCGTCGGCGCAGGCCGCCAGCGCGTCGCGGTCCACCGGCCAAGCCGGGTCGTCGCCCACCGGCTCGACCTCGGCGTTGACCATGTTGCGGGGGATTTCCAGATAGACCGGGCGCGACAGGGCGCGGGCAGCCCCCAGCACGCGGGCAATTTCCGCCGGGGCCTTGGCCGGGTCGTCCAGCCGGGCCTGGGCCACGGTGATCTCCTTGAACACCTGGAACTGCGTGTCCAGCGTGCGCCCCTGGTGGTGCAGCAGCAGGCCGGCGTTGCCCTCCGTCGTGCCCGGAGCGCCGGAGATGACGACGACCGGCGACTTCTCGGCGTAGGCGCCGGCCACCGCGTTCACCATGTTGAAGGCGCCAGCCCCGTAGGTGACCGCCGCCACCCCCAGCGTCGAGCTGTAGCGCGCCGCCGCGTCCGCCGCGAAGCCCACCGCCGGTTCGTGGCTCAGCGTGTGGAGCGGCAGAATTTGCGTCTCCTCCGCCACCTTGAAGAAGGGCAAGGCGAAATCGCCCGGAATCCCGAACATGGCCTGTGCGCCGCGATCCTTCAGCGCGCGCAGCAGGGCTTCGGCCAGCTTCATGGCCGCTCTCCCGTTCCAATTGGTTTCGCGGGCCGAAAACCCGCACAGGGGGACAGCATCGCCTCCGCCACCGCTTCGCGCAAGAATTGTTTCATTCGAAACAATCCATATGCGCCGGAAATTGTGGAGGGGTGGAGGCCGCGCTTGATATTCCCTCTCCCGGGGCGGGAGAGGGGTTTTTCTCCGAACGCGATAGGCCCCTTGACGCCTGATGGGCGTCTTTCGGACGGGCGCGCGGCGTGCTACGACTGCCGCCCTGTCCCGACTTTCGAATGATGCCCGCATGTCCGTCGCCGTCCGCTTCGCCCCCAGCCCGACCGGTCTCCTCCATGTCGGCAACGTGCGCCTCGCGCTGGTCAACTGGCTGTTCGCGCGCAAGGCGGGCGGCAATGTCCTGCTGCGCCTCGACGACACGGACGAGGAGCGCTCCAAGCCGGAATACGCGGAGGGGATCGAGCGCGACCTAACCTGGCTCGGCTTGACCTGGGACCGCTTCGCGCGGGAGAGCG
Source organism: Azospirillum brasilense (assembly GCF_005222205.1). Lineage (NCBI taxonomy): Bacteria > Pseudomonadati > Pseudomonadota > Alphaproteobacteria > Rhodospirillales > Azospirillaceae > Azospirillum > Azospirillum brasilense. The sequence goes on along the minus strand of NZ_CP032345.1, from coordinate 2,145,972 downwards.
ACCGCTACGGCCGCTATGACGAGGTGGCGGCGGCGCTGAAGGCCAGCGGGCGGCTCTATCCCTGCTACGAGACGCCGGAGGAGCTGAACCTCAAGCGCGCCAGCCTCGTCTCGCAGGGCCGCCCGCCGATCTACGACCGGGCGGCGCTGCGCCTGACCGACGCCGACCGCGCCCGCCTGGAGTCGGAGGGGCGCACGCCGCACTGGCGCTTCAAGCTGGAGCACAAACCGGTGGAATGGACCGACCTCGTGCGCGGGCCGGTGCATTTCGAGGGGGCGGCGCTCAGCGACCCCGTGCTGATCCGCGAGGACGGGCGCCCGCTCTACACGCTGACCAGCGTGGTGGACGACGCCGACCTTGCCATCACCCACGTCATCCGCGGCGAGGACCATGTCGCCAACACGGCGGTGCAGATCCAGATCTTCGAGGCGGTTGGTGGAGTGGTGCCGGTCTTCGCCCATCTGCCGCTGCTGACCGACGCGACGGGACAGGGCCTGTCCAAGCGGCTGGGCAGCCTGTCCGTGGCCAGCTTGCGCGAGGAGGAGGGGATCGAGCCGATGGCGCTGGCCAGCCTGCTCGCCAAGCTCGGCACCTCCGACGCCATCGAGCCGCGGCTGACGCTGGACGAGTTGGTGGCCGAGTTCGACATCGCCAAGGTGTCCCGCGCCACCCCGAAGTTCGACCCGGAGGAGCTGCTGCGGCTGAACGCCCGCATCCTCCATCTGCTGCCCTTCGAGCGGGTCGCCGGGGAACTGGCCGCGCTCGGTCTGGATGATGCCGACGCCGCCTTCTGGGAGGCGGTGCGCCCCAATCTGTCGCGCGTCGCCGAGGCCCGCGATTGGTGGGCGGTGACCCACGCCCCGGTCGCCCCGGCGGCAGACGATCCCGCCTTCCTGGCCGAGGCGGCGGCCCTGCTGCCGGAGGAGCCGTGGGACCTCTCCACCTGGGGCACCTGGACGGGTGCGGTGAAGGCGAGGACGGGTCGGAAGGGCAAGGATTTGTTCCTCCCCCTGCGCCGCGCCCTCACCGGGCGGGACCATGGACCGGAATTGAAGAACCTGCTACCCCTGATCGGCCGAACCCGCGCGCAGAAGCGCCTCGCGGGAGAGACCGCGTAAGAGTCCCTTCTCCCCCTGGGGAGAAGGTTAGGATGAGGGGGCGGCCGGAAGGCCGGAGAAACTCCGCGCCGGACAAGCCCTGCAAGGGGCCGGCGTTTCCCCCTCACCCCGACCCTCTCCCCGGAGGGGAGAGGGGGATTTGGAAGACCCTCTCACAGGAGACATGGCGCCGTGCCGCTGGACCTCTACAACACGCTGACCCGCCGCAAGGAACGCTTCGAGCCGATGAGTCCGGACCGGGTGGGCATGTATGTGTGTGGACCCACGGTCTACGACACCGCGCACATCGGCAACGCCCGCCCGGTGGTGGTGTTCGACCTGCTGTTCCGGCTGCTGCAGCGGCTGTACCCGGCAGTGACCTACGTCCGCAACATCACCGACGTGGACGACAAGATCATCGACCGCTCGCGCGACAGCGGGGAGCCGATCGAGGCGCTGACCAAGCGCACCGCGGACCTCTACCACGCCGACATGGACGCGCTGAACGCGCTGCGCCCGACCATCGAGCCGCGCGCCACGCACCACATCTCGCACATGGTCGCGCTGATCGGGCTGCTGATCGAGCGCGGCCACGCCTACGCCGCGGAAGGGCACGTGCTGTTCTCCGTGCCGTCGATGGCGGAGTACGGGCAGCTCTCCCGCCGCTCGCTGGATGAACTGATCGCCGGCGCCCGCGTCGAGGTCGCCCCCTACAAGCGCGACTCCTCCGACTTCGTGCTGTGGAAGCCGAGCGCCGATGACCAGCCCGGCTGGGACAGCCCGTGGGGCCGCGGCCGGCCGGGCTGGCACATCGAATGCTCGGCCATGGCCAAGGAGCATCTGGGCGTCACCTTCGACATCCACGGCGGCGGGCTGGACCTGATCTTCCCGCACCATGAGAACGAGATCGCCCAGAGCCGCTGCGCCCACGACGGCGAACCGCTGGCCCGCTACTGGGTCCACAACGGCTTCGTGACCGTCGAGGGCGAGAAGATGTCCAAGTCGCTGGGCAACTTCTTCACCGTGCACGAGCTGCTGGACGAGTTCCCCGGCGAGGCCATCCGGCTGACGCTGATGAGCGCCCACTACCGCCAGCCGCTGGACTTCACCCGCGAGGGGCTGAAGCAGTCCAAGGCGACGCTCGACCGCTGGTACCAGGCGCTGCGCGGCGAGCCCGCCCCGGCGGATGCCGAGCTGCCGTTCGATGTCTTGGCCGCTCTGGAGGACGACCTCAACAGCCCGCTCGCCATCTCCCACCTGCACGAGTTGGCCTCGGCGGTGAACAAGGCGACGGGGGACGCCGGAAAGGCCGCCGCCAAGGGCGCGCTGCGCGCCGCCGGCGAGGCGCTGGGCCTGCTCCAGCAGGACCCGGAGGCGTGGTTCCGCTGGGCGCCGAAGGGGGCCGCCGCCCTGTCCGACGCCGATATCCAGCAGCGCATCGAGGACCGTCTGGCCGCCCGCAAGGCCAAGAACTACGCGGAGGCCGACCGCATCCGCAAGGAATTGGCCGACCTCGGCATCGTCCTGGAGGACGGCCCGCAGGGCACGACCTGGAAGCGCGCCTGAACGCCACGCCGGCGTTCTTTGGATGAACGGTTCATCGAATGAATGGGAGGCCGCGCACGGAGCCGCGGCCTCCGCTCATCCAAAGGTCCAAGGGACCGCCTCTCCCACGCAACGAAAAAGACGCCCTCCGCCGTCGCGGAAGGCGCTTGAGTTCGGTTCCATATGCACCACCACGCGGGGGAGCCGGTCTGAACACGGATCAGACCGCCCGGAGGCCGTGCCGACTGGGAAAATCCCAAAGTCGAATCCTGAATACCGCATTCCACGAAACAGCGCTATGCTTTTTTCGTCATATCGCCGGGATCGGAGCGCAGCGCCTCCACCTCGCCATCGGAGAACAGGCGGGATCGGGTCAGGAAGCGCACGCCCTCCGGCGCCTCCAGCGAGAAGCTGGCGCCGCGGCCCGGCACCACGTCGATGATGAGCTGGGTGTGCGACCAGTACTCGAACTGCGCCGCCCCCATGTAGAAGGGACAGCCCCCGATCTCTCCCAGCCGGACGTCCTGCCCGCCGGGGCGGAACTCCCCGTCCATGAAGCACATCGGCGCGCTGCCGTCGCAGCAGCCGCCGGACTGGTGGAAGAACAGCGGCCCGTAAAGCCCGCGCAGCTTTTCGATCAGCGCCAGGGCCGCCGGTGTGGCGACGACTCGTTCGACCATGGGCGGACGCTCCCAAATGAATGGCCCGTCGGATGAGAAAAAGGGCCGGAGGCCGAATGGCCGCCGGCCCAAAGGTCGTCAGGGAGGAGACAAAAGGCTTAGAAGAAGCCCAGAGCCTTCGGGCTGTAGCTGACCAGCAGGTTCTTGGTCTGCTGGTAGTGGTCGAGCATCATCTTGTGGGTCTCGCGACCGATGCCCGACTGCTTGTAGCCGCCGAAGGCCGCGTGGGCCGGGTAGAGGTGGTAGCAGTTGGTCCACACGCGGCCGGCCTGGATGGCCCGGCCCATGCGGAAGGCGCGGTTGCCGTCGCGGCTCCACACGCCGGCGCCGAGGCCGTAGAGCGTGTCGTTGGCGATGGCGAGCGCCTCTTCCTCGGTCTTGAAGGTGGTCACGGACACGACCGGCCCGAAGATCTCCTCCTGGAAGATGCGCATCTTGTTGTGGCCTTCGAAGACCGTCGGCTGGACGTAGTAGCCGCTCTCCAGCTCGCCGCCCAGATGGGCGCGCTCGCCGCCGATCAGCACCTTGGCGCCCTCGGCCTTGCCGATGTCGATGTAGGAGAGGATCTTCTCGAGCTGGTCGATGGACGCCTGGGCGCCGATCATCGTCGCGGGGTCGAGCGGGCTGCCCTGCTTGACGGCGCCGACGCGGGCGACCGCGCGCTCCATGAACTTGTCGTAGATCTTCTCCTGCACCAGGACGCGCGACGGGCAGGTGCAGACCTCGCCCTGGTTCAGCGCGAACATGGCGAAGCCTTCCAGCGCCTTGTCCAGGAACTCGTCGTCCTCGGCCATCACGTCGTTGAAGAAGATGTTCGGCGACTTGCCGCCCAGCTCCAGCGTGACCGGGATGATGTTCTCCGCCGCGTACTGCATGATCAGGCGGCCGGTCGTCGTCTCGCCGGTGAAGGCGATCTTGGCGATGCGGGGGCTCTGGGCCAGCGGCTTGCCGGCCTCGATGCCGAAGCCGTTGACGACGTTGAGGACGCCGTCGGGCAGCAGGTCGCCGATGATCTCCATCAGCACCATGATGGCCATCGGGGTCTGCTCGGCGGGCTTCAGCACGACGCAGTTGCCGGCGGCCAGCGCCGGGGCCAGCTTCCACACGGCCATCAGCAGCGGGAAGTTCCACGGGATGATCTGGCCGACGACGCCCAGCGGCTCATGGAAGTGATAGGCGTAGGTGGTGTGGTCGATTTCCGCGATGGTGCCTTCCTGGGCACGGACGCAGCCGGCGAAGTAGCGGAAATGGTCGATGGCGAGCGGCAGGTCGGCGTGGGTCGTCTCGCGGATCGGCTTGCCATTGTCCAGCGTCTCGGCCAGCGCCAGGACGTCCAGACGCTCTTCCATGCGGTCGGCGATCTTGTTCAGGATGCGCGCGCGCTCCGCCGGGGAGGTGCGGCCCCAGGCGTCCTTGGCCTTGTGGGCGGCGTCCAGCGCCTTCTCGATGTCTTCCGCGGTGGAGCGGGCGACCTCGCACAGCGGCTTGCCGGTGATCGGGGTCAGGTTGGTGAAATACTGGCCCTTCGTCGGCGCCACCCACTGGCCGCCGATGAAGTTGTCGTAGCGCGGCCGGATGGCGACCTGCTTGCTGAGCGTTTCCAGGGCCTGATGGATCACGGCGGTTTCCTCCCGAAGCGGATTGCCCGAACTGAAAGTCGTGGAATGACGTTTGGCGGGGTTGTGCGCCCTGTGTCCGTTCGACCGATGATCGGTATCCGTCACAGCGCCCCGCCGTTATCGCGGTTTCGGGGAAGGCCGGTAAATTCGACTTTGGTTGCAGACGCGGCACGCCCCAGATTCGGGACCGACCGCCGCCCGCCAGATGCTACCTTGGGCGGAGACCCCTCCGTTTCCCGGCGAGACTTCAGGACATGACGACCGACATCCGGCTGCGCTTCCTCCACCCCTCCGGCGCCATCGGACCCGGCAAGGTGTCCCTGCTGGAGGAGATCGACCGCACCGGCTCGATCTCCGCGGCGGCGCGGGCGCTCGGCATGTCCTTCCGCCGCGCGTGGTTCCTGGTGGAAACCATGAATTCCGCCTTCCGCGAGCCGGTGGTGCGCACCAACGTCGGCGGGCGGGAGGGCGGCGGGACCGGCCTGACCGCCTTCGGGCAGGAGGTGATCGCCCGCTACCGCCGCATGGAGGAGGAGGCCCGCCGCGCCGCCGCCCCCCATCTCGCCTGGCTGGACGAGGCGCTGAAGCCGGAGGCGGCGCTCGAAAAGGGTGCGGACTCCGCTGATCCAAAGTCCAATGGCCCGGACTCCGGCGATCCGTAAAGTCTCCATCGACGCCGCGACGTTCCGCCGCGGCGAAACGAAGGAGGCCCCCGACCCATGCGCACCGCCGCCTGCAACGCATTTGCTGCCTTGGTCCTTCTCGCCGCGGCGCCGCTCCCGGCCCTGGCCGACGGCGATCCGGCGAACGGCGAGAAGCTGTTCCGCCAGTGCAAGGCCTGCCACACGGTGGAGGCGGGGAAGAACCGCGTCGGCCCGACGCTGCACGGGCTGTTCGGGCGCAAGGCCGGCACGGTCGACAGCTTCGCCAACTACTCCGAGGGGCTGAAGGCGTCCGGCATCGCGTGGGACGCCACGACGCTCGATCCGTACCTCGCCAACCCGAAGGCGGTGATCCCCGACAGCCGCATGGCCTTCGCCGGGGTGGCGAAGCCGGAGGACCGGGCCGACCTGATCGCCTATCTGGAAACCGCGACCAAGTGAGCGTCAGCGGGACGGGAACCGGGATGGCGATCAGCCTGTTGCCCGGTTTCCCACCCCGCAGCCGGAGAACGGCCATGGCCGACGACACCGCAGGACAAAAAGGCGCCGAGCCCAAGGACATTCACAAGACCGACATCGAGCCTCTCTGCGACGAGCAGAGCGGCGGCGGCGGGTCCAACCCGGACACGCGCTACCGCGGCATGCCGGGCGGTCATCCCGGCGGTTCCCGCGACGGCGACTGCGATCCGGTGGCGCGCGCCGATCCTGAGAAGGCGGAACCGGAGACCGCCGAATCCGGGGGCAAGCCCGCGTCGCGCTAGGCCGATGGCGTAGCCTTTCCGGGGCCGCCCCGAATTGGTCGTAGCCGCTGGCCCGGTCCCCCGCTAAAACAGGGGCTCCCTCACCGGCACAACACGGGCTGCGACCGGCATGCTGAAGCGCCTTTACGACTGGACGATGGCCAAGGCGGCCTCGAAGAACGCCACCACCTGGCTGGCGGGGGTTTCCTTCGCGGAAAGCTCCTTCTTCCCGATTCCGCCGGACATCCTGATGGTGCCGATGGTGCTCGCCAACCGGCAGGCCGCGTGGCGGATCGCGACGATCTGCACGCTGGCCTCGGTGGTGGGCGGCGTCGCCGGCTACATGATCGGCTACTTCCTGTACGAGGCCATCGGCAAGGCGGTCATCGACTTCTACCACCTGGAAGCCCAGTTCGAGACGCTGCGCCATACCTTCGTCGAATACGGCGCGGAGATCCTCATCATCAAGGGCATGACGCCCATCCCCTACAAGCTGCTGACCATCACCGCGGGTGTGGCGAAGCTGAACATCTGGGTGTTCATCGGCGCCTCGATCCTGTCGCGGGCCATCCGCTTCTATCTGGTCGCCGCCCTGCTCTACTGGTTCGGGGAGCCGGTGCGCGCCTTCATTGAGAAGCGGCTGACCCTGGTCACCACCGCCTTCGCCGTCGCGCTGATCGGCGGCTTCCTGGCGATCAAGCTGATCTGATCCACGGCAACCCGACCACAGCACCGCGACGCCGGACCGCCCTGTCCTGTTGATGCCGCATCGAGGCATTGACGGGAGAGGATGGATGGACAGCGTGCGCGGGGCCGTGGTGGTCATCACCGGCGCGTCGAGCGGGATCGGGCGGGCCACCGCCCTGACCTTCGCGCGGGAGGGCGCCCGGCTGGTGCTCGCCGCCCGGCGGGAGGCCCTGCTCGGCGAGGTCGCCGAGGAATGCCGGGAACTGGGCGGCGAGGCCGAGGTGGTGCCCACCGATGTCACCGACGCCCAGGCGGTCCTCCGGCTGGCCAACCGGGCGGTGCAATTGTTCGGCGGCATCGACGTCTGGGTGAGCAACGCCGGGGTCGGCGCCGTCGGGCGGTTCGAGGACACCCCGCTGGAGGCGCACCGCCGCGTCGTCGAGACCAACCTGTTCGGCCCGCTCTACGCCGCCCACGCCGTGTTGCCGCTGTTCCGCCGGCAGGGCCACGGGGTGCTCATCAACACCGTGTCGGTCGGGGCCTGGGCGCCCGCCCCCTACGCCGCCGCCTACGCGGCCAGCAAGTTCGGGCTGGAGGGGCTTCTGGAAAGCCTGCGGGCGGAGCTGGTCGACGCGCCGGGCGTCCATGTCTGCGGCGTCTACCCCTTCTTCACCGACACGCCGGGCATGTCGCACGGCGCCAATTACACCGGGCACCAGCTCGACGCCGAGAGCCCCTTCTACGACGATCCGCAGGACGTGGCGGACACCGTGCTCGCCGTGGCGCTGCGCCCGCGCGCCCAGGCGATGGTCGGGGCGATGACCCCGCTGACCCGGCTGGGGCACGCGGTGGCGCCGCGCCTGATGGAGAAGATCGCCGGCCACGGCGCCCACCGCCATTTCAGCCGGACCCCGCCCGCCGCGGCGAGCGACGGCAACCTGTTCCGCCCGGTGGAGCGCGGCCGCGGCGTCACCGGCGGCTTCCGCACACCGCCGCCCGCCTGGGTGTCGCCACTGCTCGTCGCCGGAGTCGCGGCGGCTGCGGCCGCGGCCTACGCCGGCTACGCGCGGAGTAAGAACGGAAACCACTGAGGGCTTTGAGTTCGGGAACGGGTTGGTCCAGAATGCCGGCCCGTTCCCGCAAGCCCCCGAGACCATCATGCCGAAGCCGACGACCCCGCGCGGCCGTCCGCCCGTCCCTTCCCCTGCCCGCCCGTCCCCGGCCCGCCCAGCCCGTCCGGGTCCGGCCCGCGCCGGCAATGAAATGCGCCGGGAGGAGGTGCGGGAGGAACCGGGCAAGCTGTTCCGCGTCGCCGGCCTGTCCGCCGTCTCCGCCCTGTTCGCCCATGACGCGGCGCGGGTCGAGCGGCTGTTCTTCGAGGAGCGGCTGAAGGCGAAGACCGGCGACTTCTGCAAGGCGATGGCCGCGGCGCGCAAGCCCTACCGCATGGTGGAGGCCGACGAGCTGGCGAAGGTCGCCGGAACGGTGCTGCACGGCGGGGTGGTCGCACTGATCGCGCCGCGCCCGGTGCCCGCCTTCGACACCGAGGCGGCAAAGCGCTGGGCGGTGGACGGGCAGCCGCTGCTGATCCTGGACGGGGTCGGCAACCCGCACAATCTGGGCGCCATCTTGCGCACCGCCGCCTTCTTCGGCCTGCGGCGCGTCGTGGTGTCGGACCATCCCGGACAAGCCCTGCCGTCGGAGTCCGCCTACCGGGTGGCCGAGGGCGGGTTCGAATGGGTGGAGCTGTACCGGGCGGCCAACCTGCCGACGGTCCTGAAGCGGCTGCGCGAGTCCTACAGGGTGGCCGGAACGGCGCTGGGCCGCGGCCGGGCGGTGGTCACCGACCCGGCGGTCCTCGCCGCGGGCGGGCGGCCTGCCGCCGTCGTGCTGGGCAACGAGGAGGACGGGCTTCCCCCCGCCACCCTCGCCGCCTGCGAGGACATCCTGACCCTGCCCGGCACCGGCCGCATCCAGTCGCTGAACGTCGCGGCGACCGCGGCCATCCTCATCCACGCGCTGGCGAAGCCGGGCTGACGGCCTGACCGCTCAGCCGCCCAGGGCGATGATCAGCACCAGGGCCACCACGATGACCGAGACCACGGGCAGCATGTCCACCCCGCCGCGGTCCCAGGTCGGCGCCCGGCGGGAGCCGTGATGCGCGCCATGGGCGTGGCCCAGGCCCTCGTCGGCCCAGCCATGTTCGGACGGGCGGGCGCCGGGGGCTGAGACGGCGGGGGCCGCCGGGCTGGCGATGTCGACCACCCCAGCCCCGCGCTGGTAGTCGCCGCCGCCACCGCCGCGCGGGCGCTTCAGCCGTTCGTCGGTCAGCTCCACGTCGATGCCCGCGGCTTCCAGCCGCTCCACCACCACGGCGACCTCCTCCGGGGTCATGGTCTCCACCGGCACGTCCTGGCCGAGCTGCTCGACGCTGAGCCGGTTGCCGTGCTGGCGACCCTTGTCGATCAGGCGCTGGAGGGTGGCGTCGTCGATCGTCATCGTTCTCTCCCCGCGGTTCCACCTTGGACTGAACATTCCGAAGGGTAAACACGCCGGACCGCGGAAGGCTCCCGTGCAAAGGCGGCGACTTGCCTCCGGAGCGGGGCGACCCGACATAATCCCCAAATCCCCATCCCCAACTCCTACGCCATCGGAGAGGCCGAGATGCTCGGAATGTTCATGCGCAAGCCCCTGGCGCTGCCCAGCGCGGAGGAGGCCCTGCCCGGACGCGACACGCCGGTTCCCGTGCCGCCGCGCCACCACGTCAACGGCAACCCGCTGACCCCGCCCTATCCGGAGGGGCTGGAGGTCGCCGACTTCGGGCTCGGCTGCTTCTGGGGGGCGGAGCGCAAGTTCTGGAAGGTGCCGGGCGTCTGGACGACCATGGTCGGCTATCAGGGCGGCCACACCCCCAACCCGACCTATGAGGAGGTCTGCTCCGGCCGCACCGGCCACGCCGAGGTGGTGCGCGTCGTCTACGACCCGGCCAAGGTCGGATTCGAGGAGCTGCTGCGCGTCTTCTGGGAGGCGCACGACCCGACCCAGGGCATGCGCCAGGGCAACGACGTCGGCACCCAGTACCGCTCCGCCATCTACACGCACACCGACGCCCAGCGCGCCGCCGCCGAGGCCAGCCGCGAATCCTATCAGGCCCGCCTGGAGCAGGCCGGCTTCGGCCCGGTGACGACGGAGCTGCGCGAGGCCCCGCCCTTCTACTACGCCGAAGACTATCACCAGCAGTATCTGTCCAAGAATCCCGCGGGCTATTGCGGGCTGGGCGGCACCGGGGTGACCTGCGCGGCGTGACGCGCTCCTGCGGTGCGGGGGCTGAACCTCAGACAGGTTCCCGCACCGCCACTGCGGCATCCGGGCGACAGGGTTAAGCCGGCTTGAACGGGGCGGTCCCTTGCGGTTGCGCCTGCCCGTCGCTTGCGGGTATGGTTCCGGCGGTCCATGAAAGCTCCAGGGGGTAGCCCCGCGGGGCGCCGCCCGAGACATTCCGCGCCCAATCCATGATCAAGGAAAGAACCGAGCTGGCGACGCCGCACCTGAGCGGCCTGCTTGACTTCTGGCTCACCAAATGCATCGGCGGGAAGCCGCCGGTGTCCAGCAGCATCGCCCCGGCCGACCTGCGGCCGTGGAAGGATAATATTGTGATTTTCGAGGTCATCGGCGACGACGACTTCGTTTATTCCTATTACGGCCAGTCCCTCGCCGCGGCCTTCGGGCATTCGCGCCTGGGCGCCACGCTGGACGATCTGCCGGAGGAGCAGCGGGCGATCCTGCGCCCCGAATACGCCGCGCTGCTGCGCGAACGGCTGCCGGTCGCCCGTGTCTACACCGCCGATTTCAGCGGCGTCATGCGGACCTGGGAGCGGCTGGCGCTGCCGATGTCCAGCGACGGCGAAACCATCGACAAGATCCTGGTCGCCGCCTACGAACTGCCGCCGGACGAGCCGCCCTGCGCCGCGCTCACCCCTGACGCGGCGGAGGATGAGGCGGAGGCTGAGATCGAGAATCCGGATGATGACGGGCCGGAGGCGGACGACACGGTGGACAGCGAATCCGAGTCCCTTGCGGACGAGGGCGCCGACATCGACGACGACACGGACGGGACCGTGGACACCGAGACCGAGCCCGAAACCGACGACACTCCCGACGATACCTCCGACACCCCCGACGACGCCGAAGACGGCGAGTCCTTCTCCACCGAACAGAAACCGGGAGCCCCGGCATGACGCCGCGCACGCCCCACCTGACCGCGCCCGCGACCCAGTCGGGAGTCGTCACCGCCGACGAATTCAATCTGTGGTGCGCGCTGAACGGCCGCCCCTTCAACCTCATCCCCAACGCGCGCCCGGACGGGCGGCTGCTGTGGGACGTGGAGGTGCTGCCCGGAACCCCGCGCGCCGGCACGGTCTATTCGACCAACCTCGGCGACGAGGCGCTGGCGGTGGTCGCCGGCTTCGCCTTCCTGTCCGGCGTCGAGTGGGCCTATGAGGCACGCCCGACGGAAACCATCGTCCCGCCCCCGGCGTCGGACGCGGCCGTGGACGCGCCCGATGAGGTCGAGGACGTCCTCATTCCCGACGCGGAGGACCTGCCCGAGGAGGCGGAGCCTGACGAGGCGGCGGAGGACGTTCTCGCCTATGAGGACGAGGAGGACGAGTACGCCGACGACGCCGTCGCGCTGGACGACGCCGATGAGGACGCGGACGAGGATGGCGCATCCTACGGCGAACCGGCCGGAGAGGACGATCCCTACGCCCTGCCCGGCACCACGCTCCTCCAGAACCCGCCGCCGCGCCCGCCGCAGCAGCATGACGAGACGGTCCTGGCCCGCAACGCGCGGATGCTGGAGACGGTGCTGCGGAACTTCCGCGTCCGCGGCGAGATCATGGACGTGCGCCCCGGCCCCGTCGTCACGCTCTACGAGTTCGAGCCGGCGCCGGGCACCAAGTCGGCGACGGTCATCAACCTGACCGACGACATCGCCCGCTCGATGAGCGTGGTCACCGCCCGCATCGCCATCGTGCCGGGCCGCAGCGTGATCGGCGTGGAACTGCCGAACCCGGTGCGCGAGATGGTCTATCTGCGCGAGATGTTCGACCACGCGGCCTTCGCCGAATCGCAGGCCCATCTCGCCATCGCGCTCGGCAAGGACATCAGCGGGGAGCCGGTGGTCGCCGATCTCGCCCGCATGCCGCACCTGCTGGTCGCCGGCACCACCGGGTCGGGCAAGTCGGTCGCCATCAACACGATGATCCTGTCGCTGCTCTACCGGCTGCCGCCGGAGCGCTGCCGCTTCATCATGGTGGACCCGAAGATGCTGGAGCTGTCCGTCTATGACGGCATCCCGCATCTGCTGACCCCGGTGGTGACCGACCCGAAGAAGGCGGTGATCGCTCTGCGCTGGGCCGTGCGCGAGATGGAGAGCCGCTACGAGGCGATGTCCAAGCTCGGCGTGCGCAACATCGAGGGCTACAACGCCCGCATCGCCGAAATGATCGCCAACGGCGAGCCGATGCCCCGCCGCCATGTCCCCGGCGAGGCCGAGACCGTCTTCGACCTGACCCCGCAGGAGCCGACGCCGCTGCCCTACATCGTGGTCATCGTGGACGAGATGGCCGACCTGATGCTGGTGGCCGGCAAGGAGATCGAGGCGGCGATCCAGCGCCTCGCCCAGATGGCCCGCGCCGCCGGCATCCACCTGATCATGGCGACGCAGCGCCCCTCGGTGGACGTCATCACCGGCACCATCAAGGCCAACTTCCCGACGCGCATCAGCTTCCAGGTCACCAGCAAGATCGACAGCCGCACCATCCTCGGCGAGGCCGGGGCGGAGCAGCTCCTCGGCCAGGGCGACATGCTCTACATGGCCGGCGGCGGCCGCATCACCCGCGTCCACGGCCCCTTCGTCTCCGATTCGGAGGTCGAGGAGATCGTCCAGTTCATCAAGTCGCAGGGCGCCCCCAACTACGTCACCGCCATCACCGAGGAAGAGGATGAGGCGGTCGCCGACGAGGACGACGAGAGCGGCGGCGGCAATTCCGGCGACGACCTCTACATGCAGGCCGTCAACCTCGTGGTGCGCGAGGGCAAGGTGTCGGTCAGCTTCATCCAGCGCCAGCTCCAGATCGGCTACAACCGCGCCGCCCGTCTGGTCGAGCGGATGGAGACGGAGCGCGTGGTCGGCCAGGCCAACCACCAGGGCAAGCGCGAGGTGCTGCTGTCCCCCGCCGGCCTGTCGGCCAAGCGCGCCGGGGTCTGAAAACAGGAGAGGCGATGAAGGCGCATTTCGAACGGTTCGCGCGCTACAACCGCTGGGCCAACCGCCGCCTCTACGCGGTGGCGGCCGAGCTGTCGGACGCCCAGTACCGCGAGGACCGCGGCGCCTTCTTCCGCTCGGTGCGGGGAACGCTGAACCACATCCTGGTGGCCGACCGGGTGTGGCTGCGCCGCATCGAGGGGGACGGGCCGACGCCCTTCGCCCTGGACGAGATCCTGTATGACGGCTTCGACGAGCTGCGCGCCGCCCGCGAGGCGGAGGATGAGCGCCTCATCCGCGTCGTGGCGGAGCAGGAGGAGGCGCGCTTCGCCGCGGACCTCCACTACCACTCGCTGGGCGGGCAGGCCTTCACCATGCCCTTCTCCGCGGTGCTGGCCCATGTGTTCAACCACCAGACCCACCACCGCGGGCAAGCGCACACGCTGCTGACGCAGTTCGGGCTGGCCGCGCCCAGCATCGACTTCGCCTATTTCCTGTTGGACAAGTAGGCGCTCCGGACCTTCACATCCGCCCCTCACATGCGCGACGGCGACAGGCGGAACTCCACCACCCGACTGGTGCGGGCCAGCTTGTCGATCAGTTCCATCGGGTCCGGCGTGCCGTTGGCCTGGAGTGTGAGCTGGTACTCCAGGTGGCCGCTGCCGTTGCGCAGGTGGAAGGCCCAGGACACGATTTCGTAGCCGTGCTCCAGCGCCTTGACGCGAAGCACCTCCGCCGGGGGCGCCTGGTCGCGCTCGAACACCAGCATCACCTGGACCACCGTGTGGTGGGGCAGCACCGCCTCCAGCCGGCGGAAGGCGCTCATCACCAGAATGACCAGAAAGGCCAAGCCGATGGCCGCGGCGTAGAAGCCCAGCCCGACGGTCACCCCGATCGCCGCCGCCGTCCAGATCGACGCCGCGGTGGACAGGCCGCGGATGGAGAAGCCCTCCCGCATGATGACCCCGGCGCCGAGGAAGCCGATGCCGGTCACGATGCCCTGGATGACCCGCGTCGGGTCGCCGCCCCCGCCGGTTCCGCTCCCGATGCCGCCGTACCACAGGCCGGGATAGGCGTTGACGACGGTCAGCGCCGTTGAGGCGAGGCAGACCAGCGCGTAGGTCCGCATCCCCGCCGCCCGCCCGTGGAAGGAGCGCTCGTACCCCATGAGGATGCCGAGCCCCAGCGCCCCGACCAGATGCAGCAGGATGACGCCGTTGACGGCCAGTTCGGCCGGCGACCAGTAGGCGGACAGGTTCAGCATGGCCCCTCCCACGGCTATCGCATTTGGCGTTCAATCCCCTCTCCCGTCCCGGGAGAGGGTGCCCGCGAAAGCGGGCGGGTGAGGGTCGCACGAGGATCAAGGCGCTGCTTCTTGGCATCACCCTCACCCTTCCCACGCTTTGCGTGGGCCCCTTCCCTCTCCCGGGACGGGAGAGGGGATGTCACATGATATCCCCCGGGACGACCGGTCCCCGGACGCCCAGTGTAGCGCCGATTGGTCGGCGAAGGATCCCCTACCCCAGAGCGCCCAGCGTCCAGCGGGCGAACAGGGCCACCAGCATGCCCTCCGCGGTGGCCAGCATCAGCCGCAGCATCAGGCTGACGAGGTCGGTGAAACGGTCGCGGCGGGGAAACACCTCGGCCAGCATCCCGGCGACGGCGCGGCGCAGGTTCAGGCTGACGAGGCCGATCACCAGAGCCACGACGGCGGTGCCGACCACATAATAGAGCGCGCCCTTCCAGCCGGCGAAGCTCTGTGGGTGTTCCAGATAGAAGAGCGTGCCGACGACGATCCAGACGGTGGACGGCCAGACCCCCACCATATCGGCGCCGGGCCTGGCACCGCCGGGGGCGGGGATCGGAGGCTCCGGTGGCGGCTCCGGCGGGGGCTGTACGTTCCAGGGCACCGCCGCCTCCGTCAGCCCCCCGGCACGTGCCGGAAAGCCAGCACGCAAGCCGGGCGGCCGTGCTCGTCGGCCAGCGGCAGCAGCAGTTCGACGAAGCGCGCGCCCGGCAGCATCGGGTCGTCGCGCACCAGAAGGCCGCGCGGCTCGCCTGTCTCCAGGCAGGCGCGCAGGTCGGCGTTGAAGCGTGCCGCCGCTTCGGCGGGGTGGCAGTCGCTGACCGGGCGCGGCACCGCGCGCTGCCCGATCCGCCGCTGCACCGCCCGCCCGCAGGCGCGGTAGAGGAAATCCTCGCCGCCGCGCAACGGCTCCATCAGGCACAGGCGCGGCACGCATTCGCGGATCTGCGCGGTGTCGATGTCGCGCGCCTCCGGCATCGCGCGCCCGCGGAGGACGCGCCGCCAGTGGACGTAGAGCAGGCTGGCGATCTGCGGGATCTGCTCGAGGTCCAGCGGCTCCGACCGGCAGACCGGCGGCGCGGGGGGCGGCGGCGGAACGGCGGGGGCGGCGGCCGTGACCACGCGCACCGGCGCGGCCGCCACGGCCTCCGGGACCGGCTTCGGCGCGGGAGCGGGGGCGGGGCGGCTGGCGAAGACCGGCTGGCGCTCCGGCCGCCCGCCATGCTTCTTCAGCATCGGCAGCGGCGCCCAGGTCGCGCAGGTGTGGTAGGAGCGCGTGACCTTCCGGTAATCCTGGCTGGTCGCCGTCCGGCACTCCCCCTCCGCGCTGTAGCGGTCGACGTGGACGAGCGTGTTGTCGTCCGACAGGGCGCGGTCGCCCCCCCACGAAACGCAGGCGGCGCAGGCGCGGCTGTCCTTGGCGAAAGCGTGGGTCATCGTCGGGCGCGAACTCCGGAGGCGGTCAGGACGGGTGTGCGGGCTTCTCCCGCTGGTGAAGATCGGGAAACGCCGGGTTTCCGGCGCACCCCGATTGATGACGCCCTTTCGGCGCGGGTTCAAGCCTTGCCTCGCCGCCCGCTGGCGATGTTTCAGACATGTGGCCCGCGCATCATCCCACCCCTTCCCCCGCGCCGCCTTGTTCCCTATAAAGGGGCCTCGCAACGACATATTGATCCGTGCCCCCTCACACCCGCGCCCCTGCCAAGGGGCCAATGGCGCGAGGGGGCTTTTGCTGCACGAACGTCGAGAAGCGGACCCATGCCCAAGCGCACTGATATCAAATCCATCTGCATCATCGGCGCGGGGCCGATCGTCATCGGCCAGGCTTGCGAGTTCGATTACTCCGGCGTCCAGGCGTGCAAGGCGCTGCGCGAGGAAGGCTTCCGCGTCATCCTGGTGAACTCCAACCCGGCCACCATCATGACCGATCCGGGTCTGGCCGACGCCACCTACATCGAGCCGATCACCCCGGCCGTGGTGGCGAAGATCCTGGAGAAGGAGCGCCCCGACGCCCTGCTGCCGACCATGGGCGGCCAGACCGCGCTGAACACCGCCATGGCCCTGTCCGACGACGGCACGCTGGAGCGGCTGGGCGTGGAGATGATCGGCGCCAAGCGCGACGTCATCGCCAAGGCCGAGGACCGCATCCTGTTCCGCGACGCCATGGACAAGCTGGGCCTGGAATCGCCGCGCTCGCGCCTCGTGCGCAACATGCAGGAGGCGACCGAGGCGCTGGAATTCGTCGGGCTGCCGGCGATCATCCGCCCCAGCTTCACGCTGGCCGGCACCGGCGGCGGCATCGCCTACAACCGCGCCGAGTTCGAGGACATCGTGCGCGGCGGCCTGCGCGCCAGCCCGGTCGGCGAGGTGCTGATCGAGGAATCGGTGCTGGGCTGGAAGGAGTACGAGATGGAGGTCGTCCGCGACAAGGCGGACAACTGCATCATCGTCTGCGCCATCGAGAACATCGACCCGATGGGCGTCCACACCGGCGATTCGATCACCGTCGCCCCGTCGCTGACGCTGACGGACAAGGAATACCAGATCATGCGCAACGCCTCGATCGCGGTGCTGCGCGAGATCGGGGTGGAGACCGGCGGTTCCAACGTGCAGTTCGCGGTGAACCCGGCGAACGGCCGCCTGATCGTCATCGAGATGAACCCGCGCGTGTCGCGCTCCTCCGCGCTGGCCTCCAAGGCCACCGGCTTCCCGATCGCCAAGATCGCCGCGAAGCTGGCCATCGGCTACACGCTGGACGAGCTGACCAACGACATCACCGGCACCACCCCGGCCAGCTTCGAGCCGACGATCGACTACGTCGTCACCAAGATGCCGCGCTTCACCTTCGAGAAGTTCGCCGGCACCGAGCCGCTGCTGACCACCTCGATGAAGTCGGTGGGCGAGGCCATGTCCATCGGCCGCACCTTCCAGGAGTCGGTGCAGAAGGCGCTGCGCTCCATGGAGACCGGCCTGACCGGCTTCAACGAGGTGCGCATCGGCGACAGCGACACGCCGGACGCCGCCGCCATCCGCGGCGCGCTGGCCCGCCCGACGCCGGACCGCCTGCTGGTCATCGCCCAGGCCTTCCGCCACGGCTTCACCGTCGCCGAGGTCCAGCAGGTCTCCAAGTACGACCCGTGGTTCCTGGAGCAGATCAAGGCCATCGTCGACCGCGAGCAGGCCATCCGCAGCGGCGGCCTGCCCACCGACAAGGCCGGCTGGCAGGCGCTGAAGCAGATGGGCTTCTCCGACGCCCGTCTGGCCGAGCTGGCCGGCAAGTCCGAGGGTGAGGTCGCCGAGGCCCGCCGCGCCGCCGGGGTCACGCCGGTCTTCAAGCGCATCGACACCTGTGCCGCCGAGTTCGCCTCGCGCACGCCCTACATGTACTCCACCTACGAGACCGACGGCACGGGTGCCGCCGAGTGCGAATCGGACCCGACCGAGAAGAAGAAGGTGGTCATCCTGGGCGGCGGGCCGAACCGCATCGGCCAGGGCATCGAGTTCGACTATTGCTGCGTCCACGCCGTCTACGCTTTGCGCGAGGCCGGCATCGAGACCATCATGGTCAACTGCAACCCGGAGACGGTCTCCACCGACTACGACACCGCCGACCGCCTGTATTTCGAGCCGCTGACCGCCGAGGACGTGATCGAGCTGGTCCGCGTCGAGCAGCGCAAGGGCACGGTGCTCGGCTGCATCGTGCAGTTCGGCGGCCAGACCCCGCTGAAGCTGGCCGACGCGCTGGAGAAGGCCGGCATCCCGATCCTCGGCACCTCGCCGGACGCCATCGACCTCGCCGAGGACCGTGAGCGCTTCCAGAAGCTGCTGCACCAGCTCAACCTGCTCCAGCCGGCCAACGGCCTCGCCCGGTCGCTGGAGGAGGCGGAGACGGTCGCGGCACGGATCGGCTTCCCCGTGGTCATCCGCCCGTCCTACGTGCTGGGCGGCCGCGCCATGGAGATCGTCCATGACATGGCCGGGCTCAAGCGCTACATGGGCACCGCCGTGAAGGTCTCGGGCAAGAACCCGGTGCTGATCGACAGCTATCTGCAGGACGCCATCGAGGTGGACGTGGATGTGGTGGCCGACGCCACCGGCCAGGTCTACATCGCCGGCATCATGGAGCACATCGAGGAGGCCGGCATCCATTCGGGCGACTCGGCCTGCGCCCTGCCGCCCTACTCGCTGCCCGCCGAGACCATCGCCGAGATCGGCCGCCAGGGCGAGGCGCTGGCCCGCGCCCTGCACGTCGTCGGCCTGATGAACGTCCAGTTCGCGGTCAAGGACGGCACGGTCTACATCCTGGAGGTCAACCCGCGCGCCAGCCGCACGGTGCCCTTCGTCGCCAAGGCCACCGGCACCGCCATCGCCAAGATCGCCGCCCGCGTCATGGCCGGCGAGAAGCTGGCCGACTTCACGCTGAACGGCCCGACCCCGCCCCACACCGCCGTGAAGGAGGCCGTGTTCCCCTTCGCCCGCTTCCCCGGCGTGGACATCGTGCTCGGCCCGGAGATGAAGTCGACGGGCGAGGTTATGGGCCTCGACCACAACTTCGCGCTGGCCTTCGCCAAGTCGCAGCTCGGCGCCGGCGTCACCCTGCCGGTCCAGGGCACCGTCTTCATCTCGGTGAAGGAGCGCGACAAGCCGTCGGCCGTGCAGATCGGGCAGAAGCTGCACGGCATGGGCTTCCGCGTCCTGGCGACCACCGGCACCGCGGCGGCGCTGCGCCAGGCCGGCGTCCCGGCGGAGTCGATCAACAAGGTGGTGGAAGGCCAGCCGCACATCGTCGACGCGATGATCAACGGCGAGGTGCATCTGGTCATCAACACCACGGACGGCGCGCAGGCCCTGTCCGACAGCTTCAGCCTGCGGCGCACGGCGCTGACCTACAACCTGCCTTACTACACCACCATGGCCGGTGCACGCGCAGCGGTGGAAGCGATTGCCGCACTCCGGAACGGCAGCCTTGAAGTCGCGCCGTTGCAGTCGTACCTTAGCGGTTCCTATTAGGACGGTTTACGGCGCGGCGGACCTCCTCCGCCGCGCCGTAGCTTTCCCAGGGCGCTGCGTCGGCATGGTGATGGATTGAACGATGGAAAAAGTTCCAATGACTGCGGCGGGATACAACCGCCTGCAAGAGGAGTTGAAGCACCTCAAGACTGTCGAACGGCCCAACGTCATCAAGGCGATCGCCGAGGCGCGTGAGCACGGGGACCTGTCGGAGAACGCCGAATACACCGCCGCGCGTGAACGCCAGAGCTTCATCGAGGGCCGCGTCGCGGAGCTGGAGGACAAGATCAGCCGCGCCGAGGTCATCGACCCGACGAAGCTGTCCGGCAGTGCGGTGAAGTTCGGCGCCACCGTCACGCTCGCGGACGAGGACACCGACGAGGAGATCACCTACCAGATCGTCGGCCAGGACGAGAGCGACATCAAGAACGGCATGCTGTCCATCCAGGCGCCGCTGGCCCGCGCGCTGATCAACAAGTCGGTCGGCGACAGCGTGGAAGTCTCCACGCCGGGCGGCTCCAAGGTCTACGAGATCGTCACCGTCGCCTTCAAATAAGCGCGGGTTCAAGCTTCAGGGGCCGGTTCGCAAGACACCGCCCCGCCACCGACCGCGAGCCGAAACGAAACGCCCCGCACCGACAGCCGGTGCGGGGCGTTTCGTTTTCATCCCTGGAACAGCCTGCTAGCCCCGCAGCCGCTCCGCCAGGAAGGCGCTGACCCGTTCGATGGCGTCCTTGCGGGCGGACTCGTCGGTGCCGACCGTCGCCTCGCCCGCCGGGGCGGTCGCCAGATTGCGCCGCTTGCGCAGCGGCGAATGGGGGGAGTCGAAGCCGTGATGGGCGTCGGGATAGACCACCACCTCGGTGCGCTCCTTCACCGGCTCGCGGTTCGCCAGTTCCAGGCAGCGCTCGGCCGGCGTCCATTCGTCCTTGCCGCCCAGCAGCATCAGCAGCGGGCCCTCCGGTTGCCAGTCGGCGTCGCTCAGCGGCGTCCGGCAGCCGGGATAGAAGGCGATGGCGGCGCGGAAGCCGTTCCCCTGCCCGCCCGGCCCGTAGGCGGCCAGCACCGTGCCCGCCCCCTGCGACCAGCCCATCAGGGCGATCCGGTCGCTGTCCACGTCGCTGCGCGCGCGCAGATAGGCCAGCGCCGCCCAGGCGTCGCGCTTGCGCTCCTCCGTCGCCCGGACGGGACGGTCCTTGACCGTGCAGACCTCCGCCACGCCGCGCGGGCCGAAGCTGTCGACCATCAGCACCGCGTAGCCCTGCTCGCGCAGCGTCAGCGCCCAGTCGATGTGCCGGGACGCCACCCGCCCGGTCTTGGCGTAGAGGCCGCTGCAGCCGTGCAGAAGGACGACGGTGGGATAGGGGCCGTCGGCCTTGGGGCGCAGGAAGCGCCCGGTCAGGGGCGTCGGGGCGCCGCTGGTCAGGTCGGCGTCGAGCGAGGGGAAGCGGACGATCTCCTCCGCATGGACGCCCGGCGTGGCCGCCACGGCCGGCGAAGAGCCGAGCAGGGGCGGAAGAGTCAGGGCGGCGGCGAGCGCCAGCGTCGGCAGGAAAAGGCGCGGCGGAAGGGCACGGCGGCGGGGTGAGGCCATCATCGTCTCCCGGTCACGGGCATAAAGCGGCAAAGTCGGTGTCACACAAGTTTAGCACCTTCGCCGTGTCAAAGCACCGCACGTGCGAAGACGGGCTGGAATCCATTTTCGGAAACGCTCGCCGTCATAAAATTGCGCGAGGATGCCTGTTCCCGAAACGCGAACAGCCGGCAACGCGCTCCACAGGGTGGGTGCGATGCCGGCTGTCCGTGAATGGCTATGCGTCGGTGCGGAGCCGCGTCAGCGGCGCGCCACACGGGTCGAGGACTCGTCCTCGTCCTCCTCGTCGTCATCCTCCAGCGAATCGGGGATGTCCGGCGAGTCGACGTCGATCGGCACACCGGGCGTGTGCTTCGACGTGCGGATCGACAGGGCTGACTTCACATGCGACACGTTGGGCGCCGCCGTCAGCTTCGTGGTCAGGAAGCGCTGGTAGTCGTCCCAGTCCTCCGCCACGATCTTCAGCAGGAAATCGTATTCACCGGCCAGCATGTTGCACTCACGCACCATGGGCCAGGAGTTGACGAGTTCCTCGAATTTCTTTAGGTCCACTTCAGCTTGGCTGGACAGGCCGACCTGGGCGAACACGGTGACACCGAACCCGAGCGCGTCGGGGTTGATGTCGGCGTGATAGCCGCGGATGAAGCCCGCCTCTTCCAAGGCGCGGACACGCCGCAAACACGGAGGGGCAGAGATGCCGGCACGCCTCGCGAGTTCTACATTGGTCATCCGGCCGTCATTTTGCAGGTCGCGCAAAATCCGCCGGTCAATTCGGTCGAGTTTGACCCGCCGCATGGTTTGCTCGGTCGCTCCGGGGGTGATTTGAAGAAAGGATATTACACGGCGCAGCCATCCACGCCAAGCAAGAAACCCATATCGGCGCCGGTGGAAAAACTTTCTATCGATGTATCCAGCCCCGATGCCCATCCAGGCGCGACAACCAGCCGCACCCCCAAACCATTCGTGTGACGATGCATTCCACCATTTCCGGTTCCCTTACCTGCTGGGTCGTGTCGGACGGCAAGCCCGGCATGGAAAACCAGTGCATCGGCCTTGCCGAGGCGCTGGGCCTCACCCCCGTCGTGAAGCGCGTGCGGCTGCGCAGCCCGTGGCGTCAGCTCAGCCCCTTCCTGCGGCTGGGCAACCGCTTCGCCGCCGGGCCGGAGGGCGATCCCATCCGCGCGCCCTGGCCCGACCTGATGATCGGCTCGGGTCGCCAGGCCATCGCGCCGCTGCTGGCCGCCAGCAAGCAGTCGCGCGGGCGGACCTTCACCGTCTACATCCAGGACCCGCAGATCAACCCGCGCCATTTCGGCCTCGTCGTGGTGCCCCGCCACGACCGGCTGCGCGGCCCCAACGTCATGGCCACCCGCGGCGCCCTGCACCGCGTGACCCCCAAACTGCTGGCCGAGGCCGCGCAGCGCCACGCCCCCCGGCTCGCCGACCTGCCGCACCCGCGGGTCGCCGTGCTGATCGGCGGCACCAACGGCGTCTACGCCCTGACCCCGACCATCATGGGCGACGTCGCGGAGAAGCTGTCGGAGCTGGCCCGCAGCAAGGGGGCCGGGCTGATGGTCACGCCGTCGCGCCGCACCGGCGCCGACAACGAGGCGATCCTGCGCGCGCGCCTGAACGGCCTGCCGGCGGAGGTGTGGGACGGCACCGGCGAGAACCCCTATTTCGCCTATCTCGGGCTGGCCGACGCGGTGGTGGTGACCTGCGACAGCGTGTCGATGACTTCGGAGGCCTGCTCCACCGGAAAGCCGGTCTATGTGATCGAGCTTGAGGGCGGCTCGCCCAAGTTCCGCAGCTTCCACGAGGAACTCTACAAGGAGGGCATCACCCGGCCCTTCACCGGCGCCCTGGAACACTGGACCTACCCAACGTTGGATGACACCCGGCAAGTCGCCGAGGAGTTGCGCCATCGCCTCATGGCCCACCGCGCCAAGCACAGCGCCTGAAATCCAGGATACAGGGCGCTTCGCGATGCCGCAACGCATCGCCGTATGCTTGCGCTGTTCAGGGGGAATCCTGTCAAACGGTTCATGAACTCTAATTCATTTAGCGCGTGTGCCGCCCCATGGTAATTCGCTTCTGCCGCTGGGACGCATTGGATCTTTTCGCATGGTTTCGCCTGACGCGGTCCAGGATGCCTTCATCCGCTGCCTGGACAACGCCCCGACCCGGGATGAGCCCTATCGCCACTGGCTGCTGTCGCGCGCTCTTCCCGATGAGGCCGCGGACGGCATCGCCGGCCTGCCCTGGGCGCCGCCACCGGTCGGCGACACCATGGGCAAGCGCGACACCAACAACGCCACCCGCAGCTATTTCTGCGCCCGCAGCCGGGCCGAGCACCCCGTCTGCGACGCGGTCGCCACGGCCTTCCAGCGGCGGGCGGTGACGGAGGCGATCGAGCGGACCTGCGGCGTCGATCTGGCCGGCACCTCGCTGCGCATCGAATACTGCCAGGACACCGACGGCTTCTGGCTGGAGCCGCACACCGACATCGGCGTCAAGAAGTTCACGATGCTGATCTATCTCTCCAAGGGGCCGGACTGCGCCGGCTGGGGCACCGACGTGCTGGACGCCACCCGCACCGTCGTCACCCGCGCGCCCTACGCCTTCAACGGGGGATTGGTCTTCGTTCCCGGAACGAACACGTGGCATGGCTTCGCCCCGCGCCCGATCCGCGGCGTGCGCAAGTCGATCATCGTGAACTATGTCGGCCCGGAATGGCGCGCCCGCCACGAGCTCGCCTTCCCCGACACGCCCGTGGCCTGAGCTGCCGTCTGGAGACCGCCCCATGTCCACGCCCGCCTCCATGCTGGATCTGGACCGCTTCCGCGCCACCCCGCTGCAGCACGAGCCGTTCGACTTCCTCTGCGTCCCCGGCTTCGTGAAGCGGGAGCATCTGGAGGCCCTGCACCGCGACTACCCCAAGGTGGACAAGCCCGGCTCGATCCCGCTCGGCGTCTTTCCGCAGGGGCCGGCCTTCGACGCGCTGATCGAGGAGCTGCGCGGCGCGGCGGTCTGCCAGGCCTTCTCGGAGAAGTTCGGTCTGGACCTGTCGCGCTACCCGACCATGTTCACCGCCCGCGGCATGTGCCGGGCGACCGACGGCAGGATCCACCCCGATTCGGCCAGCAAGATCGTCACCGTCCTGATCTACATGAACCCGCCCTGGGAGGCGTCGGGCGGGCGCCTGCGCGTGCTGCGCAGCCCGAACCTGGAGGATTACGCCGCCGAGGTGCCGCCGGACGAGGGCACGCTGCTGTGCTTCCGCCGCTCCGACACCTCCTGGCACGGGCACCATTCCTTCGAGGGCCGGCGCCGCGCGGTGCAGATGAACTGGGTCCGCAACAGCGTCTACATCTGGCACGAGCAGTGGCGTCACCGCGTCGGCGCCTGGCTGAAGAACCGGACGGCGGCCGCGCCGGCGCGCCGCTGAGGGGCGTTCCCCGGACGGCCGGGGTGAAACATCGTCTCCATGATGGGCCGGCATGGCAGGCTTTCCGATGACAGCGGGCCGGATCTGGACCATATGTTCGGCGCGGCCCTATGGTCCGCGCCAGCCCAGATCGTGACGGACAGAGCGATGCCCAGCACCCACCACACCAAGGTTCTCATCATCGGCGCCGGTCCCGCCGGCTACACCGCGGCCATCTACGCGGCGCGCGCCAACCTGCAGCCGCTGATGGTGCAGGGCATGCAGCCGGGCGGCCAGCTCATGATCACCACCGACGTCGAGAATTATCCCGGCTTCGCCGACCCCATCCAGGGGCCGTGGCTGATGGAGCAGATGCAGAAGCAGGCCGAGCATGTCGGGACCAAGATGGTCTTCGACCTGATCACCGACGTCGACTTCAGCCAGCGCCCCTTCGTCTGTAAGGGCGACTCGGGCGACACCTACACCGCCGACAGCGTCATCATCGCGACCGGCGCCCAGGCGCGCTGGCTGGGCATCTCCAGCGAGGAGATCTACCGCGGCTTCGGCGTGTCGGCCTGCGCCACCTGCGACGGCTTCTTCTTCCGCGGCAAGGAGATCGCGGTGATCGGCGGCGGCAACTCCGCGGTGGAAGAGGCGCTGTACCTCACCAACCACGCCTCCAAGGTGACGGTCATCCACCGCCGCGACAGCTTCCGCGCCGAGCGGATCATGCAGGACCGGCTGTTCCGCAACCCCAAGATCGAGGTGGTGTGGGACAGCGTCGTCGAGGAGATCGTCGGCGAGGGCGACGGCTCGCTGGGCAACCCGCGCGGCGTCACCGGCGTGCGCGTCAAGAACGTGAAGTCGGGCGAGGAGCGGGTGATCCCGGTGGCCGGCGTCTTCGTCGCCATCGGCCATGTGCCGGCCACCGCCGTCTTCCAGGGCAAGGTGGAGACCGACTCCGAGGGCTACATCGTCACCGCCCCCGACTCGACGGCCACCAACGTGCCGGGCGTCTTCGCCGCGGGCGACGTGAAGGACAAGATCTACCGGCAGGCCGTCACCGCCGCCGGCATGGGCTGCATGGCCGCCCTGGAGGCCGAGCGCTGGCTGGCCCACCACGAGGGCGAGCCGAGCCCGGCGGGCAACTGGTAAGCCTTTTATGGAGGGGGCCGGGCGACCGGCCCCCTCCTACCGCCGGTTCATCAAGCCGTCCACGCTGAACCGCCCGGCCCCGGCGGCGATCAGCGCGAGGAAGCCGCCGATGATGGCGAGGTTCTTCATGAACTGGATGCGCTGCATCCCCTGGGCCTCCGGCGGGTAGGTCCAGTAGCGGTGGGCGATCAGCGTCGCCATGATGGTGAAGAGGACCACCGCCGCCGCGGCCAGCCGCGTCCAGGCCCCCAGCACCACGGCCAGCCCGCCGAAGCACTCCACCGCACCGCCCAGCGCGGCCAGCAGCATCGGCATGGGCAGTCCCTGCCCTTCCAGGCTCCCGGCGAACGCGCCGAGGTCCATCAGCTTGCCGAAGCCGCTCTGCACGAAGATCGCCCCGATCAGCAGCCTCGCGGCCAGCAGCAGGACATCCTGCCCGCCCGTCGCCGCCCGGTCCGCTCCCCGCACCCGGTCGTAATTGTAGGAGGCCATGGCGCCCTCTCCCGCGTCCATCGGACATCCAAGGAGAACGCGCGGCCCCACCCGGTTGTTTCCTGCCGGTTGTTTCCTGCCGGTTGTTTTGTTTGGCCCCAAAAGGACGGGGCGCCGCCCCGAAGGACGGCGCCCCGCCGAATCACAAAGTCGAATCACAAACCGCCGTTCGGCGGCGACTACTCCAGCATGGAGCGCAGCATCCAGGCGGTCTTCTCGTGGATCTGCAGGCGCTGGGTCAGCAGATCGGCGGTCGGCTGGTCGTTGGCCTCCTCGGCGGTCGGGAAGACCTTCCGGGCGGTGCGGGCGACGGCCTCATGCCCCTCGACGAGCTGGCGCAGCATCTCCTGCGCGTTCGGGACGCCCTGCTCCTCCTTGATCGAGGCGAGCTTGGTGAACTGCGAGAAGCTGCCCGGCGCCGGATAGCCGAGGGCGCGGATGCGCTCCGCCACCTCGTCCAGGGCGGTCCACAGCTCCGTGTACTGGGTCATGAACATGGTGTGGAGCGTGTTGAACATCGGCCCCGTGACGTTCCAGTGGAAGGAATGCGTCTTCAGGTACAGGGCGAAGGTGTCGGCGAGCACGTTGTTCAGGCCGTCGGCGATGGCCTTGCGGTCGGCTTCCGCGATCCCGATGTCGATCTGCATGATTTCCCAATCCTCCGAGGGGTTGTCTTCCATTCTTGGCTGCAATCGAGGCTACGCCCCGCTGCGCCCCGGGTAAAGACCCTACTTTAGAAACTTTCTAAAAAGCAGCCCTGCGCAACCCGCATGCCCCGGCGTGCCGTGAAGGCCACCCCGACAAGCTTGGGCGCGCCCGGTGCGGGTCAAGATGTGCGCCGCAACAGCGTCCGTATCAAGCGCCCCGGACACGCGGCCGCGCGCCGTCAATGGTACAGCCCGACATAGGCGACCAGATCCTGGCCCGGCACGCGCTTCACGAAGGTGGTCTTCGGCTCGATCCGGTTGCTCGCCGGATTCAGCCAGCGGTAGTCCACCCAACCCTCGCCGGCGTCGCGCGCCACCGACAGGATATCGCGGACGATGTCGCGCCCATCCGGGTCCTTGACGTTGATCACGCTCATCCCGACCCCGGCGGGCCGGGGCGGATAGACCTTCCACACCCCGGCGAAGTCGATGACCGTGACGTAGAGCGCCCCGTGCCGGAACTCGCCGTCACGGTTGAACGACGCCGCCGCTTCGTCCAGACCCCGCGTGGCGATCAGCTCCGCCGCCTTCAGCGCGATGGCGCGGACCTGCTCGCGCTCCGGATCGCCGGGCTGGGCGCGGATGCCCGCGGGATGGACCGTCGCGGCCAGAAGGGCCGCCAGCACGATCCATAAGACGCGGAGCGGCGGCGTTCGGACGAAGACGCTCATGGCAAATCCCCCGGACCGGCCAATGCGGAAGCGAGACGCGGAAAGGGGCGCCGATCGGTCCGCCCACTGTCGAAAGAAAGTCGGCCTCCGGCAATCCGCAATCCTGCGGCCTATTGCCGCAAAGTTCCGCGCGCGCCACACTGTCCCCAGCGTCCGGCACCAAAGGCCCGCCCGGCCTCCGCCGATCGATCGGCCCCATCCAACGGAGCGCGCCGGCCCGGACCGCATTTGGGAGGAGCATCGCATGCGCATCGCAATCATGGGGGCGGGCGCGGTCGGCGGCTATTTCGGGGCGCGCCTCGCGGCGACCCACGGAACCGAGGTGCATTTCATCGCGCGCGGCCGGCATCTGGAGGCCATCCGCCGCGACGGCCTGCGCATCGAAAGCGAGGCCGCCCCCCTGCACCTGACCGACGTCCGCGCGAC
Organism: Azospirillum brasilense; assembly: GCF_005222205.1. Classification (NCBI taxonomy): domain Bacteria; kingdom Pseudomonadati; phylum Pseudomonadota; class Alphaproteobacteria; order Rhodospirillales; family Azospirillaceae; genus Azospirillum; species Azospirillum brasilense. Next base: position 2,117,886 of record NZ_CP032345.1, on the reverse strand, counting down.
CGACGACCCGGCGGAGGTCGGGCCGGTGGACCTCGTGCTGTTCGCCGTCAAGCTGTGGGACACCGACCGTGCCGCGGAGGCCTGCCGGCCCCTGGTGAAGCCGGGCACGGTGGTGGTCACCGTGCAGAACGGCGTCACCGGGATGGACACGCTGTGCCAGCTCCTCGGGCGGGAGCATGTGGCGGGCGGCGTCGCCCACATCGGCGCCACCATCGCCGCCCCCGGCGTGATCCGCCACACCGGGACGCTGGCCCGCCTGACCTACGGGGAACTGGACGGGCGCCCCTCGCCCCGGCTGACCGCCTTCCACGCGCTGGCCGAGGCGGCCGGGTTCGAGGCGGTGCTGTCCGCGGCGATCCTGCGCGCGCAGTGGGAGAAGTTCGCCTTCCTGGCGCCCTTCAGCGGGGTCACCGCCCTGACCCGCCAGCCCGCCGGGGTGATCCGCCGCGTCCCGGAAAGCCGCGCCCTGTTCCTCGACGCGGTGGCCGAGGTCGCCCGGCTGGCCCGCGCCCGCGACGTCGATTTGGGCACCGGCATCGTCGCCCGCGTCGAGGCGCTGCTCGACGGCCTGCCGCCGGCCATGACCTCGTCCATGCTCAACGACCTGACGCGGGGCGGACGGCTGGAGTTGCCCTGGCTGTCCGGGGCGGTGGTGCAGCTCGGGTCGGAGCTGGGGGTGCCGACGCCCGTCCACCGGGTGATCGCGGCGGCCCTGGCGCCCTACGCCGACGGACCGCCCTAAGGAATGACACCCCAGCGGGGGCGGCGTGACGTCATGCCGCCCCTTTTTTCCATCGACAGGTCCCCCGCCACGGGTGGACCATAACCTTGAAAAGGCACTGTTTTCAAAGCACCGGACCAGTCCGGCACCCTGTCAGGGCCACGCGCGCCGCCGGTGCTTCCGGCCGCAGCGACCCACCCGGCCCACCCAGGCCACCCGGCGTTCCGGCCGATGCCCACACGGGAAGACGCCATACGGGAGGTGTGCATGCCCCATTCACAGATCCAGACGGCCCGCTGCGCTGCGCTGGTCGGCCCCTATCTCAGCGGCAAGACATCGCTTCTGGAAAGCCTGCTCTCCGCCGCCGGGGCGACCACGCGCAAGGGCAGCGTCCGCGACGGCAACGCGGTCGGCGACAGCTCCCCCGAGGCCAAGGCCCGGCAGATGAGCGTCGAGGTCAACGTCGCCTCCTTCGAGTTCCTGGGCGAGCGCTGGAGCGTGCTCGACTGCCCCGGCTCGGTGGAACTGGCCTGCGAGACGCAGAACGCCCTGATGGTGGCGGACGTCGCCGTGATCGTGGCCGAGGCCGCGCCGGAAAAGGCCGTGCTGCTCGCCCCCCTGTTCAAGTTCCTCGACGACAACCGCATCCCGCACCTGCTGTTCATCAACAAGGTGGACAGCCTGGGCGACCTCAGGGTGCGCGACGTGGTGCAGGCCTATCAGGCGGTGTCGGCGCGCAAGCTGGTGCTGCGCGAGGTGCCGATCCGCGAGGGTGGCAAGATCACCGGCTTCGTCGATCTGGTCAGCGAGCGCGCCTGGCACTTCAACCCGCACAAGCCGTCCAACCTCGTCCAGATCCCCGACAGCCTGAAGGACCGCGAGCACGAGGCCCGGCAGGAGATGCTGGAGGCGGTGGCCGACTATGACGACGCGCTTCTGGAAAAGCTGCTGGAGGACGTCGCTCCCGACACCCAGGAGGTCTATGACCGGCTGGCCAGCGAGCTGGCCGACGACCTGATCGTCCCGGTCTTCTTCGGTTCGGCGGAGAACGACAACGGCATCCGCCGCCTGCTGAAGGCGCTGCGCCACGAGGGGCCGGACGTCGCCACCACGGCGGAGCGCGCCGGCATCCCGGCGGACGCCACGGTGGCCGCCCAGGTCTTCAAGACGCTGAACGGCTCGCACGCCGGCAAGATCAGCTTGGCGCGGGTCTGGCGCGGCACCGTCAACGACGGCATGACGCTGGGCGGGGAGCGGGTGTCCGGCGTCTTCCGCATGATGGGCCACAATCAGGAGAAGCTCTCCCAGGCGGCGACCGGCGAGGTGGTGGCGCTCGGCCGGCTCGACAAGGCGGCGACCGGCGACCTGCTGACCGACAAGGGCAACGCCGGACGGTCGGCGCCGTGGCCGGAGCTGCCGCCGCCCGTCTTCGGCCTCGCCCTGCACGCCCAGAACCGCAACGACGAGGTGAAGCTGACCGCGGCCATCCAGAAGCTGGTCGAGGAGGACCCGTCGCTGAAGCTGGAGCAATCCACCGACACCGGCGAGCTGGTGCTGTGGGGCCAGGGCGACATCCATCTCCAGATCGCCATGGACCGGCTGCGCAACAAATTCAACGTCACCGTCAAGGGTGTGCCGCCGCAGGTGCCCTACCGCGAGTCAATCCGCAAGGGCACGGCCCACCACGCCCGCTACAAGCGGCAGACCGGCGGCCACGGCCAGTTCGCCGACATCCATGTGGAGGTCAAGCCGCTGCCCCGCGGCACCGGCTTCCAGTTCGAGGACGGCGTCGTCGGCGGCGTCGTGCCGCGCCAGTTCATCCCGGCGGTGGAGACCGGCGTGCGCGACTACGCGGTGCGCGGGCCGCTGGGCTTCCCCGTGGTGGATTTCGCGGTGAAGCTGACCGGCGGGCAGTTCCACGCCGTGGACAGCTCCGAAATGGCCTTCAAGACGGTGGCGCGGCAGGCGATGACCGAGGCGCTTCCGGCCTGCGAGCCGGTGCTGCTGGAGCCGATCCTGACCGTCTCCATCGCCGTGCCCAGCGACTTCACCTCGAAGGTGCAGCGGCTGGTCAGCGGGCGGCGCGGTCAGATCCTCGGCTACGACGCGCGCCCCGGCTGGCAGGGCTGGGACGAGGTGAAGGCCTATCTGCCGCAGGCCGAGATGCACGACCTGATCGTCGAGCTGCGCTCCCTCTCGCTCGGCGTCGGCACCTTCACCTGGAGCTTCGAACGGCTGCAGGAGCTGACCGGCAAGGCCGCCGACAAGGCGGTGGAGATCCGCAAGGAAACGCTGGCCGCGCAGTAACCGGCGGCGTGGGGGTGCGCGGGGCCGGGGGCGCGTCCTCCGGCCCCCTTTCCATGGCCAGACGGCGCGCAGCGGTCTTGCGGGCGCAAGACCGGAGAAAGAAAATCAGCTCAACAATAAATCAGTGCGCCAAACAATAAGTAAGTCTTTCATAGCCCGCCATGTGATGAGGGCAAGAGTGCGATGCATCGATTGCGCTTCTGGTATTTGGTATACCAAGATACAGTGTCGTCATCGAACGACGGAGATGATCATGACCTTCGCGACTGTGACCCACCTGCATGCCAACCAGAACGGCACGAAAGGTTCGACGTTCCTGCAGGCCTTCAAGTCCTTCATGAACGCCTGGTGCGAAAAGTCCCGTCTGTACGGCGTCCTGTGAGCATGCCTCGCCGGCAGCCGGACGATACCGGACGACGAAAGGGCCGCGATCCAGTCGCGGCCCTTTCTGATTCCAGCGCCATTAAAACCCGCGCGTTTTTTTGTTGTTCGACGCCGTCACACCGATACGGCGTCAATCCGACGTCTCCGTCGCGATCCACAGATGAGGGCGGGTCCCACGCGGCGGCCGGTTCATGTTGGCCGGACGCCCCCAGGGCCGCACGGGAGCGATAAGGGCGCCCGGGTCCCGGTGGCTTCCCCACACCGCGGTCAGCAGGGTCGCGATGCCGGTCGCGGCGAAGGTGGCAAGGCACAGCGCCACGGCGAGTGTGATCGGATCCAGAACCATGGACGCTCCCGCAGAAACTGGTCGGCGCGCCGGCTTCAGGCAGCGCAATCCTCTGAGGCAACACCCCGACAACAGATTGGCCGGCGCGCGTTGCACGGCTTCCCACTCGCCTTACCCTTCAGCATAGATGTTTTCAGTTCCGCGGGACCCGCGCTTTTTTCACAGGGCGGCAAACCACAGGAACCGGCGCGGTTCCTTCGCGCCGAGCCGTCCGGCTTTAAAATTCACTCAGCTATTGGATTAAAAACCTAGCCGATGCGTCTCCCACGTCATTGCCGCCGCAGGATCTGGCGGGCGCGACCATCAGATTTCATCCCAGAAGATGTCAAAAAAATTTTGTCTTCATAATACTGATACGAGAAAAGGCTGTCCCTGACTCAACAGGGACAGCCTTTGGGGAGGTGACGCAGCGGGCGGCCCAAGCTCGCTGAGTCCACTGGCATATGAATGCATCCATTAACCTGCGCAACCAAGCGATTTGATCATGAATTCCTTTTCATGATTCATGGGTTATTCATAGCCGAAGTGGGTAGAGGTGGTTTTAGTCCCGAGATTTGATTTTTTTTCTGAGTCTGAAAAACGCCCCACTCTCCCAGATTTTTTTTCCTACGCCTCGCTGATATTTGGCATACCAAACTATGGCGTGCGGGAAACCAGCCCCTGCAGCAAAGCACGGATCGGAAAAGGAGCCGGACGGAACCGGGCCGAAAATTTCTCGAACGGCCCGACGCCAATCGACAGGCCAATCCTAGGGAGGAACGGGAATGAGCGTCAGCTCGACGAACAGTGCGGCCATCGACGCCGATGGCCTCTACGGCGGCACCGCAGCGGATGGAAGCGCCAAGAAGGTCATCCGCTTGGAAGCCCCCGGCACCGGCTTCATGGACACCTGGAAGGCCATGGGCCCCGGCATCGCCGCGGCGATGACCGGTATCGGCGCCAGCCACATCATGCACGCGCCGACCGCCGGCGCGCTGTACGGCTACGATCTGCTGTGGGTGATCCTGGCCGCCTACATCATCAAATACTGCGCCTTCGAGTTCGCCCACCGCTACACGATGGTGAAGGGCGAATCCATCATCAACGCCTACCACCGCGTCGGCACTTGGCCGCTGTGGTTCATGATCTTCCAGGGCTTCGCCAACACCGTGGGCATCGCCGGCCGCGCGCTCGGCTGCGCGGCGCTGATGTGGGCGGCCTTCCCCTTCATGTCGCTCCAGCTCTGGGCGGTGGCCATCCTGCTGCTGACCGTCGGCATCCTGTGGATGGGCAGCTACAAGGCGGTCGAGGGCATCTGCAAGATCCTCATCATCGTCTTCGCCGTGTCCTGCTTCGTGGCCTTCGCGCTCCAGGCCCCGCCGCCGGGCGAGTATCTGTCGCGCCTGCTGCCGACCCTGCCGCCGATCGGTTCGATGATGCTGTTCGGCGCCATGTTCGGCTATTTCCCGACCACGCTGGAAGTCGCGCCCATGCAGTCGAACTGGGCCGTCGACAAGAAGGCCGGCATGGTGAAGGTCAACGAGATGCGGGCCCAGGGGCACACCGTGCACATGGACCCCAACTACATGAAGAACAGCCTGATCCTGTTCAAGCGCGACATGAACATCAGCTACATCATCTCGATGCTGTCGGGCATGATCTTCCTGATCGTCGGCGCCGTGGTGCTGCACCCGCAGGGGCTGGTGCCCAAGGGTTCGGAGATGGGCACGACCATTGCCAGCATCTACACCGATACCTTCGGCGCCTGGATCTTCCCGGTCATCATCGCCGGCGGCGTGGCCGCGCTGTTCTCCACCGTCTTCACCTACTTCGACGGTCAGGCCCGCCTGTTCGAGGAATGCGTGGTCCGCCTTAAGCGTGACTGGGACACCGCGGCGATCCGCAAGCTGCTCTACCGCGGCATGCAGGTGGTGTGGCTGGTCGCCGGCATCGCGGTGGTCTACGGCCTGCCCGAGCCGATTTTCGTGGTCCAGCTCGCCTCGGTTATGGCGCTGGTCTTCTCGCCGGTCCTGTTCTGGCTGACCATCAAGGCGGTCAAGGACAACTTTACCAGCGACTTCGAGCGCGATCTGCTGCCGAGCAAGTTCCAGTTCGCCTGGGCCTGGGGCGGAACGATCAGCTTGGTCGGCTTGACGCTCTACGTCCTCATCACGAAGTTCCTCATGTGACGACGCGCGGCTGAAAATGATGTGCGGCGAATAAGAAACTTGCGTGGGCGTCATGGCGAAGCCGCCATGACGCCACATTCTTTTCACAAATTGCTGTTTCACGAACTTCCCGGCAATCCCGCCCCTCCGACCAAACCAGAAAAGGAAACAAGCGCCATGGATGCTCACAGGCAACCCGCCGGCCGGCGCCCGGCTGCTTTCATCCGGGACTTCATGAGCAACGAGGCCTCGGGCGGCATCCTGCTGATGGTGGCCGCAGCGTTGGCTCTGGTGGTGGCGAACTCTCCCCTGTCCACCGCCTATTTCGACACGCTCCACACCTACATCCTCGGGCTCAGCGTCGGCCATTGGATCAACGACGGGCTGATGGCGATCTTCTTCCTGCTGGTCGGGCTGGAGATCAAGCGGGAGATGCTGGACGGCCAGCTCTCCACCTGGTCGTGCCGCATCCTGCCGGGCGTCGCGGCGGCGGGCGGCATGCTGGTGCCGGCGCTGGTCTATCTGGCCTTTAACGCCGACAACCCGGCCACGGTCAACGGCTGGGCGATCCCGGCGGCGACCGACATTGCCTTCGCGCTCGGCGTGCTGTCGCTGCTCGGGCCGCGCGTCCCGGTCTCGCTGAAGATCTTCCTGACCGCCCTGGCGATCATCGACGACCTGGGCGCCGTCATCATCATCGCCCTGTTCTACACCGCCGACCTGTCCCTGCCCGCGCTCGGCGTGGCGGCGCTGCTCCTGGCGGCGCTGATCGGGCTGAACCGGTTCGGCGTGCGCAGCCTCCTGCCCTATCTGGTCCTCGGCGCAGGCCTGTGGGGCGCGGTCCTGCTGTCGGGCGTGCACGCGACGCTGGCCGGCGTGACCCTGGCTCTGACCATCCCGCTGCGTCCCGCTTCCGGCGAGGCGGCGGACCCGCATGCGCCGCTGCTGCGGCTGGAGCACGGCATCCACCCCTGGGTCGCCTTCCTGATCGTCCCGGTATTCGGCTTCGCCAACGCGGGCGTGTCCTTCGCCGGGATGGACGCCTCGATCCTCACCGGCCCGCTGCCGCTGGGCATCGCGCTCGGCCTGTTCCTCGGCAAGATGGTCGGGGTGTTCGGGACCGCCTGGCTGACCATCCGGCTGGGCTTCGCCGGCATGCCGGCCGGCGCCAGCACAGCGCAGCTCTACGGCGTCGCCCTGCTGTGCGGCATCGGCTTCACCATGAGCCTGTTCATCGGCGCGCTGGCCTTCCCGACCTCGCCGGAGCTGGGCGACGCGGTGAAGGTGGGCGTCTTCGCCGGGTCGATCCTGTCGGCGACGGCGGGCGCCCTGGTCCTGCGGCTGGTGTCGGCCAAGGACGCCGCGCCGGCCCTGCACGCTGCGGGGGCCGACCGCCGCGCATAAAACAAAAGCGCACAAACGAAAAGAGGGGGCCTTCCGGCCCCCTCTTCTTTTTTCACCGGTCGCAAGCGCCGGAGATCAGTCCCTCAGATTGCCGCAGGCGCGCTGGATGCGCTTGCAGGCCTCTTCCAGGGCCTCGGTGCTGGTCGCGTAGGAGATGCGGAAGTGCGGGGCGAGGCCGAAGGCCGAACCCTGGACCACCGCCACGCCTTCCGACTCCAGCAGGTAGGTGACGAAATCCTCGTCGGTCTCGATCACCTTGCCATCCGGCGTCGTCTTGCCGATGGTGCCGGCGCAGGACGGGTAGACGTAGAAGGCGCCTTCCGGCTTCGGGCAGGAGATGCCCTTGGCCTGGTTCAGCATCGACACCACCAGATCGCGGCGCTGGGCGAACACCGCGGCGCGCTCCGCGATGAAGTCCTGCGGACCGTTCAGCGCCTCGACGGCGGCGGCCTGGGCGATCGAGGTCGGGTTGGAGGTCGACTGGCTCTGGATCACGCCCATCGCCTTGATCAGCGCCTTCGGGCCGCCGGCGTAGCCGATGCGCCAGCCGGTCATGGCGTAGGACTTCGACACGCCGTTGACGGTCAGCGTGCGGTCATACAGCGCCGGCTCGACCTGGGCCGGGGTCACGAACTCGATGCCGTCGTAGAGCAGGTGCTCATACATGTCGTCGGTCATCACCCAGACCTGCGGGTGCTTCACCAGCACGTCGGTCAGGGCCTTCATCTCATCACGCGTGTAGGCCGCACCCGACGGGTTGGACGGGGAGTTCAGGATCAGCCACTTGGTCTTCGGCGTGATCGCCTTCTCCAGGTCGGCGGGCTGCAGCTTGAAGCCCTGCTCGGCCGGGCAGGAGACGAAGACCGGCGTGCCTTCGGCCAACTCCACCATGTCCGGGTAGGACACCCAGTAGGGGGCCGGGATGATGACCTCGTCGCCGGGGTTCAGCGTCGCCATCAGGGCGTTGTACAGCACCTGCTTGCCGCCGACGCCGACCGTGATCTGGTCGGGCGCGTAGTTCAGGCCGTTCTCGCGCTCGAACTTGGCGCAGATGGCCTTCTTCAGCGCGGGCGTGCCGTCCACGGCGGTGTACTTGGTGTCGCCGGCCTGGATGGCCTTGATGGCGGCGTCCTTGATGTTGTCGGGGGTGTCGAAGTCCGGCTCGCCGGCGCCGAGGCCGATGACGTCGCGACCGGCCGCCGCAAGCTCGCGGGCTTTCTGGGTGACGGCGATGGTCGGCGAGGGCTTGATGCGCGACAGACGGGACGCGATGATCGACATGGCGTACTGGCCCCTATGACGAAGGTGGCGGAAGGTTCGGGTGAGAACTTGGTATGACCGCGCGAACGCGACGCGGGACCTTACTTCCGCCTTATTGCTCTTGCAAGCCGATCACTCCCCGAGCGGGGCGGTTTCCCGGCAGACGGACGCGCCGTCCGGCCAGAAGGGCGGATGCTGCACCGCACAGGCCCGGCTTGACAGCCCGCGCCGCGGACGGGGTATCGTACCTCTTTCTAAGCAAACCCATCATCCGGAGGATCTGCATGCTCACCCGCGTCACGCTGGCCGCCACGGCCGCCCTGCTCCTCGTCGGCGGCACGGCGATGGCCCAGGATTCGATCAAGGCGCGCAAGGACGGTTTCCAGACCAGCAAGAACGCGATGGCCGAGATCAAGGACCTGCTGGGGAGCGACAAGGTCGCCCAGGTCGGCCCGGCCGCCCAGCGCATGAGCGCCTTCGCCGCCCAGATCCCCACCTTGTTCCCGGCGGGCAGCGACAAGGGCGACACCAAGGCCAAGGCCGACATCTGGGCGAACAACGCCGACTTCACCGCCAAGGCCCAGGCCTACGAGGCGGCCGCCAAGGGGCTGGAAGCCGCCGCCGCGTCCGGCGACAAGGCCGCCACCGCCAAGCAGTTCGCCGCCGTGGGCGGCGCCTGCAAGGCCTGCCACGAGCGCTACCGCGCCGACTGATCCGGCCGGTCCGCAAACACGTCCTTCCCCGCCGGTTGCGGGGAAGGACCGTGCGGGGCCTCTCAGCCGGCCTGGACCACCGCCGCCACCAATCCCGCGACCGTGGCCAGAACGGCCAGGGCCAGCGCCGCCGGGCGGCGCTTCGGCGACTCGACCGGCGCATCCGCCGGGATCGCCTTCCGCCCCGTGATCATCGGGCGGATCAGATTGTCCCGCTTGACCAGAAGATAGGCCAGCACGGCCAGCACATGCACGCCGATCAGGATCAGGATCCCGTCGGCCAGGATGCGGTGCAGCGTGCTGAACCCCGCCACGACACTCCCCGATGCCAGCGCCACCAGCGGCCCGTCCACCAGGATGTCGTCGGAGGTGAAGAGGCCGGCCACCGCCTGGAGCGTCAGCGCCCCCAGCAGCGCCAGCACCATCAGCCCGCCCATCGGGTTGTGCCCGACGACCGGCTCCGGCTCCGTGCCGCCGCGCCCGGCGCGGAGCATCCCGCAGGCGTAGGCGAGGACGGCGCGCGGTCCCTTCACGAAATGGCTGAAGCGGGCGGTCTGGCTGCCGATCAGCCCCCAGACGAGCCGGAACAGCAGGAGCGCCAGGATCGCCTCCCCCGCCAGCATGTGGATGGTCATGCGGTCGGTCTTGGCGGAGACCACCGCGACCGTCACCAGAAGGACCAGGCTCCAATGAAACAGGCGCGTCGGCAAGTCCCAGACCGCGACCTCGCGCCGGGCCTTCGTCCGATTTGTGGTATTACCAACAACCATGAATCACCCCTCGCTTCTTCTGTTCTTCCTTAGACTATGCCCCAGGGCGGTGCCTTTTGCCCAGCTTTCGGAAAAAAAGCGACAATCCTGCGGGAAGGAGGCGGCGAAGCACTGTCATTGCACTTGAAGAAGCGGGCGGACGACGGATATGACGTACTCAAAAATCCGGCCCACCTCCCGTCCCCACCCCATCCCAAAAAGGATGCCCGCGTCATGCCCGACAAGCAGCTTCTCCACCTCGTCTTCGGCGGCGAACTCGTCCGTCCCGATTCCGACCAGTTCGTCGACCCGACGAAGGTCCACATCGTGGGCATCTTCCCCAACTACGACGAGGCGTACAAGGCGTGGCGCGGCGCCACCGGGATGACCATCGACGACGCCCACACCCGCTACTTCATCGTGCACCTGCACCGGCTGCTCGATCCGTCGGCGGACGGGCACAAGCACGATTGACGGACGGCCGCAACCGGCGGCGCGGGGAACCCTCCGCGCCGCCGCTGCGTTGAGGACCCCCGATGGCGGTCTTCTTCACCAGCGACACGCATTTCGGCCACGCCGGCGCGCTCAGCCGCTTCCGCCGCCCCTTCGCGTCGGTCGCGGACATGGACGAGGCCATGGTGGCCAACTGGAACGCCACGGTCTCTCCGGACGACGTGGTGTGGCACCTCGGCGACTTCGCCCTGCACCGCAAGCCGGACGCGATGGCAGCGCTCCTGGAGCGTCTGCACGGCACCAAGCACCTGATCACCGGCAACAACGACGGCCCCGCCACCCTGGTCCTGCCCGGCTGGGCGAGCGTGCAGCCCTATGCGGAGCTTCTGCTGGACGAGCGGCGGCTGGTGCTGTGCCATTACGCCTTCCGCACCTGGAACGGCATGTACAAGGGCGCTTTGAACCTGCACGGTCACAGCCACGGCCAGTTGAAGGGCATGCCCCGGCAGGTCGACGTCGGTGTGGACGTGTGGGATTTCCGCCCGGTCACCGTCGAGACGATCCTTGCCGCCCGGCAACGCACGAAGAAGCGGGAATAGAAGAAACGGGAATAGCCCACGCGACGATTCCCGTTCGCCGCGTCCCCTCCCCTGACCGCGCCGCCCATCACGAACGCGGACGGCGACTCGCCGGTGCCGAGCCCAGGCGTGGCCCCTCGGACCGGGGCCCTCCCCGTCGCCGGACGCTCAACATGCAGCGTGCGGCCCGGGTTTTGGTGAAAAGCGTCTACACCCCGTGCCGCCGCTGCAGGATGTCAGCGGCACGCTCGCCCACGATCGCGCACGGTGCTTGCGTGTTGCCCGTCGTCACCCTCGGGAGGATCGAGCCGTCCGCGACGCGCAGCCGGTCGATGCCGTGGACCGCCAGCGACGCGTCGACGACCGACCGGTCATCCATGCCCATCCGAGCCGTCCCGCATTGGTGCCAATAGGTCACCGCCGCATCGCGGAGGAATTGATCGTCGATCGCCGCCCCCATCCCGGGGATGGCCTCGCGCCGGACATGGGGCGCGAACGCCGCATCGTTCCCGATCTCGCGGCACAGCCGCACGCAGGCGCGTGCCGTTTCCAGGTCCCGCGGATCGGACAGCATGTTGGGATCGACCACAGGCGCCACGGCCGGGTCCGCCGACCGCAGCCGCACCTCGCCACGGCTGTGGGGCTGCGCCAAGCCTGCGAACATCGTCCACCCGTGGTCGGGGACGCCGCGCGCCGCCGTGCGCTCGCTGGGAACGGGGAATTCGACCTGGCAGAACAGAAGGTCCGGCGCCTCCAAGCCGGGGCGGCTTGTCCAGTAGAGCGTCGCCTCGCTCCCGCTGGCGCGCGGAGCGATCGGCTCCCGGTACTCCCAGGTGCAGCCGAACGACACATGATCCTGCAGGCCGCGGCCGACGCCGGGCAGATGACGCACGACCGGAATGCCGTGCCGGTCAAGCTGGCTCCGGTCGCCGATCCCGGACAGCATGAGCAGCTTGGGCGTGTTGATGGCGCCGGTGGACAGGATGACCTCCGAGCCTGCCGTGATCGACCGAATCCGGCCGTCCCGTTCGACCTCGACGCCGGTCGCCGTCGTCCCGTCGAGGAGCACGCGGCGCACGAGCGTGTCCGTCAGGATCGTGAGGTTCGGTCGATCGGCCACAGGATGGACATAGGCGCGGTAGAGCGAGTTGCGCCGTCCATCCCGCACGAGCATGTCGGTGTAGGCCACGCCTCCCGCGGTTTCCATCATCCGGCCATTGGGGCTGTCGTGGCGCGGGATGCCGAGGGACCCGGCCGCGCTGAGCAGAGCGTCGGCGATCGGACTCGGGTTCTGGGCAGGCTGCACCCACACCGGTCCGGAGTTGCCGCGGTAATGCGGGTCCGGCGCACCCCGCCAGTTCTCGATGCGTCGGTAGATGCCGAGAACCGCCTCATAGCTCCAGCCGGCATCGCCGGACTGGTCCGCGAAGTGATCCCAGTCGGCGCGATGGCCCCTTGCCCACACCATGACATTGATGCTCGACCCGCCGCCGAGCCCCTTGCCCATGGACATGGGAAGCGTGCGGCCACCCAGATGCGGGTTCGGCTCCGCCTGGAACCCCCAGTCGCGCCGACCGCCGAGGTTGGTGGGCCACAACGACGGATTCAGCACCGCCTCATCCTCGTCGCCGCCCCCCGCTTCGATGAGGAGCACGGAGCAGTCGGCATTCTCAGCCAGGCGGCGTGCGATCACGGATCCCGATGCGCCGGCACCGCAGACGATGAAGTCATAGGCCGGCTTGAGGTTGGCGAGTCGTTGCGTCTGGTTGTCACGGACGCGCCGGTTGAACTCCTCGGAACCGCCGGAAATGGAATGGTTCATGGCATGGACCTTGTGATGAGCGGAGAGAATGGTCCGACGGGACCGGGGCCTAGGGCGAAACCGCGCCCGACTGCTGGGCCGCATCGTCGATCACCGTCGCGACCACCTCCGCCCGCGTGACGTAGACGGCATGGCTGGCCGGGACGTTCGTGACCTTCGCACCGATGCGTTTGGCCATGTCCTGGAGCATCCGCTGATCGAAAGCCTTGTCCTCCGTCGCGATCACCGCCCAGCTGGGCTTGGTCCGCCAGGCGGCATGCCGGAGCGTCACGCCGAAGCTCGCCATATTGATCGGAACCTGCGACGCCGCCAGGAAATCGACGTCGGCCTTCGTCGCATCCGCCGCGAAGCCGGCGGCGAAATTCTCCGGCTTGATGAAGCCGAAGCCGTCCCCGCTCGTCTCGATGACGAACTCGGGCGGTGTCGTATAGCCGTCATATTGCTGCGCCGTGGTTTCGCCGGCGTCGGGCGACAGGGCGGACACATAGACCAGACCACGCACCTTGGGATGGACACCGGCTTCGGTGATGACCGTGCCGCCCCAGCTGTGGCCGACCAGAACGGCGGGACCGTCCTGCCTGTCGAGTGCCCGCCGCGTGGCCGCCACATCGTCTTCGAAGGAGGTGAGCGGGTTCTGGACGATCGTGACCCGGTATCCCCGGTTGGTCAGGTCCTCATAGACCTTCCGCCATCCCGATCCGTCGGCGAAGGCGCCATGGACAAGGACGATGTTCCTGACAACCGCCCGATCGACGGAATGGCTGGTCGGCTGAGCCTGCGCGATCGACACCGGAAGCGTGACGGCCGACGCGGCCAGGATCAGGGTCCGAAGCGTGTTCTTCATGCTTGCCTCCGCTTGACTGCGATAATTGTTATCGCGATAACTATGTGTGCCGCCGGCGCCTCTCCTTGTCCAGGAAATTTTATCGCGATATATGTCGGTGGAAGATGCGCTGCGAAGGGAGCCAGCCTGTGTCGAACGAGAACAACCCGCCGGTGCCGCTGGAGGATCAGCTCTGCTTCGCGATCTACTCGGCCGGCATCGCCATCCAGCGGGCCTACAAGCCGCTGCTGGACGCCCTTGGCCTCACCTATCCGCAGTATCTCGTCCTCAACATCCTGTGGCGGGAGGACGGACAGACGGTGGGGAGCATCGCCCAGCAGCTCGCCCTTGAATCCAGCACGCTGACGCCCCTGCTCAAACGCCTCGAGGCTGCGGAGCTGATCCAGCGCACGCGCAACCCGACCAACGAGAGGCAGGTGATCGTGTCGCTGACGGCTAAGGGAATGGATCTGCGCTCCAGGGCCGGCTGCCTGGGCGATACGCTGCTCCACGCCTCCGGACAGTCGCCCGCCGCCTTGGCGAAGCTCAACCGCGAGATCGCGCAACTGCGGGATTCCGTTTACGCGCATATCGGCGGTTGGACGTCACCCGACGCGCATTGACGGGAGGCGCGCTCTCGCGCCGTCGGAACCGCCCCCCGTTTAGGAAAAACGCTTCCCTCCCCCTTCACACCTTTGCAGCCATCAACCCTGCGAAGGCGGGCATCCGGGAGACCTTGCCGCGAAGTGACCGAGGCGCAGTTTCTGATAATAAGAATAGTTCGCATTAGGGGGTCAATACGGCTATACCGGTGCGATCGGCATCCCAGGCGATGGCCCCACGGGCGCCGGTTTCATTGCATCCGTCATCCCGCGCATCTGTGACCGACACCCTCCGCCCTCCGCCGCCCGACGCCCCCCATTCCTGGACCCGTTCCTGGAGCGCCCGATGACGGGCCCCGTAGGCACGTGGGCGCGCAGGATCGCGGAGTTGTTCGATGCGCATCGCCTGCGCGTGGAACGTGCCATCACGCGGCGGACCGGGGATCCGCAAACGGCGGGCGATCTCGCACAGGATGCCTTCCTGCGGCTGGCCCGTCTGCCCGATGGCGAGGCGATCCAGAATCCGGCCGGGCTGCTGTATGTTGTGGCCGACCGCGTGGCGCTGGACCATTGCCGGGCGGCCAAGCGCCAGCGCCTGCGTGAGGCCGGCCCGCCCGACGAGGAGTTGCCCTCCTCCGGCCCCGGTGCCGACATGGTGGTGGAGCGGAACCAGACCATGGCCCGGCTGCGCGGCGCCATCGACTCCCTGTCGCCCAAGACCCGTGAGGTGTTCCTTCTCTACCATGTCGAAGGCCTGTCCTATCGCGCCATTGGTGAACGGCTCGGCATCTCCCCCCGCACGGTGGAGTACCATCTGCGCACGGCGCTGGAGCAGTGCCGCACGCACATGAAGCGGCGTCCGCTGCGATGATGGGCCGGGCCAATGCCCCGGCAGGTCATTTTCTTTGAGGGATCGGCCGTCCTCGACCGTCTATCCAAACACCAGACACAAAAGGAGCGCGCAGCGAGACGCGATGGATCACCAGGATGGACAGCGCAGCGAGCCGGCGGACGGCGGACCGGACGAAGACCGGCTGTTCTCGGAAGCCAACGCGTGGCACTTCCGCCTGCAATCCGACGACGTCAGGCCGGCGGAGCGTGCCGCCTTTGCCGAATGGCTGGCCCGCAGTCCGGCTCACTCCCACGCCTGGGCCGGCCTCCAGACCCTGCTTCACGACCTGAAGGAACCCGCCCGCGCCGCTTACGCCGAATCCCGCATCGCGCCGCCCCGCCGCCCCGCGAAGGCCACCGCGATTGCCCCCGCGGCGGCCCCCGTGATTGCCGGTGTGCGGCGCCTTGCCGTGGCGTTGACGATCCTGCTGGTGGTCGGCGGTCTCGGCGTCTGGCGCGGACCGACGCTCTACCAGAACGCCGTTGCGGACCAGGTGACCTCGACCGGGCAGCGCCGGACCCTGACCCTGCCGGATGGCTCCACGGTCGACATGAACGGCGACACCGCGCTGGCGTTCGATTATCGACACGGCGAGCGGCGTGTCCGCATCCTGCGCGGCGAGGCGTGGTTCCACGTCACGCGCGATCCCGACCATCCCTTCGTCGTCGATGGCGGGGCGGGGGCCGCCCGTGTGCTGGGAACCCAATTCAGCGTCCGGCGTGAGACCGACCGCACGACGGTGACCGTGGGCGAAGGGCTGGTGGAGGTCGTCGCCCATCGGAACGCCGACGGCAACGCCCCCTGGCCCGACAGCGTCCGCCTGCACCCGGGCGAGAGCGCGGAGGCCGACGCCGACGGCCTGACCGGGCCACGGACGGTGGACCCCGCCGTCGCCTTCGCGTGGCGCCAGGGCCAGATCGTCTTCCGCCAGCAGCCGCTCGCCTCCGTCATCGCGGCTCTGAACCGGCAATGGCCGGGCCGGGTGATCCTGCTGAACGACGAGGCGGCGGAGCGCGTCGTGTCCGGCGTCTTCGCGCTCGACCGGCCGGATGCCGTGATCGACGCGCTGGAGCGCGGCCTCGGCGTGCGCGCCACCCGCATCACCCCTTACCTGACCCTGCTCCGCTGAAAAAAATCGGCGGGACCTAAAAAACTTCCCAGGGTTCTCCGCGCGCCCGTCGTCATGTCCGGGAAAGGAGAGAATGAGACGCAATCGCAGAAAGCGGCGCGCTCTCTCACCGGACGACAGAGGCGAGCGATGGCATCGGTGAAGTGTGAAGCGGTGAAGTGTGAAGCGACGGGTGTGACGAACGGGCGCCGGGACGGCGTAGAGGGCCGCCGGTTGGGGCGCGTGCTCCCGAGGACGCTCCTGGGGCGGCTCCTGGCGACGACGATGCTGATGGTGCCGGGCCTTCCGCTGTCCGGCGTCCCCGCGGCGGTGGCGCAGCCGACCCAGGAGACGATCCCGGCCGGCCCGGTGACCTTCGCCATCGCGCCACAGTCGGTGGACGGGGCGCTTGCCGCCTTCTCCAGCGCCACGCGCATCCAGGTGCTGAGCCCCGGTGCCGTGACCCAGGGCGTCAATTCCCCCGGCGTCAGCGGATCGATGACCGCGCGCGAGGGGCTGAACCGCCTGCTCTCCGGCACCGGGCTGGCCGCCCGCTTCCTCAACGCCGAGACCGTGACGGTCGAGCGCGTGGCCGCCGCCGGCGACGCCGTCCTGCTCGATCCGGTGCAGGTCGAAGGCAGCCGGGGCGCCACCGGCCCCGGCGCCCTGCCCCCGGCCTACGCCGGCGGTCAGGTGGCGCGCGGCGGGCGCATCGGCGCGCTGGGCAACCAGGACGCGATGGACGTTCCCTTCTCCGTCACCAGCTACACCGCCGAAACCATCCGCAACCAGCAGGCGGACACCATCGCCGACGTGCTGGCCAACGACCCGGCGGTGCGCAGCAGCCTCGGCTACGGCAATTTCGCCGAGAGCTTCGTCATCCGCGGCTTCCAGCTGGCCGGGGAGGATCTGTCGGTCGACGGCCTCTACGGCACCGCTCCGCGCCAGATCGTCGCCACCAACATGTTCGAACGGGTGGAGGTGCTGAAGGGCGCCAACGCCTTCCTCAATGGCGCGGCCCCCAGCGGGTCCGGCATCGGCGGCGGCGTGAACCTCGTGCCCAAGCGGGCGGAGGATGATCCGCTGACCCGGCTGACCGCCAGCTACGCCATGGACAGCCGGCTCGGCCTGTCCGCGGATGTCGGGCGCCGGTTCGGCGACGCCAAGCAGTTCGGCGTGCGCGCCAACGCCGCGGTCCGCGGCGGCGACACCGCCATCGACGACGAGGAGCGGACGATGAAGCTCGGCTCCCTGGCGTTGGATTACCGCGGCGAGCGCGCCCGCGTGACGCTCGACGTCGGCACCCAGACCCAACGGGTGGAGCAGGGCCGCCCCGTGGTCTATGTCGGCAGCTTCGTCCCGGCGGTGCCGTCGGCCTCGCAGAATTACGCGCAGCCCTGGAGCTATTCGCGGATGCGCGACACCTTCGGCCAGATCCGCGCCGAATACGACCTTCTGCCCAACCTGACCGCCTACGGCGCCTTCGGCCTGCGCAGCATGCGCGAGGACGGCGACTACGCCTCCCCCACCATCACGCGGCCCGACGGCACCGGCACGGTCCGGCGCCTGACCGTCCCGCGCGAGGACGACACCGTCACCGGCCAGGGCGGCGTCCGGGCCGACCTGCAGACCGGCCCGCTCCGGCACCAGCTGAACGCCGGCGCCTCCGCGCTGCGGACGACCAACAACAACGGCTTCGAATTCGGCACGACCTCCACCATCAACCTTTACAACATGGTCGGCTTCCCGCGCCCGGCGACGACATCGTCCAGCGGCATGGTCGGCGACCTGCCGAAGGTCAGCGAGTCGGTGCTGCGCAGCGTCTACGCGTCGGACACCGTGTCGATCCTGAACGACCGGGTGATGGTCACCGCCGGCCTGCGCCAGCAGAACATCCAGGTCCGCGGCTACAACCGGGCCAACGGCGCCCGCACCTCCGATTACGACCAGTCGGCGCTGACGCCGGTGGTCGGGCTGGTGGTGAAGCCGGTCGAGCAACTGTCGCTCTACGCCAACCGGATCGAGGGGCTGGCGCAGGGGCCGACCGCACCATCCACCGCGGTCAATTCCGGAGAGATCTTCGAGCCCTACCGGTCGGTCCAGTACGAGGTCGGCGGCAAGCTGGACTTCGGCAGCTTCGGCGGATCGCTGTCGCTGTTCCAGACGACGCAGCCCAGCGGCGTCACCGACCCGTTCACCCGCGTCTACAGCGTGTCGGGGGAACAGCGCAACCGCGGCATCGAACTGATGCTGTACGGCGAACCGGTGCAGGGCGTCCGGCTGCTGGGCGGCGCCACCTTCATCGATCCGGAGCTGAGCGACACCGGCAGCGCCGCGACCGAGGGCAAGGACGCCGTCGGCGTGCCGCGCCACCAGTTCAACGCCAACGTCGAATGGGACCTGCCCTTCCTCCCCGCGTCCTTCCCCACCGTGACGCTGACCGGGCGCGTGATCCACACCGGATCGCAGTATCTCAACACCGCCAACACGCTGAAGATTCCCGCCTGGACCCGCTTCGACGTCGGCGCGCGGATGATCGCCGACGTCCAGAACCGTCCGGTCACCATCCGGGCGGCGGTCGAGAACGTGACCGACAAGGCCTATTGGGCGTCGGCCTCCGGCGGCTACCTGAGCCAGGGCAGCCCGCTGACGGCCAAGCTGTCGGTGTCGGTCGATTTCTGAGAGCGGATTTCCGAGGCTGGATGTCCGACCGGCGAAGCCATGACGGCGGCATGAGGGGGCCCCGATGACCAACCGAACCATCCGGATCTGGACGCTGATCCACAAATGGACCAGCCTGATCTGCACGATCTTCATGCTGCTGCTGTGCCTGACCGGCCTGCCGCTGATCTTCCATGACGAGATCGAGGCGCTGACGGCCGAGGACACCCTTCCGCCCATGCCGGAGGACACGCCCTTGAAATCGCTGGACGAGGCGGTGGCTTCGGCGCTGGCGACCTACCCCGGCGAGCGCCCGCTGTTCCTCAGCTTCGACGTGGACCGGCCGGTGGTGAACGTCACCACCGGCCCGGGGGCCCGCCCTCCGGTGTCGCAAATGCACATCTCGGCCATCGACCTGCGCACGACGCGGATCCTGGCCGACCTGAACGACGACGACGGGTTCATGCATGTGATGCTGCGCCTGCATGTGGACCTGTTCGCCGGGCTGCCCGGCGAGCTGTTCCTGGGCTTCATGGGCTTCCTGCTGTTCCTGGCCACCCTGTCGGGGGTCGTGATCTACGCCCCCTTCATGCGGAAACTGTCCTTCGGCACGGTGCGGGCCGGGCGCGGCCAACGGCTGAAATGGCTCGACCTGCACAACATGCTGGGCATCGTCACGCTGATGTGGGTGGTGGTGGTCGGATTGACCGGCGTCATCAACACCCTGTCCGTGCCGCTGGTCGCCTATTGGCGCGCCAACGAGCTTGCGGCGATGATCGCCCCCTACGAGGGCAAGCCGGTTCCGGAGCGCTTCACCTCGGTCGATGCGGCCGTCCGCACCGCCATGGAGGCCGCCCCCGGCATGCGTCCGCAATTCGTCGCCTTCCCCGGCGTGCGCTTTTCCAGCAACCACCATTACGCGGTGTGGCTGAAGGGAGCCACGCCGGCCACCAACCGGATCCTGACCCCCGCCCTGATCGACGCCGAGACGGGGGCCTTCACCGACATGCGCTCCATGCCCTGGTACATGCTGGCGCTGCGGCTGTCGCAGCCGCTGCATTTCGGCGACTATGGCGGGCTGCCGATGAAGATCCTGTGGGCGGTGCTGGACCTGCTGACCATCGTCATCCTCGGCAGCGGCCTTTATTTGTGGATCGCCCGCCGCCGCCTTATCCAGGCTCGCCGTACCCAGGATCATGCCGCCGCAGGCCCCGGCCTGCGCGCCAACGCCGGGCAGGCTGCGGAATGACGTCGCGCGCTCCCTTCCGACCGTTGGCGGTCTTCGGCATTCCCATGGCGATCGCGCTCGTCACCACCGTCGGGCTGATCGCCGCCCTGCTGGATGATGGCGTCGTGGACGCCGTGTCCTGGGCAGCACTGTCGGTCCCCGTGCTCACCGCGGTCTGGTCCTGGCGCAAGCGCAAGCGCTGAACGCAACTCCTCATGTCGTCATGGGTGCCGTTCGGGACGTCGTTGGACACAAAGAGGCGGAGAAGGACCGGGCGTATTGCCGATGGCTGCGCCCCGTCCGCGTCGCAGGATCATCGAAAAACCTCGCCCGGGGCGAAGCGCGTGCTTGACGCCGAGCGTATTTCCTATTTTCCTATATGAAATATATATAATTAATACGGCTGCGGATTGTTGTTATGGCCGCCGCAGCCGTCCGGAGGATGTTCCGTCTCCCTCCCTTCCAAACAGGAGACCCGACATGCAGGCCTCGGACGATTTCCAACGGATGCTGATCGCGTCGCTCAGCCCGTCTTGCGTCTTGCCCTTGCCGCTGCCGTCGGAAACCCCGGCGGGCGCATCGGACGGACGGCGCATGGACGATCCGCCGGCCAGCCATCGGCTGGCCCTGGGGGTCGGTATCGCCGTGGCAGTCCTCCCGGTGCCGCTGGCCGCGCTGGCCTGATCCGCCGCTACGCCCTGGCCTGACCCGACCGCACCCTTTCTCCCAGACGGAGCCTCCCTTCATGCCGGACACCCTCGTTTCCGCCGACTCTCCCATTGCCGGCCTTCCGGACGACCTCGTGCCGGCTGCCGAGCGCCTGTTCCTGAACGCCCGCACGCCGCAGTCCTGGTCGGACCGCCCGGTCCCGGTGGAGACGCTGCACCGGCTTTACGAGCTGGTCCGGCTGGCGCCGACCGCCTTCAACGGCAGTCCGGCGCGCTTCGTCTTCCTGACGACGCCGGAGGCCAAGGAACGGCTGCGCCCGGCGCTGAGCCGCGGGAACCTGTCCAAGCTGGCCGCCGGAGCCATTGCCATCACCGCCTACGACCGCCGCTTCACCGAACATCTGCCGGTGCTGAGCCCGCATTTCGACCCGACGCCGCTGTTCGCCAACGATCCCGCCCTGACGGAGGCAACCGCCTTCCGCAGCGGCACGCTCCAGGCCGGCTACCTGATCCTGGCCGCCCGGCTGCTGGGGCTGGACGCCGGGCCGATGTCGGGGTTCGACGCCGACGCGGTGGACCGGGAGTTCTTCCCCGACGGGCGCCTGCACGCCAACATCCTCGTGGCGCTCGGCCATGCCGAGGGGCCGCCGGCCCGTCCCCGCGCACCGCGCCTGGACCTGTCCCAGGCCGTGACCGTCCTGTGAGCCAACCGCGGGACGAGGGCGCGCGCCATGACCGACCCCACCGGGGTGCGGCGCCCGGAGAATGCGTGAGCACCCTCACCGTGTTGCGTCCGCTGGCGCAGGCGCCCGCGGCGGACCTCGCCCGCGTGCGCTTCGTGCTGACCGACATGGACGACACGCTGACCCACCGGGGCCGCCTGTCCGCCCGCACCTACGACGCCATCGAGCGGTTGCGGGACGCCGGGCTTCCGGTGCTGCCGGTGACCGCGGCCCCCGCCGGCTGGGCCGACCAGATGGCCCGCATGTGGCCGGTGGACGGGGTGATCGCCGAGAACGGCGGCCTGTTCCTGCGCCGCACCCCGGACGGCGACGCCGAGCGCCGCTTCTGGCACGGGGAGGCGGAGCGGGCGGCGGTCGCGGAACGGCTCGACCGGCTGTCGCACGCCATTCGCGAGGCGTTGCCGGGGGTGGAGCCGGCGAGCGACCAGCCCTTCCGCCTGACCAGCCTCGCCTTCCGCGCGCCGGAGGATACCGGTTTGCGGGCGGCCCTGGCCGCGCTCTTCCGGGAGGCCGGGGCGGACGTGACGGTCAATTCGCTGTGGGTGCTGGGCTGGATCGGCGGCTACGACAAGCTGACCATGGCCCGCCGCGTGCTGCGCGAGACCCACGGCCTGGACATCGACGACGACGCCGATGCGGTCGCCTACGCCGGCGATTCGCTCAACGACGCGCCGATGTTCGCCCATTTCCCGCTGTCGGTCGGCGTCAGCACGGTGGCCGACATCCTGCCCGAGCTTCCCGCGCCGCCCGCATGGATCACCCGCGGCCCCGGCGGCGACGGCTTCGTGGAACTGGCCGACGCGCTGCTGGCCGCCCGCCGCACGGTTCGCTGACGCGCGGCGGGGGTAGTGATGCTTCCCACCAACCTCGACATGGACGTGCTGCGGGCGCTGGTCATCGCGATGGAGCATGGCGGCTTCGCCCGCGCCGCCGAGCGGCTGGGCCGCACCCAGTCGGCGATCAGCCTCCAGATGAAGAAGCTGGAGGAGCAGGTCGGCCAGCCGCTGTTCCGCAAGGCGGGCCGCACGGTGGCGCTGACCGACGCCGGGGATCTGCTGCTGGGCTACGCCCGCCGCATCGTCGCCCTGAACGACGAGGCGCTGTCCACCGTGCGCGGGCGGGCGATGGACGGCACGGTGCGGGTCGGCTTCCCGCAGGATCTGGCGGAACGCTGGCTTCCCGCCGTGCTCGGCTCCTTCCACCGCGCCCATCCGCGCATCCATGTGGAGGCGCAGGTCGGCCGCGGGCGCGAACTGCGCGAGAGGGTCGCGCAAGGAGCGCTCGATCTGGCTTTGGCCTTCGGTGAGATCGGCGGCACGCCCGGCATTCCCGGTTCGGCGGCGCTCGCCCATCTGCCGGTGGTCTGGGTGGCGCCGGAGGGATTCCGGGGCGATCCGGCAGCCTCCCTGCCGCTCGCCCTGCTCGACGCGCCCTGCATGTTCCGCCAGCACGGGATCGAACGGCTGGACGGCGGCGGGCGGCCCTGGCGCATCACCTTCACCAGCCCCAGCCTGTCCGGTTTGTGGGCGGCGGTGGAAGCCGGGCTGGGGGTGACCGTGCGCACGCCGCTGGGCCTGCCGGAGACGCTGTCGATCCTTGAGCCGGACGGGGCTCTGCCGGCGCTCGGCACGGTGCCGCTGGAACTGCACCGCGCGCCGTCCGCGGCCAGCCCCGCGGTGGACCGGCTGTGCGGGATTTTGACCGAATCCCTGGGCGCGATGCTGGCCGACGACCGATCGCACAAACAACACAAAATATGCGTTACTTGAGTATTTCTGAACAATCCTGTTTGTGTTTTTTGTTTTTCCTATTTCCGCAATAGGAATAGGCTTTTCCCCGGAGCGCCAACCCTGGCCGGCTTCGGGAGGCATCATGACGGCAGCCACCGTGAAAAAGCCGGGACGTTCGTCCCGCGCCGCCGCGTTCGCGGCGGGCCTGCGCCGCTGCGCGGTGCCTCTCGCCCTGCTGGCGCTGTGGCAGACCAGCGTCGGGCTCGGCTGGATCTCCACCCGGTCCATCCCGTCGCCAACCCAGATCCTGCTGGCTTTCTGGGAACTGACGGCCAGCGGCGAGCTGGCGGTTCATCTGCTGGTGTCGCTGGGCCGGGTCAGCGGCGGGCTGGCCATCGGCGTGTCGGTCGGCACGGTTTGCGCCCTGGTCGCCGGTCTGTCGAAGCGGGGAGAGGACGCGCTGGACGCGCTGCTCCAGATGCTGCGCACCTTGCCCCATCTGGCGCTGGTGCCGCTGTTCATCCTGTGGTTCGGCATCGGCGAGGCTCCGAAGATCGCCCTGGTCGCGCTCGGCTCCGCCTTTCCGATCTATCTGAACCTCTTCGCCGGCATCCGCACGGTCGACGCCAAGGTGGTGGAGGCGGTGTCCACCCTCGGCCTCACCCGGCGGGAGCTGATCGCCCTCGTCATCCTGCCGGGGGCGCTGCCCTCCTTCCTGACCGGCCTGCGCTACGCCCTCGGCGTCGCGTGGCTCAGCCTGGTGGTGGGGGAGCAGATCAACGCCTCCAGCGGCATCGGCTATCTGGCGATGACCGCCCGCGACTTCCTGCGCACCGACGTGATCATCGTCGCCCTGATCGTCTACGCCATCCTGGGGCTGCTCGCCGACCTGATCGTCCGGGCGATCGAGCGGTCGGCCCTGGCTTGGCGCCCCGCCTTCATCAAGGAGTGACCCTCCATGAGCCACAGCCTTCCGCAAACCGCCGCTCCCGGGACCGAAGCCGTCGTGACGGTGCGCGGCCTGGTCCGCGGCTTCGGCAACGGCAACGTGCTGGACGGCCTGTCGCTGGATCTTCAGCCGGGGTCCTTCACCGCCCTGCTGGGCCGGTCCGGCTGCGGCAAGTCCACGCTGCTGCGCACGCTGGCGAAGCTGGACCCGGCGCCGCCCGGCACGGTCACGCTGCCCGACGAGCGCGCCGTGGTGTTCCAGGAGCCGCGGCTGGTCCCCTGGATGCCGGTTCTGCGCAACGTCACGCTGGGGCTGCGCCATACCGACGCGGAAGCCCGCGGCCGCGCCGCCCTGGCGGAGGTCGGGCTGTCCCACCGCACCCGCGCCTGGCCGCTGACGCTGTCGGGCGGAGAGGCGCAGCGGGCGGCGCTGGCCCGCGCGCTGGTGCGGGAGCCGCGCCTGCTGCTGCTCGACGAGCCCTTCGCGGCGCTCGACGCGCTGACCCGCCTGCGCATGCAGGGGCTGGTCGAAACGCTGTGGCGCGCCCACGCCCCGGCGATCCTGCTGGTGACCCACGACGTGGACGAGGCGCTGCTGCTGGCCGACCGCGCCCTGGTGATGGCCGACGGCCGGATCGCCGCCGACATCCCGGTCCCGCTCGCCCGCCCGCGCCGCCACGGCGACCCCGGATTCATCGCGCTGCGCAGCCGCCTGCTCGCCGAACTCGGCATCGACGAGGAGCGTCTCGCCGGGCAGGAGCCGCAGCGCAGCGCGACCGATTCCAGACCGGCGCCGCCCGGCGTGGCCGTGGGCGGCTACGCCCTGCCCGCGGGAGCCGTCGCCGCCCCTTCCCACTGACTTCCAAACCGCGGGACGCCCAGCCCATGCCGTTCGACCCGACCACCGCTTCCGTTTCCCGTTCCCCGTCCGGCATCGGGCGGCGCAGCCTGCTGCGCGGTGCCGCCGGAGCCTGCGGCGCCCTGGCGCTGGGCGGCCTGCCCGCCCCCTCGCGCGCCGCCTCCGGCCCGACGCCGGAAACCGTGCTCCGCATCGCCGACTACAAGGCGCTGGACGGGCTGGCGCTGGAAGCGTCCGGCCAGTTGCCGACACCCTTCCGGTCGCAGTTCGCCGAGTTCGGCTCCGGCAACCTGATCGTGGAGGCGATCAACGCCGGCTCCATCGACGTGGGGTCGAGCAGCGAGATCCCGCCCGCCTTCGGCATCGCCGCCGGGGCGCGCCTGTCCATCGTCGCCGTCGTCAAGGACGACGTGAACTGGCAGGTGGTGCTGGTTCCGCCGGACAGCCCGATCCGCTCGGTCGCCGATCTTAAGGGCAAGCGCGTCGGCTATGTCCGCGCCACCACCACGCAATATTACCTCGCCAAGATGCTGGGCGAGGTCGGGCTGCGCTTCACGGACATCCAGCCGGTCGCCCTGACCCCGGCGGAAGGACAGGCGGCCTTCGAGCAGGGCGCGCTCGATGCCTGGGCGATCTACGGCTATTCCGTGCCCTTCGCCATCAAGAAGGGGGCGCGGGTCCTCGTCACCTCCAACGGCTATCTGTCGGGCAATTACCTGTATCTCGCCTCGCCCGACGCGCTGGCCGAGCCGGGCAAGGCGGCGGCCATCGGCGAATATTTCCTGCGGCTGCGCCGCGCCTTCGCCTGGCGCGCCGCCAATCTGGAGCGCTGGGCGCAGGTCCATTCCGCGGCCATCGGCGTCTCCGCCGAGATCGACCTGGAAATCCTCCGGAAGAATTCGCGCCAGCGCGACCTCGCGCCGATCACCGATGCCGACGTCGCCTCGGCCCAGAACGTCGCCGACACCTTCCACCAGCTGGGTGTGCTGCCCAGGCGGATCGACATCGCCCCGGCCTTCGACCGCCGCTTCAACGACATCCTGTCGCGTCCGCTCAGCTGACCGGACGCCGCCCCAATCCCGCCCCATCGCCACGCACTTGAAGGGATCGCCCCCATGACCGTTTCACCCACCGCATCCGTTACCGCTTCCGCCCACCCGCTGCGCTTCGTCGGCTTCGTCGGCAACCACAATGCGTCGGAGATCATTCCGCGCCAGGGGCCGGTGGTCGACCGCGACTACATCGAGACGGTCGCCAAGGCCCATGAGCTGGGCGGCTTCGACGCGGTGCTCCAGGCCTTCCATTCCGACGCGCCGGACAGCCTCCAGGTCAGCCAGCACATCACCAGCGTGACCGACCGGCTGGGCGTGCTGATCGCCCACCGCCCCGGCTTCCAGGCGCCGACCATCCTGGCCCGCCAGTTCGCCACGCTCGACCAGCTGAGCCGGGGCCGGGTCGCCATCAACGTCATCACCGGGGCCGAGCGCAGCGAGCTGGCGCGCGACGGCAACAGCGTGGACGACAAGGACGACCGCTACGCCCGCACGTCGGAGTTCCTCGACATCGTGCGCGCCGAATGGACCAGCGGGACGCCCTTCGACTACGCGGGCAAGTACTACCGCGTCGAGCAGGCCTTCTCGCAGGTGAAGCCCTACAACGCCTCGGGCATCCCGGTGTGGATCGCCGGCGCTTCGCAGGCCGCCATCGACGTCGCGGGGCGCCACGCCGACACCTTCGCCCTGTGGGGCGAGACCCACGAGCAGGTGCGCGAACTGCTGGGCCGCGTGCGCGCCGCCGTCGCCAAGGCGGGCCGTCCGCAGCCGGCCTTCAGCCTGTCGCTGCGCCCGATCCTGGCCGACACCGAGGAGGC
Organism: Azospirillum brasilense; assembly: GCF_005222205.1. Classification (NCBI taxonomy): domain Bacteria; kingdom Pseudomonadati; phylum Pseudomonadota; class Alphaproteobacteria; order Rhodospirillales; family Azospirillaceae; genus Azospirillum; species Azospirillum brasilense. The sequence continues at coordinate 2,090,870 of NZ_CP032345.1, read as the reverse complement.
CGCCTGGGCCAAGGCCGACGCCATCCACCAGAAGGCCAAGGCGCTGCTGGACAAGACCGGTTTCCGCCGCGGCGATCTGCCCAACAACGAGGGCGCCCGCCGCCTGATCGCCATCGCCGATGCCGCCGCCGACAAGGGCCACCGCCACGACAAGCGGCTGTGGACCGCCATCGCCGGCCTGACCGGGGCCAAGGGCAACTCCACCTCGCTGGTCGGCACGCCGGATCAGGTGGCCGACGCGCTGCTGGACTATTACGACCTCGGCATCACCACCTTCCTGATCCGCGGCTTCGACCCGCTGCCCGACGCCATCTCCTATGGCCGGGAGCTGCTGCCCCGCGTCCGCCAGCTGGTGGCCGAGCGCAGGCAGGCCCAAGCCGCCGCGGCGGAGTGAGGGCGTGGTGGCGGGCCGATCGCCGGTCGTCCTCAATCAGATCGGCGCCCTGGTGGGAGAGCGGATCGCCGCTCACCCGTCGCGTCCGACGGTGCTGCGGCACGAGGACGGCCGGCCGCCCTGGGACATCCCGGACGGGGTGGAGGTGCTGCTGACGCGCCCGCTGATCGGCTGGGACGCGGCGCCCGCCGCACGCCCCGCCGGCTGGGCGCGGGGGCTGCGCTGGATACAGTCGGCCTCCACCGGCATGGACGTCTACCCGCCCTGGCTGCTGGACGGGGCGCCGCTGGTCACCTGCGCCCGCGGCGTCTCCGCAGTGCCCATCGCCGAATATGCGCTGGCCGCCGTGCTGGCCTTCGAGAAGCGGCTCGACGCCGTGCGCCTGCGCGGACCGGAGGACTGGCGGCGGGAGACGCTGGGCGGCCTGTCGGGCCGGCGGCTGGGGCTGGCCGGTTTCGGCGCCATCGGGCGGGCGGTGGCGGAGCGGGCGCGAGCCTTCGGTATGTCCGTCGGCGCCGTGCGCCGGTCCGGCTGGGCCGGGTCGGAGACGGGGCCGGAGGTGGAGCCCTTCGACCGGCTCGAAGACCTCATCGCGGTCAGCGACCATCTGGTGCTGGCCCTGCCGCTGACCGCCGCCACCCGCGGCGTGGTCGGTGCGGACCTGCTGGCGCGGGCCAAGCCGGGGCTGCATCTGGTCAACGTCGCGCGCGGCGCGCTGGTCGATCAGGAGGCGCTGCTCGCCGCCATCGAGGCGGGGCGGATCGCCGGGGCCACCCTGGACGTGACCGAGCCCGAACCACTGCCCGCCGGCCACCCTTTCTACCGCCATCCGGCGATCCGCCTGACGCCGCATCTGTCCTGGTCCGCCCCGGACGTGGAGCCGCGGCTGGCCGAGCGAATCCTGGCCAACCTGGACGCCTACGCGCGCGGCGAGCCGCTGCGCGACGTGGTGAACGTCCAGGCCGGCTACTGACCCCATCCCTTGAGGAGCGTCCTTCCGATGACCCACATCCAGCCCCGCCCCCGCAAGTTCTGGCCACCCGTCGATCCGGTCACTTACACGAGCGTCGAGGAGGAGCGGCAGCACCGCAAGCAGCGGCTGGCGGCCACCTTCCGCCTGTTCGGGCGCTACGGCTACGACAAGGGGCTGGCCGGCCACGTCACCGCCCGCGATCCGGAGCATCACGACCGCTTCTGGATCAACCCGCTGGGCCAGCACTTCAGCACCATCCGGGTGTCCGACCTGCATCTGGTGGACATCGACGGCAACGTCCTGCACGGCGACCGCGCCATCAACCAGGCCGGCTTCACCATCCATTCGGCCATCCACCGCTCCCGCCCCGACGTGGTGGCCGCCGCTCACACCCATTCGACCTACGGCAAGGCGTGGTCGTCGCTCGGGCGGCCGCTGGCCCCGCTGAGCCAGGACGCGGCGGCCTTCTACGAGGATCAGGTGATCTTCGACCCCTACACCGGCGTCGTGCTGACCGAGGGCGAGGGCCGGCGGCTGGTCGAGGCGCTGGGCGACCGCAAGCTGGCGATCCTGAAGAACCACGGCCTGCTCACCCTCGGCCCGAGCGTGGAGGCCGCCGCCTGGTGGTTCATCAGCGCCGAGGACGCCGCCCACACCCAGCTTCTGGCGGAAGCCGCCGGCACGCCGCAGCCCATCGACCACGAGACCGCCCTGCTGACCCGCGCGCAGGTCGGCACCCAGCAGGGCGGCGCCTACAACTTCCACCCGCTGTGGGAATGGATCGTCGCGGCGGAGCCCGACCTGCTGGACTGACCTCAAGTCCCTCTCCCGCCCCGGGAGAGGGTGCCCGCGAAGCGGGCGGGTGAGGGTCGCACAAAGGTCGAGCACTGATCCTCGGCGGCACCCTCACCCTCCCACGCTGACGCGTGGGCCCCTCCCTCTCCCGGGGCGGGAGAGGGGATGCCAACCGCCCGCCCCCGTTCCTCCGCAAAGGCTCCCGCACCATGACCGCAAAGCCCGCCTTTCCCCTTCTCAGCCGCCGCGGCGTGATCGCCGCCGGCGCCGTTGGCGCCGTGGCGCTGTCCGCGCCCTTCGTCCTGCGCCGCCGCGCGCTGGCGGCGGAGCCGCTCCGCCTGTCCTGGAACGCGGGGGCCGTCTGCTTCTCCGCCGTGCCGCTGGCCTTCAAGCTAGACCTGTTCAGGAAGCACGGGCTGGAGGTCGACCTGATCAACTTCACCGGCTCCACCGACCAGCTTCTGGAGGCCATCGCCACCGCCAAGGCGGACGCCGGGGTCGGCATGGCGCTGCGCTGGCTGAAACCGCTGGAACAGGGCTTCGACGTGAAGATCTCGGCGGGCCTGCATGGCGGCTGCATGCGGCTGATCGGGTCCAGGGCGGCGGGTGTGAACACCGTGCTGGACCTGCCGGGCAAGACCATCGGCGTCAGCGACATGGCCAGCCCGTCGAAGAACTTCTTCTCGATCGTCCTGTCCAAATTCGGCATCGATCCGGCCAAGGACGTCGAATGGCGCCAGTATCCCGCCGACCTGCTGGGGCTGGCGGTGGAGAAGGGCGAGATCCAGGCGCTGGCCGATGGCGACCCGCTGGTCTGGCGCCACACCCAGAACCCTGAGCTGGTGGAGATCACCAACAACGTCTGCGGCGAGTACTCCACCCGCACCTGCTGCCTCGTCGGGGTGCGTGGCAGCCTGCTGCGCGACAACCGCCCGGCGGCCAAGGCGCTGACCGCGGCGCTGATCGAGGCGCAGCACGCCGCCTACGCCGACCCGCGCGCCGCAGCCGCGGCCTATGCCCCCTTCGCCCCGAAATTCCCGGTGGAGGATCTGGAGGCGATGCTGCGCAGCCACGCCCACAACGTCACCCCCATTGGCGACGCGCTGCGCCAGCAGCTCGCCCTCTACACCGACGAGCTGAAGAGCGTCTCGGTCATCAAGCGCGGGACCGACAGCCAGCGCTTCGCCGGACGCATCACGGTGGATCTCGTCTGACCGCCGTCGCCGTCCAGTTTCCCCTTCTCGCAGCGGACCGACCCGACATGCCCCCCGACACGCTCCATGCCGACTTTCCCTTCGAGCCCGCGCCCCTCGGCGGGGCAGCCCCCGCCCCGGTGGTGGACGAGGCCGAGATCGCGGCGCTGGCCGCCCGCTTCGCGCTTCGCGCCGCGGAGCACGACGACGCCGCCAGCTTTCCCTTCGAGAATTTCGAATGGCTGCGGGAGGCGGGACTGCCGGCGCTGGTCGTTCCGACGCCGCTGGGCGGCAGGGGCGGCGGGCTGAGGGACGCGTTGGCCGTGGTCGGCGGGCTCGCGCGGGGGGAACCGTCCACCGCCCTGGTGCTGGTGCTGCAATACGCCATCCTCAACCAGATCCGGCGCAGCGTCGGCTGGCCGGAGCCTCTGCGCGACCGCATCCTTCGCAGCGCCGTGACCGAGGGCGCCGTCATCAACCTGCTGCGGGTCGAGCCGGAACTGGGCACCCCCCACCGTGGCGGCCTGCCGGCCACCGTGGCGCGCCGGGTGCCGGGGGGCTGGCGGATCTCCGGGACCAAGCTCTACTGCACCGGTCTGCCGGTGCTCTCCTGGCTCGGAGTCTGGGCGCGCACGGACGACGGCGAGCCGCTGGTCGGCACCTGGGTGGTGCCGCGCGGCGACGGCCTCGCCGAACAGGGCATCGACGTGCGGGAAAGCTGGAACCACATCGGCATGCGGGCCAGCGGCAGCCACGAGGTGATCTTCCACGACACCTTCGTTCCCGACGACCATGTGGGCGAGCTGCGCCCCGCCGCCGGCTGGACGGTGCCCGATCCGGTCGGCTCCGCCTGGCTGTCCACCCTGTTCAGCGGCGTCTACGACGGCATCGCCCGCTCGGCGCGGGACTGGTTGACCGGCTTCCTGCACGCCCGCAAGCCGACGGCGCTGGGCGGCGCCCCGCTGGCGACCGTTCCCCGCCTTCAGGAGGCGCTGGGTGCCATCGAGGCGCTTCTGCTGACCAACACGGTGCTTCTGCGCTCCCTGTCGGCATCGGCGGACGTCGGGACCGTCCCGCCGGCCAGCGACAGCCTCCTGGTCAAACACACGGTGACCAACAACGCGATCGACGCGGTCGCCAAGGCGCTGGAGATCACCGGCAATCCCGGCCTGTCCCGCGACAACCCCCTGGAGCGCCATCACCGCGACGTGCTGTGCGCCCGTGTCCATGCCCCCAGAGCGACATGATCCTGACCGGCGCCGGGCGCGCCGCCCTGGCCCGCTCCGCCCCGTAATCCGATAAAGATGATCCGGTAAAGATGATCCGGTAAAGACGAACCGGAGAAGTCGGGGGGCACGGCCGGGCGCGCCCCCCGCGTCGATTCCTCAGATCACGAAATCGCCGCGCTCCTTCTGGCGCCGCGCGTGTTCGGCGGCCAGCCGGTCGAGGGTGTCCGCGGCGGCCTGCGGCGCCTCCGGGCGGCCCAGCAGATAGCCCTGGATCAGGGTGCAGCCGTTGGCGGCCAGCCAGGCGAGTTGCTCCGGCGTCTCCACCCCCTCGGCGACCAGGGTCATCGACAGGCTGCGGGCAAGACCGATGATGGCGCGGGCCACCGCCTGCCCGCTGGCGTTCTCCCGCCCCGCGTCGCCCAGGTTGCGGGTGAAGGAACCGTCCATCTTCAGAATGTCGAAGGGCAGGTTGTTCAGATAGCTGAGGCTGGAGTAGCCGGTGCCGAAATCGTCGAGCGCCAGCCGCACCCCCAGCTCCTTCAGCCGGGTCAGGACCTGGCGGCTGAAGGCCATGTCCTCGATCAGCAGCCCTTCGGTGACCTCCAGGACCAGCCGCGACGGTTCGATCCCGGTGGCGGCCAGCGCGCCGCGCACGTTGTCGACCAGCGCCGGATCGCGAAGCTGGCGGGGCGACAGGTTGACGGCGAACTCCAGTTCGCCGTGGCCGTCCTCCTGCCATCGGCGCAGCTGGCGGCAGGCGGTCTCCAGCACCCAGCGCCCGATGGGAAGGATCAGCCCGCTGTCCTCGCACAGGGGGATGAAGGTGGACGGGGGGACCGGCGCGCCGCCGCCGGGATTCCAGCGCAGCAGCGCCTCCACCCCCACCGGGCGGCCCCCCGCGGCCTCGGTCAGCGGCTGGTAGACCAGATGGAACTCCCCGCGCTCCAGCGCCCCGGCGAGCAGGCTGCGCAACCGCGCCCGCTCCACCGTGGCCGCCATCATCGCCGGGTCGTAGCGGCAGACCGTGCCGCCACCCTGCTCCTTGGCGCGGTACATCGCCAGATCGGCCATGCGCATCAGTTCCTCCACCCCGTTGCCGTGGTCGGGATGGCGGGCGATGCCGATGCTGACGCTCACGCGGTGGCGCACGCCGCCCAGCGGAAAGGGATCGGCGGTGACGCGGGTCATCCGGTCGAGCAGGTCCGTCACCTCGCCGCCGTCGCGCTCCTCCACCAGGATCGCGAACTCGTCGCCTCCCAGGCGGGCGGCGGTGACAATCGGGCCAAGGACACCGTCGGACAGCGCCTCGCGCAGGCGGCGGGCGATCCCGGCCAGCAACTCGTCCCCCGCGGCGTGGCCGAACTGGTCGTTCACCTCCTTGAAGCCGTCGAAGTCGAGCAGCAGCAGCGACAGGCCGCCGCCCGACCGCCGTACGGCCGCCATGGCGCGTTCCAGCGCCTGATGGAACTGCACGCGATTGGGAAAGCCGGTCAGCGGGTCGAAATGGGCCAGCCAGGCCATGCGGTCCTCCGCCGCCTTGACCTGGGTGATGTCGCGGAAGACCAGCACGCCGCCGACGGAGACTCCATTCTCCATCAGAGGCCGGGCGTTCACCCGCAGCCAGACTCCGGAACCGCCGGGCGGCGGGGCGAGATAGAGGCTTTCCCGCTCCATCGCGCCGCCCCGGATGGCGCGGCCCATCGGCCAGGAGGCCGGCGGGCACGGGGTGGTCCCGTCGGCCAGCCGCAGGCGCGGTCCGAACAGCGTGTCGAAGGCCACACCGGTGAGCGGCCCGAACACCGCCTCCGCCGCCGGGTTGGCGGTGATGATCCGGCCATCCGGACCGGCGACGCACACCCCTTCCGCCATGTTGTCGAGAACGAGGCGCAGGATCGGCATCAGGCCGGCATCTCTTGGCTGCGCTTCATGGATGGAGGCGTATCGTACGGATGTGTGCGGCATGAATCCCACCATTCACGGCTGAATTATACCATCCCGAAGAAGACAATTAATATCAATGGTGTTTATTCAGATTAAAATACAATAATTAATAGTTCATTTCGGCAATGCGTTGGGATCGACGATTCCGTCGTCGTAAACCGCGTGCCGGATCGGCGGATCTTCCTGAAGATCCGGCAAGACCGCCGGGACGATTGGGTTCCATCGCACCGGAAGCCGCCGCGTTCTTCCACCATCGCCCCGAACGAACGGGGCCCCGTTGCGCTCGCCGAGGAGCCTGTAGCCGCGGACGGCCTTGCGCACGATCACTGCGCGCTACGGAAATCCCCTCAGGTAACGACCGGGTGGTCCGACGGCAGGCTGCACAACACTCTCCTTGTCCACCATGCGGCTTCAGGTCGGGAGAACGAGATGAGAGCGGTTGTCTATAACGGACCGCGCGATGTTGCGGTGCAGGACGTCCCCGACGCCCGGATCGAGAGACCGACCGACGTGTTGGTGCGGATCACGAGCACCAACATCTGCGGCTCCGACCTGCACATGTATGAGGGCCGGACCGACTTCCCGCGGGGCGGCGTTTTCGGGCACGAGAACCTCGGGCAGGTGGCCGAAGTGGGCGACGCCGTCGATCGGGTGAAGGTCGGGGACTGGGTCGCCATCCCCTTCAACATCGGCTGCGGATTCTGCAAGAACTGCGAACGCGGCTTGAGCGCGTTCTGCCTGACCACGGCGGATCGAAGCGTCGTGCCGAACATGGCCGGCGCCGCGTACGGCTTCGCCGACATGGGACCGTATCGGGGCGGCCAGGCCGACCTCCTGCGCGTTCCCTACGGCGACTACAATTGCCTGAAGCTGCCGCCGGACGCGGAGGAGCGGCAGAACGACTATGTGATGCTGGCCGACATCTTCCCGACCGGCTGGCATGTCACCGAACTCGCCGGACTGCGTCCCGGCGAGTCGGTCGTCATCTATGGGGCCGGGCCGGTCGGCCTCATGGCCGCCCACGCGGCGATGATCAAGGGCGCCTGCATGGTCATGGTCGTCGACCGTCATCCCGACCGCCTGCGCCTTGCCGGCTCGATCGGGGCCCTGCCCATCGACGATTCCAAGGGCTCCCCGGTGGACCAGGTCCTTGAGTTGACGAACGGCATCGGCGCCGACCGCGGCTGCGAGTGCGTCGGCTACCAGGCGCACGATCCGGCGGGCCACGAGCACCCCAACATGACCATGAACAATCTGGTCAAGTCGGTGAAATTCACCGGCGGCATCGGCGTGGTCGGCGTCTACACGCCCCAGGACCCGGCCCCCCAGGACCCGCTCTACAAGCAGGGCGAGATCGTTTTCGACTATGGCCTCTTGTGGTTCAAGGGTCAGACGATCGGCACGGGCCAGTGCAACGTGAAGGCTTACAATCGGCAGCTGCGCGACCTCATTTCGACCGGCCGCGCGAAGCCGTCCTTCATCATCTCGCATGAGCTGCCGCTGCGCGAGGCGCCGAACGCCTACCAGCACTTCGACGCGCGCGACGATGGCTGGACCAAGGTGGTGCTCAAGCCCGCCGCGTGACCAGCCGGGCCGGGCGGAGCCTTGTGCTCCCTCGGCCTCTCCGCCATCTCGCCGGACGGGCTCGAGCGTGAGGACGTCATGCCGATCTACGACTACGAGTGCGAAGCCTGCGGGCCGTTCACGGCGATGCGGCCCATGGCCCAGTTCCGGGACCCTTGCGCCTGCCCGGAATGCGGGGCCGCGGCACCGCGAACATGTCTCAGTGCCCCCGCCATTGCCAGCGGCAACCCGGGTGGCCGCGTTGCCCACGCCGCCACCGGGCCGAGCGCGACCGACCCGCACCGGGCTTCGGCCGCGCATCCCGCCGGCTGCGGCTGTTGCGTGCGCCGCTTGCCGCTGCCGGGCGCCCTGTCCGCGGGCGGACGGGTGTTCACGTCGCACGGGCCGGTCCGACGGAGCCGTCAGTAGCCAAGGAAGGGCTGTCCATGGCAAGCGGCATCGTGGCTGCGCAACGCCGCGACATGGCCGATTGCCGATCCTGCATGACATCGCCTGGGCAACAAGCGTCGCGGCGCTCTGTTGGCGAAGACAATCGGCGCGCAAAGAAAGACCGTGCCCTGGCTCTCACGTCCTCTTTCACCATCCATTGCAGAGGCGATCGTCACCATGAGCGTCGACATCCTCTTCCGCCCGTTCGCCCTGAAGTCGCTGACTCTGAAGAACCGGATCGTCATGGCCCCGATGACCCGGTCCTTTTCGCCGGGCGGCGTGCCGACGGACGATGTGGCCGCCTACTATCGCCGCCGGGCGGAGAACGAGGTCGGCCTGATCCTTTCCGAGGGCACCGTCATCGACCGGCCCAGCTCCTCGAACGATCCCAACGTTCCGCGCTTCCATGGCGAGGATGCGCTGGCCGGTTGGAAGAGGGTCATCGACGGCGTGCACGCGGCGGGGGGCGCGATGGCGCCGCAGATCTGGCACATGGGGGTGATGGCCCCGCACCTGTCCGGCTGGATGCCGCCGCAGCCATTCGAAGGCCCCTCGGGCCTCGTCGTGCCGGGCAAGCCCGGCGGCAACGGCATGAGCGAGCAGGACATCGCGGACACCATCGCCGCCTTCGGCCGCGCCGCGGCGGATGCGAAGCGGCTGGGCTTCGATGCGGTCGAGATCCACGGCGCCCACGGTTACCTGATCGACCAGTTCTTCTGGGCCGGAGTGAACAAGCGGACCGACGCCTTCGGCGGCCCCACCCTGCCGGAACGCAGCCGCTTCGCGGTCGAGGTGGTCAAGGCGGTGCGTGCGGCGGTCGGCGAGAACTTCGCCGTGCTCCTCCGCCTCTCGCAGTGGAAGCAGCAGGACTTCGCGGTGCGCCTCGCCAAGACGCCGGAGGAGATGGAAGCGTGGCTGGCTCCGCTGGCCGACGCGGGCGTCGACATCTTCCATTGTTCGCAGCGGCGTTTCTGGCAGCCGGAATTCGAGGGCTCGGACCTGAACTTTGCCGGCTGGGCCAAGAAGCTGACCGGCAAGGCCACGATCACCGTTGGTTCCGTCGGTCTGTCGGGCGAATTCATCGCTGCCTTCCAGGGCGAGAGTTCGCAGCCCAGCCCTCTGGACGAGTTGCTGCGCCGCTTCGAGCGCGGCGACTTCGACCTCGTCGCCGTCGGCCGGGCCCTGCTCTCCGACCCACAATGGGTCCGGAAGGTTCGCGAAGGGCGCATGGAGGCGTTGCGCGATTTCACCAAGGAAGCGCTTGCGACCCTGCTGTGACGAGCGGGCCCGAGCCGAGGTGAGGACAGCGCAGAAGGCGTCAGCTGAACAACGCCGAGTGGTGCGTCCGATAAATCTTTGACCGGGCAAGGATGACGGTCACCTCGCGGCCATCGGCAAGCAAGCCCTGCGTGGTGCCGACGCGCGCTATGCCCTGAACTGGACTTCGCCCTGAACTGGACCTCGGCCAATTTCGGAGTCGAGGGTTCAGGCGTGAACGTCCCCGAACCGGGAGACAGCGCCACGGCGGGGGAGTAACCTTTCGCGCCCTAAAGGGAAGTCGATCACGGACCGGCGGAGAAAATCGGGCACAGACCGGGCAAACAGCGCGGCTTGTGCCCCTCAACAGGGCCTATGCCTGGGAAAGTATAAGGCTAACCGCCCGGAAGTACGGTGGTATCTCGCCACTGCTGACACCACGGCGAAGTCAGCAGGAAAAACTGGCGGAGGGAGAGGCTTTATAATTGACATTTTTGGGTGTTCGCCACCGTCCACGAGCATCCGCTAACCCATTGAACCGTTGAAAGGCTCTGTCCGCACCCGTCCACGACTGTCCATTGCCATTCGCCCCCACCCGATACAGAATGTGGGGAAAATGTGGGGCAGAAGCGACGGGGAATCGAATTGCCGAAGCGGAACGGGCGTCATCCTGAAAAGGCGTTGACGGCGGTAACGGTGCGCTCCGCCAAGCCCGGCCGGCATGCTGACGGCAACGGGCTCTATCTGGAGGTGGACCCGTCCGGCGCCCGGCGCTGGCTGTTGCGCCTGATGATCCAGGGGAAGCGCCGCGACATTGGTCTCGGTTCCGCGTCCCTGGTCACGCTGGCCGAGGCGCGCGAGATGGCGCTCGACATGCGGAAGCTGGCGCGCAACGGAGGCGACCCGCTGGCCGAGCGGCGCAAGGTCCGGCAGGTGGTGCCGACCTTCAAGGACGCCGCGCGCACCTGCCACGGCGAGCACAAGGAGAGCTGGAAGAACGAGAAGCACGCGGCGCAATGGCTCGCGACGCTGGAAGCCCACGTCTTCCCGACGCTGGGGCCGGTGAAGGTGGACGAGATCGGGACACCCGAGGTACGGGACGTGCTGCTGCCGATCTGGCTGGAGAAGCCCGAGACGGCCCGCCGAGTGCGTCAGCGAATCGGTACGGTGCTGGATTGGGCTGCGGCCAAAGGCTTCCGGGAGGGCGAGAACCCGGTGCGATCCGTCACCAAGGGCTTGCCCAAGCAGAAGGACGCCGTGGAGCACTTCGCCGCCCTTCCCTTTGCCGATGTACCCGCATTCCTATCCAGGCTCCGGGAGACCGACCAGACCGGCCCCCTGGTCAAGCTGGCGCTGGAGTTCCTGATACTGACGGCGGTGCGATCCGGGGAGATGCGCGGCGCCCGCTGGACCGAGATCGACCTCGACGCGAAGCTCTGGACGATCCCAGCCGAGAGGATGAAGGCCGGCAAGGTCCATGTGGTGCCGCTGGCGCCGCGTGCCGTCACGGTGCTGGAGAAGGCGCGCGAGCTGGCGCGGAAGCCTGACGACCCCAACGCCCTGGTGTTCGAGGGCAGCAAGCCCGGCAAACCCATGTCGGACATGACCCTCACCATGCTTCTACGCCGCATGAAGCTGGAGGCGACCGCACACGGCTTCCGCTCCGCCTTCCGGGATTGGGCGGCCGAGCGGACCAACGCCCCGCGCGAGGTGGCCGAGATGGCGCTCGCCCACACCATCAAGGACAAGGTGGAGGCCGCCTATCGACGGGGCGACCTGCTGGAGAAGCGCCGCGACCTCATGAAGCGGTGGGCGCGGTTCTGTGAGGGCGAGGCCGCGAAGGTGGTCCCCCTGCCCAAGGCGGTGCGAGCGTAGAGCGATAGCCTCCCTCTCCCCCTCTACCTTCTCTATTTAGAAAAGAAAGAGAAAGGAGCGTCCCCAGCGTCCCCACCATGTCCGTACAGCACTCAAAGCATTGAGCGAGTTAGCTTTTCCGTGGGGACGCTGGCGCGAAGATCAGCGTCCCCGCAGCGTCCCCAGCGTCCCCATTCAGCGTCCCCGGCCGGGGGTTTACGCCTCGCCCGCCCGCTGGGCCACGGTTGCGCTGGTGGTTTCCGCCCGCGCGGCCAGCTTGTCCGCCATCTCCTTGGCAACGATCCCGCACCACGCGCCGATATCGTCACGGCGCTGGAGCCCTGCCCGGTCAATGAGCTTGCGCGTGTAGCCGTTTGACCGGCTTCCGGTGCGGACGGCAACGGCGACCTCACCGGGGCCGGGCTGGAGATCGTCGGGGACGGCCAGCGGCGCCCAACGGGCATCTTCGTTGGTGGCTCGCATGGCAAGCGACCTGAGAACCTTATGGAGCGGTTCCCCGGCCCTGGTGCGCGCGGCGATTTCTCGAAGTGCTGAGTGGGCGGACTGAGGGGCGAGGACGTTGATTTGCGCGACGTTGCCTTCGGCGAGGCGGGCGCGGCGCTTGGCCTGTCTGGCGGCTGCGGTTTGATCGGTCATGGCTCGTGACTAGTCACAGGTTTTCCCATACTTAGGGTGTGACTAGTCACGGTTCAAGTCACCCGCTATCTGTGACTAGTCACGATCCGGGAGGCGCTGCGATCCTGTCCGCTAACGTCCGATTTAGGACTCGACTCCTACTCCCGTATGCGGTGAGAATGGGGCCGTCAACGCCCGAAATGTATGAAGCCCGCTGCGGAGTGAAGCGGCGGGATTATTTATATGAAGGCACCAGCAGCATCGCGGTAGAGATTAAGGAAGATCAGAAGCTTTATTCTCCATCACCAAGCAATGCGAGGGGGATATGAATTTATCGCCACGTCTTTATAGAATTGCCTCAAATAAGATACCAGATCATGGAAGCATTGCATCATCAGGGAAACCCTTCCTGTTATTTCGGAACAAACCATACTAAACTCATCTCGGCCGAACAGATCGCTTTTAATTTTAGAAAAACCGCCGATTGCAACGTCAAATATCAATGCGTCCTTCCACACCCACCTCAATGCACCAATGACTTCCTGGTAATTAGTATAGAACCTTTCAAACCTCTTCATAAGAACGGTGTCGTAAAATGGATACATATGAGGATTTCCAAGTATAAATCCTTCCACCGCTTGCTCAACCTCCAGAAGTCTTATGTTGAAACTATATGGCAAATTCTCCACATCACCGGGCACGTATATAAAAGGCATATACTCCATCAATACACTAAGGGCGGAAACATCAGAAGCTCTGTCATTGCCGTTTGTAAATAGCTGATCAACTTGGTACTCATGCTGAAGCTTCAAGTTTTTCAGAAAAGCGACTGTGTATGTATTAGTATCTTGATCAATCAAAGTATGATGATCAACGCAAAGCAATATGAGGTTATCATAACCATTTATGTCACCAACAAAGTTAGCGCATCCTCTAGGGCCGGTGGGTTTCTCAGCCACAATATGCGCCATTTCTCCTGCATGATAGTTTCTATTATGTAACCTTTTCTTGCATATATTGCATCTTCCCGCTGATAGCCCATAGAGCTTTTTAGCTGTAGACGGATTTACGCTCATAACCGCCCCTCATCACTTATGCTTTATTCACCTTCAATCTCACTCCAGCCCCGCCCCCGTTTTCCGGGATGAACTCGATACCGGCCGCTTCGAGGGCAGCCCGGATAGCTTCGACTGTTCGAGGATAGAGGCTTTCGCCACGTTCAAGGCGCGTAATGGTGCTCGGAGCGACCTCCGCCAGCTTGGCGACATCACGCACGCCAAGCTCCAGAGCCGCGCGAGCCATCCGACATTGAGCGGGCGTCATTCGGCACCCACAAAGTTCAGCACCATGTGCGCAAGTTCCTCTTGACCGTCACCCACCAACTTGCGCACAGTGTACCGAACTTGCTGTAACCCGGCAAGTGGCCGGACGGGAAGGTGGAAGCTCCCGCGCCCGGCCTGACCACAACCCGAGCTGTATAGGAGCTGCGGACCATGGCTGGTTCCGAGAATACCACGACTTTGCCAGTTTCCCGCCGCCATCTGCTGGGCAGGGCTGCTGCCGTTGCTACTGTTGGGGCTGCTGCCGGTGCCGCCCTGACCGCTATCCCGCAAGATCGGGATGCGGCGATGCTGACCGCGTTCCGCCAGTGGCGGGGAGCCTGCACCATCTGCCTGGAGAGCGACGACTACAACGAGGCGGCCGACAAGGCTGAGCGGGAGGCTTGCGACTTCCTGGCCGACGCGCCCGTCCATGGCGCGGCTGGCACCGTGATGAAGCTTGCGTTCCTGGCGTACGAGGCGAGCGACCACTACGGCTACGACGACCCGGAGCACCCGGCCGTCCGCACCATGGAGTCGCTGAAGGCGTCCATTCCGAACCTGCCCCCGGAACTGGCGACGGCGGTTAGCCTGACCGTCGAGGAAACCGCCGGCATCATGGAACGGTGGTCGAAGGACTGTTCCGCCCGCTACGAAAACGAGAAGCTGGCGAAGCAATGGAAGACCTACGACCGCATCTTCAAAGAGACAAACGCCTACGACGAGGAAGAGAAGAACCGGCAACGGAGCCTAGCGGAGCCGCGCGGGGCCGATGGATTTTCGGAGAGCGAGAGCACGTTCCTGCGCTACTTCCCGGAGGCGACGGAAGAGGAGAAGCGCGCCCTTGTAGACTCCATGGACCTGATGCTGTTGGGCTTGCGCGTCCATCGGGCACTCAAGGCCCTGGCCGCGAAGAACGACATGCGGCGGGTTCCCTGAAGATCCTGGAGGATGACTTCCGAGAGGTGGACGACGACGGCCCCGGTACGGCCCTGGTAGCCGCAGCGTGAACCTGAGGGGGCCGGTTCCGCCGGCCCCCTTTAAATAACCTCTTGCTTTCCGCCAGAGGACGCCCTACCTCTTGGAAATCGCAAGAGCCAAGAGGACATACACCATGACCACCATCCCCAAGCTTACCACGGTCGCCGCGTGCCGGGTTGCGCGTATTGACCGGGACCGCTTCAACGAGCATGTCGCGGCGGGCCGTTTCCGCTGCGCTCCGTGCACGGTCCCCGGACGCGCCCGCCTGTTCGATCCCGATGACATGATCGCGCTGTGGCTGTTCCGCGACCTGATGGACGACGGCTACGAGGCGACCAAGGCCGGCTATATCGCGTGTGAGGTGGCCGACGCCGCGCGGCGACACCCCGAAGCACGCACCATCAGCTTCGTCGAGGACTACTTTGAGCCGCGCGGCGGCAGGGCATTTCCAGCGGAACAGGTTCCTGCCGCCTCCGAATGGGACCAAGTGCTTTTCAGCGGCACCGACATCCGCAAGGTCACGACGTTCAACATCGGCAAGCTGCGCGCGTTGATCGCCCACTACACCGAGGAAGAGCGCTCCATCATCGGCGAGCGCGACTGATCCCGCCGGGGGCCATCGCGCCCCCGCCCCCTTCAAGATAGGTGAATTGACATGACGACCCTGAACGGGCGGCCGGGGAACACCCCTCGGCCGCAAACGTCCCCGGCTTGCCTGGACTCCACCGATAGCCGTCCGCGCCAGAAGGGCAAGGCCATCGACCCGAGCCGCGTCGCCAAGGCCGGCTATTCCGTCCCGGAGTTCTGCTATGGGGCCGGTATCGGCCGCTCCAAGGCATACGAGCTGATGGGCGACGGCCTGATCCGCTTCGTCACGGTGGGACGCCGCCGGATCATCACCGACTCGCCCGCCGACTTCCTGGCACGTCTGGCCGGCAACGTGGAGGGCTGAGCCGATGCGCGCCGCGTCTGACTTCTTTCGCCAGAGTGACCCGGCCGAGAACCGGCAGTTCCGCCGCCTGTGGGCTGAACCGACCCGCGCCATGCGGCTCCCCGCGCCGGCACCGGCCGCCCGCACACTTAACCAGCTTGCCGCTGAGATCACGCTCGTCTGGCGTGCCGAAGCGGGAAGGGCCTGAGATGGACGCCGCCGGCATCGCCAAGGCGCTGGGCTTTGCCCGCGCTGGCCGGACCTACAGCGGCCGTTGCCCGAGCTGCGGCTATCCGTCCGGCTTCACTGTCGAGGAAGACAAAGGCCGCGTGCTGGTCAAGAGCCATGCGTGCGGGTGCTCCCAAGCCGACGTGATCCAAGCCCTTCGGGCGCAAGGGCTATGGGCGGGCGAGCCTGACCGGGCGTGGACCCCGCCGGCCCGCCGTGAACCGACTGCCCCGGCCGATCCCGACGCGAAACGGAAGGCCGCCTTGGACCTCTGGAGCCAGACCCTCCCCGCCATGGGGACAGACGCCGAGACCTATCTCCGCAACCGGGCGATCCGGCTCCCGGTGCCGCCGACCATTCGCTTTCTGCCCAACGCCAAGCACGCGCCGACCGGCCAGCGGTTCCCCTGCATGGTGGCCGCTTTCGCCCTGCATCCCGGCAATCGGGTGTGCGCGATCCACCGGACCTTTCTCGCCCCTGGTGGCACGGACAAGGCCGCCGCGCCAAGCCCGAAGATGACCTTGGGGCCGCTGAAGGGCGCCGCGATCCGGCTTGCCCCGGCGGGCTCCACTCTGCTGGTCGGGGAGGGCCTGGAGACCGTCCTGTCGGGGATGCAGGAAACCGGGCTTCCCGGCTGGGCCACCTTCTCCGCCGGCAATCTGGTTGACCTGATCTTGCCGCCCGCCGTGGCCGAAGTGGTGATCCTGGTCGATCACGACACCAACGGCGTGGGACAGCGCAAGGCCGAGGCCGCCGCCCGCCGGTTCCATGCCGAAGGCCGCCGCGTCCGCCTCGCCCTGCCTCCCGTCCCCGACACGGACTTCAACGACATCCTACGCGCGGCCACGGCTGCGGAGACCGCCCATGCCTGACGACGTTCGCAAGATCATCGAGACCGCACCGGAGTTCACGCCGCCGCCCGGTGGTGAGGACGACGACGGGCTGTCCCAGCGCGACAAGCTGATCCTGTGCGCGACAGGCGGCGAACTGTGGCGCGACGCCGATCATGTCGCCTACGCCACCGTGGAGGTGGACGGGCACCTCGAAAGCTTTGCCGTCCGGTCCAGCGCCTACCGTCGCCACCTGCTGAAGACCTACGGCGCCCGCTACAAGCAGGTGATCGCCGAGGGCGACACGAAGATCACCATCCCCGGCTCACCGTCGTCTCAGGCCCTTGCCGACGCGCTGAACAGCGTCGAAGCCATCGCCTGCAACGGGGCGGAGAAGGTGCCCGCCGTCCGCGTCGGAGAGCACGAAGGCCGTGTCGTCATCGACCTGGGCACGCCCGATTGGTCCGCCGTCGTCATCGGGCCGGACGGCTGGAGCGTCGTCTCCCGCCCGCCGTGCCCCTTCATCCGCCCGGCCGGGCTGCGCCCCCTGCCGGTGCCGCAGAAGGGTGGCCGCATTGACGAGTTGCGCCCCTTCCTCAACATCGGAAGCGACGAGGACTTCCGTCTTGCCGTGGCCTGGATCGTGGCTTGCCTGAAGCGCAAGGGGCCGTTCCCCGTCATGGTGGTGAACGGCGAACAGGGCGCGGCCAAGTCCACGTTCTGCCGCGTGCTGCGCCGGCTGGTTGATCCGAACGCGGCCGATCTGCGCTCGCCGCCGAAGGACGAGCGCGACGCGCTGATTGCCGCGCGCAACGGCTGGGTGCTGGGTTACGACAACCTGTCCTTCATCGACGGCGACCAGTCGGATTGGTTCTGCCGCATCGCGACCGGGGGCGGGTTCGCCACGCGGGCGCTCTACACGAACAACGAGGAAGTGTTGATCGACGTGTGCCGCCCGGTTCTGCTGAACGGCATTCCCGCGCTGGCATCCTGCCCCGATCTGGCCGACCGAGCCGTTGCCCTGACCCTGCCGGCGATGACGGCGGAGGCCCGCCGGCCGGAAGCCGCGTTCTGGTCGGAGTTCGACGCCGCCGCACCGCGCATCCTGGGCGCGCTGTTCGACGGCGTGTCGGTGGCCCTGCGCAACCGCGCCACGGTGACGCTCCCGCGCCTGCCCCGCATGGCCGATTTCGCCCTATGGTCCGCCGCCGGCTTCCCGGCCTTCGGGTGGAAGCCCGACCAGTTCGTTGCCGCCTACGAGACCAACCGCGCGCGCGGTGTCGAAGAGGCTGTCGAGGCCGATCCGCTGGCCGCCGCCGCGCTGGACATAGCGTCGGAGCGGTCCACCTACATTGCCACGGCGACCGCGCTTCTGGCCGAGATCAACGCCAAGGTCTCGTTGGATGTGTCACGGGATAAGGGGTGGCCGAAGGATGGCACGCGCCTGTCGAACCGTCTTCGCCGCGTCGCGCCCGCCCTGCGTGCGCTGGGTGTCGAGATCGAACTCGACCAGCATATCGGCCGTGGTGCCGATAAGAAGCGGGCGATCCGAATCCGCCGGGTGGAGGTGGGGACGCTGCGCCGTCCAGCACCGCCCCCGAAAAAACAAAGCAATCTAAAGAGCTTGGCGGCACCGGGGACGGTGTGGACGCTGGGGACGCTGATTTGCCCCCACTCTCTGGCTCCAGCCTTTGGGAGACGACGATATGACAGCCGTGTCCGTGCTGCGCGCGATCCGCGATCAAGGCGCGACCGTCCATGTCGATGGCGGCAACCTGCGGCTCCGGGCATCGGTGCCGTTGCCCACCGCCATCGTCGCCGCCGTCCGTGCGGAGAAGACCGGCTTGGTCCACCTGCTGACCAGCTACCCCGACTTTCTCGACCGCCTGGACGACTTCGAGGAGCGCGCGGCCATTCTGGAGTTCGACGCGCATCTGTCCCGTTCCGACGCTGAGCGTCGGGCGTGGGCTGAAGTGTTTGGGGTGCGAACATAGAAGTGCGTCGGCACACCCCCCCTAACAAACAAAGAAAAACACAGGCGGACCAAAGCGGACATTAGCGGAATACTGTCTCTGTGTGTTGCTAATTTTCCTATTTAATGTAGAATAAGCTTGCCGTTTCTGACGTGGCAGGCTTTTCATGTTTGGTTGGCTGAAGCAGAGATTGCCTTACGAGCGCAAAGACACTGGCGGCTATGAAGTCCTGACCGGCGGTGCTCTGCCGACCGCAGCGGGCGTTTCCGTCTCCCCGGAAACCGCCATGCGCTGTTCCGTCGCCTTCGCCTGCGTCAAGGTGATCGCCGAGACCGTCGAACAACTGACCCCGCACCTGTACCGCAAGAAGGGGCCGGACGACCGGGAGCGCGCCACCGACCACCCCGTCTATCCCCTGGTCACGCAAGCCGCCAACCCGTGGACCCCGGCCAGCGAGTTCCGTCTCGTGCTGGGCACGCACTTCGCCACCTACGGCAACGCCTATGCCTTCGTGAACCGCGACGGAGCCGGGCAGGTGGCCGAGCTGATCCCGCTGGACCCGCGCACCGTCTCCGTCCGCCAAGACCCGCGCACCATGGTTCCGGTCTACACCGTCGCCACGGGGGCCGGGCTGGCGCGCGACTGCGACCGTTCGGAGATCCTGCACATCCGGGGCGTTGGGCTGGACGTTCACAAGGGCGCTTCGCCCGTCACGCTGGCCCGCGAAGCCATCGGCCTTTCCCTGACCCTGGAAACCCACTGCGGCGGGCTGTTCGGCCGTGGCGCCAAGCCGTCCGGCATCCTGAAGCACAAGCGTAAGGTGACGCCCGAGCTGATGAAGAAGCTCCGCGTCTCCTTCACCCAATGGTTCGGTGGGGCCGCCAACGCCGGCAAGACGCTGATCCTCGAAGAGGACATGGATTTCCAGCAACTCCAACTGTCGAGCGTGGATGCGCAGACGTTGGAAATGCGTCGCTTTCAGGTGGAGGAAGTCAGCCGCTTCTGGCGCGTGCCGCTGCACATGGTGGGCGAGATGGACCGCGCCACCCACGCCAACGCGGAAAGCATGGGGCAACAGTTCCTTACCTTCTGCATGCTGCCGATCCTGCGCCTGTGGTGCGACGCGCTGGCGATCACGCTGCTGACCCCGGAGGAACGGGGCGAATACTACTTCGAGTTCCTGGTGGACGACCTCGCCCGCGCCGACATCGCCGCGCGCTTCGAGGCATACAGCAAGGCCATCAACGCGGGCGTGCTCAATCCGAACGAGGCCCGCTCCATGGAGAACCGCGCCCCCTACGCCGGGGGCGAGACCTTCATGCGCCCGATCAACACCGCGCCCGCCCCGACCAACGGCACCACCAGCACGGAGGCCGGCAATGGAGCGGCTTGACCTCGAATTCAAGTTCGCTCCGTCCGACGCCGGGGTGATCGACGGCCTTGCGTCCCCGTTCGGCGGTGCGCCCGACCGGGTGCGCGACATCGTGGCGCCTGGTGCTTTCTCCCGCTCGCTGGCCGAGCACAAGGCGCGCGGCACCATGCCCGCCATGCTGCTGAGCCACGACCCGGCGGCCGTGGCCGGCACCTGGGAGACGATGGAGGAAGCCCCGGAAGGGCTGAAGGTCTCGGGCCGGCTGGCGCTGGGCACGACCACGGGCGACGAAGCCTATGCCTTCGCCAAGACCAAGGCCGTCACCGGCTTGAGCATCGGCTTTCGCACGGTGAAGGCGACGCGGCTTCCCGGCGGTGTCCGCCGGCTGGACGAGGTGGACCTCTTGGAGGTGTCGCTCGTCGCCGTGCCCGCCGCGCCGTCCGCCCGCATCACCAGTGTGAAGAGTTTCCCGGCCGCTGGCGCGGCCATTCTTGAGGAGAGCACCATGGAAGACGAGACCACGGCCGCGCCCGACAACGGCACGGTGGAGACCAAGGCCGCCGAGCTGGTGGCCGGCATCGAGACGAAGATGACGGCCGCGATCACCGCCGCGCTGGCGCCGATCACCGACCGTCTGGGCAAGGTGGAGACCGCGCTCCGCCGGCCGGGCGCCGCGCCCACCACGGAGACCAAGGGCGCCGAGGCTCCCGAGCGCAAGGCGTTTGAGACCTATCTCCGCCACGGCGTGGCCGGGCTGGAGTTCGGCGAGGTGAAGACCCTGCGCACCGCCGAAGACCCGTCCGCCGGCTATCTCGCCCCGGCCGAGTTCATCGCCGAAGTGGACAAGAACATCGTCATGTGGAGCCCGGTGCGCCAGTACGCCACCGTGCGCAACACGGCGCGCGGTTCGGTGGAGCTGCCCAAGCGCATCGGCCGTCCCACCGCCACCTGGGTGGAGGAGCTGGAGGACCGCGACGACACGGAGACCGGCACCCGCTACGGCAAGTCCAACTATGAGGTGAAGGAGCTGACGGCCTACGTGGACGTGGGCTTCAACACGCTGGAGGACGCCGCCGTCGATATCTTCGCCGAACTGGCGATGGACCTCGCCGAAGAGTTCGGCGCGGCCGAGGGCACGGCCTTCGTCACCGGCAACGGCGTGAAGCGCCCCATGGGCTTCATGTCGGACACCAGCATTCCGACCGTGGCGACGGGCGACGCCTCGAAGATTACGCCGGACAGCATCATCGACCTGTATCACGCGCTGCCGAGCCCGTACCGCACCAACGCCGTGTGGGGCCTGAACGGCACGACGCTGGGCGCCATCCGCAAGCTGAAGGACGGCAACGGCCAGTACCTCGCCCTGGTGCAGGGCATCAACGGCGCCCCCGTGACCACCATCATGGGCCGCCCGGTGGTGGAGTTGCCGGACATGCCCAACGTGGGAGGCGGCAACATCCCTGTCGTCTTCGGCGACCTCGCCCAAGCCTATCGGGTGTTCGACCGCGTGGGCTTCTCGCTGCTGCGCGACGACCTGACCCAGCGCACCAAGGGCAAGTGCCGCTTCCACGCCCGCAAGCGGGTGGCCGGTGGCGTCCGCAAGTCGGAAGCCCTGCGCAAGCTGATCGTGGCCGCGATCTGAGGAGGACCGACCATGCGCGACCTGATGAACAACATCACGCCCGTCACCATCATCCCGCCGGGCACGACCACGAACGACAACACGGCCGTGGTCTCGTCCATCGTGGACAGCCTGGGCTATGGGTCCGTGACCTTCGTCCTGCTGACCGGCTCCCTGGCGGACGCCGACGCCACGTTTTCCGTGCTGGTGGAGCACGGGGACGCGGCCAACCTGTCGGACGCCGAGGCCGTGCCCGATGATCTGCTGATCGGCACCGAGGCGCTGGCCGGCTTCACCTACGCCGACGACAACAAGGCCCGCAAGGTCGGGTATGCCGGCGGCAAGCGCTATCAGCGCGTCACCATCACGCCGGCCGGCAACGCTAGCGCGGCGAACCTGGGAGCTGTCGCCATCTTGGGGCACCCGCACAACGCGCCCACCGCCAACCCGCCCGTGTGAGACGCGCCATGCTGACCGTCACGGCTCCCGCCGATAGCCACCGCCTCACCACCTTAGCCGCCGTCAAGGGAGAGATGCGCCTATCGTGTGGAGCCGATGACGAGTTCCTGTTGGACCTGATCGACCACACCAGCGCCACCATTCGGCGCTGGTGTGGTCGCATCTTCGCACTGGAAACGGTGCGCGAGACCTTCCGCCTGGCAGCTCCCATCGAAACCCTGTCTCTGTCGCGCTGGCCGGTGGTGTCCGTCGCCTCAGTCATCGAGGCCGGCAACCCGCTGGCCGCTGGTGACTTCGAGACGGAGGACGACACGGCCTTCGTCTACCGGCTCACCGGATCGGACAGCCGCCGCGACTGGCCGGCGGGCAAGATCGTGATCGAGTACCAAGCCGGCTACATCCTGCCCGGCAAGCCCGGCCGCACGCTCCCGGAGGACGTGGAGCGGGCAACCATCATGCTCGTCAAGGCGGGGTGGTTCGGCCGATCCCGTGATCCTCTGGTGCGCTCCGAGGACGTGTCGGGTGTCCTGTCCACCACCTTCTGGATGGGTGGCTTCGGCGAGGGGGCATCGCTCCCGCCCGACGTTGAGGGCCTGCTGTCCCCGCACCGCCAACCTTCCATCGGGTGAACCGCCATGCTGAACCCCGGCACCTACGCTCTGGCCGACCGCGCCATCACCACCGCCATCAACGAGGCGCAATCGCCCATCGTGGACCTGGAGGGCATGACGGCCGTCACCATCCAAGCCCGGCTTGCCTACGGTTCCGGCGGCACCACGGCCAAGGTCTACGTCGCCACCAGCTTGGACAACGGCTTGACCTGGGTGGACGTGGCGTGCCTCGCCTTCGGCCCGGCCGGTGGAGTGAAGGTGGTCAACGTCTCGGGCCTGACGCCGAAGGGCATCCCGGTTGTGCCAACAGATGGCGCTCTCGCCGATGACACCACGGTTGATGGCGTACTTGGAGATCGGCTGAGAGCGCGCATCGTAACTATGGGGACCTACAGCAATAGCATTCTGTCTGTCAGAGCTACTATTCGTTAGGTACGCTCATTCCCGTGCTCTTCGAGTATTTCGGCAAGCTTTGTCCACGACACCCTATAGTGCTTTTTCTTGGAGTTGGCCGGGTAATAGTCAAGCGAGCCCTTGCTAATATGAAGCTCTCCGGTCTTTTCCCCGTCCGTTACCACCTCCAGCACAATATCGGAGTTGAGGACTTCAAGTTTTGGCATCTGAGTAATGCGGAGCGTTGTCGCCACGGCCCTATTCTCCAGAGTGGAAAGGGTGCGGAGCTTCCACCATCGAGAACGGAGAGTCCACCCAAATGACATGCAACTCTGAAGTGGCTGCCCTTGACCGCGCGCTTGCCATCGCTGGCGAGACCGTTGTGCTGCGTCGCCAGTACGGCGTGAGCCCCAGCGTGTTCGTGGACGTGGAGTGCCGGGGCTTTGTGCGCGGATACCGGCCGGAAGAGTTAATCGGTGGCATCTCGCAAACGGACATCTTCGTCATCCTGTCGCCCACGGAGATCGAACGGGCCAAGTGGCCGGGTGGCTCTGGTCTGTCGTCTACGACCGATCCGCGTGTCCCGAAGAAGGGCGACAAGCTGGTTGTGCGCGGCGCCCTGCGCAACGTGGAGGCCGCCGGCCCGATCTACGTGCGCGGCGAACTGGTGCGCATCGAAATGCGCGTGCTGGGGTGACGCCATGCCTTACGCCCCACCTCGCGCCTGCAAGTGTGGCGCCCTGGTCCCCGCCGGCCAGAAGTGCCCGCGCTGCACCAAAGCCTATGACGCCGCCCGAGGGACCGCTCGCCAGCGTGGCTATGACGCGGCGTGGGAGCGCGTCCGTGCCGAGTTCGTCAAGACGCACCCGGTGTGCTGCGTCCCTGGCTGTGGCTGCCCCACGGAGGACGTGGACCACATCGTCAGCGTCAAGGAGGCGCCGCACCGCCGGCTGGACCCGACGAACCTTCGCCCCTTCTGCCACTCCCACCACTCGAAGCAGACGCGCCGCGACCAAGGCGGGCCGAAGCGTTGGAGGGGATAGGCATGTCGGAATTTCACACCGAAGGGGCCGGGACCGTTGGGGGGTCTTGCGCGCACTCACGCCGAAATTGGGGATTTTCATCATGAAGGGCCGGAAGCCGAACCTACAGGTGATCGAGGGCGGCGCCGCACCCGGCCGGTGCCCGTCTCCGCCGTCCTGGCTGACCACCCACGCCAAGCGGGAATGGAAGCGTTCCGCCCCGGAGCTGCACCGCCGGAAGCTGCTGACAGCCGACACCATGGCGACGCTGGAAAGCTACTGCGTCGCCGCCGGGCAGGTGCGGGAGTTCGAGGAGATGATGGGCGCGGAAGGCCGCATGGTCTCCACCGAGAACGGCCCCAAGCCGCACCCGGCCTTCAAGATGCAGCAAGCCGCCATGCGCGAAGCCCGGTTGCTGGCGGCCGAGCTGGCGCTCACGCCGCACCGGCAAGGCACCAAGGGCAAGACCGAAGAGGACAAGGGCAATGGCTGGGATTCCGATTTTCTCGCCTGATCCGGGGCTATACCCCGATCCGACCGGCCGCGCCGACAAGGTGTCCCGGTTCGTCCGCATGCTGCGCCTGTGGGAAGGCCGCTTCGCGGGCGAGCCGTTCCACCTGCACCCGTTCCAAGAGGCGGTGGTGCGCCGCATCTATGGCCCGTCCACCGACGATGGCCGGCGGCTGGTGCGCTTCGCCTGCATCTGGATTCCCCGCGGCAACGCCAAGACGACCCTGGCGTCTGCCCTGGCGCTGGCGCACTGCCTGGAACCGGAGGCCGAAGCCGGCGGACAGGTGATCCAGGCGGCGGCGGACCGAGAGAACGCCGGCATCGCCTTCAAGCACTCGTCGGAGATGGTGAAGCAAGACGACGCCTTGGCCCGCCGGGTCCGTCCCATCGAGTCGCGCAAGGTGCTGAACCACGTCAAGACCAGCTCTACCTTGAAGGCCATTTCGTCAGAAGCCTATTCCAAGCACGGCATGAACGCTTCGTTCTTCCTGGCGGACGAGATCCACAGTTGGCCGCTGGCCGAGGGGCGCAAGCTGTTCAAGGTGGTGACAGATTCCATGGTGAAGCGCGAGGAACCGCTCACCGTCGTCATCTCCACGGCCGGCGAAGGACAGGGCGGGCTTGCCCACGACCTGTGGAACTACAGCCTTGCCGTGGCGCGCGGCGAGGTGGACGACCCGACCTTCGCCCCGATCATCTTCGCGGCGGACCCGGAAGCCGATTGGCGGGATGAAAGCGCTTGGCACGCGGCCAACCCGGCTATCGACGCCGGCTTCTGTTCGCTGGAGGAACTGCGCATCAAGGCCCGGCGGATCGAGCACTTCCCGGCCGAGATCGCCGACTTCCGCCGCTTCCACCTGAACCAGTGGCAGGAAGGCGCGTCCAACCCGTGGATGGACCTTGCCACCTACGACAAGGCCGAGCCGATCACCGACTCGGAAGACCTGATTGGCCGGGCGTGCTGGGTGGGTGTGGACCTGTCCAGCGTGGAAGACCTGACCGCCGTGGTCGCCGTGTTCCCCGATGGCGAGGGCGACGGCCGCAGCTATGACGTGCTGCCGTCCTTCTTCCTGCCCGAAACCGCGTTGGGGAAGAAGGCCGAGAAGGACCGGGCTGATTACCTGCGCTGGCGCGACGCCGGCTTCCTGACGATCACGGAGGGAAACCGCATCGACTATGACGCGGTGATCGCCCATGTGGTCGGGCTGGCCGAGCGGTTCGACCTTCAGGAAGTCGCCATCGACCGATGGAACTCCACCGCTGTCACCACGGCGTTGCAGCGAGAAGACATCACCGTCGCCACCTTCGGGCAGGGCTTCGCCAGCATGGCCGCGCCCGTGCGCGAGCTGAAGCGCGCCATCCTGGGCGGAGAGTTCCGGCACGGCGGGAACCCGGTGCTGCGGATGTGCTTCGCTAACGTGGTGGCCGAGAAGGACGCGGCCGAGAACGAAAAGTTCACCAAGGAGAAGGCCCGTGGGCGGATCGACGGAGCGGTTGCCGCCGCGATGGCCGTGGGCCGCATTCTGGCCGGCGATGAAGGCCCCAGCGTCTACGAGACCGCTGACCGACCGAATGGCTTCCTTGTCGTTGGGGACGGCGGTGAAGATGACCCGGAGGAGTGGGAAGATTTCTTGCTCGTTTGAAATCTGAAAGGAGGCTGCGGGATGGTTGCCGGCATGACACGCAGCAAATAATACCTGCTATCTCCCCGCAGCCACTTAATTCAAAACGAAAATTCTCGCAAAAGCCCGTCAAACGAAGGCAACACCAGCTTAAACTTCATTGCAATTTCGCCATCATCGGCAACGATATCAACAAAGCGATATTGTGAACTATCGTAATTAGCATGAACTCTTGCGCCAGAGAATTCAGCAGCGTTCAACACCTCCCCGACCTCTCTATGCAATTCCATCGAGGAATGGGGAGTGGCATTGCCGGCACGGCGCATACTCGCCCCATCAAACCGAAAACAAAACATGTGCTTGGGCATATTCACCTCCAGCTTTAAGGAACATTGATGCGCAGTCTCCTGCGGGAGAATACGCATTTAGACGCCCCAACTCAGAACACTCCTCGCGTACCTCCATTGGCACAGGCCCAAGTGGATAGCAATTCCCCCCACCTTATCCGCGGGCGTCCGCCAACAGCGGCGTCAATCCGCCGCAAAGTGTGGGGTAAACTGTGGGGAAACGAAAAAGGCTAGAGCGGATTTTCTAAGAAAATCAACGCTCTAGCCTGATTTCGTGGCGGAGGGAGAGGGATTCGAACCCTCGATACCCTTTTGGGGTATACACACTTTCCAGGCGTGCGCCTTCGACCACTCGGCCACCCCTCCGCAGAGGCCGCGTTTATATCCAGCCCGAAGGCGGTGCGCAAGCCCCTGAAATCACTTTTTGGGAAAAATCTTGCGCCGCCTTCTGGATGATCCGTGGGGCGGATCGAAGCCCTCTTTCTTCAGGCCAAGCCGCGGACCAGATCGCCCACCGTGCGGCACAGCAGGTCGATGTCCTGGTCGCGCGACAGGCGGTGGTCGCCGTCCTTCACCAGCGTCACCCGCACGTCCGCGCTGCTCAACCGGTCGGCCAGGGTCAGGCTGACCTGCCAGGGCACATCCGGGTCGGCCATGCCGTGCAGCAGGCGCACCGGCTTGTCGAAGGCGATCGGCTGGCGCAGCAGCAGGTGGTTGCGCCCGTCCTCGATCAGGGCGCGGGTGATCGGCTGCGGCTCCGGCCCGTAGTCGGAGGGGCGCAGCCAGCGGCCCGTCTCCAGGATTTCGCGGCGGACGGACTCGTCGAAGAGATCCCACATCAGGTCCTCGGTGAAGTCCGGGGCGGCGGCGATGCCGACCAGCCCGGCCACCCGCTCCGGACGGCGCAGCGCGGTCAGCAGCATCATCCAGCCGCCCATGGAGGAGCCGACGAGGATCTGTGGCCCCACCGTGACGCGGTCCAGGACGGCCAGCGCGTCGTCGGCCCACAGCCCGATGGTGCCCTCGTCGAACCGCCCGCTGGAAGCGCCGTGCCCCTGATAGTCGAAGCGGGTGAAGGACAGCCCCTCGCCCGCCGCCCATTCCTCCAGGGCCAACGCCTTGGTGCCGGTCATGTCGGACATGAAGCCGCCGAGGAACATCACGCCGGGGGCCAGCCCCTCCGGGTCGCGGCCGGGGGTGTGACGATAGGCTATGGTCGCGGCGCCGCGCTTCAGGCTATGGTGCGCGCCGCCCTGCGACGGGACGGGGCCGGCTGCGGGTTCGGTCATATCGGACACCTCTGTGGGCCAGGACTTTAGGAATCTGTGACTATGGACGTCGAATCCCAGCTTAGCACCGGCGAGGACCCGCGCAACCCGGCCGGCGCCTTCGCGAAGGGCGCCTTCGCGGCCGCCGGCCGCCGGCCCGTCGTGCTCCAGGTGCTGCCGGCGCTGGTCACCGGCGGGGCGGAGCGCGGCTGCATCGACGTGGCGCTGGCGCTGGCCCAGGCCGGAGCGCTGCCGCTGGTGGCGTCGGAAGGCGGGCCGATGGCGGCGGAGCTGGACCGCGCCGGCATCCGCCACATCACCCTGCCGCTGGCCTCCAAGAACCCGCTGGTCATCCGCCGCAACGCGCGCAAGCTGGAGGCGATCATCCGGGAGAACGGCGTGGACATCGTGCACGCCCGCTCCCGCGCCCCGGCCTGGAGCGCCTGGCTGGCCTGCCAGGCGACCGGCGCCCGCTACATGACCACCTTCCACGCCCCGTACAACTACAAGAACGGGCTGAAGCGCTGGTACAATTCGGTGATGGCGCGGGGCGAGCGGATCATCGCCATCTCCGGCTTCATCCGCCGCCACATCCTGGAAAATTACGACGTCGATCCGGCGGTCATCCGCACCATCCACCGCGGCATCGACCCGCTGTCCTTCGCGCCGGAGCGGGTCAGCTCCGCCCGCATGATCCAGCTTGCCCAGAAATGGCGGCTGCCCGATGACAAGCCGGTGATCCTGCTGCCCGGCCGCCTGACCCGCTGGAAGGGCCAGACGGTGCTGATCGACGCGCTGGCGAAGCTGGGGCGCAAGGACGTCTGCGCGCTGCTCGTCGGATCCGACCAGGGCCGCACCGGCTACCGGCAGGAGCTGGAGGAGCAGGTGCGCCGCGCCGGCCTGGAAGGCGTCGTCACGATGACCGACCATTGCAACGACATGGCCGCCGCCTACCGGCTGTCCACCGTCGTCGTCTCCGCCTCGCAGGAGCCGGAAGCCTTCGGCCGGGTGATCGTCGAGGCGCAGGCGATGGGCCGCCCAGTGATCGTGTCCGCCATCGGCGCCTACCAGGAGACGGTGATTCCCGGCGAGACCGCCTGGGTGGTGCCGCCCGCCGATCCCGACGCGCTGGCCAAGGCGCTGGACGAGGCGCTGTCCCTGACGACGGAGCAGCGCGACGCCATCGGCGCCCGCGCCCGCGCCTTCGTCGCCGAGCGCTACACCAAGCAGCGCATGTGCGCCGACACGCTGGCCGTCTATGCGGAGCTTCTCGCCGAGCCTAAACGGGCCGCGCAAGGCCGCTGAACCGCCCCCCTTTCCCGCCCGTCACACCACCGGACCCCATGACCGACATCGTCCAGCTTTCCGGCATCGCCTCCGTCATCGACCGTTACGACGGGGTCATCCTCGACCTGTGGGGCGTCCTGCACGATGGCGAGCGGCCCTATCCCGGCGTGCCGGAATGCCTGGACCGGCTGCGCGCGGCGGGCAAGGTGATCTGCCTGCTGTCGAACGCGCCGCGCCGCACCGGCGGCGTCATCGCCAAGCTGGACGGCATGGGCATCGGGCGCGAGCGCTATCACCATGTCATGACCTCGGGCGAGGCCGCCTACGACGCGCTGCGCGACCGCGACGACCCGTGGCATGCCGCTCTGGGCCGGCGGCTGTACCACATCGGCCCGGACCGCGACATGGACGTCTATGAGGGGCTGGACTACACGCTCGCGGCGTCGCCGGACGAGGCGGATTTCGTGGTGAACACCGGCATCGTCGACTTCGCGGAATCGCTGTCGGTCTACGAGCCGGCGCTGGAGGCCTGCCGCCGCCGCAACCTGCCGATGGTCTGCGCCAACCCCGACCTGATCGTGATGGTCGGCGAGCAGATGGTCATCTGCGCCGGCACGCTGGCCCAGCGGTACGAGGAGTTGGGCGGTGACGTCTTCTGGCACGGCAAGCCGCACGCCCCGGTCTATGACCGCTGCCTGTCGCTGATGGGGATCAAGGACAAGCGGCGCATCCTGGCGGTGGGCGACAGCCTGCGCACCGACGTCGCCGGGGCCAACGCCGCCGGGATCGACGTGGCGCTGGTCACCTTCGGCATCCATCGCGAAGAGCTGGGCGGCGCCTGGGGCGAGTCCGTCGATCCGGCCAGGCTGGCCGCCGCCGCTGCCGCCTCCGGCCATCAGCCGACCTACGGCCTGCCCAGCCTGCGCTGGTGAGGCGGCGGGCGTCCCGCCCCTCGCTTCAGTCGAAGGGCGGGATGGCGTCGTCCATCGCCTTGCGCAGAATGCTGGACGGTCCGTCTTCGGAGAAGCCGCGGCTTCCGATGGCGTTGCGGAAATAGCTGACAATGAAGACGCGGATCGAGGCGGTCAAATTCGCCTCCCCGCGCCTTTGGTCGATCTGGGTGCAGATGTCGTTCAGCGTCAGCCCTTCACGCTCGCAGATTTCCTTCAAGGAGTCCCAAATATAGGGCTCCATCCGAAGACTGGTGCGTCGACCGGAAACCTTGACATTGCGACAGACCAGGACCGGCCCTTCCTTGTTCCCCTGTCTGCCCGCCATATCGTTGCCCTTGGTCCCCTGCCGTTGCGGAAAGGCGCTCGCGTTTCCGGCGAATATACATTCACTTGTATGATGATATTGCAAGCGGCGTGTGGGCACAAAGCCAATTTCGACCGGGGGTCGCGATCCCGGCCCGGGGTTCACCGATCCGGCCGTCGCCGAACCCCGTCTCCGGCAAAAGCCGCTTCCCTTCGCGGGCGGCTTCGCTGTACCAGTGCCGGGACGAACCGGCACAAGCTGTAGTGGTCACTTCCGGTGGAGAACGAGCGATGGTGCGACCGGCGGCGTGGGGGATCGCGGCGACGCTGATGGCCGGGCTGGCGCCCGTCCCGCTGGCGCGCGCGTCCGACCTGCCCATCGACCGCATCCGCGCCGAGGTGTCGCGCCTCGTCCCGCCGCCCTGGACCGTCGAAGAGATGACCGCGGACCCGATTCCCGCCCCGGCGCCCGACGGCAAGGCCGCCGCCAAATCCACCGAATCGCGCACCGCCGTCCGAATCGGGGCCAAGCTGCGGCTCGCCAAGCCGACCTACATGGTGGAAAGCCGGGACGGCGCCGTGACCTTCATCCGCCCCGCCGCCGAGGCCGGGCTGGAGAAGACGCTGGCCGCCACGGCGCTCGCCACGCTCGGCCCCAACGGCTGGAACGCGCGCATCGAGCTGCGCAACCCGGAGGTGCTGGAGGGCATCGGCCAGCCGCTGGACGAGCTTCCCGGCCGCCCGGTTCTGGCCGGTTCCGCCGAGGCCAACCGCCTGCGCGACCAGATCGCCCGCGACGCCGAGGCCCGCGGCGCCGAGGAGGACGCCCGCCGCCGCCGCGAGGAGGACCTGCTCGCCCGGCAGGCCGCCGCCAGCAAGGCCGAGGAGGAGCGCGCCGCCGCCGAACGGCGGCAGGAGGAGGCCCGCGCCGCGCGGATCGCCGACCTGCGCGCGCGGATTGTGGGCGCCGACCGCCCGGCGCGGATCGCCGCCTATGAGGCGGCGCTGGGCGGCAACGACCCGGCGCTGCGCCAGATCGCCCTGGAGGCGGCGCTGCAGAGCCGCGATCCGGTTCTGGGCAATCTGGCGCTGAAGGATTGGATCGCCCGCCGCAAGGCGGTGCCGGTGCAGCTCTACGCGACGAAGGAGGACCCGCATTCGGAAACGGTGCTGAACAACCTGGGTCCGCTGACGCTGGAGATCGATTCCGTCAACCCGGTCAACGGCGCGCTCGCCGGACGGCTCGGCGCTCCCGGCTACAGCATCGCCAAGCCCTCCGCCGCCATCGGCGCGCTGGCGCAGACCACCCTGACGGTGAACGCCTACGGCTGCGCCCTGTCGTTGCGCCTGACCGACCAGCAGACCATGGACGGGCTGTTCCGCTGCCAGACCCTGCCCGCGCTCATCGCCCGCGTCACCGTGGATTGAGGCGGCGGATGCGCCGGCTCGCCCTTCCCCTTCTCGGTCTGCTGGCGTTGTTCGGCGGCCCTTCGGTGTGGGCGGAGGAGGCCGAACCGACCGTCACGCCGCGCCCGCCGCCGACCGCCGTGCTTCCCCGGCTGACCCCGCTGGGAATGGCGGGGAAAGCGGCGCCGCAGGGTCTGGCGCCGTTGCTTCCTGCGCCGGTGCTGACCGCGCCCGCGTCCGCGCCATCAACGGCGGCGGCGGAACCGGCCACAACCGCCGCTCCCGCGGCGGAGCCCCCGGTGCCGACCGCCACCGACACCCTTGCCGTCCCGCTGCCGGCCCGCAAACCGGCCGGCCCCGCACCGGCGGCGGTTGCGGAAAGCCCGCCGGCGAACCGCTTCAAGGGCGGCTACGCCAAGGCCTCGAAGGAGGATCGCGGCTGCGCCCTGCCCGGTTCCATCGCCGAGGAGCGCAGCGCCGACACGCGCCGCCCGGCCATCGCCGTCGGGACACGGGTGCGCGTCCGCGCCGCCGCGAACCTGCGCGTCGCCCCCTTCTGCGACGCCAAGGTGGCGGACGTGCTGGAGCGGGGGGAAACGGTCACCGTGATGGCCGCCTTCGGATCCTGGTACGAGGTCGGGCGGAACGGGCGGACGCTGGGCTTCGTCGGCGCGTCCCTGCTCGCCGGGGCGAAGGGCCGCTAAAGCGAACTTCCGTTCGCTTTAGACTCACATCGCCTCACTTGCCGGCGGGCTTCGGCCGCATGTGCGGCCGGGACCGCCGTCGCGGTCCAAAGCGGATTGCAATCCGCTTTAACCCTTCACCCGCGCCGCCTCGACCATGAAGCGGCGCCAGATTTCCGCCGGGACGGAGCCGCCGGTCACCCCCTTCATCGGTGTGTTGCCGTCGTTGCCGACCCACACCCCGACCGTCAGCCCACGCCCGGCCACGCCGTCGGCGAAGCCGATGAACCAGGCGTCCCGGTAATCGTTGGTGGTGCCGGTCTTGCCGCCCGCCCCGCTCTTGGCGAGCGCCGCCGGCAGGCGGGCCGTCTTGCCGGTGCCGTCCCGCATGACCTCGCCCAGCATCGCTTTCAGGGTGGCCG
The DNA here is from genome assembly GCF_005222205.1 of Azospirillum brasilense. Taxonomy (NCBI): domain Bacteria; kingdom Pseudomonadati; phylum Pseudomonadota; class Alphaproteobacteria; order Rhodospirillales; family Azospirillaceae; genus Azospirillum; species Azospirillum brasilense. The sequence continues at coordinate 2,058,043 of NZ_CP032345.1, read as the reverse complement.
AGATTTGCGGGTCGATCACCCGCTCCGCCTTCGGCGGCGTGTAGCTGTAGATCGTCCGCCCGGCGGGATCGCCGATGCGCTGGAACAGATGGCCGCTGACCTTGCTGCCGCCGTTGGCGACCACCGCGTAGGCCTGGGTGATCTCCAGCAGCGACACCTCGCTGACGCCCAGCGCGAGGCCGAGGTCCGGTTCCAACGGCGACTCGACGCCGAGACGGCGGGCGGCGGCGGCGATCTCCTCCGCATGGCCACGGGTCAGGCGGGCCGAGGCCGTGTTGGTCGAATGGGCGAAGGCGTCGGCCAGCGTCAGCGAGGACGGGTAGCGGTTGTCGAAATTGCGGATGGCCCGCCCGTCGGTGAACTCCATGCGCGAGCCGTCGACGCGGGAGTCCGGGGTCAGCCCGCGTTCCAGCGCCGCCAGGAAGACGAACAGCTTGAAGGCTGAGCCGGGCTGGCGGCGCGCCTGGAGCGCGCGGTTGAAATGGTCGCGCCGGGCCGCCGCGTCGCGCCCGCCGATCATCGCCAGGATCGCCCCGTCGCCGTCCAGGGCGACCAGGGCGACCTCCGCGTCGCCCAGGCCCTTGGCGTGACGCTTCAATGTGGTTTCCACGCTGCGCAGGGCGGCCGCCTGGAGATCGCGGTCGAGCGTGGTGCGCGCGGTGAAGGTCGGTCCCGGAAGGTCGCCGCCGTAGCGGTCGGCGGCGAAGCGGTCGAAGCGGGCCTTGGCCGTCTCGCGGAAATGGCCGGTGGACAGCACCGCCGCCTTGTTGGCGGCGGCCAGCATCGGGCGCTGGCGCTTGGTCTGCTCCGCCGTGCGCTCGGTGATGAAGCCCGCGTCGGCCATGGCGTCGAGCACCAGGGCGGCCTTGGCCTCCGCCTTCTCCAGGTCGGCGAAGGGGTTCAGGCGGGAGGGGGCGGGCAGCGCGCCGATGAGCATCGCCGATTCCTTCAGCGACAGCTTGCCCGCCGGCTTGCCGAAGAAGACACGGGCCGCCGCGTCCACCCCGTACGCGCCGAAGCCGAAATAGGCGCGGTTGAGGTACAGGTACAGGACGTTCTTCTTGCCGAGCTGTTCCTCGAAATCGCTGGCGCTGTACAGCTCGTACGCCTTGCGGGACCAGCGGTTGTAGCGGTTGAGGAAGATCAGCTTCATCGTCTGCTGGGTCAGCGTGCTGCCGCCCTGGCTGAAGCGGCCGGAGGTCACCGCCACGGCCAGCGCGCGGGCCAGACCCTGGTAGTCGATGCCGTCATGCTCCAGATAGCGCCGGTCCTCCTTGGCGATCAGCGCCTGGATCAGGTGCTTCGGCATCTTCTCCAGCGTCAGCGTGTCGCCGTACGTCTCCCCGATGGAGCCGATGAAGCGCCCCTGACGGTCGAGGAAGCGCACGCCGTGGCCGCGGTTGTAGGCCAGCACGTCGTCGACGGTGCGGAACTCGTCCCCGAACAGCTCCATCGCCTGGGCTGGGGGCGGAGCGGACAGGCCGGACAGCAGCGGCAGCGCGAGCGTCAGAGCCAGGGCGGCGCGGCGGAACAGGAAGGGTCGGGGCATCGGCCGTATGGTGGAGGCGGAACGAGCCTCACGTCGGCGCGCCGCCCCGCTTCCGCAATGCCGGTACCCCGTAATTGCGGAATGGCAAAGCGGGGCAACGGCGCCGCGCCCAACAAAAAAGCCCGCCGGAACCGGCGGGCCTTTTTGGGGACGCGTGTGCTCTGCGGACGGCGGTCGGGCCGTCGCGCCGAAGGGTCACCTCGGCGCCCTATCTCGGCGCCAGGACCATGACCATCTGGCGGCCTTCGAGCTTGGGCATCTGCTCGACCTTCGCCAGTTCGTCCAACTCGTCGCGCACGCGGACCAGCACGTTCATGCCAAGATCCTGGTGCGCCATCTCGCGCCCGCGGAAGCGCATGGTCACCTTGACCTTGTCGCCTTCCTCAAGGAAGCGGCGGGCCGAGCGCATCTTCACGTCGTAGTCGTTGTCATCGATGTTGGGTCGGAGCTTGATCTCCTTCACCTCGATGATCTTCTGCTTCTTGCGCGCCTCGGCCGCCTTCTTCTGCGCCTCGTACTTGTACTTGCCATAGTCGAGGATCTTACAGACAGGCGGCTCCGCCTGCGGAGCGATCTCGACGAGGTCGAGGCCCGCATCCTCAGCGGCCAGCAGCGCATCGCGCAGCGAAACGACGCCCACCATCTCGCCGTCGGCACCGACGAGACGGATCGAGCGAGCCGTGATCTCCCGGTTTACCCGCGGTCCATCGCGGGTCGGAGCGGCTTCGGACGGTATCCTGGCTATGGACGCTTCTCCATGACTGGAAACCCACCGGGGCGCGACCTCCCGGAGGGAAGCCCGCCCGATCGGTGCGGTCGGTTAAAACGGCGAATCGAAAGCGGCGGCGCCCGCGGGGGACCTCGCCTCCTCATTCAGTTTATTGAGCGCGGCGTCGAGGGCAAGAACTTCCTGATCCTTACCACCGAGGGTACGGAGGGCGACCGTCCGTTCCTCCGCCTCGCGCTTGCCCACAACCACCAGGACGGGAACCTTCTGAAGGCTGTGTTCGCGGACCTTCAGGTTGATCTTCTCGTTCCGGGTGTCGAGTTCGGCGCGGATGCCGCGGCGCTTCAGCAGGCTGACGACCTCCTGCCCGTAGCCGTCGGCCTCGTTGGTGATGGTGCAGACCACCGCCTGGACCGGGGCGAGCCACATCGGGAACTTGCCGGCGTAATGCTCGATCAGCATGCCGATGAAGCGCTCCAGCGAGCCCAGGATGGCCCGGTGCAGCATCACCGGACGGTGGCGGGCGCCGTCCTCGCCGATGTAGGAGGCGTCCAGCCGCTCGGGAAGGTTCGGATCGTACTGGAGCGTGCCGCACTGCCAGGTGCGCCCGATGGCGTCGGTCAGGTGGAACTCCACCTTCGGGCCGTAGAAGGCGCCCTCGCCCGGCAGGTCCTCATACTCCAGCCCGGCGGCGTCGAGCGCCTGGCGCAGCGCGCCCTCCGCCCGGTCCCACAGGTCGTCGGAGCCGGTGCGCACGTCAGGACGCAGCGCCAGCTTCACGGCGATCTTGTCGAAGCCCAGATCCCGGTAGACGCCGAGCTGCAGCTTGAAATACTCCGCCGCCTCGCTCGCCACCTGGTCTTCCGTGCAGAAGATGTGGGCGTCGTCCTGGGTGAAGGCGCGCACGCGCAGGATGCCGTGCAGCGCGCCCGACGGCTCGTTGCGGTGGCAGGAGCCGAACTCCGCCATGCGGATCGGCAGGTCGCGGTAGGAACGCAGCCCGTGCTTGAAGATCTGCACATGGCCCGGGCAGTTCATCGGCTTGATGCCGAGCATCTTCTCGCCGTCGTCCGCCGAGACCTTGAACATGTTGTCGCCATACATGTCCCAGTGACCCGACGCCTTGAACAGCGAGCTGTCGATCAGCTGCGGCGTCTTGACCTCGACATAGTCCGCCTGGCTCAGCTTGGTGCGGATGTAGGTCTCCAGCGTGCGGAACAGCGTCCAGCCCTTCGGGTGCCAGAAGACCGAGCCGACGGCCTCCTCCTGCACGTGGAACAGGTCCAGTTCCTTGCCCAGCCGGCGGTGGTCTCGCTTCTCCGCCTCCTCGAGCTGGTGCAGGTAGGCCTTCAGCTCCTTCTCGTCGCGCCAGGCGGTGCCGTAGATGCGCTGGAGCATCGGGTTGCGGCTGTCGCCGCGCCAGTAGGCGCCGGCCACCTTCATCAGCTTGAAGCCGTTGCCGACCTTGCCCGTGGTCGGGGCGTGCGGGCCGCGGCAGAGGTCCAGCCAGTCGTCCTGGCGGTAGATGCTGATGTCCTGGTCCGCCGGGATCGCCTCGATCAGCTCGGCCTTGTAATGCTCGCCGAGCTTCTTGAAGTAGGCGACCGCATCGTCGCGGGTCCACACCTCGCGCACGATGGGAACGTCCTTGGCGACGATCTCGCGCATCTTCGCCTCGATCTTCTGCAGATCGTCGGGCGTGAAGGGCTCCTCGCGCGCGAAGTCGTAATAGAAGCCGTTGGCGATCGCCGGACCGATGGTCACCTGCGTGCCCGGATAGAGCTTCTGCACGGCGTCGGCGAGGACGTGGGCAGCGTCGTGACGGATGACCTCGAGCGCGTCGGGATGACTGCGCGTGACGATCTCGATCTTGGCGTTGGTGGTGACGGTGGTGGTGAGGTCCTTCACCTCGCCGTCGAGCTTGACGGCAAGCGCATCCTTGGCAAGGCGCGGCCCGATGGACTGGGCAATCTCAAGCCCCGTCACCGGCCGGTCGAACTCCCGCACGCTGCCGTCGGGCAGCGTGATGGCGATGTTGGACGTCACCGAAGTCACCATTTGACTGTTTGCATCGCACCCGGCGGATGCCGGGAGGCGAAATCTCTAATGCGGGCGGGCTTTCTGTCAAGGGCGCCGCGGGCATTTCCGGCCCGAATCCGCCGCCCGAACGGCGAATTTTCTTGCATAATTAATTCACGGCGAAAAATCGTCTCAGGGCGTCTTGCGCGCCGGGCGCGGCTCGCCGAGCCGGAAGCCCTGGCCGAAATCGATGCCGCTGCGCAGGATCGCGTCGAGTTGCGCCTCCGTCTCGATCTTCTCGGCGATGAGGTCGATCCCCGTGCCGTCCAGGCGGCGGCGCACATCCTCGACGCTCAAGGCCAGGGCGGGGTCGAGCAGCAGGCCGCAATCCAGCTTCAGATAACGGATCTCGTGGCGCAGCAGCGCGTCCACGTCGATGTCCAGGTCGCTCACCCGGTCCATGGAAAAGCGGAAGCCGATGCGGGCGAGCTGCGACAGAATGCCCATCGTCACCGCCCCGCCCGCCCGCAGCTCCTGCTGGCTCAACTCGAAGACCAGCTTGGGCACCAGCGTCTGGTTGCGCACCATCAGATCGAGGAACTGCCGCATGAACGCCGCGTCGCTGAGCGTCGCGGCGGACATGTTGCAGAAGAAGCCGATGGCGTGCTGGCGCCGCTCCGTCTCGCGGATCAACTGGATGCAGCGGACCAGCAGGAGATTGTCGATGGTGGCCATCAGCCCCGCGCGCTCCGCGATCTCCAGATAGCGGTCGGGCAGGATCAGCGACCCGTCGGCGGCCCGCACGCGCGAGAACACCTCGAAGAAGCGGTGCTTGCGCTGGGGCAGGCTGACGATGGGCTGGAGGTGGATGTCGATCCGGTCGGCGGCCAGCGCGTCGCGCACCGCTTCCAGAACGGCGGCCTCGTCCATGGGCGGCGGCGCGACGACGGCCGGGGAACGCAGGTCCGGCGGGCGGGGCGCCTGGAACGCCGTCCGGGACGGCTGGGACGTCCGCGGCGGTTCGGGGGATTCGGGCGGCCGGGATTCGCCGAGCCGGGCGACCAGCGTGTGCAGGAGCTTGACCTCCTGAAGAACGGCCTCGTGAGCGGCGGCGGAGTCGCCGGCCTCGGCCGGCGCGGTGGGCCGGTCCAGCCGTTCGGCCAGCGCGTCGACGCTCTTCTGAAGCCGGTCCAGGCGGTGCAGGGTGTCACGCTCCCGGCTGGCCAGCCGGCGGTGCAGATCGACGACGGCGCCCGCCAGAAGGATCAGCGCGCCGCCGAGCCAGCCCAGCGCCGGGTCGGTGCCCGGCGACAGGTCCGGCAGGCCGATGGCGACGGAGACCGCCGCCGCGACGGCCAACCCATGGATCAAGACCGACTTGATCAAGGTCGACTTGATCAGGGCCGCCATGCGCCGGTTCCCCCCGCCCCGCTCAGCGGTGATCCGCCCCCACGGCGTCGCTCAGCGAGGCAAAGCCGTCGCGGCGCAGCAGGGCGGCAAGGTCGCGGCGGATCGCCAGCACCAGCGCCGGCCCGGCATAGACCAGCGCGGAGTAGAACTGCACCAGCGAGGCGCCGGCGCGGATCTTGGCGTAGGCGTCGGCGCCCGACGCGATGCCGCCGACCCCGACCAGCGGCACCTTGCCCCCGGTCAGCCCGTACATCTCGCGCAGGACGGCGGTCGAGGGTGCGAACAGCGGCTTGCCGGACAAGCCGCCGGCCTCCGCGCGCAGCGGCTCCGGGATCTCCGCCGGCCGGGCGATGGTGGTGTTGGACACGATCAGCCCGTCGATGCCCGACTCCAGCGCGACCGCGGCGATGTCGGACTTGTCCTCGTCCGTCAGGTCGGGGGCGATCTTCAGCAGCACGGGCGGCGCCTTGGCCAGCTTGCAGGCGGAGCGGGCGTCGAGAACGCGGCCCAGAAGGGTGCGCAGCGGGTCGCGTCCCTGGAGCGCGCGCAGGCCCGGCGTGTTGGGGGAGGACACGTTGACGACCAGATAGTCGACCAGCGCCGCCACCCGGGTCACGCCGAGGACGTAATCGTCCGCGGCCTCCACCGTGTCCTTGTTCTTGCCCAGGTTGGCCCCGACGATCCCCGGCGCCTTGCGCCCGCCGGACGACTGCCGTTCCAGCCGCCGCTCCAGCCGCTGCGCGAAAGGCTCCAGCCCCTCGTTGTTGAAGCCCAGGCGGTTGATGACGGCCCCCTGCTCCGGCGCGCGGAACAGACGCGGCTTGGGGTTGCCGGGCTGCGGGCGGGGGGTGACGCTGCCCGCCTCGACGAAGCCGAAGCCCAGCCGCAGCATGGCGTCGACCACCTCGGCGTTCTTGTCGAAGCCGGCGGCGAGGCCGACCGGGTTGGCGAAATCCAACCCCATCACCCTGGTCCGCAGGATCGGATCGTCCTTTTCCCGCACCGGCGGCATCAGCCCGCTCGACAGGGCCTTGATGGTCAGCCCGTGCGCCGTCTCCGGATCGAAGCTGCGCAGGACGGGGCCGACGATGGGAAACAGGTCGATCACGGTGTGGTGTCCTTGAAGGTCGCCGGAAAGAGGTGGCGGCCGTCCGGCCCCAGCGGCAGCGGATCGGCGCGCAGCACCGCCGCGGGAGGCAGCGGGCCGTAGAGATGGGGGAAAAGCTGGCCGCCGCGCGACGGCTCCCAGCGGAGCGCGTCGCCCAGCGCGGCGCCGTCCACGGTCAGCAGGACCAGCCCGTCCTGCCCGGCCCGGTGCTTTGCCGCGCTTTCCTCGACCTGGGCGCCGGTGGAGAAGTGGATGAAGCCGTCCGCCGCGTCCTGCGACGAGCCGTGGTAGGCCCCGGCGGCGAGCGCCTGTTCCCACTCCGCGGCGCGGCACATATGGAAGATGATCCGTTCAGTCATGGCGGGGCGACCTTACCGCAAAGCCGCCCGCCAAAGCCAGATTTGGCAAAAGCGGAACGGCCGGCCGGGCATTGATAACTTCAGAATGGGACGTTGCGCTGTTTGCTTCGCAATTTGCAAACGCGGCCTTGGGAATCCCGCGGCATTTTGCAGAAGGAAAATTCGCCGACCCGCCGCGTCCCACCCCGCCGGCCACACGGAAAAGCCGCAGAATCAAGGATTCCCAAAGGCATTCGCCCGGCCGGCGGCAACTTTTCGGACTTGGCATCGGGATTGCTGAGAGAGGGGCAAGCAAGGAGATGCCCCATGAACGCGATTGCGATGAATGTTGTGAAGGAACGCCACCCGGTGGAACACGCGCTCGACTCGCGCATCCATGGGGTGATCGTGTCCAGCGTGGACAGCGCCCCCCTGGCCGCCACCGCGGAGCCCAGCAGCACGCCCGTTCCGCTGAAGCCTTCGGCGGCGATGCTGGCCGCCGGGTCGCGCGCCGGCGGCGTCTCGGTCGAGACGGCCTGGAAAATCTATCTGGCGATGATCAAGGAAGCCGCCTGACCGGTCCGTTCCACCCTCTCCTTCCGCGGCGGCGGCCCGGACCCATATGTCCGGCCCGCCGGAACGCGGCCGGGAGACGTCGGTGTAGAACGGGAGGTCATTCGACGTCGTCGTAGAACTGGAACCCGCCGATCTCGGCACAGACGCTGCGCCCTTGCGCCCATTGCGGGTTCGCCCCCGCCCGGTGCAGGTGAGTCGCTCCGCCCGTCGGGTCGTCGAGCAGACCGGCCACCGCGCGGCGGGCGATCCGCTGGGCGGCGGCGAAGACCGGGTCCGCGGCGGTCACCGACAGCAGCCCCAGCCGTCCCGGCGCGTCCGGGTCCCAGCAGGGGAATTGTCCCGGCAGACGGCAGACGGCGACCACGTCATTCCCCCACCACCACCCTCCCTGGTCGCGCGCCCGGCCGACGCGGTTCATCACGACCGCCGCCACCGCCTCCATGGCCCGCACGGATTCGCCGCGCGCCTCCCCCCACAGGGTGCGGGCGAGCGTGTCGATGGCTTGGCTGGGCGCGTCGGCGGACGGACCCTGCGGCGCGGCCACCGGTCCGGGCTCCGGCTTCAGGACACGCGCCCTCATCGGCGGCCTCCGTCTCCGTAAGGCGGGGCGAACGGCGCGCAGCCGTTTTCCAGCTTGGTCTCGATGCGCAGCAGGTGATCGGTCAGCCGCCGCTCCACATCCTTCAGCGTCGCCACCGAGACGTAGGTCTTGGCGACCTCCAGCTTGTAGGCGGCCAGACTCTCGCGGACCTGCGCCTGGGCGGTCTCGGCGCGCGCCCGCACCGTCTCCAGCGCGGTTTCGGCGTCCCGTCGCAGCCGCGCGATCAGCCAGAACAGCCCGCCCATGACCGGCAGCTCGACCGCCGTGATCCACCAGGACAGGTCGATGGACTCCTGCATCTCCGTTCTCCAAGGAAAAAGGCAAAAGAAAAGGCCGCCCCCGTTCAAGGAAGGCGGCCCGACGCAACACGGGTCCTCAAAAGCAGTGGGTCACACGTCCCAGCCCTCCGCCGGGGTCGGCAATGCCGCGGCGCGCCAATCCGCCTTCCGCCCCGGCGCCGGCTGGCGGTCGAAGCGGAACGGTTCGCAGGACAGCGCCCCGGCCACCGCGTCCAGCCCGTCGTCGCGGCCCGTGTAGCGCCCGTCCGGCGACCATTCGCGCATCTCGCGGATGAAGGGCGTCTCCCACACGGTCGCGTGGGCGAGCAGCCGGCGGTCGGCCAGCAGGGCGTCGAACGCCTCGCGGATGCGCAGCGCCTTGGCGCGGCGGCTGGCTTCCTCGACCACCGCGGCACCGACCTTCTCCGTGCGCAGCGCCTTGCGCAGCAGGCCGGGCAGGAAGCGCCCGATGCCGTTGATCTCCACATGCACCGCCGGCAGATGGTGCCGCTCCAGGAAGCGGGCGACCTGGAGGCACTGCTGCTCCGCCTCGGTGTCCGGGTCGCCGGGGTCCACCGACAGGTAGAGCACGCGGTGCAGGTAGAAGCGCCCGTCCGCCCCGCCGAACACCGCGGCGACCACGCTGGAGTCGCCGGGTTTGCCGCCCTCCGCCGCCGGGCGTGCGAAGGCCGGGTCCCACCAGCAGGAGGCCGAGGCCATGCGCTGGCCGTTCAGCGTCAGCACCGCCCGCCCCGCCGACTCCCGATACTCCAGCTCGCCGTCGTAGCGGCCCAGCCGGTCGGGGTCGAGGAACCCCTCCGCCTCGTTGACCGGCTGCAGCAGCATCTGGCTGGTGAACTTGTTGGGGCCGGTCGTCTTGCGGATGCGGTTGACGTGGGCCTCGCCGAAGCGCTGGGGCCAGGCGTAGCGGCGCCGGCCGTCCGGTCCGTCGGTGTAGACCGGCAGGACCAGCCGCGCGAAGCCGTCCAGGAAGGGCCGCGTCTCCCCCGCCTCCGTCCGCGGCTCCTCCGCGTAGATGGAGTAGTAGCTGTGCGGCGTCCCGACATAGAGCTGCACCCCGCCCGGCACCAGCAGATAGTCGATCTCCGCCAGCCTCTCGCGCAGGTCGGCGCGCTTGCCCGGACTGCCGGAGGTGCGCGGCACCTCCACGTCGTCGCAGATCACCACGTCGGCGCGGCTGCCCGTGATGTTGCCGCCCACGCCCGCCGCCACCATGGAGGGGTCGCGCAGCTCCTGCGCCCGCACCACGGTGAACTGGTCGGCGGCCCACTGGTCGCGCTCCTTCGCCGGGGGCTTCAGGCCGCGGGTGTCGGGATGGCGCTCGATGATGCGCTTGACGTTGCGCACCATCTTCTTGGCCAGCTTCAGGTCCGCCGCCAGGACGAGCAGACGCCGGTTGGGGTCCTGGTAGAGCATCCAGGCCGCGAACAGCCCGACGATGGACGACTTGCCCGCCCCGCGGAAGGCCATCAGCAGCAGGCGCGGCCCAATGCCAGAGGACCCGGCGCCAGAGGACCCGGCTCCGACCGCTTGCCGCTCCAGCCACGCGGCGATCTGCAGATGATGGCGGGGGGTGCTCAGCTCCGACTGCCGGTTCCAGTCCTGAACGAAGGCGAAGAAGCCCCTCTTGCGCGTTTCCGCCGCCTCCATCAGGCCACCCGTCCCAGAATGTGCCAGCCGGCGCCGTTGGACATGGCCGTGACCGCGCTGCCGGTGGAATTCAGCGACACCGGGGCGTTGTCCGGCCCACTGCCGCCCTGCACGGTGACGGTGACCGGGTTGCCCGACACGTCGGCCTTCTTGACCGTCACCGTGCGCCCGACCGCGTGCAGCGCCCCCGCCGGCGGCAGCCGCACCGTGACAGCACCACTGAAGGCGCTGACCAGATACAGCGTCTGGTTCAGGTCCGGCTCGAACAGGCCCGGCCGGTCGTGGAAATGGGCGTTGCCCGGCCGGTTGTTGCCGGCCACCACCCACCAGCCGGCCCCGTTCGAAACCACGGTCACGAAGTCGTAGCGGTTTCCCAGAGCCGCCGTGCGGCCGTCCGGCCCCGGCCCGCCCTCCTCGGTGATGGTCAGGCGGTGGGCGGAGGCGTCGGTCCGCTTCACCGTCACCGCATGGCCGTTGGCCGCCCCAGCCGCCGGCAGCCGCAGCTCCACGTCGCCGCTGTAGGCGCTGGCCAGATAGACGGAGCTGGTCAGGTCCAGCGCGACCACGCCGCCGGCCTGCGGCTCCACATACTCGGTGTCGTAGCGCAGGGCCTCGACGACCAGTTGGGAGACGCGGCTGCGCGCCAGCCGGTTCTTCTCCGGATAGCCGGCGTTCACCGCCGTGTAGCGGCCGCCCGACAGGTCGTAAATGGCCGGGCCGGCGGACATCGACAGCAGGTTGACGATGGCCGTCTCGACCGACCCGGCGTCGAGCTGCACGTTGGGCACGCCGCCCAAGGATTCCGCGTAGAAGTTCAGGATCAGCGTCTTGTCGGTGTTGGCACCGACCCGGAAGCAGGCCAGCGCCATGGTCGACAGGTTGGCCTCGCAGTCCTGGAAGCTGTTGTTGTACTTGCCCTGCTCCACGAAGAAGCCGCAGCCGGCGATGGGCGCCGACAGGGAGTAGACGCGCACCATGGAAAAGCGGTTGGCGTTGGGCGTGTCGCCCTCCCCCGTCCGGGTCAGCCACACCCCGTGCAGCGACGGGCGGGCCACCAGCACGCGCGACACCATGTTCCAGTAGCAGGGCCAATTGGGGTCGGCGTACCCGTCGAACAGCAGCCCGACCCGCGGGTCCCAGATGGTCAGGTCGCTCAGCGTGTTGTGCACGCAGGGGCCGTCCCGCCCGAACAGCCGCACCGCGGCGTCGCCCCGCTCCAGCCGCAGGCCGCTCACCGTGGCGTAGCCGTCCGGCAGATGGATCAGGTCGAACCCCGCGGAGGAGCCGGCAATGACAGACCTCTGCCCCGCCCCATGCAGCGTCTGGCCGTAGCCCACCGTCAGCGTGTTGGTGATCCGGTAGGTGCCCGGCGGCACATGGACGGCGTCCGCGCTGGTCAGCGCGGCCTGGATCGCCCGCGTGTCGTCGACGACGCCGTCGCCGACCGCGCCGAAATCCTTCACCGACAGGGCGTCGGCCAGCTTCTCGCGCACCGGGCGGCGCACCGCGCCGGCGCCGGGGGCGACGAAGGTGGACAGCGCCTCCTCGTCCACCGGCTTGCGGGCAATCGGGTTGCCCGTGGAGTCGAAGGCGAGGAGCTGCCCCGCCCGCACCGCCCGTTCCGGCAGCCGGTTGGAGGCCGGCAGGTCGGTGTCGGTGTAGCGCAGCATCAGCTCCTGATCGCCGGCCACCTGCTGGAGCGCGGCGGTGAGCTGATCGAACTCGCGGTTCAGGCTGGCGGCCGGAAGCGGCCCGCTCTCCAGGAAATCGCTCATCCGCTCGATGGGCAGGCGGCGGCGCAGCAGCACGGGCGTCCCGGCCTCCGGCGGCTCCGCGAAGGCCACCGTGCCGCCCGCGGTCTCCCCGGCGCCGGTCACCGCGTAGCCGGTGGTCTGCCGCGCCGCGCCCAGGAAGACCTGAAGGTCGCCCTCCTCGAAGACCGGGAACGGAAAGGTGAAGTCGGTCTGCACGCCGTCGGCAAGATACTGGACGCGCGGGTTGCCGCGCGGAACGTCGATTGCGCTGGGCATGGGGTGCGCCCCTCCTGCTGCGTGGGTTGACCGGAAGCGTCAGTAGAAGCGGCTCATGAACTCCAGCCGCTGCCGCTCGGCGAGCTGCGCCTGTTCCAGCAGGTTGCGGCGGCGCACGCCGTCCACCTCCTGCTGGATGGCCTCGCGCTTCAGCCGGTCGGCGCCTTCCGCCTCCCCGCGCTCCGCGGCGCTGTCCTTGACGACGCCGAGCAGGATCGCCTCGCCGGAGCCGTCCGCCGCGCTGACCCCGTTGGAGCCGAGCGTCGCGCGGGTGCGCGCCACGGTACGGCGCAGGGCGTCCACGCGCCGCCGCTCGTCGGACTGCGCGGCGGCGGAGATCTGGGCCAGCCGCGTGCGGGCGTCGCCCTCCTTGTCGGCCAGCGCGGTGGCCTGCCCGGCGCGGAGCTGCTCGGCGGCCAGGTTCTGGCTCTGCGCCAGCCAGTCCATCTCGCGGACGCGCTGCCGCTCCGCCTCGGCGCGGGCCTGCTCCTCCTTCTGGCGCTGAAGCTCCTGGTCCTGGCGGCGCAGCTCGTCCTCGCGCTGCCATTCCAGGCGCTGCTGCTCCGCCTGCTGGGCGTAGCGGCGCTCGTCGGCGGCCTGCTGCCGGCGCGCGCTGTCCGAGGTGCCGGAGACGCGGTCCACCGTGTCGGCGACGGCGTTGGCCAGCGGCAGCGCCGTGGTGGCCAGGGTCGTGATTCCGCCCATCAGTCGTTCACCCTCAATTCCATGGTTACGGACAAAAGCGTGAAGGGCAGCGGCGCGTCCTGCCGGATGCTCCACAGCGGCCGGTCGCTGTCGCGCCGCCAGCCCAGCGCCCGCAGCTTGCGGTCACCGGAGACCAGCGCCGGAACGCCGCCCGCGGGCTGCGGCCCCGTCCGGTGCAGCGGCAGTTCCTGAAGCCCGCGCCCCAGGTCGGCGTGGAGCGCCGCCGTCTCCTCCAGCCGGAAGCCGACGGACACCAGCCGCACCGCGTCCGTCCCGCCCGCCTGCCCCAGCAGGCTAACCGGCAGCGGCTCGATGCGGTGGCTGTAGGGCAGCCCGGCCTCGACGTGGCGGGCCGGCGGGTCGAGCACGATCTTGCCGGCGGCGACGGTGGCGTCGGCGCGGACCGTCCCGTCGGCGACCACCGCGACGGCGCGCCCCTCCAGATGGTCCAGCCCGCTCCACACCGCGGTCGGGGCATCGTGGTCGCCGACCAGGGCGGCGTCGAGGTTCAGCCCGTCGTCGAAGCGCTCGACGCTCCACCGCCCGGCGCGGTCGACCAGCGCGTAGACCTCGTCCCCGACCACCGCGACGCTGCGCACCGCCCCGTCGGTCTCCAGCCGGGTCCAGGCGGTCACCTGCTCCAGTCGATAGACGGTCAGGGCGCACAGCGCGCCGTCCTCCATCACCACGAACATCAGGCGGCGGCCCTGGTCGTAATCCTGGTCGCGCGGCTTCACCACCAGATGGCGGGCGAGCAGCGCCAGATCGTTGGCCTGATAGGCGGCCTCGGTGTCGGTGTAGAGGAATTCGCGGATCTCCCGCCCATTGCGCGAGACGAACAGGGTGGCGCCGTCCACGTCGCGCGGCGGGACGGAGCGGTCGACGGGCGAGCCGATGCGCGTCTGCCGGTGCACCTGGATGTTCTGCGGGGTCAGCGGATCGCCCGACACCATGTATTCCGCGCCGGAGGTGAAGACCTGGAGATGCCGCCCGGAGAAGACGGCGCGCACCGCGTTCACCTGATCGGACAGGATGCCGAACTCGATGGCCTCGTCGTCCTGTCCGGTGCCGAGGTCGAAATTCCACAGGTCGGCCGAGCGCGACAGCCACAGCCGGTTGGGCAGGTCGCGCGATCCACCGATGACCAGCCGGTCCTGGTGGAAGGCCGCCGACACCGGCCAGCCGCGCAGCGGCGAGAAGGACTGCTCGTCCCAGGCCGTCGTCGCGGCGGTGCCGGCCAGCGTCTCCAGCACCGTCGCGGTGACCTGGGTCGCCGACACCACACCTTCCACACGGAGCTGCTTGCCCTGGATGCGCAGGCGCGTGCCCTCCTGCTTCGGGTCGAAGACGGAGGCGGAAGCCGTCACCGTCACCAGCCCGTCCGTACCCGACGGGGTCAGCGTCACTGCGGGATCGGCGAAGCGGTAGAAGGGCATCGCCACCCGTTCCCCCTCCGCGACGTAGCTCCAGCCGGTCAGCGCCCAGGCGTCGGCGCCGCTGCGCGTCAGCTTGCGCGGCGGCACGTCGGGATGGCAGACCAGCAGCGTGTCGGCGCTCTGCGTCCAGGTGATCTGGGGAAGCTGGGCGGCGGTCCAGGGCGCCTCCACGCTGGCGATGGGCGTGTCGTCGCCGTAGACGTCGATCCGCCCCTCGGAGAAGACCAGCAGGTAGGTCTGCTCCGTGTTGAACTCGAAGGCGACCAGCCGCCCGTCGCCGCGGGCCGGATCGACGAAGGCGAGGCCGGAGCGGCGCGTCACCCCGCCGGTCGGGTGGATGAACAGGTTGCGCAGCGCCAGCGCCCCGTTGTCGTAGGCGCGCAGGTCGCCGCGCCCGAGCAGGCGGCGGGAAATCTCCCCCGCCGTGAAGTTGGTCTTCACCTGACGAATCCGCGCCATCAGCCCCTCGCGTCGATCAGGGTGAAATCCTCGAAGCCCGGCTGGCTGTCCTGCAGGGCGTCGATCTGGCGGGCGCGGCGGAACTCGCTTTCCGCCAGCCGCTGCAGCAGCTCCGCCCGGCTCGTGCTCTCGGTCAGCGGAATGCAGAACTCCGCGGCCAGCCGGGCAATCAGCGCCTGGTCGAAGAAGGCGGGGAAATCCTCCTCCGCCGGGCGCCCGACATAGGTCAGCACCACCGCGTCGGACGCCGCCTGCAGCGTCCGCCCAGCGATGCGGTAATCCAGCCCGCGGCCCCGCCCGCCCGCCCCGGCGCCGAGCGCGCGCAGGAAATTGGCGGGAAGCTGGAAGGCCGCGCCGTAATCGGCGACCGGATCGTCGGCCAGCCGCGCCAGCCGGGCCTGCCGCGTGGCGAAGCTCCAGGCGTTGGCCGACAACAGCGCGTCCCGCGCCGGCTCGAAGAGCGCCGCCGCGACCTCCGCCTCGGCGGAGCCCTCGTCGAAGGCGGTGATCGCCGTCGCCCCGATCTTGATGAGCGCGCGGCTGCACAGCCCGATAGCCGTCAATGCCATGGGATCGATCCTTCGGATCAGAGGGAGGCACGTCGCCTTAGCCCTCTCCCCCCTGGGGAGAGGGTGGCCCGCAGGGCCGGTGAGGGGGTTGCGCATGGCGAAACGTCTGGCAAACGCGCATCCCCCTCACCCTGACCCTCTCCCCAGGGGGGAGAGGGGACATCGAAGGGAACCCGTCAGTCCGTGTTGGACGCGCCGAAGGGCGACAGGTTGGTGACGTCCACCACCCCCGCCGCGTTGGCGGCGACCACGAGGACGCCGGCGGCGGGCGTCCCGGCGGTGCCGGTGTTGGCCAGGATCATGTCGCCGCTGCGCAGCAGGTCGGACGCGCCGTTGAAATAGCCGCTGTTGTCCACCAGCGTGGCGGCGTCCGGCGTCGTGTAGTGCCACAGGGTGAAGCCGTTGGCGTAGGCAAGGACGCTCAGGTCCTTCGGAAGATAGGCCATGGGGAAAACTCCAGGTCGGTCGTCGGCAGGGGGCGTCAGGCGTCCAGGGTCAGGCTTCCAGGCAGCGCATGGTGACGACGCCCGCCGCATCGATCAGGCCGGCGCCCTGCGACATCATGTTGTTGACGAAATGCGCAGCGCGGTCGCCGTGCCAGGAGATGTCCGTCTTCACGTCGGCGCCCGAGGCATGGCCGATGGCCGTCTTGTGGTACCAGTGGCACAGCCGCACCCCGCCCTCGGCCTTCAGGCCGGAATGGGGCATCCACAGCGTGCCCAGCCAGCGCTTGGCCTGGGTGCCGCGCCAGGGCAACTCGTCGGCGCCGACATATTCGGTGCTGGCGAACTCGTCGATGCCCAGAAGCTGGCTCCACTGCTTCCAGCCGACGACGGCGTAGCGCTGCCCGTCGTCCGGCACGTCGGACTCGCCCAGCTTCTCGAAGGCCGTCAGCACCTTCGCCTTGGTCAGCCCGTCGTTGGAGCCGCCCGCGAAGTTGGTGGATTTGTTCAGCTCGCCGAGGATGAGTTCGTCGGTCTTGCGGCCCAGCGCGTAGGCGCCGGCGCTGGCGATGATCTGCCGCTCATCGATGTTGGTCTTCAACTCGTCCAGCCGGTCGACCCAGTCGCCGGCGTAGAAGTCGTAGAGGGTGCATTCGACCGGCGTGTGGTCGAGGTTCATCACCGGAACCGCGCCGTGGCGCGCCTTGGTCGACGCGGTGCCCTTGCCGACCTTCTGGAAGACGGTGGAGGCGCCCTGGACGTTGTTCTTGGTGCGCACCGTGTTGCGCAGCTTGGAGCCCATGCGCTGGTAGGCGTCGTGCACTTCGCGTTCGAACTGCTTGACGAAAGCCTGGGCGACCGAGGTGGACATTGGACTGTATTCCTTTCGCGTTCTGCGGGGTCCCGTCCGGCGGGAAGCATTCCGCCACCCGGTTGTCGGGCGCGCCCGATCCCGGAACAGGACGAGGGGACGCGCGCCCGGCCGCGGGCGAAGCGCGAAAAAGAAAGGGGCTGGCCGGGCCTTTCGGTTGTCCGGTCAGCCCCTTTCAGGACAGGCGTGGAGGGGAGGTTCGGGATGCCGCGGCCCGTCGTGTGAGGGGACGCACGACGGGCGTTGGCAAGTCCGTTTCTAGGACAATCGCCCTTCCATGTCAAGAATATTTTCCTTTATCGCAATCCTATCATCTTGGCGCGGTACTCCCTTGGGGCACGGAATATCCCCCAGAACCACGGTGTTGAATCGTTGGCCATCACGGCACGAAAAACACGGCATAAAAGAGGAATACGCTTCATGAAGACGATCATCACCGCCTGTGGCGTCGCGGCGTTTCTGCTCGCCACGCCGGCCCTGGCCGAAAGCACGTCCGGAACCGCCGCCAAGGAGGTCCCGAACAACAAGGCGACCGGGCAGGTCGCGGCCACCCACGGCTCGCTCGACCCGGCGGTCGCGAAGATGACCGCGGCCCAGCTCAAGGGGAAGGACATCTACGGCAGCGACGGCAAGGACATCGCCGAGATCGAGGGCATCGTCCGCAAGGGTGGCCAGACCTTCGCGGTGATCGATGTCGACCACGTCGCCGACGTCAGCGACAAGGACGTCGTCCTGCCGCTGGAGCGGCTGCACATGAAGGGAGAGCGCCTGACCGTCGACATGTCGGAGAACGACCTCAAGGGCCTGGAGTCCTGGCAGAAGGGCAAGTACGAGGACGTCAAGGGCGCGCTGCGCTGACGTCACGGCCGAATCAGGAGGACGGACCGGGGGCGACGGCCCCCGGTTCTTCCGGATCTCACGCGGTCCGGCGCAGGCGCACAGCCAGCAGGTCGGCGGCCTGCCCGGCGGGAACCGGGCGCCCGGTCAGCCAGCCCTGGACCAGGGTGCAGTTGTGGTGGCGCAGGAAATTGGCCTGTTCCGGCTTCTCCACCCCCTCCGCCACCACGTCGAGCCCCAGCATGTCGGCCATGGCGATGATGGTGGAGACGATGCCGTTGTCCTCCCGCTCGCTCGGCACGCCGTTCACGAAGGACCGGTCGATCTTCAAAGTCGTCACCGGCAGCCGCTTCAGGTAGCTCAGCGAGGAATGGCCGGTGCCGAAATCGTCCACCGCCACGCGGATGCCCATGGCCTTCAGCGCGGCCAGGACGGACAGGGCGTGGTCCATGTCCTGCATCACCGCGCCCTCGGTGATCTCCAGCTCGACCAGATCGGGCGACAGGCGGTGGCGGTCGATGATGCGGCGGAAATCCTCGGCGGAGCGCTGGCGCAGGTGGCGCGGCGAGATGTTGACGGCCACCGGCACCGGCTCCAGCCCATGGTCGATCCACTCCCGCAACTGACGGCAGGCCTCGTCGAGCACCCAGTCGCCGAGGGGCACGATGAAGCCGGTGTCCTCGGCAACCGGGATGAACTCGCCGGGCGGGATCATTCCGAAACCGGGCTTGTCCCAGCGCAGAAGCGCCTCGAACCCCTCCAGCGCTTGGTCGATCAGCGACACCTTGGGCTGGTAGTGGAGCTGGAACTCCCCGCGCGCCAGCGCCGCCCGCAGGTCGCGGTCCAGCGCCAGATGGCGGTGCGCTTGGTCGGCCAGCTCCTTGCGGAAGAAGGCGTGGCGCTTGCCGCCGGCCCGCTTGGCCGCGTAGAGCGCCGTGTCGGCGGAGCGGATCAGCTCCTGCGCGCTGTCGGCGTGGTCGGGGAACAGGGCGATGCCGATCGACGGGCGGACGTAATGCTCCGTTCCCATCAGCAGCACCGGCTCGTCAAAGGCGGCCAGGATGCGCTGGGCGGCGATCTCCGCCTCCTTCGCCTCGCCCACCTCGTCGAGGATCACCGCGAAGTCGTCGGTGCCGATGCGCCCCACCGTGTCGCTCGCCCGCACCGTGACGACGATCCGCGAGGCGACCTCCTGCAGCAGCAGGTCCCCGGCGTGGTGGCCCAGCGTGTCGGTGATCAGCTTGAAGCGCGACAGGTCCAGGCACAGCACCGCGAAGCGGCGGCCATGGCGGCGCGCCCGCTCGATCGAGGTGTCGAGCAGCGATTCGATGAGGGCGCGGTTCGGCAGGCCGGTCAGCCGGTCGCGCGTGGCGAGCCGCAGCAGTTCCCGCTCGTGGCGCAGCCGCTCCGTCATGTCGGCCAGCGCGCAGACGTAGCTGCGCCGCCCCTGCACGTCCAGGCAGGACAGGGAGAGCGAGGCGTCGATCCGCCCGTCCGCCCGCTCGATCACCAGCTCCTCGGCGCGCTCCGTGCGGCCGCCGCCGGCACCCGGTCCCGCCGCACCGTCCCCGTCCGGCGCCCCTGGTGTGAGCCCCAAACCGAGCAGCCGGGCGACCCGCTCGCGGTCCTCCTCGGCGAACAGGTCGGCGAAGCGATGGCCGTCGAGCCGCTCCGCGGGGACCCCGAACAGGGCGACGGCGGCGGGGTTGTGCTCCTCGACCCGACCGTCCTCGCCGACCAGCACGATGGCTTCGCCGATGTTGTTCATGATGCCGAACAGCCGCTCGTCGCGCACGATCAGCGCCTCGGCGGCCTGTCGGAAATAGTCCATGGCGCGGGCCATGGCGCCGAACTCGTCCTTGCGGTCGCGGCCGGGGATGTCGATGCCGGTCTGCCCTTCGGTCAGCCGCTCCATCCGCTCCGACAGCGCCTCGATGGGACCCAGCACATGCTGCGACAGGAACACCGACAGCGGCCAGCTCAGCACCAGCAGAACGGTGATGAACAGGACGAAGGCCAGGGCCTCCATGGCGAATTCGCGGTCGAGGTCGTCGGTCCCGCTGGCCGCCGCGATGGCCCAGCCCCAGGGTTCGAAGGTCAGGCTGGCGCGGACCGAATGCCCCTCGCCCATCCAGCCTTCGGGCACGCGCCCGTCGGTGAAGACGCTGACATGGAAGGGATCGCGCCCCAGCGCCCGCAGCGCCAGCCGCGCCTGTCCCTGGCCCTCGTCCCGCGCCAGGGCGCCGGCCTCGATGGCCGCGTTGATCTCGCCAAGCATGGCGTGCGCCGAACCGACCAGCGCGTGGGTCAGCCGTTCCCGTTCCGTGATCAAACCGCTGCGCAGCAGGTAAAGCGCCGGTATTGCCGCCATGAGGCAGCCGATCAGGCCGATCCAGGTCAGCCAACGGATCTTGCGGCGCAGCGTCATCACGGTCCCGACGGCGATCGTCACGCCCGGCTGCTTCCGGGCGGTTGTCATTCTGCGCGAAAGCGTCGCTTTTTTATTTCAAACACGCAACGGTCAAGTTGCCTGCCCCGGTCTCCCTTCGTCCTTTTCAAACCGGCTGCGACATTTCGCCCATCCGGCGCGGCTTCGCCGGGTGACCCTGCAAAGCCGCGCCAAGCCCGCCAATCAGGCGGCCAATCAGGCGGTCGGATACAGGCGCTGGAATCCGTCGGTCACCTTCGACACCACCGCCGGGTCGCGGTCCCGCCAATAGCGGGGGTCGCGCATCAGCGCCTGCAGTTCCGCCTCCCCGCCGGCGGACGGCGCGCCGGCCGGCATGGACAGGGCGGCCGGCTCGCCGCCGGTCATCATCCGGTGAAGCGCCATCACCCCCTCATAGGTGGTCGACAGCCCCTCCACCGCCGCCGGCGGCAGGTTCTTCACCGCCCAGGCGTGAAGCTGCCGCGACACCTCCCGCCAGCGCTCGGCCCCGCCGAACTGGGCGGACAGCCGTTCGACCTCGCGTTCCGCCTGGAACTCGGCGGCCAGCTCCTGGATCAGCGGGACCAGCCGTTCGGCGGCGAGATCGTAGACGAGCTGCGCCTGCTCGGGCGTGAAGCCGGCACCGCGCAGGCGGCCGTTGATCGCCGGGTCCGGCTCGAACAGCCCGTGGTCGCAGGCGATGCAATAGCCCTCCGGCCCGTCCGGCACGCCCGGCGCCGCCAGCAGGCCGGGCTGCTCGCCGTTGCCGGAGGCGGACAGCTTGCGCTCCAGCTCCAGATAGGACTTCAGCAGCGCCTCGACGCGCACCGCCCCGGTCTCCGGGTCGCGGAACTTCTCGGGCACCGTGGGCGGGGCGCCGGGAACGGTCGACGTCAGCAGGTTCTCAGCCATGGATAGCTCCTTGTCGATGAAAGACTCAGGCGCCCTGCCCGCGGGCGGTCAGGGCGAGGATGAGGGCGACCAGGCGGCGCTGGCCCTCGAGGTCGCGCAGCGCAGCGTCTGAGGCGTCGGGGCCGAGCGTGCGCTCCAGCGTCATCGCCTTCAGGGCGGTGAGCACCCGCGCCCCGTCCGGCCCGGCAAAGCAGCGGGCGAAGCTGGGCGCCGGGTCGCCCGCCGGAACGGCCTCGGCGGGCGGCACGCCTTCCAGCCAGTCCCACCCGGCTTTGTGCGATCCTGCCGGATCAGCCATGATGCGCCTCCACCCGCACCAGCTTGGCGGGCACGCCGAAGGCCTCGCCCAGCCAGCGCGCGGTCGCCGCCACGTCCACCGCCGACAGCGCCTCCGGACCGAGTTGACGTGCGGTGTCCAGCCAGCGCAGCGTCGCCTGGACGTCCCTCTGCGCCTGCGCCTGGGCCAGTGGCGAGCGGTGCTGCAGCGCCACCGTGCGCCCGTCGACCGCGATGTCCGGGATCTCGCCGCGGCGGCGCAGGATGCCGACGGCGCGCAGCACCAGCGGTGTCAGCAGCTCCGCCTGGAGCCGCCCGTAGGTCGCGCCCAGCAGCCGGGCCATCTCGGCGGAGCGTTCGACCACCTCGGTCGCGGTCATGCGCGGCTGGTCCAGCGGCCCCAGCCGGTCGGCCAGCAGCGCGTGGCGGATGCGCGCCCGCAGGTCGTCGAGCACGAGCTGCGACACGTCGAACCGGCCAGGGTTGGCGAGCGGCGTCAGCCCGGCCGACCCCACCGCCTTGGGGATAATCGTCCCCGGCACCAGCCGGATCGTCGCGGGGTTCAGCACCCCGTCGTCGTCGGCCTGCCAGATGCCGGTGACGGCGACGGAGGCGTTCTTCAGCACCAGCTCGACCACCTTGTTGGCGGTCTTGATGTCGGGCAGCGCCTTCATGACCGGCGACCGGCCGTAGGTCTCCCCCGGTGCCTTGAGCCAGCGGAAGTTGATGAACGGCGATTGCGCGAAGCGGCCCTCGGCCAGCGTGGCGGGATCGGCCAGGCCGCTGTCCAGCACCACCGTCCAGCGGTAGGCCATCCCGTCCGGCAGCACCGCCTCGACCAGCGGAAAGCGGCTGTCCGGCTCCGCGGCGCCGCGTTCCCGCACCTCGTCCGGAAGGGGGGCGCCGGGAAAGCGGCGCTCGATCTGGGCCAGCGTCGCCTCGCTGCGCCGGAAGGTGCCGTCCAGCCGCCCGTCCGCCCCCTCCTCCAGCACCGCCTCGGCCAGCGGCACCGCGGTGAAGCGCAGGCTGGACGCGGCGCCGGGCGGGGCCTCCTCCATCAGCAGGCAGGCGGTGCCCACCGTCACGAGGTCGAGGAAGGCCTGATGAATTTCGACGGCGAAGTTGGAGCGGTCGACATGCGCCTGCACGATGCCGGCGGCGCGGTCGAGCATCGGGGCCACGCGGTCGCGCTCCCCGTCCGGCAGCGACGGGCCGGGCTGCAGCCCGAACCAGCGCGACCAGGGCGGCGTCAGCTCGGCGAGCAGGCTGGCGGCGAGCTGCTCCACCGCGTCCGGCGCGGTGCCGTCGAACAGCCGGTCCACCCGCCGCTCGCCGGGGGTGCCGCCGCCGCGGAAGGGCTGCCCGTTGGGCAGGGCGTGGTCGTAGCAGTCCTGCCAATGGCTTTCCCAGACCGACCGGCGTTCCCGCGCGGCGCGGTAGCGCTCCAGCAGACGCTCCGGCCCGTTCGGCGACGCGGATGCGGCATTCCCCTTGCGGCGTTCCCGAACAGCGTCGGGTGCGGTGTCCTTCATGGCCTCACTCCCCCAACAGACGCTTGCGCAGCGGCACCAGGGCGCCGACGTCCAGCGCGCCCCGCCAGGAGGTCTGGACCGTCCCCGCCCGTCCCCGGTTGCGCCGCTGGATCAGCGCCTCGGCGGCCTTCGCCGGGTCCTTCTCCTCCTCCCTGGCCGGAACCGGGGTGACCGGATCGGCGGCGGGCGGGACCGCGGAGGACGGGGCCTCGACCACCGGGGCGGCGGGTGCCGGCACCGGGTCCGGGGCGGTGTTCCACCAGGGCGTCGTGGCGGGAACCGGCGCCGGAGCCGCCTCGGGCGCCGGGGTCGGCGCGGGGACAGGCTCGGGGGCGGGGGCCGGCGTGGGTTGGGGGGTGGGCGCGGGGTCCGGGGCGGGCGCCGGCGGCGCCGTCGGCCGCGGCGCCTTGAACAGGTTCGCCATGGGCGGGGTTTCCTTGTTCGTGGTGAGACAGGGCGACTGGAAGCGGGGGTGGGACGGCGGCGCCGATCAGGACCCGACGGCGGAGCACGCCAGCCGCCGGTAAAGCTGCCAGGGCGTCAGGACACCGGGCGCGTGCAACCCCAGCAGGCGCTTGACCGCCTCCACGCAGGTGAAGGGTCCCCAGGGGGCCGGGCGGGTCAGACCGCGCCGCACCGGCGCCGGGATCACCGCCATGCCCAACCCGCGGTACCAGCCCGGCAGATCGAAGGCGGCGGGCAGATCGAGGACCGACACGTCGGTGAAGGGCGAAAGCGGGTCGACGATCACCCAGCGGCGCCCGTCGTGCAGCAGCGCGAAGCAGTGGCGGTAGCCCGGCTTCAGCAGGCGCAGCCACCACAGTTCCGCCTCGCCCCGGAAGACCACCCAGGCGCGCGGCGCGTCCGCTCCCGGCCGGCAGGGCCCCGCTTGGCAGGGCTGCGGCAGAGGCGTGCTCACTGAACGATGCCCTTGTCGCGCAGCACCGGGCGGAGCCGGTCGAACGCCTCCCGCCACAGGGTGTGGGCGCGCTGCTCGCGGTAACGCGCCGGGTCCGGCGCCATCAGGCGGCGCCCGTAATGAACCAGCACATGCAGATGGTCGCGGATCAGCAGGCGGCGGCGGTACAGCCGATCCACCGCGCACAGCACGTCGCCGGGCTCGCACGGGCGCTGGACGAGCCCCCGCCCGGCGGCGATGCGCGCCCCGGCGGCCTTGGCGTCCTGCGCCTGGACCGACCAGAACCACGCCTCCTCCGCGCTGCCGAACGGCTCCCCGACGGCGTCGGACAGGACCATGGACGTGTTGCGGTGATGGACCATGCGTGGGGTCTCCCTCGGAATTGCAGCTCTTGCGTTCGCGGGCGCCACATCGCTCTCGGGCGGAGCGCCGGATGGGCCGCGGCACGCGCGGCTGGCGAACAGATGTTCACGTTATGTACTGATTAAAATCCTTCGTCAAGGAAAATATGAATAGGTTCCTAGGGACGAGGCGGGCGGTTTATGTGATTATCCTCCCATGCTCAAACATGCGGACATTTGGCGGGCCATCGACCGCCTCGCGGCCCAGCACGGGCTGTCGGCCTCCGGGCTCGCGCGGCGCGCGGGGCTGGACCCGACGACCTTCAACAAGAGCAAGCGGACCACCGGCGACGGCAAGCTCCGCTGGCCCTCGACGGAGAGCGTGTCCAAGGTTCTGGAGGCGACCGGCGCGTCGCTGTCGGAATTCGTCAGCCTCGTCGGCGATGCCGCGGGCGCCGGCTCGCTCCAGCGGGTGCCGGTCATCGGCTACGCCCAGGCGGGCAACGCCGGCTTCTTCGACGACGCCGGCTTTCCCTCGGGCGTGGGCTGGGACGAGCTTCTGTTCCCCAGCATCGGCGACCCCCACGCCTACGCGCTGGAGATCGCCGGGGACAGCATGGACCCGGTCTACCGCGACGGCGACACCATCATCGTCTCGCCCGCCGCGCAGATCCGGCGCAACGACCGCGTCGTCGTCCGCACCAAGGGCGGCGAGGTGATGGCGAAGCAGCTCCTGCGCGAGACCGCCACGAAGATCGAGCTGATCTCCATCAACCGCGCCCATCCGGACCGCAGCATCCCGCGCGCCGAGGTGGCCTGGATGGCCCGCATCGTCTGGGCAAGCCAGTAAGCGTCAGCCCTGCGGCACACGGTCCTAGGATATTTTTCCTTTACATTGGCGGTCCGAAGGTCTAGCGTCCGGTCATGACCGGAATCGCCAGAACGCCTCCGCGCCCCTCGCGTCTCGAAGATCTGGCCCTTCTCGAAGCGTTGGAACGCCACCACGATGACGCGCCGCCACGCGACGCTTTGCGGGCTGCGCTTCTGGAAGGGGTGGAGCGCTACACCGTCCTGGCCCGGGCCGCCGCGCTTCGCCTGCATGTCCGGTTGGCCGAGGAGGCGCGCCGGGGCACCGCGCACCGTCGCCGCGCCCTGCCCGCCGACCGGACGGCCAGCGACGTCTGGTTGACCCGCCTCACCGCCGCGCTGACCCATCACCGCAACGCCGCCAGCGCGCTGGTTCGCGCAGGCGGCTGAACCGGCGCGGTCGTCAGACCGCCGGAGGGCTGCCGGCCCCGTCCATGTCCGGGGATGCCCCCTCCACGGCGGCGGCGGAGACGGCCCGCGCCTTCCTGGCGCGCGGTTTGCGAACCGGCTGTGCGGGCGACCGGACGCTCACCGGTTCGGCCGCGCCCTCGACGCTCAAAGACACAGTGGGCGTCGGCGCCTCCGGCAGCGTCGCGACCTTGTCCCGGTCCGCCCCCCTTTTCAACACCTTGCTTTTGGAAAAGCCGGACTCGCGCAGGGCCGTTTTCAACTCCTCCCACGCCAGCCGGATTTCCGTGGCGAAGGCCCGCGCGTCGTCGTCGCGGTGGGTGCGGAAATACTCCGCGGCTTCCCGCATCTGGGCCGGCAGGGTTTCCGCCCCGGCGCGCACCGCCTCGTTGCGCAGGCGGTTGTGACGGTCGTCCAGATAGGTGAGGATTTCCGACAACTCCTCCGGCGTGCAGCTTTTCTGCAGCTTGTCGGTGACCACGGGGGCGGCCTTGTCGATCTTCCCGACCAGCTCCGACCGCCCGCGCTTCAGGTCCGGATCGTAGACGGTGCGGATCACCTGGATCACGCGGCGCCGTTCGCGGAATTGCATGCCCTTCCTCCACGGATTCCTTCGGTGGGCCGCCCCACCGTTTCGACGGAATCATGCCGCGGAACCGGCCAGTCATCAAGCCGGTTTCCGGGCCGCATACCGCCCGGAAACCGGCATTCGGGATCGATCGCCGCCGGTCAGCGGAAGGCGAATTCCCAATAGAGCGCCCGTGCCCGCGCCGCCAGGGGGCCGGGTTGCAGGACGCGCTGCTCGACGCGGGTGACCGGCACCACCTTGGCGTAATTGCCCGTCGAGAAGACCTCGTCCGCCTCCAGCACGTCGCTGGGGCTCAGGGTGGCCTCCTCCACCGTCACGCCGTCGTCGCGCAGCAGGGCGATCACGCGCTGTCGGGTGATGCCGTTGAGGAAGGTGCCGTTGTGCACCGGCGTGCGCACCACCCCGTCCTTGGCGATGAACAGGTTGGCCGTGGCGAATTCCGCGACGTTGCCGATGGGGTCGAGCATGATGGCGTTGTCGAAGCCGCGCTCCCGCGCCTCCTTCAGGGCCAGCCCGGCGTTGGGGTAGAGGCAGGCGGCCTTGGCCTCGGTCGGCGCCATGTCCGGCACCGGGCGGCGGCGGCTCGACAGCCCGGCGGTGAAGCCGGCGACGCTGGGCAGCGGCGCCTCGTAGACCGACAGGACGAAGCGCGTGCTCTCCGCGTCGGGCGCGACGAAGCCCTCCTCCGCGTAGAACATGGGGCGGATGTACAGCTCGGCCTCCTTGGGGAAGCGGCGGATGCCGTCCCAGCACAGCTCCTCGATCTCGCCGGCGGTCAGCATGGGGGCGAGGCCCATCACCTGGGCCGAGCGCACGACGCGGGCGCAGTGGCGGTCAAGGTCGGGGGCCACACCCTGGAAAGCGCGGGCGCCGTCGAAAACGACCGAAGACAGCCAGAGCGCGTGAGTCATCGGGCCGACGATGGCGGGGTTGCCCGCGATCCATTCGCCCTGGATGTAGCTCAACGCCTGGCCGGCCGTGCTGCCCATGATCTTCTCCCTTTTTGGCTTGGGGTTGGTTCTATCCGGATGGTTCGCTCCCTCGAAAAGCATACCCCCTCATCGCCGCCGGTCAACCTGCGCAGACGGGCCAGCCGGACGGTTGATGCAGGACACCCTCACCACACCGGGAGCGACAGACCCATGGGCTGGACCTATTCGAGCGCCTTTCCGCAGCCGCTGCGCGCGGCCCCGCCCTTCCCGCCGCCGGGCCAGGACCTTCCCACCCCGGGCCCCCTGACTGACAACCCGGACCTGCCGACCCCCGGCCCGCAGGAGGATATGCCCTCCCCCCTGCCCAACGACGACCTGCCGCCGTCCCGGCCCACCGACCCCGACTTCGCGTGAGCCAGGACGCCGCCCAAGGACCAATGCAAACGGGGCGCCCCCTCGCGGAGGCGCCCCGTTCCTCATCAACGAACCGAAACGGACGGATCAGCGGCGCTGAACCATCAGCTTCTTGATCTCGGCGATGGCCTTGGCCGGGTTGAGGCCCTTCGGGCACGCCTTGGTGCAGTTCATGATGGTGTGGCAGCGATAGAGGCGGAACGGGTCCTCGAGGTTGTCGAGGCGCTCGCCCGTCATCTCGTCGCGGCTGTCCACGATCCAGCGGTAGGCCTGGAGCAGGATCGACGGGCCGAGGTAGCGGTCGCCGTTCCACCAGTAGCTGGGGCAGGAGGTCGAGCAGCAGAAGCACAGGATGCACTCGTAGAGGCCGTCCAGCTTGGCGCGGTCCTCCGGCGACTGCAGACGCTCGCGGCTCGGGGCCGGCGACTGCGACTGCAGCCACGGCTTGATCGAGGCGAGCTGGGCGTAGATGTGCTTCAGGTCGGGGACGAGATCCTTGACCACCGGCATGTGCGGCAGCGGGTAGATCTTGACGTCGCCCTTCACCTCCTCGATGGCCTTCAGGCAGGCCAGCGTGTTGGTGCCGTCGATGTTCATCGCGCAGGACCCGCAGATGCCCTCGCGGCAGGAGCGCCGGAAGGTCAGGGTCGAGTCGACGTTGTTCTTGATGTAGATGATCGCGTCCAGGATCATCGGGCCGAACTTGTCGAGGTCGACGACGTAGGTGTCGACCCGCGGGTTCTGTCCGTCATCCGGCGACCAGCGGTAGATCTTGAAGGTCTTCGCCCGCTTGGCGCCGTTGGCGGCGTTGATGGTCTTGCCGACGCCGACCTTGGAATTGGCGGGCAGGTTGAATTCGACCATGGTTCGTATCCTTGCCTTGCTCTTGCCGCCTTAGTAGACGCGGGCCTTGGGCGGGAACACCTGCACCTCGTCGGTCAGGGTGTAGAGATGGACCGGGCGGTACCCGATCTTCGTCTCGCCCTTGCCCGACACCTCGATGACGGTGTGCTTCATCCAGTTCTCGTCGTCGCGGTCCGGATAGTCCTCGCGGGCGTGGGCGCCGCGGCTCTCCGGACGGTTCTTCGCCGAGTGGAGCGTGGCGACCGCCTGGTACAGCAGGTTGTCCAGCTCGATGGCTTCGACGAGGTCGGAGTTCCAGACCAGCGAACGGTCGCTGATCGCCATGTCGCTCTTCTTGGCGAAGGTCTGGTCGATGAGCCTGACGCCCTCCTCCAGCACCTCGCCGGTGCGGAAGACCGCGCAGTTGTTCTGCATGGTCCGCTGCATTTCCAGGCGAAGCTCCGACGACTTGATCGAGCCCTTGGCGTTGCGGATGCGGTCGAAGCGCTCCAGCGCGACGTCGGTCGCGGCGGCGGACGACGACACCGACTTGCCCTTCTCGACGATCTCGGCGGCGCGGATGGCCGCCGAACGGCCGAACACCACGAGGTCGAGCAGCGAGTTGGAGCCCAGGCGGTTCGCGCCGTGCACCGACACGCAGGCCGCCTCGCCGATGGCCATCAGGCCGGGCACCACGCGGTCCGGATCCTCGGCGGTCGGGTTGACCACCTCGCAACGGAAGTTGGTGGGGATGCCGCCCATGTTGTAGTGCACCGTTGGTAGAACCGGGATCGGTTCCTTGGTGACGTCCACGCCGGCGAAGATCTTGGCCGTCTCGGCGATGCCGGGCAGGCGCTGGTGGATGATCTCCGGCGGGAGATGCTCCAGGTGCAGGTGGATGTGGTCCTTGTGCTCACCGACGCCGCGGCCCTCGCGGATCTCGATGGTCATCGAGCGGGACACCACGTCGCGCGAGGCGAGGTCCTTGGCCGACGGCGCGTAGCGCTCCATGAAGCGCTCGCCGTTGGAGTTGGTGAGGTAGCCGCCCTCGCCGCGCACGCCCTCGGTGATGAGGCAGCCGGAGCCGTAGATGCCGGTCGGGTGGAACTGCACGAACTCCATGTCCTGCAGCGGCAGGCCGGCGCGCAGCACCATGCCGCCGCCGTCGCCCGTGCAGGTGTGGGCCGAGGTGGCGGAGAAGTAGGCGCGGCCGTAGCCGCCCGTCGCCAGAACGACGAGCTGGGCGCGGAAGCGGTGGATGGTGCCGTCGTCGAGGTTCCAGGCCACCACGCCCTTGCAGACGCCGTCCTCCATGATGAGGTCGAGCGCGAAGTACTCGACGAAGAACTCCGCCTCGTGCTTCAGCGACTGCTGGTAGAGGGTGTGCAGGATGGCGTGGCCGGTGCGGTCGGCGGCGGCGCAGGTGCGGTAGGCCTGCTGCTTGCCGTAATGGGCGGTCATGCCGCCGAAGGCGCGCTGGTAGATCTTGCCTTCCGGCGTGCGCGAGAAGGGCACGCCGTAGTGCTCCAGCTCGATGATCGCCGGGATGGCCTCGCGGCACATGTACTCGATGGCGTCCTGGTCGCCCAGCCAGTCCGACCCCTTGACGGTGTCGTACATGTGGAAGCGCCAGTCGTCCTCGCTCATGTTGCCGAGCGCCGCCGAGATGCCGCCCTGGGCGGCCACGGTGTGCGAGCGGGTCGGGAAGACCTTGGTGATGCACGCCGTCTTCAGGCCCTTCTCGGCCATGCCGAAGGTGGCGCGCAGGCCCGCGCCGCCGGCACCGACGACGACGACGTCATAGGAATGATCGATAATATCGTAGGCGGCCATGGCTCGTCAGGCTCCGAACGAAATCTTGAGGACGGCGATGACGCAGGCGGCACCCAGCACGAAGCACAGGGCTTTCACGGCCAGGATGCTCAGGATCTTCGCCATCTCATTGTGCACGTAGTCCTCGATCACCACCTGCAGCCCGGCCTGGGCGTGGTGGAAGGTGACCACGGCGGTCAGCACCATCATCAGCGCCGAGAAGGGCGACTCCAGCCACGCGACGAAGGCCGCGTGATCGGCGCCCAGATGGCGGATCACGCCGAAGACGAACCAGATGGTCAGCGGAACCAGGGCGATGGCGGTCACGCGCTGGTGCCACCAATGCTCGGTGCCGTGCTTGGCGGAGCCCAGGCCGCGCGCGATCTGCAGCGGCGAGCGGAGGGTCTTGCTGTTGGACGCCATGTCTTCTCTCCTCACCACACGGCCAGGCCGATGATCCAGGTCAGCACGGTCAGCACGGCCGCCGCACCGATGACGATCTGGTTGCCGCGCTCGGCCTCGCTCAGCTCGAACGACTTGCCGGCGTCCCACACCAGATGCCGGATGCCGTTGCACAGGTGATAATAGAGCGCCAGCGACCAGCCGAACATCAGCAGCAGCCCGAAGAAGGAGCCGATGAAGT